>NZ_JBIPDA010000003.1:0-614148 GCF_044007395.1 Flavobacterium sp. FlaQc-57
CCCGAACAGAGTAGTTAAGCCCGCCTGCGCAGATGGTACTGCAGTTATGTGGGAGAGTATGTCGTCGCCTTTCTTTTAAAAACCCTATCCAATTCGGATAGGGTTTTTTGCGTTATATAAGTTTTTGTTTTATTAATAGAAATACTTACTTGGGCAATTGGTAATTGAGTATAAATCTTTTCTCTTGGATTTGATAGATAATGAAACTATCTTAGATGCAACTAGTCTGACAGGGATAGTATTTATTAGAATCGAGTAAGCAGTAGAGTATAAAATTGTAAATAAATTACGATCCATGATTATCGAAATTTTAGATAAGAGTAAAAACATTACTAAGATAAAAAGTATTAAGGAATTGCCTGAAGACTTAAGTACTATAAATAGTATTCAAATTGTTAATTATAATAAAGAGGATATCATAGCCCTTGAAAAGCTGTTTGGTATTGATGCGACGATATTGAATAATAGTGATGATATTGAAATAAGTTCACACTATCTTGAAAAAGAGGATCAATTAGCATTTAATTTTTCGTTTCCTTATTTAACTCCTCAAAATAAAATTGAAGAAATTATAGTTTCATTTATTCTGACCAAAACAATAATGTTCGCTTTTATGGATATAAATTTTGAGAGTTTTATAACTGAAAGTAAAAGGCAGGAACATTTTGATAGAACAAAGGATTTACCCTTTAACCTAAACACATTTTTGTTAATGATGGTTGGGATTATTCCTGATTATTTTGCGGACTTGACAGAAATCATAGCGAAGAATATCAAAACAATTTTTTTGAATTTGCAGAAACAGAATCATTTTTCTGAACATGGATTGAATGAAATTACAGCATTAAAATTCAATAATCTAATTGTTAAGGAATCTCTTAATGAATTTAGACGAATTATGCACTTACTTCGGAAAAGCAATAAATTAACTCCTGAAATTAAAGAAGAAATTTTATTGGAATTAAGTGATTTAGGAGTTATAAATGAATATGTTCAGAACAATTTTGAACGTTTAGACGACCTAAAGGATTATGTTTCTACTAAAATAGACTTAGAGCAAAACCGAATTTTTAAAACATTGACTATTATAACTATGTGTATTTCGTTACCCATGCTTGTGGCCGGAGTATATGGTATGAATTTTAAAAATATGCCTGAGCTAGTGTGGGAATATGGATATATTTATGCAATAGCGTTGATATTGATTTGTTTCATTGCTCCTTTGATTTGGTTTAAACGAAAAAAATGGCTGAATTAAGTTCTTAATAAATATAAAAAAATGCTCTGATCAAGTTTAAAGGAGTTGTTTTTAAAAATTGTATTTCATGCTTTTATTTAATTTATTAAGCATATTTTAAAAAAATGTCTGCTTTATCAATTTACTCCATTATGGGCATTCAAAGAATGTAATGTATTTGTCGTCTGTGGATAGAATATGTGTTCCTTTGTTAGTACACAGCCGGAGATTTTTGGGTTATATAGAGCCACTTTCATCTTTATTACTAACTTCCTAATATAAAGATCGTATTTGTAATAAGTCATCGACACAAGGTCTAATTCTACGTTCTTTCATCAGATTAGACCTTTGTAGTGGAATGCATATACTTCATTTTGATTAAAATTATGCAAAAGTGCATTGCAATTTGGATTAAAGGTTGATTTTTTGTGATAGAAAAGAATCAACTCTAAAATCCATTCTACAATTAAAATGAAATAATGGAAAAAAAGGATCAACAAATTTTAGAACGTTGATAAAAGTCTTGAGTGAAAATAAAAATAATAGTATTTTTTAATTTGAAGAATTTAGAATTCTTTGTTTTACGTGATCCATATATGATCTGCCAATTACGTATCGAATACCTTCAATTTCAACGCTGTTTCCTTCAACAGCATCAATTTTATCAATGGCTACAGTAAAAGATCTGTGTATTCTTAAAAAGTTTCGTTCAGGCAACAAATCCGTGAAATCAGATAAGGTACTGTGAATGATGTATTTGCCAGTTAAAGTGCTTATTTTTAAATAATCCTTAAGGCTTTCGATAACCAAAATTTCATTTAAGAAAATCTTCTTCATTCTTTTTTTGTCAATTTTCAAAAAGATAAAAGGACTTTCTGTACTGCTTTCCTGAAGCGGATTGTTTTTGTTTTCAAGTCTTTTACCAGCCTTGTTTAGTGCTTTCATTAACCTGGGAAATTCGACAGGTTTTACTAAAAAGTCTAAGACATCGAGTTCGTAAGTTTCTATAGCAAATTCACTGTAGGCACTTGTAATAATTACCAATGGAGGGTTTTCCAGACTTTTCAGAAAATTAATTCCATCTAGAACAGGCATATTAATATCCAGAAATAGGACATCGACGTTATTATTTTTTAGAAAATTCAAGCCCTCGATTGGGTTCGTAAAAGTGTTTATCACATCATAATTTTCAATTGGCTCCAAATAGTTTTTGATAACATTAATTGCTAATGGTTCATCATCTATAATCAAACAATTTATTTTCATTTTTGCAATTATTATTTTTTTTGAGCGAAAAAATTAAGGTAATAAAATTTAAATTCAAGTTAAGTAACTTTAATTATAAGCTTAACAACAAAAATATTCTTTTTATTCTTAAAAGAAAGATTGTAGTCCTTTTTATTATAATCTAATTCCAGTCTTTTTTTGACATTTTCAATACCTATACCACTTGACTTGTTAAAGTTATCTTTATGATGAGTAATTTCTGGCATTGGATTAGCAATTGTAAAATGCAAAAAATCACCTTTTACTTTAAAGCTAATATTGATAATTACTTTTCCAGTATTCTTATTTACACCATGTTTAAATGCATTTTCAATAAAGGTCAATAATATTATGGGAGATATTGTTTTATCATGAATATCACCGGAAATTGACATGTTTATTTCTAAGCGATCGTCATTTCTAATTCTCTCAAGATCCAAATAATTCTGAATACAAAGTATTTCGTTCTCTAAAGTTTGCTTTTTGCTTTTTGTATCGTACAGCATATAACGCATTAGTTCTGATAGCTTAAGAACAACTTTTGGAGTTTTGTTTGATTTCTCGACAGATAAAGAATATATATTATTTAAGGTATTGAACAGAAAGTGCGGAGAGATTTGAGATTTCAGGAAAAGCAATTCTGTTTCTAATTGAGATTTTTCAAGATCGGCAACTCTTTTTTGTTCTTTAAGAAAATCCAGCGTAATCTTAATTGCTGTCACAAATGTGATAACGTAGAGCTCACCAATCATCATATCGATAGTATAGTTGAGTGTTAGTTTATCAATTGTTTGAGGTCCTTCTGGCCATACGTTATGATTTATCAATAAATAAGTAAGATTAAATTTAATGATGACCATTATAAATATAGACGATAAGATGGTCAGTACGTAGAGAAGATATTTTTTTCGATAAACTAAATAAGGCATGAAAATTAAAATATTCAAATAACATAATGTCATATGAATTGGAAAGCCTAATAAATTAGTTTTGAATGAGTACCAATAATCATTAAAATAAATTCCCCAGCGAAATGTGTTGAATAAAAAGTAAGTAAGCCAAAAAAGGATATGATAATGTAATGGTACACGATAAAGTTTGCCAGAATTGAAATTCATAATAGTAGTATATTTTGTGACTTTTTTTGGTGTTTGTCTAAGTTTATATGTTGTCTGTCTAAAATAGTGTTAATAAAATTCAAATTTGTTTAAGTTTAAAGCTTAATTAAGAATGTTTTATAGTGGTTTTTTTTGCGGTTAAATTTTACTAGTAATTCTGATTGCAAGTTGTAAAATAAAAAGGTATAAAAATAATAGTCAATAAGATTTTTTATCCACTAGAAACTTCTCACAATAAATTTTCATTCAAATCAAAAATAGCTATGTTAACAAAAAAGCAATATCATATAATCAACAAGTTTTTCTTGAAAATTTTAAAATCGCTGTAGCATTAACCACTTCACAAATTAATCGTTTCCTTGAATATTCATAAAAAAATGAGAGGATTTTTGGCTTTGCTGCTAACCGAAGAAAAGTACTAAAAGCATAAATTACTATTTAACTAACTAATAAACAAATATTAAAATTAATGGATATCATTGACGTATCAATCATCGTAGCCTATATTGTGCTATCAGTAGGAATAGGAATTTGGATTTCAAGAAAAGCATCAAAAGGCTTAGATGATTATTTCCTTGGCGGAAAAACAATCAAATGGTATTTTTTAGGATTGAGCAACGGATCAGGAATGTTTGACGTTTCAGGAACTTCATGGATGATTGGAGTATTGTTTTTATATGGAGTAAAAAGTTTCATGTTTATGTGGCTTTGGCCCATTTGGAACCAGATTTTTGTAATGATGTTCCTCGCAGTTTGGATTAGAAGATCTAAAGTGATGACGGGTTCTGAGTGGATTTTAACCCGATTTGGAAACGACAAAGCCGGAAAAGCATCACATATTATTGTGGCTATTTTTGCTATCATTTCTACAATTGGTTTCATCGCTTACTTTTTTGAAGGAATCGGGAAATTTATAACCATTATTCTTCCTTGGGATTTGGCCCTTCATTACGGAGATTTAGTTGTACTTACCTCAGAGCGATCTTACGCTTTAATAATCATATTTTTAACTACAATTTATACTGTAAAAGGCGGAATGTTTTCTGTAGTTGCTACAGAAGTTGTGCAATATTTAATTATGATTGTTGCCAGTGTCCTGATTGCAGGTTATGCTTTTATTAATTATACAGATATTCAGATCAATTCAGTTATTACCGAAGAATGGAAAAATGTTTTTTTCGGATGGCAATTCGAAACACAATGGAGCGAAAAATTTCAGACCTTCAATGCCTTAATCGATTCTGAAGGATATAAAATGTTTGGCGCTTTTATCGGAATGACATTGTTTAAAGGTTTCTTTGCCAGCGTTGCGGGACCAACACCAAGTTACGATTTACAACGAATTCTATCTACAAAATCTGTAAAAGAAGCTGCTTACATGAGTGGTTTTACCAACCTGATCTTATTTATTCCTAGATATTTATTAATAACAGGAATTGTGGTAATTGCGTTGATAAATTTAGCACCAGAGTTAAACGCAAACACAGGTTTAACCGGAGCTGATTTGGAATTATTAATGCCTAAAGTGGTTAATTTATACCTTCCTGTTGGAATAAAAGGACTTTTACTAGCAGGTTTATTAGCTGCTTTTATGTCCGGGTTTTCAGCTTTTGTAAATGCAGGACCCGCTTATATTGTAAATGATATTTATAAAAAATATTTTAAACCCGTTGCAACAAATGCACACTATATAAAAGTGAGCCAAATTTCTTCGTTCATAGTTGTTGGTTTAGGTGTTTTTATGGGATTCTTTGCAGACTCAATAAACTCGTTAACCTTATGGATTACAAGTGCTTTATATGGTGGTTATGTAGCGGCCAATTTCTTAAAATGGATTTGGTGGCGTTTTAACGGATGGGGCTATTTCTGGGGAATGTTTGCCGGATTAATCGTTGCTTCTTTGCAATTTGCTTTAGGTCAAGCCAAAGGAAGTTTAGCCGAAGGATCATTTTTATATGAGTTAGCACAAGTACAGGCAATTTACCTGTTTCCGGTAATATTTGGTTTTTCAATATTGGGCTGTCTTTTAGGAACTTTCTTAAGCAAACCAACAGATATGGAAGTTTTAAAATCTTTCTACGCGAACGTAAGACCTTGGGGTTGGTGGAAACCAGTTTCTAATTTATTAAAAGCAGAAGATCCTACATTCGAAAAAAATAATGATTTCTGGAAAGACATGCTAAATTGTGTGATTGGGATCGTATGGCAGTCAAGTATGATATTGCTTCCAATTTATTTTGTTATCAGAGATTATCCAAAAGCCTTTATAGCATTATTGGTATTCTTAGTAACAATGATAATTTTAAAATTCACTTGGCTGGATAAAGTTAGAAGAATTGAAGATTAATTAAAGCATTAAACGCATAGAAACATAGATTTTTACAATTAGAAAAGAAGAATTACAAAAGAAAGTTTCCACACATAGCTATATCTTTTGAACTAACCAAAACCCCTTTTTTAAATTTTAAAAACTATGTTTCTGTGTGTTAATAATGACACAGAAAAAATAAAAAACAATAAACAAAAAATAAAAAAAATGAGCAGTATTCCTTGGCAAGACAGACCCGAAAACAGTAATGATGTAATGTGGAGATACACTGAAAATCCAATTATTGAAAGATATGCAATACCATCATCAAACAGTATTTTTAATAGTGCTGTAGTTCCTTTTGGAGATGGATTTGCGGGTGTTTTTAGATGCGATAACAAAGCCGTTCAAATGAATATTTTTGCCGGTTTTAGTAAAAACGGGATCGATTGGGACATCAATCACGAACCAATTGTAATGCAGTCAGGAAATACTGAGATGATCGAATCGGCTTATAAATATGATCCTCGTGTTGTTTTTATAGAAGATCGTTACTGGATTACCTGGTGTAACGGGTACAACGGACCAACAATTGGTATTGGATATACATTTGACTTTAAAGAATTTTTTCAATGCGAAAATGCTTTTTTACCCTTCAATAGAAATGGAGTTTTGTTTCCGCAGAAAATAAACGGAAAATACGCTATGTTAAGCCGTCCAAGTGATAACGGACATACGCCTTTTGGAGATATTTGGATTAGTTACAGTCCGGATATGAAATATTGGGGAGAACACCGTTTAGTAATGAAACCAACACCTTTTGAAGATAGTGCCTGGCAATGTACAAAAGTTGGAGCAGGACCAATTCCTATTTTAACAAATGAAGGATGGTTGATGATCTATCATGGAGTTATCAATACCTGCAACGGTTTCCGTTATGCAATGGGTTCAGCACTTTTAGATGTTGATGCGCCAGATCAGGTAAAATACAGAACACAACCTTATTTACTAGGTCCAGCAGAACTTTATGAAATGGTTGGAGATGTGCCAAACGTAGTTTTCCCATGTGCAGCATTGCATGATACAGAAGAAGATAAATTGGCAGTTTATTATGGTGCAGCAGATACAGTTGTTGCTATAGCATTTGGTAAATTAAGCGAAGTAATTCAGTTTACAAAAGATAACAGTTTATAGAAAAAAGATGGTTTTAAAACTTAAATGGTTTACAGTTGCTTTAGGGTTAATTTCGATAATTGGATATTCGCAGTCAAAAAAAACAGTTGTGCCCAAAACATATGTGGCCGCAAAAACGAAAACGCCAATTGTAATTGACGGAGACGAATCTGATGTTTCGTGGAGTAAAGCAGATTGGACAGACCTTTTTGAAGATATCGAAAACGGTGTAAAACCAAAGTATGCTACAAAAGTAAAAATGCTTTGGGACGAAACCAATTTCTATATATTAGCAAAAATGGAAGAACCGCACGTTTGGGCAAACTTAAAGCAACGCGATACCATTATTTTTTACAACAACGATTTTGAAGTTTTTGTCGATCCGGACAACGATACCTTCAACTATTACGAATTAGAAATAAACGCCCTAAATACTGCTTGGGATTTGTTCCTGACAAAACCATATCGTGAAAGCGATATTGTAGTAGCAAACGATTGGAATATTCCAGGATTAAAATCAGCTGTAAAGGTTAACGGAACACTTAACAATCCAAATGATACAGATGAAGGTTGGGTTCTGGAAATGGCAATTCCGTGGGCAGCTTACAGAACCACATTTTTCGATCAAAATGTTCCTGTAGATAAATTTTGGAGAGTCAATTTTTCAAGAGTAAACTGGCAGCATAGTATTAAAAATGGAACTTACGAGCGAAAGAAAGACGCCCAAGGAAAGTTTTTACCAGAGTACAATTGGGTTTGGTCGCCAATGGGTGTAATCAATATGCATGAACCCGAAAAATGGGGTTATGTTTATTTCTCTTCCAAAGAGGAGAAAGACACCTTTACAATTCCACAGGACGAAAAAGTAAAATGGGAATTATATACTTTATATCGTGCCCAAAAAGGATATTTTGAAAAACACAAAACCTGGGCGAAGTCTATTGCAGATCTTACCAAAACAAGCATAATTGTCGATGGTAAAATTTTAAAACCAACAATAGAAAACCATTCATCAGGATATAATATTTTAGTAAAAAGTCCATTCTCTAACACAACCTATGTAATAAGGCAGGATGGGAAAATAACCACAAAATAAACCACTATGAAACTACCAAAATTATTACTTTTTTTATTAGCATTGACTATTTTTTCATGTACTAAAAAAGAAGAACAAACCACTTTTAAATTTGGAGTATGGACAACAGCCGATGCCAAAAAATCAGATGCAGATTATACAAAAGAATTTAAAAAATACAAAGACGGAGGAATTGATGAAGTGCTTATAAATACCTCAACAGATCCAAAACTTTTAAAAAGACTAGTACCATTAGCCACAAAAGAAGGACTAAAAGTACATGCATGGATTATGGCAATGAACAGGCCCGGCGATTCAATTGCATTGCAACATCCAGAATGGTATCAGGTAAGCAAAGAAGGGAAATCCTGCTTTGATACCCGTCCATATGTAGATTATTACCAATGGTTATGTCCAACCAGAAAAGAATCCAGAGAGCACGTTTTAAAATTAGTTGAAGAATTGGCAAAAGTAGACGGAATCGAAAGTGTACACTTAGATTATATTCGTTTTCCGGACATCTTTTTACCAATTAGCTTATTGCCAAAATACAACTTAGTTCAAGATGTAGAATTACCTCAATTCGACTTTTGTTACTGCGATGAATGTGTGAAAGCATTTGAAAAAATCCATCATAAAAACCCAAAAGAAAGTCACAACACTTCGATCGATATGGAGTGGAAAAACTTTAGATTAAATGCCATTCAGGCAGTGGTTAATGATGCTTATGAAATTGCTCATAAACACAATAAAAACTTAACAGCTGCTGTATTTCCATATCCTGAAATGGCAGATCATATGGTACGTCAGCGTTGGGACAAATGGAATATTGACCAAGTGTATCCAATGATTTACAATAGTTTTTATGATGAAGAAATTGACTGGGTTGGATACGCAACTAAACAAGGTGTAGCCGATTTAAAAGACAAGAAAACTAAAATCAATACTGGAATTTACGTTCCGGGTTTAAAGAATGATAAAGAACTAAAAGAAGCTATTTTGTATGCCAAAGAAAATGGAGCAGTAGGAGTTTCATTCTTTGATGGAAATGCTTTATCTGAAAGTAATTTTAAAACTATAAAAGAAACAAAAGCCAGTTTAAAATAACAGTGTATTTTTACTTTAAAGAGATATAGATTTTGTTTTTTAACTTACTATAAGAAAGCTATGTGTTTTATAGTAAGTGAAACGCCTTTTTTTAAGTTTTAAAATCTATGTCTCTATGTGTTTAAAAAACAAGAGAGAGTGTAAACCAACCAAGAATGAAAAAATCAATATCCATATTATCATTATTAGCAACCTCGATTTTAACTGTAAATGCGCAGGAAAAAGTTCCGTTTTGGCAAAACGAAAAAATCAATGAAGATAATCGTGAACCCATGCACGCCGCTTATTATGTTTTTGAAAATGAAACATTAGCAGGCAAAAACGAATGGAGGCAATCGAAAAATTATCTGGATATTAATGGAGCGTGGAAATTTAAATATGTTGACAATCCAACCTTACTTCCAAAAGATTTCGAGAAAACCAATTTTGATGATAAAGCGTGGGATAATTTTAAAATTCCAGCAAGTTGGGATGTAAATGGTTATGGATATCCGGTATATGTCAATACAACCTACGATTTTGATTATTTAATGGCGCCAAATCCGCCGTTTGTACCCACAAAATACAATCCAACCGGAGTTTATAGAAGAGAAATAACAATCGATAAATCGTGGGAAGGAAAAGATATTTTGCTGCATATTGGTACAGCAAAATCAAACCTTACCGTTTGGGTAAATGGTGTTTACGTAGGTTATGGTGAAGATGGAAAATTACCGTCAGAATTCAATCTGAATAAATATGTAAAAACCGGTAAAAACACGATTGTACTGCAAGTAATGAAATGGAATGACGGTTCGTATTTAGAATGTCAGGACATGTGGAGAATGAGCGGAATTACCAGAGATTCTTATTTGGTTGCCCGAAATAAAGCCCATTTAAACGACTTTGAAATTATTCCGGATTTAGATGCAAATTATGTAAACGGAACACTAAAAATTTCAACTCAATTTTCCAATTTAGATAAAAAAGACAATTATACCTTAGACGTTCAGCTAAAGGATGGTGACAAGATTATTGCCTCAAAAGTTATTTCCGCTTTAAGCGAAAAACAAATATTTGAATTTGCAGTAAACAACCCAAAAAAGTGGAGTGCCGAAATTCCGAATTTATATCAGGTAAGTTTTGTTTTAAAAGATAAAAAAGGAAATGTTGTCGAAGTAATTAATCACAATACTGGTTTTAGAAAAGTAGAAATAAAAGACGGACAGCTTTTAGTAAATGGAAAAGCAATTTACATAAAAGGTGTAAACCGTCATGAAGTTGATCCAATAACCGGACAAACAATTTCGAGAGAAAGAATGGAAGAAGATATTAAATTGATGAAACAATTTAATATCAATGCTGTAAGAATGTCGCATTATCCAAATGATGAATATTTCTACGAATTATGTGATAAATACGGAATTTATGTTGTCGACGAAGCCAATATAGAATCGCACGGAATGGGTTACGATATTACCAAAACACTGGGCAATAAACCAGATTGGGAGTTGGCACACCTTCAGCGTATGCAGCGAATGATCGAAAGAGATAAAAATCATACCTCAATCATTATTTGGAGTATGGGGAACGAAGCCGGAAACGGTTACAATTTTTATAGAGGATATTTGTGGATAAAAAACCGCGATAAATCAAGACCAATTCAGTACGAAAGAGCAACTGCGGGAGCTTGGGACGGAAAAGATTTAAAATTTGAATGGGATTCTGATATTATCGATCCAATGTACAGTTCGCCCAATAAAATGGAAGAATATATCTTGGCAAATCCAAATCCGTCAAGACCTTACATTCAGTGTGAATATGCACATGCAATGGGAAATTCGATGGGAAATTTTAAAGATTATTGGGATGTGTATCGTAAATATCCAAACTTTCAAGGCGGATTTATCTGGGATATGATCGATCAATCAGTTTATAAAAAACTAAATAACGGAACTACAATTTTAGCATACGGAGGAGATTTTGGACCAAAAGATGTTAAAAGCGACAACAACTTTGTAAACAACGGAGTATTTACAGTAGACAGAAAACCAAATCCGCATGCATTTGAAGTAAAAAATGTACAACAAAATATTCTAACATCTTGGGAAAATCAAGAAACAGCAACGATTAAAGTATACAATGAATTCTCGTTTAAAGATTTGAGTAATGTAACCTTAAACTGGAAATTAATTTTAGACGGAGTTGTACAAGAAACAGGAACTATCCAAGATTTAGCAATCATTGCAAATAAGTCTAAAACATATACTTTACCAATTAAATTAGGCGATAAAAATTTTCAGGAAGCTTTTATAAACATCAGTTATCAGCTAAAAGAAGATGAACCATTTTTACCAAAAGGTTTCGAAATCGCAACAGAACAATTGGCGTATAAAGGAACTTGGAAAAACGATGTAAAAATCGAAGGTTCTGGAAAAATGTCGGTAGAGAAAAAAGCGAATAGTACCGTTTTTAAAAGTGATAAAGCCGAAATTACTTTCGACAAAAAAACAGGATTTATTAGTGGTTATTCATTCAATAATCTACCAATTATAAAAGACGGATATCAATTGCGTCCCAATTTTTGGAGAGCACCAAATGATAATGATTTTGGAGCTAATTTTCAGAAAAACTTAATAGCGTGGAAAGCAGCTACAGAAAATCCAGTGCTTATAGATTGGAGTTATACTGCTACGAAAGACAATAAAATTCAAATAAAAGCGACCTATAGTTTACCACAGGTTTTTGCAAAATTAGGATTGAATTATGAAATTAATAGCAACGGAGAATTGCTTGTAAAAGAAGAATTAAATATTGATAAAGCAATTGAAACGCCAATGTTACCAAGATTTGGTATGGAAGTAATTGTTCCAAAAGATTTTAGCAATATGAAATATTATGGACGTGGCCCGCATGAAAACTATGTCGACAGAAATTACAGTTCGAAAGTGGGACTTTACACGCAAACAGTTTCAGAGCAATACTATCCATACATTCGTCCGCAGGAAACAGGAAATAAAACAGAGGTACGTTTCTTAGAATTATCTGGAAATCAATTGAAATTAACCGTAATATCCGATAGTTTATTAGCAATTACTGCCCTTCATTTTTTTAATGAAGATTTAGACGACGGACTCGAAAAAGACCAAAGACACGCAGCCGAATTGAAAGAAAGAGATTTAACCAGTTTAAAAATCGATTCTAAACAAATGGGAGTTGGCGGAATAGACAGTTGGCAAGCTTGGCCAATGGAAAAATATCTATTAAAAGATAAAAATTATCAATATCAATTTAAAATAACACCATCTTTAAAATAATAATTATGAGAACATTAAAACCCTTATTCGTCTTAATCTTCTTAGCAGTTTTAAGTTCGGGTTATAGTCAGAAGAAAGTTTTTACAGACAAAGACATTCAGATAATCCCAAAACCAAATCAATTATTGATTCAAACAGGAAGTTTTGAGTTTTCTAAAAATACCGTTTTTGTTGCTACTACAGATTTTCAGAAATATATCTCGAACGCCTTAATTAACAAGTTTGGTGCAGCTGCAGGCTGGCGCCCGATTTTAGGAGCAAAAGTGCCACAACGCAATTATATTCAATTTAAAGTCGATTCAAATCTTCATAAAGAAGCTTATAAATTAGAAGTAAACAACAATAGTATTACCGTTACAGCAAACGGAAATGCAGGTTTTATCTACGGTTTAGAAACCATTAGACAATTACTTCCTGAGGCTATTGAAAGTAAAACTACTCAAACAGTAGCAAAATGGGAAATTCCGAATGTGACCATTACAGATGAACCACGTTTTCAATGGAGAGGATTAATGTTAGATTTATCGCGTCATTTTTTTGATAAAAGCTACGTAATTCAAACCATCGATCGTTTGGCAATGTTAAAGATGAATGTGTTGCATTTGCATTTAGTAGACGACCAAGGTTGGAGAATTGAGATTAAAAAATATCCAAAATTAACCGAAGTTGGAGCTTGGAGAGTCGATCAGGAAAATGCTGCCTGGAACGCAAGGCTTGTTACAAATCCTGATGAAAAAGGAACTTACGGAGGCTTTTTGACACAAGAAGAATTAAAAGAAATTGTAAAATACGCAGCCGCAAAAAACATCGAAATCATTCCGGAGATTGAAATGCCGGCACACGTAAGCTCTGCAATAGCGGCTTATCCAGAATTAGCATGTTTTAATCAAAGAATTGGAGTTCCATCAGGCGGATTATGGCCCATTACAGATATTTATTGTGCAGGAAAAGAAACAACATTCGAGTTTTTAGAAAATGTAATTGATGAAGTTATAAATATTTTTCCATCAAAATACATTCATATTGGTGGTGATGAAGCAACCAAAACCAATTGGGAGAAATGTCCGCATTGTCAAAAAAGAATGAAAGAACATGGCTTAAAAAATGTTCATGAATTGCAGAGCTATTTTGTAAAAAGAATGGAAAAATACATCAATTCTAAAGGCAAAAAAATAATTGGCTGGGACGAAATATTAGAAGGTGGTTTAGCTCCAGAAGCAACAGTAATGAGTTGGAGAGGAACAAAAGGAGGAACCGAAGCAGCAAAGCAAGGTCACGACGTAATTATGTCGCCGGAGTCACCTTGTTATTTTAACTTTTATCAAGGACCTCAAAACGAAGAACCTTTGGCTTTTGATGCCTATAATCCGCTAAATAAAGTGTACGAATTCGATCCCGTTGTTGAGGCAATGACACCACAAGAAGCCAGCCATGTTTTAGGCGGACAGGCCAATTTATGGGCAGAATTTCTAACAAGTCCACAAGCTTCAGAGTACATGATTTTCCCAAGATTAGCAGCTTTGTCAGAGGTTTTATGGAGTTCAAAAGAAAATCGCAATTGGAATAGTTTTACCTCCAGATTACCTTCTTTATTAAAAAGATATGATTATTTAGGAATCAATTATTCAAAAAGTGCTTATTTAGTTTCGGCTTCATCTACAGCAGATTTAGCTAAAAAAGTGATTAATGTTACCTTAAAAAACGAGTTCCCAAATCCGGATATTCGTTATGTTCTGGGAGATAAAAGTATAGATAATAATGCTGTAAAATATACAAACCCAATTCAGTTTACAGGAACAACAGTTCTAAAAGCATCGTTGTTTCAAAATGATAAACCAGTTGGAAAAACATTTACAGATACAATCGTGTTTCATAAAGCCGTGGGTCATAAAGTAAAATATCTAACGCCATATAATGACAATTATAAAGGAGATGGACTTTTTGGAATGGTAAACACTATTCGAGGATCAAAAAACTTTCACGATGGTCAATGGCAAGCTTGGTTAGTCAATGATATGGAAGTTGTAATTGACCTTGAAAAAGAGCAAGGTATATCGCAAGTAGCCATTGGAACTTTAGAAAGTCAAGGAGCAGGAATTAACTTTCCAACACAAGTAAAAGTTTTAGTGTCAAACGACAGTATTCATTATAAGGAAGTTGGCAAAATAATACGTCCGTATGCGAAGAATGTAAATTCTGAGTTGAAAGATTTTAAAATCAACTTCGAAAAGCAAAATGTAAGATTTGTAAAAGTAATTGCAACCAACTTAAAAAAGAGCCCAAAAGGCGAAAGTTCATGGTTGTTTGTCGATGAGATTTTAGTGAATTAAAATTGTTGAGTGTATTTATTTTAAACACATAGAGACATAGATTTATATTTAGTAATGAATAAGAAAAATATAAAAAGAAACTAGTTTCTCACACATAGTCCTGATTCCGAATCGTTAGCATGTGTTGTACTTATTTAGATAAAACGCATTTTTTGTCATTCCTCGTTCCCTGAGATGACAAAAAAAAGTATCTATGTGCATTAAGACAAGTGAAACGCCTTTTTTTAAGCCATAAAAAACTATGTCTCTATGTGTTTTAAAAAAAAACAAAAACCAAAATCAAAAACCAAAAAATAAACTAACTATGAAAAGAGGAATATTCATAATTGCAATTTTATTTTCAGTTCAAATGTTTTCGCAAGCCATTTATGAAGATGAACGGTATGTGCCGGAAACAGATCCGGTCGTATTGAAAAACTTAGACGAGTGGCAAGGCAAAAAGTTTGGATTATTGATGCACTGGGGAACTTACAGCCAATGGGGAATCGTAGAATCGTGGTCGATTTGTCCAGAAGATTACGGATGGTGCGAACGTAAAAAAGGAAGTAATCCTAATAATTACAACCAATACGTAAAAGAGTATGAAGGTTTGAAAAAATCATTCAATCCCGTGAAATTTGATCCTGAAAAATGGGCAAAAGCAGCAAAAACCGCCGGAATGAAGTACATGGTTTTTACGACAAAACATCATGACGGATTTTCGATGTTCGATTCAAAATATACAGATTATAAAGTAACAGACGCAGCATGTGCTTTTAGCAGTAATCCAAAATCAAATATTGCAAAAGAAGTTTTTAATGCTTTTAGAAAAGAAAATTTATCAGTTGGTGCCTATTTTTCTAAACCAGATTGGCATAACGAGAACTATTGGGATCCTTATTTTCCACCTTTTGACAGAAACGTAAATTATGATCCGTCGCTTTATCCTGAAAAATGGCAAAAGTATGTTGACTTTACGCACAACCAAATTTTAGAATTATTGACTGATTACGGCAAAGTTGATATTTTATGGTTAGACGGTGGATGGGTTAAAAAAAGAGACCAACAAAATATCGATGAAAATTATAAAGAGAAGTTTGCAGAAAATACTTCTAAAAATGGATTTATAAAACACAGAGTTGTTGACCAAGATGTAAAAATGGACGAATTGGTTGTAAAAGCACGCCAAAAACAACCAGGATTAATTGTGGTAGACCGAGCAGTTCACGGAAAAAACCAGAACTATTTAACTCCTGAAAACCGTGTTCCCGAAAAAACGTTACCTTATCCTTGGGAGTCTTGCATTACATCAGGCGGTGGATGGTCGTATACTCCTGATGCTAAATATTTAACAGGCAGAGAAGGAATTCATATGCTTATTGATGTAGTAGCAAAAGGCGGAAATTTATTGTTGAATGTTGCTCCAAGTCCGGAAGGTGAATGGCAACAAGGCGCTTATGATTTATTGGCAGCTTACGGAGATTGGATGAAAGTAAATAGTACTGCAATTTATAATACAAAACCAATTGCGCCATATAAAGAAAACAATATTTGCATGACTCAAAATAAGGCAGGAAACGTGTTCTTGTTTTATTTGGCTAAAGACGGAGAACAGAAAATTCCTTCAGAAGTTGTTGTAAAATCAATCAATCCAAAAAAAGGAACAAAAATATCGATGTTAGGTTTTAATAAACCATTAAAATGGACGAAATTAGCCGAAGGATTTAAAGTTGCAATTCCGGAAAGTTTAGTAAATAATTTACCTTGTAAAGAAGCGTGGACTTTAAAGATTGAAGCCATTAACAGATAGAAGATTAAAAATGATTTTTAGTAACAGAATAACAATACAAGCAGCATGTTTTTTGAGCATGCTGTTTTTTAGCATAATTACTTTTGCACAACAGCCGGCTGATTTTGTAAATCCGCTTATTGGAACTTCCAATTACGGAGCTACTTTTCCGGGGCCAATTGCACCAAGAGGAATGGCAAGTATTAGTCCGTTTAATGTGGCGGGACCTCAAAATCCGTTAGAAAAAGACAGCCAATGGTTGTCAAATCCTTATGTCAATGAAAATAAATTTTTAACCGGATTCAGTCAGGTAAATTTAAGTGGCGTTGGTTGTCCGGATTTAGGTGTTATTTTGTTAATGCCAACAACAGGAGCAGTTGAAATCGATCATTTAAAATATGGATCTACTTATTCTAAAGAAGTTGCTAAAACGGCTTATTATAGTGTAGATCTTGATAAATATAAGGTTAAAGGAGAATTTACAGCTTCAAAAAGAGTGGGAGTAAGTAGATTTACTTTCCCAAAAGGGCAATCTAATATTTTATTGAATCTTGGTTTAGGATTAACAAATGAAGAAGGTGCAATGGTAAAAGTAGTTTCGTCTACAGAAATAGAAGGAATGCGTTCTGTTGGATCATTTTGTTACAATAGTCCAGAAGATGCTTATCCGGTTTATTTCGTTGCTAAATTTTCAAGACCGGCAGACCATTTTGGCGTATGGAAAAATACAACAAAATATAAAGGTGTTGAAGCACAATGGATGGGCTATAATGGTAAAACCCGAATAATGAAAAATACAGTTAAAACCGTTGTTGGAGACAGCATTGGAACTTATTTTTCGTATAATTTTGATAAAAAAGAAACAGTCGAAGTTAAAATTGGAATCTCGTATGTAAGTATCGAAAATGCCCGCGAGAATCTGGAAAAAGAAACAGGTTATAAATCATTTGATGATGTTTACAAAGAAACATTTAACGAATGGAACGAAGAGCTGTCTAAAATTTTGGTAGAAGGTGGGTCGTATCAGGATAAGGTTATTTTTTATACGGCGTTGTATCACACTTTAATTCACCCAAATACATTAAATGATTTAAATGGCGAATACCCCAAAATAAAAAGAACCAAGATTGGACGAACCTATGATACGCGTTATACAGTATTTTCGTTATGGGATACCTATCGAAATATGCATCCTTTAACATCTTTAGTGTATCCTAAACAGCAATCTGATATGATAAAAAGCATGTTAGAAATGTACGATGAAAACGGCTGGTTGCCAAAATGGGAATTAAATTCAACCGAAACATTTACAATGGTTGGAGATCCGGCAAGTATAGTTATAGTAGACGCGTGCTTAAAAGGAATTCAGGATTTTGATATTTACAAAGCTTACCATGCAATGTTAAAAGGTGCAGATCAAATTGAAGATAATCCGTTGCGTCCCGGGCTTAAAGAATACATTCAAAAAGGGTATTTATCAACCAATTATCATGGTTCAGTTTCGACTACAGAAGAGTATAATGCATCAGATTATGCGATTTCACTTTTGGCAAAAGCCTTAGGTGAAAAAGAAGATTTTAAGCGTTTTTCTAAACGATCATTATCGTATCAAAAATTATTTGATAAAGATTTAAAATTACTTCGACCACGAACAGCAGACGGAAAGTGGTATGAACCTTTTGATCCTAATGCAGGAGCTAATTTTCAGGAAAATGTTGGTTTTATAGAAGGAAATGCTTGGCAATATGCTTTTATGGTACCGCATGATATGAAAGGATTGATAAAATTAATGGGAGGCGATAAACCTTTTTCAGATCAATTGCAAAAAGTTTTTGACATCAAACAATTTGATATGGCAAACGAGCCGGATATTGCCTATCCTTATTTGTTTAATTACATAAAAGGAGAAGAATGGAAAAGTCAGGAAATGGTGAAGAAATTGGTGAGAGAATATTTTAAAAATGAACCAAAAGGATTACCCGGAAATGACGATACAGGAACCATGTCGGCTTGGTTAGTATATTCTATGATGGGAATTTATCCAATATCTCCAGGAGAACCAATCTATACTATTACAACACCAATGTTTGATAAAGTAACGATTAAATTAGATTCCAGATATTATAAAAAAGACAATATTGTAATTGAACGAGAAGTAAATACAGATGGAAAAATCAGAGAAATTCAAATAAACGGAAAACCTTTGAATAGTTTCTTTATCTCGCATGATAGTTTTGTAAATGGAACAACATTAAAAGTGATTCAAAATTAGAATCAAAGAATAGGTTATAAAAAAAGGAGTTAATTCGATTGAATTAACTCCTTTTTTTGTGGGATTAAAGCTGTGTTTTATCTTTACCTTATAGAAAACCCGACAGGTTTCAAAAACTTGTCGGGTTTCGTTATAAGCGATAAAAACTAAACCCTATCCTCTTATTTTACAGTTTTTACACCCAATTCGGCAACAGAAACATAATTTCCTTCTATACTGCTTTTACCAATAAACTTGATATATCTCGCTTTTGTTGCTGTTTTTAATGTAATGTTTTGCTCAACAGGATTACTTTTGATATTTGCAAATTCACCCTCGGCAACAGTTATCCAATTTTGATTATCTGTACTTACTTGCCATTCGTAATTTTTTACAATTCCACCCGTTCCGTTTTTACGAGGTAAATAAGATACGGAAGCAATAGTCATTTCCTGATTCATATCAATTGTTATGGATTGAGGAAAAGCTATTGCAAGAGAACTATCTATAGTGCTCCAAACGGTTTCGGCATTTTCATCGATTGCATTTAATGATATTCCTTTTTCTGGATTCTCAAAAGTAACAGCAGCTATTTTCCAGTCTTTTTTTGAAACATTAAATGATTGTATGGCAGTTTCACTCGATTTCATATCAGCACCAAATGATTTCGCTTTTATTTCACCAGAATTTAAGAAGGTAAAAGGCGCTTGATAAACAGGAGATTTTAAGGTTGGTTCAGTTCCGTCAGTTGTATAATGAATTTGATTTACAGCTGATTCGGTTACAATCGAAACCATTCCGTCTTTGCTTCTTTTAATTTTTGGTACAGCCAATTGTTCCGGTTCTTTAAATACACCAATATCACTTAAAGCAATAGAAACAGGCGATTCTACGATACGAATTCTCAATTTTGAAGTTGAGATATAATTTGGTAAGCGCACCAGTCTGTTGGCACCAATACTGGTAGCCTCGCTTATTTTTTTCCATTTTCCATTCATAAAAGCATCAATTTCGACTTTTTCAATACGTTGTCCCAATTTGATATTTTCTCTAAGGCGAATGATGTTAAACGTATGCTCTTTGTCCCATTCTAAAATTACTGAAGCTTTTTTTACCTCATCGCTTGTGGCCCAATAGGAGTAACGATCGTTATCAGTTAGATTTTTAGTTCCGTAAAATATTTGATTTTCACCTCGAATTTCCGAAGCAGTAATCACAGCAGATTCTGCAAGGTTATTAGAGAACGTTTGTTTTAGGAAATCTCCAAAATCTTTCAACGCTTTAACGTCATTATTGTGTAATAAACCATCCGTATTTGGTGCAATACCGATATCCATACAAGCTCCTCTTCCTACAGATTTGCAATAGATTTCAAATAACTCCGAAACTGATTTTACTTTATCATCCTGATCTGCATGATAGAACCAACCGTCTCTAAGCGGAACATCACACTCTGCAGGCTTCCAGTATTTGCCATTTCGGGTTCCGCCTTGTGCTTTTTCGTAATTAGTTTCTCCGGGAACAGCAACCGTTTTTCCGGCAATTGGTTCAGGAGTAAAAGTAGCCCAAGAAGTTTCGTCAGCAAAACCTCTTTCGTTACCCACCCAGCGTACTTCGCCATTATCTGAGAAAATAACAGCTTCGGGTTGTAATTCTTTAGAAATCGCCCACGTTTTATCCCAATCATAATAAGTAGCACGATCTATATTTCTATTTTCTCGTTTACCGCCATAATAGCCATCGCCACCATTGGCACCATCAAACCAGGTAATAAATAATTTCCCATAGTTGGTGTACAATTCTCTTAACTGATTTCGGTATTTTTCTACATATTCTGGTTTACCATAATCTTCATTATTTCGATCCCAAGGCGAGCAATAAAGACCAAATTTCAGTCCCGCTTTGCGTACTGCAACTTCAAATTCTTTTACCATATCACCTTTTCCATCACGAAACGGGCTTGCGCTAATGTTGTAAGCCGTTGTTTTGGTTGGCCATAAACAAAATCCATCGTGGTGTTTGGCAACAAAAATGACACCTTTAAATCCACCAGCTTTTGCAGCGTTTACAATTTGATTGGCGTCGAATTTTTTTGGATTAAAAATTTTAGGATCAGCATCGCCATATCCCCATTCTTTGTTTTGAAATGTTGTTGGTGTAAAATGAACTAAAACATACTGTTCTGTTTCCTGCCAGCGCAATTGTGCTTCAGTTGGCAAGGCTCCGTAAGGTGCAGGAGCGCTTACTTTTTGAGCGGTCACCGAGAAAAAGGTCAAACATCCCAAAATTGTTATTAATTGCTTTTTCATTTTTCTTATTTTAATATCTTCTTTCTTCGTATTACTAACTCACTTTAATTACGACAGCTTCCTGACTTGCTAAAGTAGTTCTTAGTTCTTGCGGAATCGTAACGATAATTCCTCCATCGACTTTTTTACTGGTCAATTTTTGTTTTGTCCCCAATAAGGAAGCTTTTAAACTGCCTTTTTTATCCGTTTTAATTGTGATTGTTGCCGGTAGTTCTTTTTCGTCTTTTCCAGGCATATAAATACCGTAAATAGCATTTGCTTTTTGAGTGTAACCTACTTTTCCATCTAAGTAAGGAGCAACTGGTTTAGTATCATAAATCGCTTCTCCATTTGCTGTTAACCATTTACCAACGCCGGCCAAAGTTGTTTCAATTTTTGGATCAAATTCTCCTTTGGCATCAGGACCTACACCAAGCAGTAAATTTCCTCCTTTTACTACAATGCTCGTCATTAATTGTACCACTTCTTTAGATGATTTGTAGTGATCATTTGCAACCCATCCCCACGCACCGCCAAGAGTAATACAGCTTTCCCAAGGCACCGTTAAAGGTTTCTCTGGAGTTTTTTGCTCAGGTGTTAAATAGTTCTCGTATTCGCTAGGAACCCAACGATCGACAACAAGCATTCCAGGTTGCTTTTTACGAGCAGTTTCAGAGATTAATTTCATATCAATATCCATGTCATATGGATATTTACAAAACTCTTCTACCTTTTTATTAATGCTTGAAAGTGGTCGAACCCAGCAACCGTCAAGCCATAGAATATCAACCTTACCATAATTTGTAGTCAATTCATTTAACTGATTTTGAGTATATTCGACATAACTTTTCCATCTTGCAGGATATTTAGTAATGTCATAAGTTGGATTTCTGTCCTTTGGAGGATAATATGACCACCAAAAGTTTTGAGTAGTCCAGTCCGGTTTAGAGTAATAAACTCCTACAGCCAATCCTTCTTTTCTGGAAGCATCGAGAACATCTTTTAAAACGTCGGCTTTTGCATTTTTAGCGTAAGGCAATTCAGGATTTGTAATTTTAAAATCGGTAAATTTTGAATCATACATACAAAAACCATCATGATGTTTAGAGGTAAATATCATGTATTTTGCACCTGCATTCTTGAACATTTTCGCCCACTTTTCTGAATTTAGATTCATAGGGTTCAATTTGTATTTGGTATTTCTGTAATCAGTCGCGTATTTGTAATAATCGTCATAACCATCTCTGGTAACCCAGTCTTCAGGAGCCAATCCCCAGGATTCTACTGTTCCTAATTGGGTATAAAGTCCCATATGAATTAATACACCAAATTTGTAGCCTTGCCATTTCTCTAAATTTGCTTTTACTAACGGATCTTTTGGAGCGATATATCCTGCTTCTTCAGATTTGTTGGCTTCCATGCTAAAATCGCCTTGAGCATGCAGCGAAAATGCACTGGCACAAACCAATGCTGTAAACAGTAACTGGATTTTATTTTTCATTTTGGTTTCTTGTTAAGTCTTTTTTTTTGGTTTTGATAGTTCATTATTTGATATAAAAATCGGGATCGATTAAACGATTTCCGGTTTCGTCATACACTGCGTAGTTAAAACCGCTCTGAACGCAATAAGAACCGTAATCGCCTTTTTTATTCAGTGCAATAAACCCAACTTGAATATCTTTTAAGTCTTTTTTTCTGTTTTTCATCAGTTTTACCACTCTTAAAACAGCTTCTTCACAAGCTTTTTGAGGCGATCTTCCTTGACGCATTAATTCAACAACCAAATGGCAGCCGGCAATTCTAATTACTTCTTCGCCATGACCTGTTGCGGTTGCAGCTCCAATTTCGTTATCAACATATAAACCAGCTCCAATAATAGGAGAGTCGCCTAAACGTCCGTGCATTTTAAAAGCCATTCCGCTAGTTGTGCAGGCACCCGATAGATTTCCTGCTGCATCCAGAGCAATCATTCCAATCGTATCGTGGTTTTCGATATTAGCAATTGGTTTATATTCAGATGTTTTTAGCCATTCTTTCCATTCTCTTTCAGAATCTGGAACCAATAAATTTTCTTTAGGAAAACCTTGCGATAACGCAAATTGCAACGCTCCATCGCCTACAAGCATAACGTGAGGTGTTTTTTCCATCACGGCGCGCGCAACAGAAATAGGGTGTTTTATAAATTCCAGACAACCTACAGAACCAATATTAGACATTTCGTCCATGATGCAAGCGTCTAATGTTACTCGTCCGTCTCTGTCAGGTCTTCCGCCATAACCAACACTTCTTTCCTTTGGGTCAGCCTCAGGAACTTTTACACCCGCTTCTACAGCGTCTAAAGCACGACCGCCATTTTTTAATACTTCCCAGGCAGCTTCATTAGCTTGCAAGCCAAAACGCCATGTCGAAAGTACAATTGGTTTGCGCACCTTTCCGTCAGGAAGTTCGTTTTGTTCTTTAAGTTCTTCTGCTCGTCCTGCAAAAGAACCAAAAGCAACAGCAGCTGATGCCATTGCTGTTTTTTTTAGAAAATTTCTACGATTTGTCATATCATTTATTTTAAGCCTCATAAAGTAAACTTGCAGCTCCTAATAAAGCAGTAGTTTCATTATCTGTTGAGAGTATTAGTTCAATTTCAATTCCTGATTGTTTTGCTTTTTCTCTAAAAGAATTCAAAAATAAATCTCCGGCATTCGCTACTTTTCCTCCAATAACAAGCATATTAGCATTAAAGCTTTTTAACCACGGAAGAATAATCTCTGCCAAATCTTCTCCAAATAAATTAAAAGCTTCTAAGGCTTTTTTGTTCCCGTTTATAGCTAAAATGTATAATTCGAGTCCATTATTTGCTTGAATGCCGCTTAGGCTTTTATAATTAGAGAGCAAACCTCTCAATGAAACAGCATCTTCAGCCATGCCATTTTTGTATGGAAGATCCCATATTTCACCATTTTTTGGAACGGTAATACCTGTACTTACAATTTTTCCGTTTTCGATAAAGCAGGCACCAAGTCCCGTACCCAAAGTAATAGCCATTACATTTTTCGGAAGATTTTCCATGTTTTTATAAACTTCACCTTTTCCGAAACTTTTAGCATCATTTTCAAAAACAATTGGAAAATCCAGATCAAAATCAAAACGTTCTCTCAATAAATCTTTGATATTAAGTCCGTAGAAATTATCGTATTTGTCCTGATCTTTAATCCAACAAGTTCCATCTTCATAATCAAAAGGTCCCGGCACAGCCATTGCTATTCCGGATAATTTACCAACTTCTGATTTTTCTAATAAAGTCCGAATGGCATTTTCCCAAAAATCCATTACTTCTGCGGTTGGTAAATTAGAATTAAAAGAAACCTTAAAAACGGATTCTTTAAAGACTTTCATTTCACTTAGATCAACAATTGCAGAAGTAATATGAGAACCGCCAACATCCATAGCTATTGCAAATCTTTTTTCCATCTTTTACTTTTATTCTTTTATTATTGGTTGTTAAAAGCTTGATTTTTTGTTTGTAAACCAATATTGTTTGTTTGAATTTCGATCTTTTTGTGTTAAAAGTAATTGTTTTTTGTTGAAGTGCTAAATCGTATTAGTAAATTAATGTTAAACACTCTGTTTGGAGTATTAAATTACGATTTTACCATTTTTAGGGCCTTATTTTTTATTATTACAGATTGAATTCTAATGTTTTAGGAGACCAGTTGTTATCAAAGAAGCCACTTACTTTCATATTTGGCAAACCATTCAAAAGTAAATCGGCTTTAAAAATCATGACATCAGGAAAACCAGTAATTCCTGAAATGTAATTGTTAGCCCAAGTTGCTTTCATTCCTTTTTCAGAAGTTCCGGCCACAACACCCACAAGAGCTGTTTTACTGTCTTTTCTTGGTAAAATAAAATAGGCAGCCAGATCATTTCCTTTTAATACTTTGTCGCCAACTTTTATTTGTTGATTATCAATTTGAATAGGAGCGTTTTCTAATAATAATTTCCATGCACGATTGTTAGACGCATTTCCGTAAAGCACCACATTTCGATCTTTATATTTGTCTAATGAAAATTCAGTGTCGGCAATCACATCGATACTTCCGTTTCCTTTATATAAAAAAGTTTCGGCATCAAAACGGGCTCTGTTCAAATACCATTCGCGCTCTGAAGCCGAACCTGCTGTAGCGTAAACAAAAACAACATTATTGTTAAAAGCAAACTTAAATCCGCCTTGACGTTCTGCGTATTTTTCGGTTGTATTTATAGCATCAATGAATCCCCATTTTCCTTCTTTTAGAGCCAAAATAGCTTTCTTGTCAGAAGTCGTTTTTAAGGTTTGATCGTTGATAATGATGGTAACTTCTCCTTTAAGATCTAATGAAGGCAAATCAATTTCCATAATCGAAACATTTTCTGTTTTAACGGTAATTTGCTGTTTATCCAGTTTTGCATTAATGTTAGAAAAGTCAAATGGACGAATTTGCTGTTGTAATTTTAACCAATAATCGGTTGCAGAAACTGCGGGAGTAGCGGTATGAAAATCGATTTCTTTGACTTGTTTATTCGCAGGAATGGTTTGACGTTTGAAGAATTCGAAAATAGGGAACCAATCTACAGAGTGATCTCCATACCAATGTTCTCCGCCCGGATATTCGTAATAACAAAAGTTAGGATGAAAAGTACCTAGAATTTGACGCATTTCTCTTACTTGCGAAATTGGCACAGTCGAATCGGCATCACCGTGAAGTATATAAACGCCAGATTGCTTTAGGTTTTGTACCAAGCTTTTAACTCGGCCAGAATTAGCCGAACGCTTGATAGATGCATAAGCTTTAAAAATATCGTGCATTTCGTCGCCTTTGTCAGAGCCATAAGTTGAGATATCCGGATAAGAGGCGCAAGGAGCAATTGCAGCAAATTTATCAGGATAAGTGGTTCCTAAAAACCAGGTTCCGTGACCGCCCATCGAATGACCAGTTAAGTACGTTTGTTCCGGAATGGTATTGAATACTTTTTTGGCCTCGGCAAGAACTTCGAGTGCATCAATTCGTCCCCAATCTTCCCAATTAAATCCAAAAGGACGACGATTTGTAGCGGCAACAATATGCGCCCAGTCTTTTTGTTTGTAAGCTCTTGCTTGGTTACGTGCCTCTACAGAAGCACCATGAACCGAAAGAATTAAAGCTTTTTGTCCAGTTCCTAATGCGGGAGCAATGCTATAATATTGCACACTATTATCGACCTTACTTAAAAAAGTGCGTTCATGATGAATGGTTGCTGAGCGTTGCTGAATTGGGAATTTTGTTTTGTCAATTACTTTTCCGCTTTTATCAGTAAGCGTAAGTTCTATTGTTAGTTCGCCTGAATAGTTTGCTTTTGCTGCCGGAACTTTAAATTTTACCTTTCTAACAAACAGCGGCATGATGTCATCTGTTGTATAAGTTGTCGCTTCTCCACTAGATAATTTTGCTGTGATTACAAGGTTTTTCAGGTCTTTTTCGGTTGCATTGATAACACGAATCGAAGCCCATTTTTCGTCTTTTTCACCATTAATTACATCCGGAAGAGTTAAATCGCGTTTGGTAAACTGAATGCTTTTTGAAGGCACTATAATTTTCGATTTCACGCGACCAAAGCGCCCTTTTGTATAAACAAATTCGTTGATGCCTTTGTGAAGCTTAAACGGAATCAGAGTATATCCAAAATCATAATGATCGCCTTCGTGCGGAAAACCGTTTATGTATGTTCGCGTTCCGCCAGTGGTTTCCAAAAGTACAATTTGTCCTTTTGAAGCCTTGTATTCGGTAAATAAAAAAGCCGATTTCATTTCTTTTCCGCTGAAAACCCCAACCGAATCTACTTTTATAGGTTGCCAATCTCCTTTTTGTTTATTCGGATTTACGAATTTTCCAACGGCGTATTGCCACGCAACCGCATCTTGTCCGTTAAAAAGTGTGCCGGATCTTTTGTCGGTTGCAAGAGTATAACCGGTAATAAAATTGTGCAAAACTGTACCCTCAGCAGTTGTAGTAATTTTTTCTTTTCCAAAATATTCGACTACATTTCCGGTAGTTTTGGTTTGAGAAATTGACTTTGTGCACAAAGCAATGAAGAAAATTAGAAGGCCTTTTTTCATGTTTTTAGTTTTAGTTTTTTCAATTTTATCTCATTATTTTAATTGAAACTTTATTGGCAATTAAAATATTAGAAGTAAAAAATGACGAATTGCATGGTATTAATGAAAGGTTTCATTTTAAAAAAATGGCCCTTCTTTATTTTATTTGCAATTATTTTAAATTGTTTTTTGAGAAATCTCTGCCTAATTAACGACAGTTATTTTTTTAGATAAATACTTCAATTTTATCCTGATTTTTTTGTGTACTTAGCCAATAAATCAAGGCAAAGCATAGAAAAAAAACGAGTCTTTTTTTAGGAAAAATTGAAAATTAATCATTCGTTTTTGTATTTGTTTTTAGTTTTTTCAAACTTAGTAAAACGATTTAGTATTGTCATATGAATTTTTTGTTATTTTTGTTTTTTGGGAAATTTAAAATTATATCTAAAAAAAATAAGCGATTAATTCGATTTTATCCTTATTTAATTATTAATTATCATTACTATTCTTAAAATGAAAATTGTAAAGACTAACATTGCTTCTTATACGAATACATCGCTTTCTGTATTCTCGCGTGAAGAATCTTTTTTTCAGTCGCCTTTTCATTCGCATCCGGAATTTGAGCTGGTTTACATTTTAGAAAGTCACGGGAAAAGAATTATCGGAAATGCCGTAGAATCATTCGAATCTGGTGATATGGTTTTTCTGGGCGATGATATCCCGCACGTTTGGCTTAATGATGAAATTTTTTATAAAGGAATTAATAGTTTAAAGGCAAAAGCGATTGTAATTTATTTTAGCAGAGACCTCTTTGGAAACTCGTTTTATGAATTACCGGAAGCGCAAGATGTTAAAAAGTTTTTTTCTCAAGCCATAAAAGGAGTGTCTATATCGGGGCAAACCAATGCTATGGTTTCTAAAAAAATGGAAAAATTACTCAAAAAGAAAGGATTCGAAGTCGTTTTGGGATTGATTGAAATTTTATTTCTCTTGTCGAAAAGTAAAGATCTAAGGTATATCAATGATAATTCTTATGTGTCAGCTAGTGACGAAAATAAAAACGACCGACTTGCCGAAGTTTTTCAATACGTCAAATCGAATTATAAAGAGGATATATCTCTTGATGAAATTTCAAAAATTGCTAATTTAACTCCTACCTCTTTTTGTAGAATGTTTAAAGCAAAAACTAAAAAACCCTTTGTAGAATATCTAAATGAAATACGAGTTTCAAATGCGTGCAAGTATTTAATAGAAACTGATTTAGGGATTTCTGAAATTGCCTACGAATGTGGCTATAAAACGGCCTCAAACTTCAATAAGTTGTTCAAGAAACTAATAGGAACAACTCCTAAGGAATATCGAAAAAAAGCCTTTGTTTAAAGAATTTTCTTCATTATAATATTTCAATACAAATAGTTGCTATTGTCTTTTAAGTTCTTTTTTGATTAAAAATAATTCGTAAGATCCGGAAAGCTAAAATCTTTTTTTTAATCTATATATATTTAAAAAAGCCAATTAGTTTTTTGAGCTGATAGGTCTAGAATAGTTTATGTTTTTTTTGAATTAGTGCACGATATAGAAAATGCTATATATTATGTGTTTTTTTATGAAATTAATTATTAAGATAATAAAAGCTTAATTAATGATAATTTTGAAGTAAAATATAAGGTATTTATGCAATAATTTTATTTTTTTGAAATTGTAGTAAAATGCCGTTTCAGGAAATATAAAACGATTTAGTTGATTTGCTCGTTTTTGCCGAACTTAAGAGATAATATTGTGCTATTAACGTTGTGAGTATAATTCATTAAAGAAATATTAAACACATAGAAACATAGGTTTTATGTCTCAAAAAAAGAAGTAAAATAGAAATACATTTCTAGCACATAGAAGTCTATGTGTATTTTAAATAAGTGAAGCGCCTTTTTTAAAGCAACAAAGCTATGTTTCTATGTGTTAAATATAATTATGCGCACCGAATTCTAGTTAATTAAATTTCAAGACAAATAGTTTTTTATCAATAATCATAGTTTTAGGTTTTTTAACCTTCAATTTTAACCACAATAATATGGTGACTCAAAAATATTGTCTTGCATTAGATTTAAATGAAGACCCGACATTAATGGCTGAATACAAAAAGTATCATGAAAAAATTTGGCCGGAGATTACAGAAAGCATCGTTAATTCCGGAATTGAAAATCTTGAAATCTATTGTGTAGGCAACAGATTGTTTATGATTATTGAGGCTAATGAAACTTTTACTTTTGAAAGAAAAGGCGAAATGGATGCCAATAATCCTGTGGTTCAGAAATGGGAAGAACTAATGTGGAAATACCAAAAGGCATTACCTGGGGCAAAAGAGGGCGAAAAATGGCTGATGATGGATAAAATATTCGATTTGCATGAAAATAGATAGTCATCAACATTTTTGGAAATACAATCCAGTAAAAGACGCCTGGATCACCGAAGAAATGAAAGTGATACAAAAGGATTTTTTACCTACAGATTTAAAACCTTTATTGATAGAAAATCAAGTCGATGGTTGTGTGGCAGTACAGGCCGACCAAAGTGAAAAAGAAACACGTTTTCTGCTAGATCTTGCCAAAGACAATGATTTTATTAAAGGAATAGTAGGTTGGGTTGATTTATGTGCCGAAAATATTGATGAACGTTTAGAATATTTCTATAAATACAAAAAACTAAAAGGATTCAGACACATTATCCAGGCTGAAGAAGATCTTGATTTTATGTTGTCTGAGAAGTTTTTAAAAGGAATTTCGAAATTAGAAAAATACAAGTTTACCTACGACATTTTGATTTTTCCAAAACATTTGGAAAATGCAGCAAAACTTGTCGAAAGGTTTCCGAACCAAAATTTTGTTATAGATCATCTGGCGAAACCGGATTTTAAAAATAAAGAATTTAATGAATGGGAAAAGGGTATAAAAGCTATTGCAAAATATCCAAATGTAATGTGTAAAGTTTCTGGTTTAGTAACTGAAGCCGATTGGAACAATTGGACAGTAACAGATTTTACGTATTGTTTAGATGTCGTGACAGAAGCATTTGGAATTGATCGCCTAATGTTTGGCAGTGATTGGCCTGTGAGTTTATTGGCAGCTTCTTATGCCGATTCTTGTGACATTGCCGAACAGTATTTTTCAAAATTCTCTAAAGGAGATCAGGATAAATTTTGGAGCAGGAATGCTATTAACTTTTACCAGTTGCATGAATAATTTGAAACTTGGATAAAATATATAAAACACATAGAAACATAGAATTTAAAAGTCAAAAAGAATACAAAAAAGAAACTTGTTTCTTCAACATAGTGATTACGTAAGAGTCTATGTGTTTTTTTTAAAAGTGAAACGCCTTTTGTTAAGAGTTCAAAAACTATGTTTCTATGTATTTAAATTGAAATTGAAATTAACAGATTTCGCAAAAAACTAACTACCTAATTAACCAAAATAAAGAATAAATGAACCTTAATCTTAAAGACAAAATAATTATTGTAACCGGCGGAGCGAAAGGAATTGGACTCGGAATCTGCAAAGTTTTGGCTGCCGAAGGCGCTGTTCCTGTAATAATTGGAAGAGACGATACTGACAATCAAGCTGCTATTAGAGAAATTGAAGCCGAGAACGGAAAAGCTTTGTCTCTTGTGGCCGAATTAACGAAACCTGAAGCTTGTAAGACTGCCATAGATCAAATTATTGCTTTATACGGACGCATTGACGGATTGGTAAATAATGCCGGTGTAAATGATGGTGTTGGTTTAGAAAGTGGAGATTATGAGAAATTTATAGCATCAGTTCATAAAAATTTAGTGCATTATTATTTAATGGCGCAATACGCTTTGCCAGAGCTTAAAAAAACAAAAGGTGCAATTGTCAATATTGGTTCAAAAACTGCCGATACCGGACAAGGAAATACTTCTGCTTATGCGGCTTCAAATGGTGGGCGCAATGCTTTAACCCGCGAATGGGCTGTAGAATTGCTGAAATACGGAATCCGTGTAAACTCAGTTATTGTGGCCGAATGTTACACGCCGTTGTATGATAAATGGATAAAAACACTTGAAAATCCGGAGGGAAAGTTAAAAGAAATCACAGCTAAAATTCCGTTTGAAAATAGAATGACAACTGCCGAAGAAATCGCTAATATGACCGTTTTCTTATTGTCAGACAAATCGAGTCATACCACAGGGCAATTAATATATGTTGATGGCGGATATACGCATTTAGACCGTTCCTTGTAACGCAAGAAAGAGGCTTTAAAAATACCAAACCAAACCAGAATAACTAAATAAACCAAACATGAAGAAAAAGATATCTTCACTAAATACAAGTCTTACTGTACTATTTTTTTTATTGATAGGATCGTCTGCATTTTCGCAGAATACTGCAATAAAAAGAATGGGTTCGACAGATACGCAGTCTTTTGATGATAATTGGCTTTTTTCAAGATACGGATCTCAACCTGACGGATTGGTAAAAGAAGAACCAAAAAACTTAGAAGCTGTAACTACAAATGAAACCAATTGGGAAAAACTAAATCTACCACACGATTGGGCGATTAAAGGACCTTTTAGAATTGAATTAAGAGGCGAAACAGGAAAATTACCTTGGAAAGGAATTGGATGGTATCGCAAACATTTTACAGTTCCAAATTCAGATTCAGGAAAACAAATTTTTGTTGATTTTGATGGTGCAATGGCAAATGCCAAAATTTATTTAAATGGAAAGTATGTTGGAACGTGGCCTTTTGGTTATAATTCATTCCGCATGAATTTGACTCCATTTTTAAAATTTGGACAAGAAAATATTTTAGCCGTTCGTTTGGACACTGAAAATTGGGATTCGCGCTGGTATCCCGGAGCAGGAATCTACCGTCATGTTTGGTTAGTAAAAACCAATCCGGTACATGTTGGACATTGGGGAACTTATGTAACAACACCAAATATTACCAAAGAAGCTGCCAATGTCAGAGTATTGGTAAACGTAGACAATGCTACAAACAAAGCGGTTAAAGCGGTTGTTACAACAGATTTATACGAACTGGATAGTAATGATATTCCTAAAGTAAAAGTAGGATCGTTAATTACGGCAACGCTTGAAATTAAACCCAATAGTACAGAGGAAGCCGAAACACATTCGATTATAAACAATCCTAAATTATGGGATTTAAAAACACCAAATCGTTATGTAGCGCAAACCAAAGTTAGCGTTGACGGAAAAGTTGTCGATACTTACAACACGCCTTTTGGTATTCGAACTATAGAATTTACACCAAGAAACGGATTCCTTTTGAATGGAAAAAGAGTAGAAATCTTCGGAACTTGTAATCACCATGATTTAGGTGCTTTGGGAGCTGCTATAAATACATCGGCATTAAAAAGACAATTGGTTATGCTAAAAGATATGGGATGTAATTCTTTACGTACTTCTCATAATCCGCCAGCGCCTGAATTGCTGGAATTGGCTGATAAGATGGGATTCTTAGTTTGGGATGAAGCTTTTGACGCCTGGAAAATTGGAAAGAAAAAATTAGATTACAATACCATTTTCGATGAATGGCACGAAAAAGATTTAGTGGCATTAGTTCGAAGAGACAGAAATAATCCGTCGGTTTTTATTTGGTCAATTGGAAATGAAGTTCCAGATCAGCAAAACGTAAAATTGACAAAAGAGCTGGCGGATATAGTTCGCCGAGAAGATCCAACGCGTCCAGTGTCAAACGGATATAATGATCCCGATGGAGGAAGAGGTTCTGGAGCAGCCGTTGCGCTTGACGTTATGGGAGTAAACTACTTTTTTGACCAACAGCCAAAATGGGATGTTGATCCAAGATATAAGAATAAACCAACATTGGGCAGTGAAACTGCTTCGACCGTAAGTTCGCGTGGAGAATATTTTTTTGATGATAAATTCGATAAAGCTTCTTGGCAGATTTCATCTTATGATGATGCATTTCCGGGCTGGGGCTGTTCGCCTGACACGCAATTTCGTACCAACGCAAAATATCCTCATTTGTTAGGCGAATACGTTTGGACAGGTTTTGATTATTTGGGTGAACCAACACCTTACAATTCTGATGAAACAAACTTGTTGAACTTTAGAACAGATCCTTCTAAGCAAAAAGAACTAGAAGCAAAATTGGCAGAATTACAAAAAAGCAATCCACCTTCCAGAAGTAGTTATTTTGGAATTATCGATTTGGCAGGATTCCCAAAAGATCGTTATTACAGCTACAAATCGCATTGGAGACCAGATGTTCCAACGGCTCACATATTACCGCACTGGAATTGGCATGAAAGAGTTGGAAAAGTTGTTCCTGTACACGTTTACACATCAGGAACCGAAGGCGAATTGTTCCTTAACGGAAAAAGCCTTGGAAGAAAGAAGATGGAAGCAGGAAAAGATTTCCGTCTTACTTGGAATGATGTTGTTTATGCACCGGGCGAACTAAGAGTAGTTTGCTATAAAAACGGTAAAATTTGGGCAATAGATATTGTTAAAACCACAGGAAAAGAAACAAAACTAAAAATGTCAGCAGATCGAACAGAAGCTTTGGCAGACGATGTTGACTTGGTTTTTGTAACAGTTGATGTAACCGATAATAATGGTTTGGTAGTGCCTCGTTCAAAACCTTTAGTGAAGTTTTCAATAGAAGGAGCGGGAGAAATTGTGGCGACAGATAATGGAGACGCTACTAGTTTTGTGCCTTTTCAAAGTACCGAAAGACCTGCTTATAACGGAAAAGTTTTAGTAATTGTTAAAGCGAAGAAAGATCAAAAGGGACAGTTTACGGTAAAAGCCGAAAGTGCAGGATTACAAGGAGCATCAATACCGATTAGAATAAAATAATAAACAACCCGTTGGGGTGAAAAAAAATTTTAACACATAGAAACATAGATTTTGTTTTAAAAAGAATGCAAAAAAAGAAACTTGTTTCTTTCACATAGGTAAAACTATGTGTGTTTAAAAAAGTGAAATGCCTTCTTTCGAGCTTCTAAAAACTATGTCACTATGTGTTTAAATTAATAGCAAACAGCATAATAAACAGTAAAAAAAAAATAGAAATGATTAAAAAAATAATTTTAGCAGCCTTATTCGCAGGAACTACTTTTACAAGTGTTGCGCAGAACAAAATTGCTGCAAAAGATATTGCCGAAAAAATGAAATGGTTTGAAGATGCCAAATTAGGAATCTTTATTCACGCCGGAATTTATTCAGTTGCCGATGTTTCTGAATCATGGAGTTTTCACAACGGAAAAATTTCTGTAGAAGATTATATGAAACAGCAAAAAAGCTACACGCTAAGTAAATACGATCCTGCGGCTTGGGCTGATATGATTGAAGATTCCGGAGCAAAATATGCCGTGATTACTACAAAACACCACGATGGTGTGGCAATGTATGATACCAAACTAGGTAAATTGAGTTCGGTAAAAACTACTCCTGCCAAAAAAGACATGATAAAACCATTCTTTGAAGAACTACGCAAAAGAGATATAAAATGCGGCGCTTATTTTTCTTTAATCGATTGGACACACGACGACTATCCGGGATTCTTGAAAGATAAATCTCGTTATGATATTAAAAAAGAACCAGCTCGTTGGGCGCGTTTTCAAAAGTTTTTTCAAGGACAAATCAAAGAAATTTCAGATTGGTACAATCCGGATTTATGGTGGTTTGATGGAGATTGGGAACATAGTGCAGATGAATGGCAAGCTGAAAAAACGCGTAAAATGATGTTAGACAGAAATCCTAACACAATTATCAACGGACGTTTACAAGGTTATGGAGATTATGATACACCAGAACAAAACTTCCCAGTGGTTCGTCCAGCATTTAAATGGTGGGAATTGTGTATGACGATGAACGAAAATTGGGGATACCGTGTGAGCGATAACAATTGGAAAACGCCTTATGAAATCATCACTATTTTTGTAGATGCAGTTTCAAACGGAGGAAACTTATTGTTAGACATTGGACCAAAACCTGACGGAACATATCCGGAAACTGTTGTTTCGACTTTAAAAGAATTAGGAGATTGGAACAGAAGAAACGGAGAAGGTATTTTTGGAACAGTTCCAGGAATTCCGTTAGGACATTTTTACGGACCAACTACACTTTCTAAAGATTCAAAAACACTTTATTTATTTGTACACGGAAAAACTTCGGGACAATTAATGTTAAAAGGGCTTGACAATAAAATTCAGGACATTACAGTTTTGGGTTCAAATGTAAAATTGACACACAAAATAGTAGGTAAAATTTCATGGAGTGCAGTTCCGGGATTAGTGTATATCGATCTTCCGGAAAATACTTCAGATAAATATGTAACCTGTATCAAAGTTACATTAGACGCACCAATAAAATTATACAGAGGTCAGGGAGGTTTCCTTACCAACTAATAGAATATAAAATGTCATCTTCAATTTTGGAGATGATATTTTTTTATCATTCTATTTAAACGATTTAGTAAAAAATCTAGAGAATAGAATTAATACAATAATTTAAGCTTAAGTGGCAATTCAAAAGCACAATCATGAATAAAAAGGCACTTTTAATCGGTTTATTTCTTGGAACACAACTATTGTTTTCGCAAAATATTCCAAAGTATAAAAATTCAAAACTTCCCGTTGAAGAACGCGTTCAGGATTTATTATCCAGAATGACGGTGGAGGAAAAATTTTGGCAGATGTTCATGATTCCCGGTGATTTGTCTGATGGCGCAGAAAATTATAAAAACGGAATTTTTGGATTTCAGGTAAGTGCTAAAGGAAGCACCGATGCAAGTAACCAAATTTTAGATTACAGTGCAGCAAGTAACGCTAAAGAAACCGTAAAATTAATCAACAAAATGCAAAAGTATTTTGTCGAAAAAACACGTTTGGGAATTCCTATTATTGCTTTTGATGAAGCATTGCACGGATTAGTAAGAGATGGAGCAACAGCATTTCCGCAGTCAATTTCGTTGGCAGCAACATTTGATCCCGGTTTAATGAAAAGAGTTTCAACGGCGATTGCATTAGAATCTAAAAGTCGCGGAATTCGTCAAATTTTATCGCCAGTTGTCAATATCGCTTCAGATGTTCGATGGGGAAGAGTAGAAGAAACCTATGGAGAAGATCCTTTTCTTTCTTCAAAAATGGGAGTCGCTTATGTGTCGTCTTTTGAAGAAAGAGGAGTCATCACAACTCCAAAACATTTCCTGGCAAATAGCGGAGACGGTGGACGTGACAGTTACCCGATCGATTATAATGAGCGTTATTTAGAAGAATATCAGTTTCCTCCATTTCGCGCCTGCTTTAACGAAGGCGGAAGCCGAAGCGTGATGACTTCTTACAATACTATAAACGGAAGTCCTTGCACGGCAAACGATTGGTTGTTGAATAAAAAACTGAAAGGTGAAATGAATTTTAAAGGATTCATTATCTCAGATGCTAATGCTGTTGGTGGAGGAAATGTATTGCACTATACCGCAAAAGATTATCCGGAGTCGAGTGCAAATGCGATCAATAATGGTTTAGATGTTATTTTTCAAACTGCTTACGATCACTACAAATTGTTTCAACCGCCTTTCTTAGACGGAAGAATTGATATGAAAAATATCGACGAAGCCGTAACGAGAGTTTTGAGATTGAAATTTGAATTGGGATTGTTCGAGAATCCTTATGCCGATGAGAAAGAAACAAATAAATGGAACGGAAATCCGGCTCATAAATTACTATCAAGAGAAGCTGCCGAAAAAGGAATGGTTTTATTAAAAAACGATAACAATGTTTTGCCTCTTAAAAAATCAATACAATCAATTGCCTTAATAGGAAATGATATTACCGAAGCCAGACTAGGTGGTTACAGTGGTCCCGGAAACGGAAAAGTAAGTATGCTTGACGGGATAAAAGCGAAGTTAGGTAAGTCGGTTGTTATTAATTTGGCTGAAGGCTGTGCAAGAAGAAATAAAGAATATACCACTGTTCCATCGGCTAATTTATTCAGCGTTGACAAAGGAAAATCGGTAAACGGATTGTCTGCTGAATATTTCAATAATGTGCAATTAAGCGGAACTCCTGTTGTAACAAGATTAGACAATGCCATAAATTTTGATTGGACATTATATTCTCCAGATCAGGAAAAAATTAATTATGATTTTTATTCAGCAAAATGGACTGGGAAAATCAAATCGCCGGTTACAGGAACTTACAAAATTGGTTTTGAAGGCAATGATGGTTACCGTTTGTACTTGAACGGAAAACTAATAATAGACAATTGGAAAAGCCAAACCTATTCAACAAAACTGGTTGATTTTAATTTTGAGAAAGACAAAGAATACGATATTAAAATAGAATTTTTTGAATCGCAAGGTTATGCTAAATTCAAATTAGTTTGGAATATTGGAGTAAACAACGATTGGCAAAAGAAAATTGAAGAAGCTGTTGCAGCTGCAAAGAAATCTGATGTTGCTGTAATTGCTGCCGGAATCGAAGAAGGAGAATTTAACGATAGAGCTTATTTGGGTTTATTAGGACATCAGGAAGAATTAATTAATGCTGTTGCTGCAACAGGAAAACCAGTTGTCGTAGTTCTTGTTGGAGGTAGCGCCATTACAATGGACAAATGGATTAATAATGTGCCTTCGATTTTGGATGTTTGGTATCCTGGAGAAGATGGCGGACATGCTGTTGCCAATATTTTATTTGGAGATAAAAATCCGGCAGGACGTTTGCCAATTACTTTTCCGGTTTTTGAAGGACAGTTGCCATTAATCTACAACCATAAACCAACAGGCCGTTCAGATGATTATACAAATTTAAACGGAGCGCCTTTATTTCCGTTTGGTTACGGATTAAGTTATTCGACTTTTGAATACAGCAATTTACGATTTGACAAAAAACAACTTAGAAAATCTGAAACGACAAAAGTGTATTGCACTATAAAAAATACCAGTAAAGTCGATGGTGATGAAGTGGTTCAGTTGTATGTGAGAGACCTTTTATCGTCTATTGCACAGCCCATAAAACAAATGAAAGGCTTTCAGAGAATTTCGCTTAAAGCAGGAGAATCAAAAGAAATTTCGTTTGAGATTAACAAAGAAACCCTACAAATGTTAAACGAAGATATGAAATGGGTGGTAGAACCTGGCGATTTCAGAATTATGATCGGAGCATCTTCAAGAGATATTCGACTAAGAGAAATTATTACAGTTACAGAATAATTTAGAGTTTTAATAAAAAAGATACAAAAGAAATTTATAGCATATGAGAAAAATAATTTTTGCAATACTGTTGAATACGTTACTGTTTAGTAATCACATTACAGCGCAAAAAGTTGAAATTTTTAATCAGGTTAGAGTGCAGCACGACGAAAAATGTAAAGACTTTTCGACGGATGTTAGTGGGAATGTTTTTTATGGCGGTGGGCAATACGTTTTCAAAAAAGTAACGCTTCCAAAGCAAAAAATAAATACAAAATATGAAATCAATGTAAGCGTCGTTTCAGGTGGAGACCGCTATGACAGAGCGGGATCTATTTTTGTACTTCCGGTAGATAAAAACAATTCGTTGGAAGATGTTGTAAAAGGAAAAAAGTTTGCCTCGAATGAATTTACAAAAATAAAATCGATAGTTCCGGAAGGTAATTTTGCGCCAACGGTAGAATTAATGCGCTTTATGACGACTTTTGGGATTGGTTTTTTTAGTAATGATTCGTTACAACGTAAGCCAGTTTATATTCCGTATTGGGAAAAAGAAGTGCGCTGGAAAGAAGATATTTCTCAATTTTCAACCGTTTTGCAAGGTGAAGTTTGGATAGGTGTTCATATTGGCAATTATACCAAAGGCGGACATATCGTTAATGCAACAATTAATTTGACTCCGAGCGAATTGAGCTGCGATCTTCCAAAAAACAAAATTATAGTTCCTATTTTAAACACAGAACCTTTTGGAACCAATCAAGGAAATGATGAATTGTTTGCTTATAAGGATTTTCAAGTAGAATTCAATTTACCAAAAGGGGCAAAGAATCCAAAATTATATTACATCACAACAGGTCACGGAGGTCATGGTGAAGGTGATGAATTTGTTAAAAAGCAGAATATTGTCAAAATTGATGGTAAAAAAGTAATCGATTTTATTCCATGGAGAGATGATTGTGCGAGCTTTCGCCGATTTAATCCGGGTACCGGAGTTTGGTTAAAGAAAAGAAAAGCACCTTATATTCAGGATGACAAAGGAACTTATGCCGTAAAAGAAATTGAAGAACCGATAGCAAGCAGTGATTTAAGTAGATCTAATTGGTGTCCGGGAAGTAACGTTCCGCCAATGATCGTTCCCGTAGAATTGAATGAAGGAAAACATATGGTAATTTTTAGTATTCCTGAAGCGCAAAAAAATGCCAACGGAACTTCAAATCACTGGATGGTAAGCGCCTATATCGTGTACGAACTTTAAAAAAAATAAGCATTTGAAATGGAAAATGAAACGAATTGGTGATTAAGGATTCAATTGAGTGTATTATTTTAAAAATTAGTAAGGATAATTATTACGTAATGCATATAAAAGGAGCTATTTAAGCGAAAATTTTGTAGGATTTAAGTATCTGTAAAAAGCATATATAAAAAAAAGCTTACAACTTTTAAAAAGCAGGAAAAAAACAAGAAATTGAGATCAGAATTTATTACATAATTGATCTCAAATTAGAAGAAAAAAATAGAAATGATTTTCGAAGAGAATTGTGAAACAGGAGAAAATGATAATTTGTTTAATTTATTAATGTTAACATATATTTATGTTAAATACTTTGCAATTTTATAGGTTTTTTGATGCTTTTATTTGAGATTTTAATTTTTTTTAAATTTAAGTAAAAAATTACCGTTTGTCAGAAAAATAACATCAGTTTTTATTGGTGTATTTGTTTTATTTATAGGCTATTGGGATTATATTTTTGGATAATTCTTTTTAAATGTTAAAATGTATAATTTGGTTTAAAAAAAAATACTAAAACGTTTTTGTAAATCGTTTTATTAAATATATATTTGCTTATAACATATTAACTTAGATTTAAGATAAACTTAACGTTTCATGAGTAAAAAGATCACTATTAAAGATATCGCCAAAGCTGCAAATGTATCTGTCACTACAGTTTCATTTGTTCTTAATAATAAAGGTGAGAAGATGGGGATCAGCAAAGAAGTGATTAAGAAAGTTTTTAAGGTTACTGAGGAAATGAAGTTCAGACTCAATATGATTGCAAGTAGTTTGAGAACTGGTAAAACAAGATCTATCGGACTTATTGTAGAGGATATTTCGAATCAGTTTTTTTCTGATTTGGCAAGAGTAATTGAGAGAGAAGCGATAGACTTAAATTATAGAGTTTTTTATTGCAGTACCGGCGGAAATGATGAGCGTGCAATAGAGTTGGTTAATAGTTTATTGCAGGCAAATGTTGATGGTTTTATCATCACGCCTACCAAGAACATGAAGGCAACCATTGATCGATTGATGGAACTTCAATGTCCGGTAGTTTTAGTTGATAGATATTTTGAAGAACAAAATGTAAGTCATGTGGTGCTGGATAATTTTGAAGGAGCAAAAACAGCGACTAATTATCTTTTGGAAAAAGGATTTAAAAAAATTGCTTTTGTGACCAATTCTTCAGAATTGATTCAGATGAATTTGAGAAAACAAGGATATATAAATGCACTTAAAGAAGCGGATTTATATGATGAATCTAAAATACTGGATCTTGAATACCATATTAGTGAAGATGAACGAATAGAAAAGATCTCTGACTTTTTGAGTAATACAACTGAAATTGATGCTGTTTTATTTGGAGCAAATTATTTGCTGCTGGCAGGTTTGCAGTCCTTTAGAAAATTGGGATTAAAAATTCCAACAGATAAAGCAGTCATAAGTTTTGACGATCACGATAGTTTTAGATTGCATTCGCCTTCTATTACAGTTTTATCGCAGCCAATCGAAGAAATGGGAAAAAAAACGGTACGCTTATTAATGAAGCATATGAATGAAGGAAACAATTATGAAATTGAGAAAGAAAAGAAAAAAGGGAGTCTAACTATAAGGGAATCAGTTTAGAAATTGTGTTCCTTTTTTTTAAAACAAAACACTAAAACGATATAGTGAATCAGAAGATAAAACAAGTGAAATATAGACCAATTATTAAACAAAAAAAGTGCTTATGATGTAAAAGAAGTAAAGATGTGTTAAACAAGAAACTTAATTATTATTAAATTCTTTTGAAGAGAATAATAATAAAAAATTAAAGGTTTTAGTGCTCATTTTTAGGAAATCAGAACCCTTAATTAAAAAAATTAAAAACCAAACCAAACCAATATTAATTATGAGAAAACTGTTATACGAATCACTATTAGTCTTTCTAATGGTAATGTGCTTCCAAGGGGCGAAAGCACAAGACAAAACAATCTCCGGAGTAATTACAGACAATGCAAATCTTCCTGTGCCTATGGCTATAGTTAGAGAAAAAGGTACAAAACAAGAAACGGCTACAGATGAAAATGGAGTGTTTAAAATTTCGGTAAAAGAAGGAGCAACTCTAGTTGTTAGTTCGATAGGGTTCAAAACAACAGAGTTAAAAGCTGTTGATGGTATGAAAGCGAAATTAGCAAGTGCTACAAATGAACTTGATGGTGTTACAGTTACCGCTTTAGGTCAAACAAAAAAGAACAAATCAATTGGATATGCTACAAGTATAATTAAAGCAGATGCGATTACAAAAACGGCTTCGCCAACAATCGCAAACTCTTTGTATGGTAAAGCGCCAGGTGTACGTATTAGTTCTACGCCGGGTGGGGCAGGAGCAATCAATATCCAAATTCGCGGTATAAACTCTATTACAGGTAGAAATCAGCCACTTATCATTTTAGATGGTGTGCCTATTCGTGACGGAGAGGTTAATAACAATGATTATTGGAATCAGCAACGTGTTAAAAATAATGGTCTAGCAGATATTAACCCTGAGGATATCGAAAACATTTCGATTCTTAAAGGAGCTTCTGCAGCTGCATTATACGGTTCTGAGGCTGTAAACGGAGTTGTATTAATTACATCTAAATCTGGTAAAGGAAAAAAAGGTCTAGGTGTTGATTTTAGTACTAGTTATTCTGGGAACGAAATTGCATACATGCCAAGATTTCAGTATGAAAGAGGTCCGGGTTGGACAAATGCAAATTATACTACAGGATTTTTAGCGCCAGACGGGTTTGCTCATTATGACACGAATGGTGATGGAGTTGCTGATACAAGAGGAGTTTCGAATAGTACTAATAACTTTGGTCCTTGGTTTGATGGTAAACCTGTTATGACTTGGGATGGAGTTATACGTCCGTATTCTGCTCAAAGAGATGGATACAAAAACATGTTCCAACAAGCTTGGGATGGAACAACAAACTTTGCACTTACCAATAGTACTGAAAACAGTAATATACGTTTTTCTTATACACATATAGAATCTGAAGGATTAAGTATGGGGAACAACAACAAAAAGAACAATTTTAACGTAAATGCATCTTTCAAAACTGGAAAACTGAAAACAGATGTTATTGTAAGTTATATGAACCAAAATATACATAATCGTACATTTGCTATGGATCGTTTGGTAAATAACTTTACAGGTATGCTAAGCCCATTTGATAATGGTGATTGGTACAAAGAAAAATACAAAACTAGTTTAGGATACAAATACGTTACAGGTCAAGGTACACAGAGTTTAACGCCAAATGAAAATATTTATCGTAATGGTTTTAGATCAGATATTGCAGATTATTTCTGGAATATAAATGCTAAGCAACAAGACGAAATTACAAATCGTTTAATTGCCAGTGTTGCTGAAACACTTACAATTACAAAAGATTTAACGTTACGTGGTCGTGCTTCTACTGATTTAACTTCGGTAAACACAGAAAGTAAAAGCCCTGTAGAGATACCTTTAGTGTACCAATTTGGAGGAAATGGTGATACTTCTGGTTCTTTCATGATGGAATCTCAGGATTACAATATTCTTTATGGTGATTTATTATTGACTTACAATAAAAAAATTAACGAAGATTTTGGTGTAAATGCGCTTCTTGGTTATCAAGGTTCGCAAGAAACTGGTAGTTTCTTATCTCGTTCTACAAATGGTGGTTTAAGTGTTGAAGGATGGTATGATATGAATTCATCTATTGGTTTAGCGACTAGTACTTCTACAAGATATAAAACTGTTAAAGATGCCGTATATGGTACTTTAAGCGGAAGCTTTAGAAACTATTTGTTCATTGAAGGAACAATCAGAAAAGACCGTACGTCTACAATGAATCCAAATAGTAATAGCTTTACTTATCCTTCTGTAAATACAAGTTTTGTTTTATCAGATGCGGTTAAATTGCCAGAGGTTATTAATTATGCAAAATTGCGTGGTTCTTGGGGTAAAGTGGGTAACTATCCGGATCGTTACAGAGCAAACGTAGCATTTATTCAAACTACTTTGGGAACTCAAGGAACAGCAAATCCGGTTTTAATTACAAATTCTCAGGATTTATACGGAAACGAAGGAATTAAACCTGAAATGAAAACAGAATTTGAAGTTGGTTTCGAAACAAAATTCTTTGACAGAAGATTAGGTTTAGATTTCTCATACTATAATGCAGATATTAAAGATCAAATTCTTGATTTAAGTTTGGCACCAACAACAGGAGCAAGTAAAATATTAGCTAACGTAGGGGAGCTTAATAATAAAGGATTTGAGATCGCATTGACTGCTTCTCCTTTTAGAACAGAAAATTTTTCTTGGGATCTTACTTTAAACTGGGCAAAAAATACCAACAAAATTGTAAAATTAGCTAACGGTGCAAGTGAATTATTGCATATGGACTATGATGGATCTGCAGCTCAATTAAAATCAGTAGTAGGTGACCCAATGGGAGGTATTTATGCTCATCCTGTTAAAACAGATGACAAAGGAAATAATATGGTTGACTCTGATGGATATTTAATGATCGACGGAGACAAATGGGTTAAATACGGAAGTGCTATGCCAAAAGGAGTGGGAGGTTTGTTAAACACATTTACCTACAAAAATTTCACATTAGATGTAAATATCGATTATTCTTACGGTGGTTATTTAATGCCGACAGGTATTAACTGGATGATATCAAGAGGTTTAACTGAGGAGTCATTGAAGTATAGTACAAATGAGCGTGGTGGTTTGACTTACTACATGGACAATAATGGTAAAGGTGTTCAGGTTCCTAATAGTTCAACAGCCGGACCGGGCGGACAAACATTATTCCGTGATGGTATGTTGATGACTGGAGTTACTGCAGATGGTGCAAACAACACAAATGTAATCTCTCAGGCAGGTTATTACAACATGACTTACAACTGGGGAGGGCCACAATATAGTAGTTCTCGTTATGAATTATACATTCAAAAGAATGACTATGTTAAATTAAGAGAGTTATCTCTAGGGTTTAATGTGCCAGCATCTTATGCTAGTAAAATTGGAGCAACTAAATTAAGTTTTTCTTTCTTCGGACGTAATTTATTTTACATCTACAGAACAATTAAAGATATGGATGCTGAAGCAACAACTGCTGGTTCAAGATGGGAAAAAAACGTAAACAATGCAGGATTGACTCCGTCAACAAGAAGTTATGGAGTAATGTTGAGAGCATCTTTCTAATTGGATAAATTATAATTAAAAAAATACAACATGAGAAAATTATTATATATATCACTAGTATCGGCGTCAGTTCTTTTGAACTCTTGTTCGAAGGACGATTTTGCAGAGGCATACAGAGATCCGTCTACAGTTACAGAGACAACCGTGCCTAAACAATTTGCCGGGTTCATGAAAATTAACTTCGAGGATGTAATCCCATCTTATTGGAATTATTTTACAGTAATAAGAACAACTTCACTTAGTTTTACTCAGGCTCACGGTTTTCTTAACTCATCAGGTCGTTATGTTACGGGAGCAACTATTAATGACAGATGGGTTAGGTATTACAAATTTGTTACTCAATTTAGAGAGTTAGAAAAAGTATACGCATCTTTACCTGCAGCTGATCAGGCAGCAAATAGAATCTATATGATCACTGCAACTATTTACTTGTACGATCATACAGCAAAAATGATCGATAATGTAGGAGATATTCCATTCTCTCAGGCTGGTAAAATTAGTATGACAGGAGGAGATTATTCAAAAGCAACGGCTAAGTACGATAATCAAACAGAGCTTTATATTAAGATGTTAGATGAGTTGAAAGCTTTTTCAACAGAATTGAATTCAGTTACTTTGAATGCTGGAGTAGAAACAGTATTTAAAAATCAGGATTTAATTAATAAAGGAAGTCTTGTTAGCTGGAAAATCTATTGTAATTCTCTACGTTTAAAGTTATTAAACAGAGTTTCTGCAGTTCCTGCTCTTACAGCAAGAGCAAATTCTGAAATGGCAGAAATTATTGCTGAAGGAAAAATCGTTGACGAAAGTACTGAGAATATTGCATTTAGAGTATATACTCAGGATGTTGATTTGGATACTTCAGGATTTTTTGACGCTTTAGAGTCAGGAAACAACAACATTGCCCCAAAACCAATGATTGACCACATGAATGCTAATAGCGATCCTCGTGAGCCTTGGTTGTTTGAAAAAGGAGCAAATGCAACTGCTTATGTAGGACTTGACCCAACATTGTTATCAGGAGCTCAGGAGCAATTAATTGCTGATACTAAAATTGCAATTTATAACAGATCAGTAATTAGTAAAAACAAATGGTTGCCAGGTACATTAATAAATGCTGCCGAAGTAAACTTGATTCTTGCAGAGTACTATTCTAGAAATGGTAATGGAGCTTTGGCAAAAACATATTTCGAGAAAGCCATCAGACAATCTATTGAATATTATGTAAGATTAGGTGATAAAGCAGATGTTTTAACTTGGAAACCAACTGCAGAACCAACTGTTGCAGAAGTGAATGCTTATATCACTAAAATTAATTTTGCAGGAGCTACAACAGCAGCAGATCAATTGAAGTTAATTGCTTTTCAAAAGTACATTCACTACAATATCATGCAGGCTGATGAATCTTGGGCAGAACAAAGAAGATTAAAACTTCCTGTGTTCACTTTCATGGAAGATGAAACAAGTACAATTAGAAAAACTCCACCAACTCGTTTCACGTACCCAAATTCTGAAAGAGTTTATAATACAGATAATTATAATACGGTTAAAGATAAAGATAACCTAAGTACTAAAATTTTCTGGGACGTAAAATAATTTCATTTTTAAATGTTTTGTTAGTAATTGGTAGACCCCGGATTCAGGATATTTCTTGAATCTGGGGTTTTCCATTTACAGACGTTTTTTATCAAATGAAAAGAAGCGTCAGTCTGGGTTGTATAAGTAAACCCAAAAAAAATCGGCAAACTAGCAGTTAATTACACTGTAGTTCGCCGATTTTTGTTTTGTTAGACTTCGTCTTTAGTTTCTTTTAATCATATCGTAAAGAAGCTATAAAAGAGAATTTTAAATCATTTTAATTTTGTTTAATAAAAGTTAACGGCTGTTCGTAATTGGCAATAGAAACTAAAGCATTATAAATGTATTTAGAAACTAAAGCACCGCCTTCGCTGTTAATTAAAGCAGTATCATCTTCGGGAGTGTGATATTGCGGATGTCCGCCCGTATGCAAACCAATTGCCGAAATATCATTTTTATAAAAAGTAACATGATCAGAACCGCCCACATCACCAGCAAAAACAACCGGATTAAGTCCGCTACCTTCACCTAACTTTTTCATCAGTTCTACTCCGTCAGGAAAAGTTCCCGCTCCGCCCATATAAAGTTCTTTTTTATCATTTAATCTTCCTACCATATCCATATTGATCATTACTTTTACAGCATTCTTAGCTACAGGTAAGTGATTCACAAAGTATTTAGAACCCAATAAACCTTCTTCTTCGGCACTGAACGAAATAAAAATAATACTTCTTTTAGGAGCAATTTTATTATGATGAAGTTCTTCTAATATCGACAAAAGCGCTGAAACTCCTGAAGCATTATCATCGGCTCCATTATGAATAGCAATCGCTTCTTTTTTCTTGCTGCCTGAACCTTTTCCACCCCATCCCCAATGATCGTAGTGCGCGCCAATAACGATGAATTCCTTCTTTAAATTTTCATCAGAACCTTCAATATAACCAACAACATTTTGTGTGGATACACTGTCTGATTTAATTTTATTAATATCAGGTTTCATGAATATTTTGAAAGGCTGATAGTAGCTATCATTGAATTTTTTTAACCCAAATTTTTTAAAATATTTTTTAATGTAAGCCGCAGCTTCATTATTGCCTTTTGTTCCCGCAAGACGACCTTCCAGTTTATCTGAAGCTAGGTAAGTGTCGTGCTTAAGGAATTTCTCAGCAGAAATCGTGGTTTGTGCAGTTCCTTTTTCAGCTGCAATAAAGGCAACTGCAGAAAAGAGAATAACTTTTTTTAACATTTTTGTAATAATTAATTTTTAGGATATTGAATATTAGCTCACAACATTTATTGATTTTGTGAGCTAATAGAATTACTGGATTTGCATTTCGATTATGGTATCAATTGCATCTATTTTTACGCCATTCAAATACACGAATGTTCCCTCAGGCTGTTGTTTGAATTTCAGTTCTTTTTTGCCGTTCATCAAATAACATTTTTTAATTTTTTGCTTCATTTCGGGAATAAAAATATAATCATTCTGATTTGGAGTCTTGATAATGTGTGCAAACAAGGTTTTATCTTTAGCAGTAAATACACCCCAATCCTGCGGTTTCATTACATTGCCTCTAGTTCCGTAAATTGTATTTCCGTTTTTATCCATCCAAACACCAATTTCTATTAAAGTTTCTTCAAACTCCGGCTGAATAGTTCCGTCTGCCATTGGTCCCACGTTCAAAAGGAAATTAGCATTTAAACTTGCTGCATTAATTAAGTAATGAATTAAATCTTTAGTCGATTTGTATTTTCGGTCGTTGATATTAAAACCCCAGGAATTGTTCATTGTTTCGCAAGTTTCCAAAGGCAATTGCGAAATAGATTGTCCACCAAATCCTGTAGAATTTCCGCCTGGTAAATCTTTCTCAAAAGCTTGAAAATCTTCTCCTTGAATTGGAGTCAGATGATGATTATTTGAAATCAAACAATTAGGCTGCAAAGTATGAATCAACTTGTAAATTTCATCATAATGCCAATTAACTTTAGATTGCAATGTTTTGTCAGTATCATTGTCCAATTGATCCCAATGACCGTCAAACCAAATCCCTTCAATTTCTCCATAATTCGTTAGTAATTCAGTCAATTGACCTTTCATAAAACGAATGTAGCTTTCCCAGTCGCTTTTTTGAGTTCGGCCGGTTCCTCTACCTGTTTTACCTGTTTCGTATTGATAATCAGATCTCGTCCAGTCTAAAAGCGAATAATAGCAAAATAATTTAATCCCTTCTTTATGACATTCGTCAGACAGTTCTTTTAATAAATCTCTTTTGAAATGCGTATTAGTAATTTTCCAATCAGACAATTTAGTGTCAAAATTGCTAAAACCATCATGATGGCGTGTGGTAAAAGTGATATATTTCATGCCAGCCGCTTTAGCAATGCCAACCCATTTTTTAGCATCAAAATCCTGTGGATTAAAAACAGTAAGCAATCTTCCGTATTCAGTTACTTTAATGTTTTGGTTGTTCATAATCCATTCGCCATTGCCCAGAACACTATAAGGACCAAAGTGAATGAACATTCCAAATTTGTCATCCTGAAATTCTTTTCTGTTTTTCAGATTTCCTTCAGTAGGAGTGTAGTTTTGAGCCATTATTGCTGTCCAGCTCATCGAGAAAAACAGCAGACAAAGTGTGATTTTTTTCATGTTTTTTGAAGTTAGGTGGTTTGAGAGTAAAGTCTTAAATAGTAAAGAATAGAATTAACTTGTTTGGCGTAATTGTTTTAACACATAGAAACATAGTTTTGGAGTACTTAAAAAAGGCGTTTCACTTATTTAAAATGCATATAGTTGTTCTATGTGAAAGAAATGTATTTCTTTTTTGTCACCTTTTTTAGATGTAAAATCTATGTTTCTATGTGTTTAATTTTTTTAGGAGTTACATCCAATGAGTTAATTTTACTTTTTTTTTGAAACTTAAATATATAAAGACTTCCGTTTAATCAATAAGTCGATATTATCTAAATTTAATTATCAATTACCTTTCTCCAATTAAAAATCCTGAAACATTCCATGCGCTGCTGCTCGTTCCTTCTGGTTTTCCCATTGGGATAGAAACGCGAATAGTATGTTTTCCTGGCGCAAGACTTCCTAAATCTATTAAATTAGGATTAGTAGTTGTTCCCGGGCACCAGTTTGAGCGGCTTAAATCTGATGAGGATAAACCATTGCCAAAATTACCCGAAGCAGGATTGCTCAATCGGTATGAGCCACAATCGGTACGCCAGGGAGTAAATCCAAAAACTTCTTTACCATCAATAAAAATAGTGTTCTTTTTCTGCAAAAATTCATCGCCGTTTTCCCAGCCGCCATGGCCAGTTGTAGTATAGCTCAACTTGAAGTTTTTGTATCCTTGCGGAACTTCAAATGACATTTCCAGACCTTTTTCATTATCAAACATTGTTGCATAATCTTGTCCGGCCATTTCCATTACATTAAGCGTGTTGAATAATGGTAAAATAAAATCGCCTTTCTCATTGTTATCTTCACCTTCATGAATCGAAATATTCAAGCTCGCTTTGTGTCCGCCCGCGTCATAATTGCCAATAAACATCCCAATGTAAACTTCCTGATTACTCAATTTTGGCTGTAAAAGTGAAATGTCCTGACGATAAAAAACACTATCCTGCCAAACCTTGTTTTTAAGCTGTAAATAGTTGAAATGTTTTACGCCAAAAGGAGTAAAAAAGCGCATCAATTCTAATAAAGGAGTATATTCATTCGTTGCCACAACACCTTGGTATTTTTTACCATTTCCGTTTTCATAAACAGGTAATGTTTTCACACCAGATTTTAATCCGTCAAGGAAAGAGCTTTTTTTATCCATTGGAATCATAAAAACAGAGCCGGTTCTGTCGTAAGCATCACCATTAGATTGCTGAGTTACATCTACAAAAATGGCACTTCCGTTTTTTATTTCAGGAAATTTTACTTTTCGAACAATAATAGTACCGCTTGCAAAACGGAGAATGCTGTCATTTGATTTTGAATCAGATGAAAAGTTAATTTGCTCTTTGTTGAAAACAGGAATGTTCGTGAAACGACTTTTCCATAGTAAATCTTTATAAGTTAACTGATCAACAGATTGTACAGCCGGTATTTTTAAAATGGAAGGAATCGTTTTTAAAATTTCAATTTTTGAAGCCGTAACAATAGAATTACCATTACGATTGGTCTCTAAAACCAAGCCTAAATCCTGTCCAAGAACACTTGGTCCGCCTTTTAATCCTAATTCATTCGTATACCAAATTTCAATTTTATTGGAGTTTACAGATGTAGTGGCTTTTTTGCAGGTATAATTCAGAATTTTTTTTGTTTCGTTGCTAAATTCAAATTTTTGCTTTGACAAAGCTTCGTTATCCTGACCAACAATAGATTTATTTGTTTTAAGCTGTGCCCATTGTAAAATAGTTTTAGTATTAAAATCGACAAAAGTCTGCTCGAAAGGCAAATTTGCTTTTTGCTGAATGATTTTGTCAGATGTTATTAAACTCAATTCTTTAGAAGCAAATAAGAGTAAAGGATCTTGGTTTTCGCTAATTTTTCCATTGTAACTTCTTTGGTAAGTAATTTTAATTGCCTTTGGTGCTTTTTGTGCAAAAGAAAGGGAGATTATACAAAAGGCTAAGAATACAAAAAGTTTTTTTTTCATGTTGAGGTATTGTTTGGTTTGGCAGTCCTTCGAATTTCATTTTGAAGGAACAGAGAGGTTAATTATGAAAAATTCAAAAAAAACGAATTAATTTACTAAATCGATTTTGTTAAAAGCAAATATAAAAAAAAATAACTGTAAATTTGAAAATGCCGGAGAGCAATAAAGTAGTGGAAATTAATAGAGTAATTATCATTTGTTTGTAAAAAAGGAGATCGTTTTTAGAATTTAGTGAAAGGTAATTGATAATTAAATTTAGATAATATCGAATTATAATATAAACGATAGTAGTTATATATTTCAATTTCTAAAAGAATTGGAATTTAATAGAAAATCTACAAGAATAACTCTTTGTCTCTGAGGGAAAGGAGTTGTTTTTATGGGGGTGCTATTTTTAATTTTTACAGTAAATTATCTCGCTTTTATATAATTAAAATACATCAATAATGAATTGTTCAGTAAGTTGCAGATTTGTAATGTTTTTTTGTTTCTGTATCGGAATTACTTCTGCACAGCAAAAAACATATCCCTATAAAAATCAAAATTTATCGATAGATAAAAGAGTAGACGATTTATTGAAAGAACTAACGATTGAAGAAAAAATCTCTTTATTAGGATTCGAAAGCAAAGCCGTAAAACGATTGGATATTCCGCAGTACAATTGGTGGAATGAATCGCTGCACGGAGTAGCAAGAGCAGGAAAAGCAACCGTTTTTCCACAAGCTTTAGGAATGGCTGCATCTTTTAATGATAACTTATTGAATGAGGTTGCAAATGCCATTTCAACAGAAGCGAGAGCCAAAAATAATATGGCTGTAGCTAAGGATCGTCGTTTGCAATATATGGGATTAAATTTCTGGTCACCAAATATCAATATTTTCAGAGACCCACGTTGGGGAAGAGGACAGGAAACCTATGGCGAAGATCCATTCTTAACTGGAAAAATGGGAACTGCCTATGTAAAAGGTTTGCAAGGAACAGATCCAAAATACATGAAAGCGGCAGCTTGCGCCAAACATTTTGCAGTACATAGCGGTCCTGAAAAAAACAGACATTCTATTGATGTTATTGTAGACGAAAAAGATTTGAGAGAAACTTATTTATACGCTTTCAAAAAATTAGTCGATGCAAAAGTAGAAACCGTAATGTGTGCTTATAATCGCGTAAATTCAGAACCTTGCTGTACAGGTAAAACATTATTAAAAGATATTTTACGTAACGAATGGAAATTTGGTGGTCACGTCGTTACCGATTGTTGGGCGTTGCAGGATATTTATGATAGTCACAAAACTTTACCAAATAGTGTGACCGTCGCAGCAGCGGCAATCAAAGCTGGAGTAAATATGGATTGTAGCGGATTATTGCAAAAAGATGCGATCAATGCGTTGAATCAAAAAATGATTACCCAAAAAGATATTGATGATGCATTGGCGCCAACTTTGCGAACGCAATTCAAATTAGGATTTTACGACAAAGCTGAAGATAATCCGTATAGAAAATATGGTATCGACAGTATTGCAAATACGTATCACAGAAATCTAAGCCGAAAAATGGCAGAACAAAGCATGGTTTTGTTGAAGAATGGTGAAGTAGGAGAAACGAAAGCAAAATTGCTTCCGCTGAAAAAAGAAGATTATAAATCGATGGTTGTGGTTGGACCAAATGCAGCTTCACTAGATGCTCTATTAGGCAATTATCACGGAATCACAGATAAAGCCGTAAATTTTGTAGAAGGAATTGCAGGAGCTGTAGATCCTGATACCCGTGTAGAATATGATATGGGTTGTGATTTTACCGATACCAAAAATTTTGGTGGAGTTTGGGCAGCTTCTATGGCCGATTTGACGATTGCCGTAATTGGTTTTACGCCAGTTTATGAAGGTGAAGAAGGCGATGCTTTTCTAGCCGATGGAAAGGGAGACAGAAAAAACATGGATTTACCGGCTTCGCATATCGCATACATAAAAGCACTTCGTAAAGGAACGAAATCGCCACTTGTAGCAGTAGTAACAGGCGGAAGCGCAGTAGATATTTCGGCAATTGAACCTTATGTTGATGCGATTGTTTTTGCTTGGTATCCAGGAGAACAAGGCGGAACAGCTTTGGCTAATCTTCTTTTTGGGAAAGTTTCTCCATCAGGACATTTACCGGTTAGTTTTTACAAATCTTTCAGCGATTTACCGGATTATAACAGTTATGCAATGGCAGGCAGAACCTATCGTTATTTTGATAAAGAAGTGCAATATCCTTTTGGTTTTGGATTAAGTTACAGCACTTTTGGCTACAATTGGGTTCGACGACCTAAGACTGTGAAAATGAGTTCAGACAAAATTTCAATGCAAATCGAAATTTTTAATACAGGTCAATATGATGCAGATGAAGTTGCTCAGGTGTATGTCGAATATCCAACTGTGGATAGAATGCCGTTGAAAGAACTGAAGGCTTTTAAACGTGTTTCGTTGGCTAAAGGAAAATCAAAAACAATCACACTGGAAATTCCATTGGAAGAGCTTCAAAAATGGGATGATACTACAAAACAATTTAGAATCTATGAGGGAAACTACACATTGAAAATTGGTTCGAATTCTAGAGATGCAATGTTGGAAGGTAGTTTTGAGATTGAGAAGTAGAAGAGAGAGATTATAGAAGCAAGATTATAGAGTAAAGATTAAAGATTATAGAAGCAAGATTAAAGAGTAAAGTGCTCAAGTTTGCTCCGCTTGAAATTAGTGCAATTCGTGGCAAAAAACTTTTTAAGATGTTACCACAGATAGATCAAATCAAAAAAATATGAATAAAAATTTAAAATCAACATTTTTTGCAATTTTAGGCCTTTGTTGCCTGCAAATGCAAGGGCAGACTAATAAGCAAAATTTAACGCAATATGTAGATCCTTTTATTGGGACAGGATTTCACGGACACGTTTTTATGGGTGCAAATGTTCCTTTTGGAGGAGTGCAGTTAGGACCTGTAAATATTTCACAAGGTTGGGATTGGTGTTCGGGTTATCATTATTCTGATCCGACTATTATTGGATTTTCGCACACGCATTTAAGCGGAACCGGAATTGGAGATCTTGGAGATCTGCTTTTTATGCCAGCGGTTGGTAAAATCAACTTGAAAAAAGGAACTGCCAAAGACATGGATAACGGATATATTTCAGGTTTCGATCATAAAGATGAGGTTGCAAAACCAGGATATTATTCGGTTATTTTAAAGAAAAACGGAATCAAAGCCGAAATGACAGCTTCAGAAAGAGTTGGTTTTCAAAAATATACTTTTCCTGCTTCAGACAAATCACATATCGTTTTAGATCTGGTAGAAGGAATTGGATGGGATAAAGCGGTTGATACTTATATCAGAGTAAAAAATGATACTTTGATCGAAGGATACCGTTTCTCGAAAGGCTGGGCGCCAGATCAACGCATTTATTTTGCAGCAATTTTATCAAAACCAGCTAAAAAAATCCAATTGTATAACAATACAAGAGAGATGATTAACAAAGTGGTTTTGGGAGATAGTGCCAAAGCAGTACTTCAGTTTTCGACTTTAAAAGATGAGGTGATTAAAATTAAAGTGGGAATTTCGGCAGTAAGTACGGAAAATGCTTTAATGAATATAAAAAAAGAAATTGCGGGCTGGAACTTTGAAAAAGTTGCTGCTCAGGCAGATGAAAAATGGAACAAAGAGTTGAATAAAATACAGGTAAAATCGAAAGATATTGCCAAAATGAGAACATTCTACACCGCTTTATATCATACCATGATTGCACCGTCGACTTACAATGACAGCAATGGCGATTATTACGGATCAGACAAACAAGTGCATAGAGCAGCAGGATTTACCAATTTAACCACATTTTCGTTGTGGGATACTTACAGAGGAGCAAATCCATTACTTACCTTAACACAAACAGATAAAGTATCGGATATCGTTAATTCGATGTTGGCGATTTACAAAGAAACAGGTCATCTTCCGGTTTGGCATTTAATGGGGAATGAAACCTACTGTATGCCTGGAAACAGTGCTATTCAAATTGTTGCCGATGCGTATTTAAAAGGCATTAAAGGCATTGACGGAGAATTAGCTTTTGAAGCGGTAAAAGCAACCGCAATGCAGGATGATCGCGGGGTTAATTTTGTAAAAAAGTTGGGGTATATTCCGGGAGATAGTTTGAGGGAATCAGTATCTTATGGTATGGAATATGCAATTTCTGATGGCGCTATTGCAATGATGGCAAAAAAAATGGGAAAGACAGAAGACTATAATTACTTCTTTAACCGTTCAAAAGCGTATAAAAAATATTACGATCCTTCAGTTGGTTTTGTACGTGCAAAGCTAAGCGATACAGAATGGAGAACACCATTCGATCCCTTTAAGTCGATACATGAAAAAGGTGATTTCTCTGAAGGAAATGCATGGCAGTATACCTGGTTAGTACCTCAGGATGTCGAAGGGCTTATTGCAATGCTTGGTGGAGAAAAAACATTCACAAAAAAGCTTGATACTTTGTTTAAAATCACGGGTGATATGGGAGCAGAAGCTTCAAGTGATATCACGGGTTTAATTGGTCAATATGCACACGGAAACGAGCCAAGCCACCACATTACATATTTGTATAATTTCGTAGGACAACCTTGGAAAACAGCAGAGAAAGTACGTTACATTGTGGATAATTTATACAGCGATAAACATGATGGATTGTGCGGAAATGAAGATGTTGGACAAATGTCGGCTTGGTATATTTGGAGCGCAATGGGAATGTATTCTGTAAATCCGTTCAACGGAATTTATGTTTTTGGAAGCCCAAGTATGGATGAATCCACATTGAATTTAGCGGATGGAAAAAGCTTTACTGTAAAAGCTTTAAACAACAATTCGAAGAATATTTACATTCAAAAAGCAACTTTAAACGGAAAACCTTATACGCAAAGTTATATTCTTCATTCGGACATTATGAAAGGTGGAGAATTAATTTTTACTATGGGAGATAAGCCTTCTAAAATTTGGGGAGTTGCTGCAAAAGACAGACCTTATTCAGTCAAATAAATATTGAATCGCTAGGTGTAAATAATTTTAACACATAGTCCCGACGCTTCGGGATAGATTAAGAGTTCTTGAAAAAGGCGTTTCACTTTTTTAAAGTATACATAGGTTGCTATGTGTATGAATAGCGTCCAGCTTCAGCTGGATGTAAATAGTAAAAATGATATTTAGGGCTTTAGCCAAAATTTAAAAGTTTGGCTAAAGTCCTTTTTGTTGCCAATTTATTCCTCCAGTTAAAACAGGAGGCTATTTAATCACACAAAAAAATAGATTTTAAAATAAAATCTGCTCAATCTGCTAGAGAAATTATAACACACAAACTACAAAATGAAAAGAAGAGATTTATTAAAATACATTGGATTAACAGCCGGTACTGTAGCTTTAACTGGTTCAACTTCTATTATTTCTGCAGCAGAAAAAAACAATAAATCCAAAAGAGTTTTACGCATTGCACATATTACCGATGTACATATTCGTCCGGAAGAAAATGCACAAGATCGATTTGAGAAATGCTTAGAAGAAATCAAGAAACACAAAGTCGATTTTTTTCTCAACGGTGGAGATTCCATTTTTGCAGCAGATTATGATAATATTACTCGCGAAAGAGTAAATGAATTATGGAAAATTTGGAATCATACAACCAAGGGAATTAGCGGTTTTGAAATGCACAGTTGCCTCGGGAATCATGATATGTGGTGGGTTGCCCCAAACAAGCAAGATAAAATGTATGGGAAAGATTATGTTGTAAAGCAATTAGGAATCCCAAATCGTTACTATAGTTTTGATAAAAAAGGATGGCATTTTGTAATCTTAGACAGTAATAATGGCGGAGGTTCATTAGACGATGAGCAGCGTTTATGGCTAGAGAAAGATTTACAAAGTATTCCTGTAGGCACGCCGGTTGTTTGCATGAGCCATTATCCTATTCTTGCGGTATGCACACATGTTGATGGAGGAAACCATACCGATTCGAAATACATCAGTGATCTTTTTTACAAGCACAAAGACAAAAAAATAACCTGTTTGAGCGGACACATTCATTTACTGGATGAAGCCATTTACAACAATGTACATTATTACTGCAATGGTGCTTTGAGCGGTTTTTGGTGGGAACCGGGAGATAAAGACTCAGCAGGAAAAACATATTACAAACAAACACCTCCAGGTTACGCTATTATAGATCTGTTTGAAGATGGATCAGTTGTAAACCAATACTTTCCACATTCTTTTTAAATGTACCTTTTTTGTTTAAAATTATCATAATAGACAATTAATAATTAAACAAGGGTAATATTGAATTAATAATTATACTTTAAGTATTATATTTTTATAATCGCAAAAAAGTATAATTTTAATAAAAAGCATATGGCATTAATAACGCAGTTGGATGTTCAAAAAGAGGCTGGTACGAAAGAAAATAAGAAATGGCTTTTTCCTTTTATATTAGTTACCAGTTTATTCTTTTTCTGGGGATTTGTACACAATCTAGATCCAATACTTATTCCACATTTACGAAAAGCATTTAATCTTACAGACTTAGAATCGTCTTTAATAGATTCTTCTGTGTTTATAGCCTATTTCGTCATGGCGTTGCCAGCGGGTTACATCATGCGAAAATACGGTTATAAATCTGGAATAATGATTGGGTTAATACTGTTTGGTATTGGTTCAATTTTGTTTGTTCCAGCCGCCAACTCACTACAATATATTTACTTTTTGGGAGCTTTGTTTGTTATAGCCTGTGGGCTTACTTTTTTGGAAACGGCAGCCAATCCTTATGTAACGATTTTGGGGCCGTCTGAAACAGCTACCAAAAGATTGAATTTTTCGCAATCGTTTAACGGATTGGCTGCTTTTATTGCTCCAGCTTATATTGGACCAATGATTTTATCCGGAAAAAATCTAACTCAGACTCAAATGGATGCCATGGCACCTGCAGAATTACATGCTTATGTTTTAGAAGAAGCAGCGAGTGTAAAAATGCCATATTTAATTTTAGGACTAATTATTTTGACAGTAGCAGTTTTGTTTTATTTTACCAATATGCCAGATGTAAAAGACGAAGATAAAGAAGGAGCAGATGGAGCAAGTTTTGCAGGAGCTTTAAAATCAATGCGTTTAAGATGGGGAATATTAGCACAGTTTTTTTATGTAGGAGCACAAGTTTGCGTTGCAAGTTTTTTTATTAAAATGGCAACCACTTCAGCAGGTCTTGAAGAAGGTGTTGCAGCCAAATATTTAGGCTTTTTTGGATTAGCATTTATGCTGGGACGTTTCGCAGGAACATTCTTTATGCAATACATTCAGCCTAGAAAATTATTAATCATTTATGCCATAATTAATATTTGCTTATCAATTCTTGCCATCGTAGGAACAGGAATGATTGTAGTTTATACTTTAATTGCAATAGCATTTTTCATGAGTATCATGTTTCCAACTATTTTTTCAATGGGAATTGATGGACTTGGACACAACACAAAAATTGGTTCTTCATTGATCGTAATGTCAATTGTTGGTGGAGCATTGCTTCCTCCGGTTTTAGGATTGATTTCGGATATTACAGGAAGTATTCAGTACGGTTACATAGTTCCGTTAACCTGTTTCTCAGTAATTCTATTGTTTGCATTTAACGGACATAAAACAAATAAAGCATAAATTCTATTTATATAATATGTTAGAAAACGGAAGTAAAAGATTGGTTATAAAAATGCACCCAGATGATAATGTACTGGTGGCTTTAACAGATTTGTCTAAAGGAGAAAGCGTAGTTTTTGAAAACGAAACTTATATACTGCAAGACAATATAAAGGCAAAGCATAAATTTTATACAACCAATTTGAGAGCGGGAGATGAAATTATTATGTACGGCGTTTTGGTTGGAAAAGTACAATGTGATGTTGCAAAAGGAAGTTTAATGACAACCGAAAATCTTAAACATGCAGCAGAACCGTATAAGTATCGTCATGTAGATTTTGAATGGCAGGCACCAGATGTTTCTAAGTATAAAGACAGAACTTTTAACGGATATAAAAGAAATGACGGTCGTGTAGGAACTGCCAATTACTGGTTATTTGTACCAACAGTATTTTGCGAAAACAGAAATCTGGATGTCATACGCGAAGCTTTACACAACGAGTTAGGATATTCCGTAACCGATAAATATACGCAATATACACACGCTTTACTTGAAGCTTATAAAAACGGAAAAAGTTTGGACGCAATTGATGTTCAATTAACTCCAGAGCCTTATACAAACAAAGTTTTTAAGAATGTAGACGGTATAAAATTTTTAAATCATCAGGGAGGCTGCGGAGGTACACGCCAAGATTCGGCTACATTAAGTGCCTTACTAGCATCATATGCAAACCATCCAAATGTAGCAGGAATAACCGTGCTTAGTTTAGGATGTCAGCATTTACAAGTACAGGATTTTACAAACGATGTCAAAAAACAAAATCCATCTTTTGATAAACCTTTATATATTTTTGAACAACAACAATCAAAAAGCGAAGAGCAATTAATTGCAGATGCCATTAAAAAAACATTCGAAGGATTAATCGAAATAAACAAACAAGAACGAACTCCGGCACCATTAAGCGAATTATGTTTAGGAGTTAAATGTGGAGGAAGTGATGGTTTTAGCGGCGTTTCAGCTAACCCGGCTGTAGGTTACACATCAGATTTATTGGTCGCTTTAGGCGGTAAAGTATTACTGGCAGAATTTCCGGAATTGTGTGGAGTAGAGCAAAATTTAATTGATCGTTGTACATCCGAAGAAACAGCAAAAAAATTCATTGATTTAATGCAATCATATGATGCATTGGCACATAAAGTAGGTTCAGGATTTCATATGAATCCGTCACCGGGAAATATCAAAGACGGTTTAATAACCGATGCGATAAAAAGTGCCGGTGCAGCCAAAAAAGGAGGAACTGCACCAGTAATTGATGTATTAGATTATACAGAACAAGCTACAAAAGCAGGTTTAAGTTTAGTTTGTACACCAGGAAACGATGTAGAAGCCACAACAGGAAAAGCAGCATCGGGAGCAACACTAATATTGTTTACGACAGGATTAGGAACTCCAACCGGAAACCCAGTTTGTCCAGTAATCAAAGTAGCTACAAATTCGGTTTTAGCAAAAAAAATGAGCGATATAATAGATATTGATTGTGGTCCAATTATCAGTGGAGAGAAAACCATAGAAGAAATGGGCGAGGATATTTTAGAATATTGTATCAGAGCTGCCAGCGGTGAAATAATTCCAAAAGCAGTACTATTAAATCAAGACGATTTTATTCCGTGGAAACGTGGAGTATCATTGTAGTAATTATGAGTTGTAAATAATAACTCTGAACACCTAAAAGTCTAATAATCTAAAGATCTAAAAATCTAATAATATGTTTTCATTACAAAATAAAAAAGCAGTTGTTACAGGAGGCGGAAGCGGGATTGGAAAAGCCATTTCGGTTTTATTTGCAAAACAGGGAGCTGAAGTTCATATTGTCGAATTAACAGAAGAAAGTGCAAAAAGCGCTGTTGATGAAATAAAAGCAAATGGAGGAAAAGTATTTTCGCATGCTTGTAATGTTGCGAACCAACAAGAAGTAACAGCAACATTCGAGAAAATCGGAAACATCAATATTCTGGTAAACAATGCCGGAATCGCTAACGTGGGTAAAGTAGATACGACACCCGAAGCCGATTTTGACCGAGTGATGAGCGTGAATGTAAAAGGAGTTTACAATTGCTTACATGCTGCAATACCACAATTTAGAAGTTCTGGCGGAGGTGTTATTGTAAATATGGCTTCTATTGCTGCATGGGTAGGAATCTCTGATCGATTTGCTTATTCTACAGCCAAAGGAGCTGTAATGGCAATGACCTTATCAATAGCGAGAGATTATATGAGCGAGAATATTCGTTGTAATTCTATTTCTCCTGCTCGCGTGCATACGCCATTTGTAGACGGATTTATTGCTAAAAATTATCCTGGTCAGGAAGCAGAAATGTTCGAAAAATTATCAAAGTCACAGCCTATCGGGCGTATGGCAAAACCAGATGAAGTTGCAGCTTTAGCTTTGTTTTTATGCAGCGATGAATCTGGTTTTGTTACCGGTTGCGATTATCCTATAGACGGAGGTTTTATAAAACTAAATAATTAAATTAGAATGAAAGTTGCCTTATTCATACCCTGCTATATAGATCAGTTTTATCCCAATGTGGGTATTGCTACGCTGCAATTATTAGAAAAGCTGGGGTGTGATGTTGCTTTTCCTTTAGAGCAAACCTGTTGCGGTCAGCCAATGGCCAATAGCGGTTTTGCCAGTTTAAGCAAAGGCTGCGATAAAAATTTCGTTAAAAATTTTGCAGGATTCGATTATATAGTAGCTCCATCCGGAAGTTGCGTTTTACACGTAAAAGAGCATTTACATGATGAAGAAAATCCGCAAGAGGTATTACAGATTCGTAACTCAGTTTATGAACTTACAGAGTTTTTAACAGATGTTTTAAAAGTAGAAAGTATTAATGCCAATTTTCCTTTTAAAGTAGGATTGCACAATAGCTGTCACGGACAAAGAGGTCTACATCTTTCGTCAATGACAGAAAGAATGCTGCCTGAATTTTCAAAACCAGAACAATTACTGAAAATGGTAAAAGGCATTACGTTAAGCAAACCAAAACGAAATGACGAATGTTGTGGTTTTGGCGGTACTTTTTGTGTATTTGAAGAAGCGGTAAGCGTAAAAATGGGTAAAGACAGAGTAAAAGAGCACCAAGATAATGAGGTTGATTATATTACCGGAGGAGACACCAGTTGTCTGATGCATCTCGAAGGTATATTAAAACGACAAGGAAGTAAGACCAAAACGATTCATATTGCCGAAATATTGAATGGTTTTTTATAAAAAAAGAATAAAACTGTTGATTGTAGTTTGAACAGATTTTTTTTAACCTGTGTTTCTATGTGTTTTAAATCATAGCCACAGATTAAAGAGAGAAAAAAAAAATCTGCTCAATCTGCAAAATCTGCGTGAAAAAATATCTCATAGATTTAATTTGGAAAGCAACACAGAATCTATGCGTTAAAATAATTATACTCAACAGGGTAGAATAAATATAAAAGTATGACGGTAAAACATGCTGCATTAGCGGAAAAGTTTATAGCAGACGAGCCTAGAACCAATTGGCACGACGAAACCTTGTGGTTTGTTCGTGAAAAAAGGGACAAGGCAGCGCATGGTTTACCGGAATGGGAACAATTAAGAGAGTGGGGTTCGCAGATTAAAAATGCGACACTTTCTAATCTTTCTAATTATTTAAAAGAATTTGAAGAGAAAGCTACAGCCAATGGTATAAAAGTTCATTGGGCTTCAGACGCCAAAGAACACAATGAAATTGTTCATAAAATCATCAAAAAACACGGTATTCAAAAAATTGTGAAGAGCAAGAGCATGCTTACCGAAGAATGTCATTTGAATGAATATTTACAGCAAAATGGTATAGAAGTGGTCGATACTGATCTTGGAGAACGCATTGTTCAATTTCGAAAAGAACCTCCAAGTCATATTGTGTTACCGGCAATTCACTTAAAAAAAGAAGATGTAAGTGCCACTTTTCATGAGCATTTACAAACAGAAAAAGGAAATAATGATCCGCAATATTTAACCGAGGCGGCGAGACAACACTTACGAAATAAGTTTATAGAATCGGATTTAGCGATTACCGGAGTCAATTTTGCCATTGCAGAAACTGGTGGATTTGTAGTTTGTACCAATGAAGGAAATGCCGATATGGGAGCACACACAGCACCTGTACATATTGCGTGTATGGGTTTTGAAAAATTAATTCCAAAAGCAGAACATTTAGCTGTGTTTTTGAGATTATTAGCGAGAAGTGCCACAGGACAGCCAATTACAACCTATTCAAGTCATTTTCATAAACCGAGACCCAATCAGGAAATGCACATTGTGATTGTAGATAATGGTCGCAGTAAACAATTGGGAAGAGAAGATTTTAGAAATTCGTTAAAATGTATTCGTTGTGCAGCCTGTTTTAATACTTGTCCGGTATACCGCAGAAGTGGTGGACATAGTTATCATACCGCCGTTGCAGGACCAATTGGTTCTATTTTAAATCCAAATTTAGATATGAAAGCCAATGCCGATTTGCCTTTTGCATCAACATTATGTGGTAGTTGTACTAACGTATGTCCCGTAAAAATCAATATTCATGAGCAATTATGGAAATGGAGACAAGTAATTGTCTCAGAAGGTTATGTTGCAGGAAGTAAAAAAATAAGTATGAAAGGAATGGATTTTCTGTTCTCGAATCCTAAAATCTATCGTTTGATGGGAAAAATGGGAAGAAAGAGTATGCAGCTATTCCCTTTTATGGTCAACAATAAATTTAATGTTTGGTTCAAACAAAGAGAAATGCCAGTTCCTCCAAAAGAATCTTTTAGAGATTGGTATTTAAAAAATAAGAAAAGCCAAAATTAAAACTATGGATAACTCGTTAAGTTTAATTCGTGAAAAAATATTAAACACATAGAAACATAGATTTTATTTGTAAAAAAGAAGATAAAAAGAAATATATTTCTTGCACATAGATAGCTATGTGTTTTTAAAAAAGTGAAACGCCTTTTTAAGTAAACAAAATCTATGTTTCTATGTGTTAAACAATTTTACCTAACAGGTTAGCAGATAACAATAAAAAATGAATGCAAGAGAAAATATATTGAATGCCATAGCAATGAATCAGCCTGAATTGGTTGAACTTCCTGTTATTGATGTTGCGGCAGTTATTCATTATGAAGATGCTTATGCACAGTTTAAAACGGTGTTGGAAAGCATTGGTGGTAAAGTAGAATTGATTTCGGATTTAGCGGTGCTTAAAAATCAATTAATTGCTGATAAAACAAACGGTAATTTTGTTGTAAATACGATAGCTTCACTAGGAAATGTTGATGAACAAGTAACTTCTTTATCGGCTTTAGAATTAGAAAAAGTAGAAAAAGCCTACGTTGAAGGAACAATTGGAGTAGCCGAAAATGGTGCTGTTTGGGTTTATGAAAGTCAAATGATAAACAGACTTATTCCTTTTATATGCCAGCATTTGGTTTTAGTAATAGAGAAAAAGAACATTGTGAACACTTTGCATCTGGCTTATGAAAAATTAGATGTTTCAAAAGAAGGATTTGGTGCTTTTATAGCTGGGCCATCTAAAACAGCCGACATAGAACAATCATTAGTAATTGGGGCTCATGGAGCGAGAAGCGCAGTGATTTATGTAATTGAATAAGTGATAAAATAATTAATTGAAGAAAGAAGACGAAGTATAATATATTAAATAAGAATAAAATGAAACTAATACGATTTGGAGAAGCCGGTAAAGAAAAACCAGGTATTTTAATTGACGAAAAAAGATTTGACGTATCATCAATTGTTACAGATTACAATGAAGCTTTTTTTGAAGAAAACGGATTAGAGAAATTAAAAAAAGCATTAGAAAGTAATCCAGAATTGCCAGAAGTTGATGCAAATGTACGTTTAGGTTCTCCGGTGGCACGACCTTCAAAAATAATTTGCATTGGTTTAAACTATGTAGATCATTGTTTAGAAACCAATGCGCCAATTCCGGCTGAGCCAATTATCTTTTTTAAGTCAACAACTTCCTTATGTGGACCAAATGATAATTTGATTATTCCGAAGAACAGCGAAAAAACAGACTGGGAAATTGAGTTGGCTTTTGTAGTAGGAAAAAAAGCAAGTTATGTCGAAGAAGCTGAGGCATTAGATTATGTTGCCGGTTATGCTTTGCTTAATGATTACAGTGAAAGAGCTTTTCAGATTGAGCGTGGCGGACAATGGGCAAAAGGAAAAGGATGCGACACATTTGCTCCACTTGGACCATTTTTGGCAACTCAGGACGAAATTGCAGATGTCAATAATATACCAATGTGGTTAACTGTAAACGGGAAAAAGTTCCAAAACAGTAATACCTCAAATCTGGTATTCAAAATTCCATTTTTAGTACATTATTTAAGCCAGTTTATGACATTACTTCCGGGTGATATCATTAGTACAGGAACTCCTCCTGGTGTCGGTTTAGGAATTAAGCCAGAGCCAATTTACATAAAAGCAGGAGATGTAATCGAATTAGGAATGGATGGTTTAGGCAGCAGTAAACAACACGCTGTCGCTTATACAAAATAGATTTAAGTAACTCGTAATTATAGCACTTAGTCCCGAAGTCCAAGACTTCGGGAACAAAGTTTAAACACAATAGTGTCATTTCGACGAAGGAGAAATCACACTAGTAATTCGACATAGATTAATAATATTAGGCGTAGAGTTTCGTATGTGATTTGCTTCGCCTGTTCGCTATCACTCGAGTCTCCTTCGTCGAAATGACAAAAAATGAGCAGACCAATTTTGGTCTAAAATTTATCCCGTCCCTATTTTTCGGGATCGGGATTAAAATATTAGGTAAATTTATTATGCTTTGTTTTTAAGGTGTTATCGTACACACGGCAGGATTTATAGTTTTAACAATAATTAATTCAATAGAAAATATGGTGAAGTCATTTCTCTTTTCGCTTCTATTATGCAGCACATTGTCGTTTGCACAAGAAGTAAATATCATTCCGCAACCGGTTAAAGTGGTTAAAAATGTGGGAAATTTTGTGATTAATGCACAAACTAGCTTAGTGGTGACCAATAAAGAAGATAATGCTTCGGCTACTTTTTTAAATGGTTATTTGTCCGATTATTATGGTTTTGTATTGCCAGTTGTTAAAAAAGCAAGTAAGAACTATATTAAACTAGGAAGCCTTAAAAATATTGCAGGACTTAAAGGCGAAGGTTATAGCTTAGTATCAGATAAAAATGGTGTAGAAATTATTGGAAACTCGGCAATAGGAACTTTCTACGGAATGCAAACACTTATTCAGTTATTGCCTGCAGAAAAAAGTAATAGCCTAGCTATTGCATCAGTAACAGTTAAAGATGAACCTCGTTTTGCTTACAGAGGAGCTATGCTGGATGTTGGACGTCATTTTTTCTCAGTAGCATTCGTTAAAAAGTACATCGATTATTTAGCATTACATAAATTGAATTACTTTCATTGGCATCTAACCGAAGATCAAGGCTGGAGAATTGAAATAAAAAAGTATCCTAAACTTACAGAAATTGGATCTAAAAGAAACGGAAGTATCATAGGCAGATATCCGGGTAAAGGAAGCGATAATACACCAGAAGGTGGTTTTTATACACAAGAAGAAGTAAAAGATATTGTAAAATATGCTTCTGACAGATTTATTACTGTAATTCCAGAAATCGAAATGCCGGGACACAGTGGTGCTGCAATTGCTGCTTATCCTGAGTTAAGCTGTTTTCCTAACGAGAAAACCAATCTTCCGGATAATATGATTTCTAATAAAAGTAAGCAAGAAATGGCAAACGGAAGAAATAAGATCGTTCAGGAAACTTGGGGCGTACATGCAGATGTTTTTGTTCCGACGGAGAATACATTTAAATTTCTAGAAGATGTTTTGGATGAAGTGATTGCTTTATTTCCGTCAAAATACATTCACATTGGAGGAGATGAAGCTCCAAAAGACGCTTGGAAAAAAAGTGAATTTTGCCAAAAAATGATAAAAGAAAAAGGCTTAAAAGATGAACACGGTTTACAAAGTTATTTTATTCAACGCATCGAAAAATATGTGAACGGAAAAGGAAGAACCATAATAGGTTGGGATGAAATTTTAGAAGGAGGTTTGGCACCAAATGCAATCGTAATGAGCTGGCAGGGAGAAGCGGGAGGAATAGCTGCTGCAAAAGAAAACCATCAGGTGATTATGACGCCGGGAAGCCACGTTTATTTAGATCATTCGCAAACCAAAAACGAAAAAGAAGTTACCATTGGCGGTTTCTTGCCATTAGAAAAAGTGTACAGTTACGAGCCAATTCCTAAAGAGTTGAATGAGCAACAAGCAAAATATGTTTTGGGAGCTCAAGGTAATGTATGGACAGAATATATGGCAAATCCTGCGAAAGTAGAGTATATGATATTCCCACGTTTGAGTGCTTTAAGCGAAGTATTGTGGTCGCCAAAAGAAAGCAAAGATTGGTCTCAATTTCAAACAAAAATTGAAATTATGAAAAAACGTTACATCATGTGGGGAGCCAATTATTTTAAAGAGTAATAATACCGCGAAATAATAAAGGCAGTTCAATTTGGGCTGTCTTTCATTATTTGTTTAATTCAAAAATTCACTTTTGTAAGTTGATTGCAATTCGTAAAAAAATATAAAACACATAGAAACATAGATTTTCTGTGTAATAATTAGAGAGGTGAAAAGAAACTAGTTTCTCAAACATAGAACTATGTGTTTTTAACGAAGTGAAACGCCTTTTTATGGCAAACAAAATCTATGATTTTATGTGTTTACAAAATAACCACAAAGTTTTAACTTTTAGCTAATTATATCAAATAATGAAAACCAAAAAAATAACCACAAACTTAATTTTAGCTGTTGCATTAGTATTTTCGATGCATTTGCAAGCACAAAAATCGGTTCATATAATACCAAAGCCCGTAAGTTTAGAAATCAGAGAAGGCAGTTTTTCTTTTGATAATTCTACCGTTATAAAAGTAGATAAGAAAGACAAAGAGGCTGAGAAAGTTGTACATTTTTTTAAAGAATACGTAAAACGAGTTACAGGATTTGAATTAAACAATACAAAAGCAAGCGGAAAAGAGATTGTATTTAGTATCGAAAAAATCAATGAAATTGGAGACGAGGGATATTTACTTTCTGTAAATCCAAAAGCAATTCATATCAAAGCTAATACATCAAAAGGATTGTTCTACGGTGTACAATCGTTGTTGCAGACATTGCCTTTTAGCCGTACAAACGATTTGGTTGAAATTCCTAGCATGGAAATAAAAGATTATCCACGTTTTCGGTGGAGAGGAATGATGCTTGATGTGAGCCGTCATTTTGCTTCTCCGGAATTGGTAAAAGAATTTATTGATTTACTGGCAGCTTATAAAATGAATGTTTTTCATTGGCATTTAGTGGATGGAGCAGGATGGCGTTTAGAAATTAAAAAATATCCTAAACTTACCCAACAAGCGGCTTGGAGAGTTAATGATTGGGGAAAATCGTGGAATTGGGCTGAAATAGAATTTAACGCCGACAGGAGTAAATCGACTTACGGCGGATATTACACTCAGGAACAAGCCAAAGAAATTGTGGCTTATGCCAAAGCAAGAAACATTACAGTTGTACCAGAGATAGAAATGCCAGGGCACTCAGAAGCTGCAATGGCGGCTTATCCGGAACTATCTTGTAATTCTAAAAATAATTTCGCACAATCTGGAAATTTCTTAGCCAGTAAAGTCGAAAGTAATTATTGTGCTGGAAACGATCAGGCCTTTACATTCTTGCAAGATGTATTAACAGAAGTGATGGCAATTTTTCCTTCAAAATATATTCATATTGGAGGAGATGAAGTAGACAAAACAAGCTGGAAACATTGTGCTAAATGTCAAGCTAGAATGAAAACTGAACAATTAAAAGATGAGAAAGAATTGCAAAGCTATTTCATTCGCAGAATGGAAAAATTCTTGGTCGCGAATAACAGAAAAATGATTGGTTGGGATGAAATTCTAGAAGGTGGATTGGCACCGGAAGCAACTGTTATGAGCTGGCGTGGTGAAGCTGGCGGAATCGAAGCGGCCAAGATGGGACATGATGTAGTGATGACGCCTGGTTCGCCCTATTATTTTGACCATTATCAAGGTGATCCTGAAACGGAACCTCTTGCGATTGGAGGATTTAATACCCTGAAAAAAGTATACAATTATGACCCAATTCCGGTAGAATTAACCTCTGAGGAAGCTAAACGAGTTTTGGGTGCGCAAGCCAATTTATGGACAGAATATATCACTACAGCAGAACATGTAAAATATATGATTCTCCCTCGAATGCTGGCATTAGCAGAAGTATTGTGGTCTAAAAAAGAACAGCGTGATTGGAACAATTTTGCCGAACGCTTACAGCCACATTTAGTAGGTTTTGAGCAAAGAGGAATTCGTTATTCAAAAGGGAATTTCAAAGTTGATATTAAGCCAGTAGTCGAAAACAATAAACTTTTTATTGAACTTGATACAGACCAAGTAGGTGCCGTAATTTATTATACAACTGATGGAAGTGCTCCGTCGATAAACAGTATTAAATATGAAAAACCATTTGTAGTAAATAGTTCTATGACAGTAAAAGCAATCACGGTTTTAAATAACAAAATACTGAGTGCAAAACCAGCAGAGCAATCCTTTACTTTTAATAAAGCTACGGGAAAAACAATAAGTTATACAAATGCCAGCAGTACTCATTATCGCGCTAATGGAGTTAATACCTTAATTGATGGTTTTAGAGGCACAAAAGACATAGGCAAACAGTGGCACGGATTTAATGAGAATGATTTAATTGCCACTATAGATTTGGGCGCAAGCACATCAATAAGCAGTATTACTTTGGGCTGTATTCAAAATTGGAGCCAATGGATATTTTTACCGCAATATGTAAAATTCGAAATATCTCAAGATGGCATTACTTTTAAAGAAGTAAAAACAGTTACAAACGCTATTGCAGCTTCTGAAAAAGATATTCAAATAAAAGACTTCACAGCTCAGTTTACAGAGCAAAAAGCCAAGTTTGTGCGTGTTACAGCCAAGAATTTAGGTCAGTGTCCAAAAGGTCATCCTGGAGAAGGACAATCGGCATGGTTGTTTGTGGATGAGATTATGGTGGAATAAATTAATCATAATTTAGTATTCATTTTTAGATAAACTTCGGCACTTAGTAGATTTTGATACCTGGTTATTAATTGCATTAATTTTTGAAATTTATCATTTAAAATTGATCAAGGCACTTAGATTTATCAATTATATTTTATTTTCTTAATAAGAAAACCTCGCAATTGCGAGGTTTTTTGTTTATATTCTTTAGCGGTTATCGTTGTGGTTGAGAAATTATTTCTTTATGAATTTATAATTTTTGTTTACCCTATTTATCTTTAAAATATAGGTGCCACTAGGTAAAGTACCTACATAAATTGCACCTGTTACATTCTTGAATTCCCGAACAATTTTTCCCGTTAGATTTAAGATAAGAATGTCTAGTTTCTCATTTTGTTTGGGAGTTAAAATATTCAAATAATCGGTTGTTGGATTTGGATACAAACTAATTTCTTCGATGTCAAGTTCCGATATCAAATCAGTTTCTTTATTTTTATTTTTTGCAGGTTTACCAGTTATTTTTAATGCTTGTGCAACAGGTAGAGCCATATCATATATGTTATTACCCAGTTGTGAAGCAGTAATTATACAGGTTCCTTTGTCAAGAATAATTACCGTATTACCATTTATTGTAACCATATCAATGTTGGAACTGGTGTAAGTTATAGGTAAACCAGATGAAGTTGTGGCCATTAAGTTAAATGGCGAATCATCAGTTTTTTTCTTTGGTATTTCATTAAATACAATAGTTTGTGCAATGGGCTGTACTGTTAATGTTTTTGTTATTTGTTCGGCAATGTCATACCTGTTATTACCCAACTGCGAAGCCATAATTGTACTTGTACCTTTTCCTGTAATAGTTACTGTGTTGTCAATTATAGTGGCTACGTCAGTATTAGAACTCGTATAACTAACAGATAAACCAGATGAAGCTGTAGCGGTTAAATCAAATGGAGAATCCGATGTTATTTTTGTTGGTAATGCAGTAAAATTTATAGTTTGTGGAGTAAGATCAACTGTTAATTTTTGTTCAGCATCTGTAGCAGCATCATATATATCGTCACCAAGCTGCGAAGCTGTAATTGTACTTGTACCTTTCCCGATAATAGTTACAGTACTTCCGCTAATTGTAGCCACAGCAGTATTAGAACTGGTGTAACTAACCGGTAAAAATGAAGTGGCTGTAGCATTTAAATCAAATGAGGAATCACTGGTTGTTTTTGTCGGGATTGCATTAAAGGTTATGGTTTGTGGTGTAAGTACTCGTGATAATAGAATTTCTACAGGTAGTCCATCAACCACTGTAAATTGTACGGTGGTTTGGCCGTTTGCTGTGCCTGTAATACTCGCATTAGTATTAGGTTGTGAAATTTGCCAATTTGTTCCCTTTATGGTGATGTTTATTTGTTTGCTTACAGATGGAGTAAATTCTCTATATTTAAATCCTAAATCTGGATTATTTACGGCTATTTTAAGATTCTTTTGCACCGAATCATATTGTGACATAACCAAACAAGGGTAATCAACAGCGGTCAAATATCCTGTGTTGTTCATTCCTGAAAGTGCTTCAAAGAAAGCATATCCAAAAATAGAATTTGACGCAGGGGTAGGTTTGTATTCTAAGATGTGAGCAATATTATCTTTTTGAAGAACTGTATATGGTTTGTTTCCGGTAGTAATCTGACTGTCTAAATTGGTCATGTCAGTACTTGTGGCTTGCGGTATACACACATATTCGTATCCTTTGTTTGACGGAGCAGTTCCATGATCAATGTAGCCTATAGCGTAATTCCCGGTTGGATTGGCGGAAATATTTTGAGCAGCGATTGGTATGTTGTGCTGTGGAGTTTGTTGATCGGCCCTTGTCAATTTAATCGTACCGCTTCCTGCTAATACATAAAAACCGGTGCTGAAGTTGTCCACAATCCAGTGATTATTAGTATCAGTATAAGAATTGTCATAAGAGCTTCCCTGCAGCAAATTGCTGTCCACGCTTACGTCCTCTTTTCCTGTTGTAGCCTTGCGTTGATACAATGTTGTTAATGTATTATTTGTCGCATCGTTGTTGCCGATATTAGACCCAAGACAAATTAACATATTGTCAAATGTAAAAACGGATTTTTTGAAAACAAATGTTGCGTTATGATTATCTACAGCAGAATAAGTGTTGGATCCCCAAGCTCTTCCCTGTGCCTCCTGAAAGTCCATGGCAAACATTCCGTAAGTACCGTGAATTGCTTTTAGATAATTGCTATTTTTATTTATGAAACTCAAAGAGCCCGCAAATTTTTTCTGTTGTCTTTCATCAATACTGGTTTTCTCTGCATGAAGTTTATCCCATGGAAGTCTTATAACCGTGGTACCAGGGTTGTAATTCCAGTTCCAGGTAGTTACATCATATCCGTTTCCTGTGAGGGCATCTCCAGGATAAACGATATTAACGGCACCGTAACTTTGATAACGTCCAAAACGGTTCGCATCTGCATAAGTCTCTGTGCCAAACATATTATCATTAAATCCTTTGCATATTGCCAGCCATCCGTTTTTACGATAAACGCCTGCTATACTATGATTGAACTGAAAATATCCCTCGTTGAAAGAAGCTTTTGTACCATCAGCAAATGGTGCATAACCGCCCCATAGACGAACATACATATTGGCCATAACAGGATCAGAAGCTCCGGTACCAAGAATGCTTCCACCAGCGACGGCCATATTACGGAAATCATATCTGCTTATGTTAGTAGCGACTTCTTCGGGTTTCCTTCCTGCCATGGTCAGGAATCGGGTAGTGGCATCATTGGTAAACATTAGTTGAGCCATGATTGCATCTCTATAACGCAGATAGCCAGAGGTACTTATCTCGAAAGAAGTTTCTTTTAAGTCATATATTATATTTGCTGCATAACTTAGATCATACATATAAGATGGATAGGATGCCCAATGATGAAATCCGGAACCGTCTGGTTTTATTCCATCATAAGTTCCTGGAGTATAAGAGGTAAAATGATCCATCATACGCTTAAATGCAGTCATGTAGCGAAAACGTTCATCAGCAGCGTCTATCCATTTTACGTAGGCCATAGTAACAACTCCTGAATTTCCTATATGATCTATATTGATCCCTCCAACATAATTTGTTTCCCATATATGGTCAAAATTATTTTGTTGATATAGTACATTATCAAACAAGCTTTTTACATATGAGTTCTCTTTAATACTTGGTATAAGTATGGCAGGTTGTGCAAAATTTCTATAGGAATATTGGTTGTAGTCCAGAGGTAATGTTCCTTTACATACACGGTCTGATACTAACCATACTGTGTAAAGGGCTTTTATGTATATGTTAGTAGTGTCCTCGGGATGGAATTTTAGATATTGGGCAAAGGTTTTTAAAAACGATACCTGATTATAGTCGGTAACATTTGTTGTTGCGGTAATGTTGTATCCGTTTACTGTAATGCCAAGTGCATTGTAACTTGCGATGGCACTATTTAAAGCTGCGGTTGTTGGTTCGGTAGTGCCTAAATAAGAATCGGAAAAACGCTGATATATTGTCTCTATTTCTGCTTCGACCGTTGTGTTAGAGGCTACCAATGGTAAGTCAGGTGTTTGAGTGTAGGAGCAGGCTGGAATTGGTGGTGGCGATGTTAATACCTGATAGCGTACTTTTCCAGCAGGATAGCTTACAGCGTTGGTATAGCCAGTTGTAGATTGAATTGTTCCAAAGCTTCCCGTGATGGCTCCAGTTGATTGTACGAAATCAAATTGTGATCCGGCTTGAGTTGAATTAATGAAATTAACGTTTAGTGTTGTCGGAGTTCCTATATTAGTGGCTCCTGTCACGTTTAATTGATCATAATCAGTGCCGGGAGTTGATGATCCTTTAACTTGCACGCGAATACTGCCATTATTGTTTAAAGTAAAATTACCGCTTACCTGTAGAATTCTAGTATTGTTTATGCCGGTGCTGGTGCCAAATTGCAATGAATTTAACGTTAAATTCCCGTTTATAAATACATTTCCTGCTGCTGTTGCTAAGAAAGTGTTGTCAATATTAAGTTGATTAAGTACTGCTCCGCTAGGATCAAAATTAATTACAGTAGTATTGTTTCCATCCGTAGAAAGTAATCCTGTTGTTGCAGAGATTGTAAGGTTAGATGTGGCAGAACCTTTTATTAAATTGTATGGACTAACGCCTCCTTGTTTGATCGAGGATACCTGTAAGTTAAAGCCAGCCAGATCAAGTATAACAGGATTGGCTTGGGTGGCGTTAACAAATAAAACAGGACTATATAGTTTACAGTTGCCTGATAATAAGCGATTTTTTGTAAGTATAAGACCAATACTTTGACTGGCTTTATTGATAACGCCTGTATTGAGCTGGACGAGATTAATGGTTTTTCCAATACCGCCCAAATAGACGCCCCTGTTGCTGGCATTATCATGAATGGCTGTACTTCCGGTGACATCTCCATTAGCATTGAAAAAATTACTACCGGATGTTGCGGTCAGTGTTTTAATGGTTCCGTTCCAGGTTAAAAGCCCCGTAATATTAAATGAAGCTCCAGTAGCGTTATTATTATGGATGATTTTTCCTCCCTGATTAATAGTCAGAGCTGTAATAGACATTGCAGTTGTGGCGGTAATACTGACTGTACCACCATTCAAAATAATCAGATTGTCTGTTGCGGTAATCGTAACTGTGGTTAATCCTGTAAATCCATCCGGATTGGTAGTCCAGTTGGTATTAACCGTTCCGGTATTTCCTGCTAGTGTTGCAGATGCAGATGCTGTGTAAAAATCCGTAGCAAGAGCTTTAGGTACGAAGCTGCAGAAAATCAGCAACATATAAAAGAGGTGTAGTTTTGCTTTCATGTTTTTTGGTTAGATTGTTAATACTGGTTTCAAACAAAGTTATTTTGATATGAATTTTTAAAAGGGAATAATCTTCCTTATTAAGGTTAAAAACCTCCTTATTTGGTTGGTTTGTAGATTTAAATTTCCCGATTTAATTATTTTTGTGAAGCTTCCTTCTGATAAAAACGAAGGCTAAATTTTAAACCGTATTACATTTTTCTTGTAATTTTTTTGCAGGTGATACAATTTGTTTTTTTAATTGAAGATGTAATATGTTTGATTTAGTCTCTTACCATAAGAGGCAGATTTCCAATAATTTTAACCATAAAAAATGAAAAAAAATATCCTTTCTCTATTTTTTGGATGCAGTAGCGCTGTAATGTTGGCTTCGTCTTTATCGTTTATGCCATGTTCAACTTCAAAAGTTTGGACTGATTCGACATTTGTGAATAAAAATCCCAATATGAAGCAAGTCTATAAAACAATCACAGACCGACTAGTTGAGGATTTGACCCTAGGATATTCTAGTAATAAGGTAACAATCAAAAATATTAGCAATATAGAATCAGACGGAAGCTGGCCAGAGATAGATTATGCCAGTAAAGCCATTACCGTTTGGCCTCCAACCGAACATTTGGAAAAGCTGGAAACTTTGGTTAAAGCATACATCACAAAAGAGAGTGGCTTTTATGGTGATGATAAAGTATTTGAACAGATTAATAATGCATTTCAGTATTGGTGTAAACTTGATCCCAAAAGTGATAATTGGTGGTTTAATGAAATTGGAACTCCTCAAACTTTAGGCGAATTGCTTATCATGATGAGTCATGGCAACAAAAAACTTGATAAAGATTTACAACTGCAGCTTATTGAAAGGATGAAAAGAGGTGTTGTCGAAAAACAGGCAGGAGCCAATAAAACAGATATTGCGCTTCATTATTTTTACAGAGCCTTGTTAACAGAAGATGATGGCTTGCTGGCGTTATCTGTTAAGGAAATTTTTAGTCCAGTTCGTTTGGTTTATAACGAAGAAGGTTTGCAGTATGACAACTCATATATGCAGCACGGGCCCCATTTGTATATAGGTGGTTATGGGGATGTATTTATTAACGGAGTTTTTAAAATGGCGAGTTATTTAAGAGAAACTCCTTATGCTTTGGCTCCTGAAAAATTAATGCTTTTGTCGAACTATTACGAGAATAGTTATCTTAAAACAATTCGTGGAAAATACAGTGACTTTAATGTTTATGGTCGCGGAATAAGCAGGCCTAATAAATTAAACGCTCAGGGAGTAACAAAACAATTGCTAATTGCTAAGATGATTGATCCTGAAAAATCTGCTGATTGGGACAACGCTATTGCCCGAATTGATAGTACAGTTACACCTTCCTATAATATCGCGCCAACGCACACTCAATATTTTAAGGCCGATTATACGCTACATATAAGACCAAACTATTCGTTTAATGTGCGTATGGTAAGCAAACGTACCAAGCGTTGTGAAGCAGGTAATAATGAGAATGTCTTAGGACGATATTTATCAGACGGAGCGACTAATATTCAGGTAAATGGTCCCGAATACTATAACATTATGCCCATTTGGGAGTGGGATAAAATTCCGGGTACAACCAGTAGAGATTATGTAACCGATAAACCAATGACAGTATTTTGGGGTGAACAGGGAACTAATGATTTTGCAGGAGGAGTAAGCGATGGCGTATATGGAGCAAGTGCCTATGCGCTTGATTATGACAATCTTCAGGCAAAAAAAGCATGGTTCTTTTTTGATGATGAAATAGTGTGCTTAGGTACAGATATTAAGAGTGATACACCAGAAAATATTACCACTACTATTAACCAGAGTTGGTTTAGAGGAAATGTTATGAATTCGCTGGAAAAAAATGCAATTGTAAATGATGTGACGATCACAGGTAAAAGAAAATTTAATACATGGTTTTTGCATGATAATGTTGGTTACTATTTTCCACAAGGAGGCGATATTACATTGAGTACAAGTCAGCAAAAAGGAAATTGGTATCATATTAATGATTCTTATTCTAAAGATGAGATTACTGGGAATGTATTTAAACTATGGCTTAATCATGGTGCAAAACCAATAAATGCCAATTATGCTTATATCGTGCTTCCAGATGCAAAAAGCGCGGCTGATATGAAAAAGGTTAAAGCTAAAAAAATACAAATAGCCGCTAATAATTCAAATGTACAAGCAGTTTACCATAAACCATTAGAAATAATACAGGCTGTTTTTTACCAACCTGGTTCTCTAAAGATTTCATCATTAGAAATTAAAGTCGATAAAGCCTGCATAGTGATGATAAAGAATTTTAAGGGAGAACCTATAGTTTCTGTAGCAGATCCTTTATACAAAGAAAAAAACGCAACCTTAACTATTACAAAAACTAGCAGCAGTAAGGTAAAAACCTTTAACATTGATTTTCCTCAAAACGAATATGCAGGATCAACCGTTGAGGTAAAGGAATCAAAATAATGAAAAAAAGATTGTAAACAAAAAGGCCGAACAAAAGTTTTGTTCGGCTTTTTTTATTTCCTTTTATAAGATATTAATCTTCATTTGATGGTTTTCCAATAGTTGCAAGTATCCCACCATCAACATACAGAATATGTCCGTTTACAAAATCACTTGCTCTTGAAGACAAGAAAATTGCAGCACCTTGTAAATCATTAGGATCACCCCAACGATTTGCTGGAGTTCGACTAATGATGAAATCGTTGAACGGATGCCCGTCTACTCTAATGGGAGCTGTTTGGCTGGTTGCAAAATATCCTGGTCCAATTCCATTAATCTGTATGTTGAATTTGGCCCATTCAGTAGCCATATTTTTTGTTAGCATTTTCAAACCTCCTTTTGCAGCAGCATAAGCACTTACAGAATCTCTGCCTAATTCACTCATCATAGAGCAGATATTTATAATTTTTCCTCCACCACGCTGAATCATTCCTTTGGCAACATTTTTCGAAACAATAAAAGGACTGATTAAATCTACATTTATTACGGCTGCAAAATCTTTGACTTCCATTTCAATAATTGGAGTTCTTTTTATAATTCCGGCGTTGTTAATCAAAATATCGATTGGGCCAACTTCGGCTTCGATTTTTTTTATGTTTTCGATTACAGCTGCTTCATCGGTTACATCAAAAATATATCCGTAAGCTTCAATTCCTTCAGCTTTATATTCTGCAACAGCATTGGCAACCGCCTCTGTTGATGAAAGATCATTTACTACAATTTTAGCACCTGCATGTCCAAGCCCTTTTGCCATTGCCATTCCAAGCCCATGAACTCCGCCTGTAACAAGCGCTGTTTTTCCAGTTAAATCAAACAAGTTTACTGACATTTTTTTGGTTTTTTTTATTAATAGTTATTCTAGTTTTTTTAATCGCTTTATTTCTCGCAAGTATTCTAAGTTTTTAATGAGGCGTGTTATTTTACACTTACAATTAAAGGCTCGTTTATCTGCTGATAAAAATTATTCAGATAGTTTTGCCATTGTTTGGCATTGGTAATTTTTCCTGCTTTGTCCCAGGCTGCTCCTGCATAGTAAATAACAGGAACATTATTTTTCACTTCTGTTTTAGCTAAAATTTGCTTTTTAGTAACCATCATATTGCTTACAGGCGTGGTTAACAAAGTTCCAACACCAGTTGTACCATCTTGACCATGAATAGGCTCCCAGTATCCCATAATACCTTGTTGTTCGTTTAATGTTATGGTACCAGTTTCAGGTCTTTTGATTATTCCCACCACTACAGGTAATGGTTTTTCACTGTCAAAAGAATACACATTTTCGATTCTGTTAAGCTGAGAACCCGCATCAAGCGAAATAGTTTTTGTGGCTTTAACGTTTATTCCGTTAACATTCCAGGTATCGTATGTCAATTGAAATGTACTTCGTAAAGGACCGTTATCCAGTACTTTCCATTGATGATAATTTGCCGAATAATAAATAGAATCGTTTACGTACGGTGCCATATTTCCTGCGCCTAATGAAAAACCTACATGATAATAATCCATTCCGTCGCCGTGATCTATATGATATTCATTTCGCTTATATCTTTCATTGATTACAAGTTTATCAGTACGTTTAACCCACACATCCAAACCATAAGCATCTTCTTTTGATTTTTCTATTGCTTTACCGTAAGTGCGAAAAGCGATTTTGTCATTTTCCCATGCAAAATCATCTTTGCGTTCCGGTACATAACGGCAATAGGTTTTTGCAACGAAAGTTTCCGGTTTTCCTTTTTGTATCAGAATATTGAACGATGATTTGGCTTTAACATCTACTTGTACCAGCAAATTTTGAATTGCCGGTAATCCGCGATGCTCTAATTGAAATGGAACTTGCTTTTTGGTAACCGAATTAAGAACAACAAAATTAGCCGTATCTATTTGAGGGTAATTTGAAATGACAGTTTTCCATGGTATCGAAACAACAGTTTCTTTTCTTTCCAAATCTGAATTGTTTTGGACGGAAACAGTTACTTTGTTTTGTGCTAAAATGGTTAAAGGCAAAAGAATAAAAGTAAAGCCTAAAAATATTTTTATAGTTTTCATTCGTAAATTTATTTGTTATTTGTCATATGTGTTATGCTTTGCCTGCTCTATAAGTAGGCTTCGAAATTGGAATAGAATACAGGTAGTCTGAAAGATCTTTAAAATAAGTAAAACAATATCGATCCTATTGTTTCTCTACTACAAATGCATCTCCGGTTTTTTGTAGCCATTGATTTAAAACAGGCTCAAGTTTTTTGACCATTTTATGGTTGGGGTCATAAATGTTATTCATTTCAAAAGGATCGGCTTTCAAATCAAATAAAACAAATTCTGCTTTTGCTTTTTTTCTTACATAGGCGAATTTGTAATCAGCGGTGCGAATGCCTCTAAAACCTGAATTTATCTTTGCGTTATTACTTAAAATTGCTCCAAGTATATATTGTTCAGATGGTTTTGTCCCAGTCCCGTTGAGGTAATATTGGGCGTAACTTTTGCCGTCTATTTCTTTAGGAGTTTTGTTTTTTAGCCCCATTAAGTCCAAAAGAGTAGGGTAGATGTCAGGAATGCTTCCTAAAAATTGATTGTCTTTTCGTGGCAAAATATGACCTTTCCAATACATTATAAACGGGATTCTTAATGACTCTTCATAAATATTATTTTTCGAAACTTCATTGTGTTTGCCTAAGCAGTTTCCATGATCAGACATGATAAGTACGATAGTGTTATCGTCTATTTTTTGATCTTTTAATCCTTGAATGATTCGGCCTATTTGTTCGTCGATTCCAGTAATATTAGCATAATAATAGCGAACATCTTTTCGGTATTCATCACCGCTTTTTGTTCCTGCTGCTGGAATGTTTGGATCTTTTACTAACGAGTCTAAAGGCACGTCTTTGTATAAATCGTAATAATTTTGGGGAACCAATTGGTATTCTGAGTGCGGTGGATTCATTGAAACAACTAATGAAAAAGGAGCACCTGCTTCGCGAAGTTTTCCATCTTCATTTTTCAAATAAGCCAAAGCTTTGTCGGCTTCATGAATAGGCCCCCATTGGTTCACGTATTGAAAATTATCTCTTGTGGCATTCGTATCCCAATACATTGGTTTATTGTGCACATCGTAGGTTCCATAGGCGTACCAATAGTCAAAACCATGTCTTCTGTCCGGTGAGGTCCACTCATTCCATGCTACATTTCCTATGTTATTTGAAGTTGGGACATAAGGCTTATACGGAGAATCCAAATGCCATTTTCCAATATAACCATTCGAATATCCGTTGGCTTTTAAAACATCCGACCAACAAATTGCGTCCTTTTTCAATTCGATACCGTCTGGTGCTGAGCTTGAATTTACATTGCTGTAAACATGGTTCTTAATTGGGTATTGTCCGGTCATAAGCATAGCTCTGGCCGGAGAACACACAGGATAATTACTGACCATTTGCTCCATTACCAGGCTCTCTTTGGCAAATTTATCCAGCTGAGGTGTTTTTACAGGTTCTTTTCCCTCAAAACCAACTGCCTGACCTCGCCATTGATCTGCTATAATAATCAATAAATTGGGTTTTGTTTTTTGCTTAAGCGCAGTTTGGGCATTGGTTAGAGTACCTGCTATTAGTACTCCTAACACCATTATTGAGCGTTTAATCATAGTTTTTAGTTTAATGGTTTTATCTATTTAAAATTTACGTTCAAGTGTTTTAAGCCACTCGGGTATTTTTTTTAGTCTTAACTTTAATTGAGCTTCATAAAGAGAAGCCGGTTCAACAGGTTTACCAAACGATTCTGACTGACCTAATTGCTCCATTTTAAAAGTTGTACCTTCACTTGTATAGCCCACAATTATTGGATTTGGTATTTTAAACCATTCATATACTTTTGATGGAGGCCAAAACTCAAAGTCTTTTCGAGGTTTATTGGTTTGCTTGTAATTCCAAAGTACTAAACCCTGCATATGATTGGGCATATTTTCTAATGCTCCACCCGCACGATCATTCAGTAAACCGCCTTGAACGCCATCAAGCAATGTATTTCTTGGCTGGCTGGAATGTGATTCAAAACAGGAAGTAGCAGGATAAGTACATTTCCAAATTACAGTATTCATAGAGCCGTGTGAAGAACCAAACGAATGCCATTGTGAGGCTTCATCGACACAATTCGCAATCAATACATTGGTAGATCCATTAGCGTTTATAGCCTGATGTCCTGCGTTGCCGTCAATTTTACAGTTTAAGACTGATATATTAGCACTTTGCGCGATTGTTGCTGCAACACTGCAATCTGTAAAACGGCAATTTTTCATCCATGAATTGGTACTTCTCCTAAAATTAAACATACTAAAACCACTATCGTCTTGCCACGAACGATGATGCACAAATTTCTCTTTCCAGTTACCCACAAATGCGATGTCTTCTATTCCAATTTCTTCACTGTTGGCAAATTTATAAACATCCCAATTGTATTTTGGATCAACATTATAAGAGATTGGTGCATAAAGCGTTAGTGTATTGTTTTTTATGTTTTTAATTTGATAAAAAACCTTAACATCTATTCCTTTCTCAATAAGATAAGTCCATTCAGGTTCAACTTTATTATCTTTTAATTCTGATGCGATTAAGTCTTTATCGTTGTTTAATACTCTTAAAATTATCCAGTCTCCTTCTTTTAATCCTTCAGTTGTATTTAATTTTAAAGCAAATTCACCAACAGCTGCTGCTGCGGTGACTTGTCCTATTTTTTTATCAGTACCGCCGCTGCCAAAAATAAATAATGGTGGAACAGTCCACATTTTAGCGGGATCAGCTGGCGGAAGAACATTTTTCATAAATAGCTCAGTACCTTCAGTACCAGAACCGCTTCCTCTGAAAATAATGTGCCCCTTTTTTGAAATTATAGAAGTAGGGGCATCATCATTTTCATTCACCAAAAACCTCCCTTTAGGAAAAAAAACAATTCCCGAACCATTTTTATTTGCAGCTTCAATAGCTTTTTGTATGGCTATTTTATCTGAAATAGTATCATTAGGTTTTGCGCCAAAAGAAGTGACGTCAAAAACTTTGTAATCAGTAACATTAGGAATTCCCTTTTCTCCCTGATGGTACCCAACGTATGAGAAATCAGGCAGCACTTTCCTGTCTTTTTTATAATCCTGAAATATTTTGGATTCATTTTGAGCAGATACCGATATTATAGCAAACAGATTCAAAATAGTAATGAGCCTTTTTTGAAGCTGTATTTTATTGTAATTGTTCATTTTAATATATTTTAATTAAGATATCAAACATTACTTTTTCTTGTAGTATAAAAATATTTTGAACATAGAAACCTAAATTTAGAAAATAGGTCTCTATGTATTAAAAATAGTTGTGCTACAAGTTTATAAATACCATTTTTTGTATCGTAATAATGCCTCTAAAAAATAATAATCAGCATAAGTAAGCGGTACATCTATCTCGCTGTCATGCGGAATTGATCCCACACTATGCATTAAAATATAGCCGCCATTAGTTCCTAACTCAGCTCTGTATTTAGGAGTTGATAATGATTTTAGAATAGTTTCGGCTACATTTACATACTCCGTTTTTTCTTTACCTGTTGTATATTGACCAAGTTCTAAAAATGCCGATGCATATACCGAAGCTGCTGAAACATCTCGCAATGCATTTGGAATTTCAGGCGCGTCAAAGTCCCAATATGGAATCTTGTCACTTGGTAAATTTGGATTATTCAATATAAATTTAGCAATACCACGTGCTTGTTTTAGATAAGCTGGGTTTTTAGTAAATCTGTACATCATTGTATAACCATATAAAGCCCATCCTTGCCCGCGACTCCAGGCGCTTTCATCTGCAGCTCCCTGAGCAGTAACTTTTTTAAGAACTTCTCCTGTATTGAGATTGTAATCTAGTACATGATAGCTGCTGTAATCAGGGCGAAAGTGATTTTTTATAGTAGTATTGGCATGGGTTTCTGCAATAGTAGCAAAGGATTTATCATTGCTGTTTTTACTGGACCATTCCAACATTTCGAGATTCATCATGTTGTCAATGATAACTGGTCCCATGAACTTTTTCTTTTTTAATCCTCCATCCGTAACATCCCATGATTGAATTACTTTAGCATTTGGACGATAACGGGTAGATAATGATTTGGCCGATGTCAGGATTACATCTTTGTAGACAGGATCATTTAAAAGGCGGTAAGCATTTCCATAACTGCAATACATCATAAAACCCAAATCATGGTTTTTAGTGAATGTTTTAACCGGTTCCAAAATGGCAAGACGTTTTTTTGCAGTGGTTAAAACAGTTGGGTTTTTGGTATATTCATAAATATATAATAATGTTCCTGGATAAAAACCACTACACCACCAGTAAACATCACTGTTAACATTATGTTTTTTTTCATATGTTCGAGGCATAGAATCCTGAGGAGTATTTTTTTCCAAAAGCTTATATTGCTTTTCCGCAAATTCAAAGTTTTCTGAAATTAAATTTTTCATGGCCGTATTATTTTTTGTTTTTTGAGCCAAAGCACAAAGGCTGGAAAAGCATAGGAAGATAAGAATGAGTTTTTTCATTTTTTAAGGCATTAGATTGTATTTCGCCGAAAATATTGTTTCGAGCGAGACAGTAAAAAAAATTATAAATAACCTGAGACGATATTCTCTGGGCTTTTTTTGATGGTTACCAACCTTTATTTTGTGTCATCAGGGTATTTGATGATATTTCTAAAGAGGGAATAGGGAACAATAAGTGTTTTTCAACAACATTTTTTCCACCTAAACCGCCATACTGTTGGTTTCCAGAAGTTAATGTGCCTGTTGTTGGAGCGGCTGCCATATCTGCACCCACTGTATTCATGGTAGTAACAAATTTGTTCCATCGAATTAAGTCTGAACGGCGTGTTCCTTCAAAACATAATTCACGCATACGTTCATCTTCAATAAACAACTGAAAAGAAGGTTTAGAAGAAGCTGCTACGGTTGTTGCCGCATCTGATAATGCATAAGCTGCTGAAACATTCGTTTGTCCATAACCTCTGCGACGTACTTTGTTGACAGCTTCAATAGCACTGGCACTTGGTCCGTTTACCTGATTTTCGGCTTCAGCATACATTAAAAGTACATCGGCATATCTCAAGATTGGATAATTGATTGGCGTATAATTTTTATTTTTTGGAGTAAGCGTTTCATATTCTCTTCTCCATTTCCCACAGTCTCTGCCATATTGAATTGTTTTGGCAAGATTGGCTCTGGCTCCGGTACTATTATTTAGAGTGTAAGTTGTTAACACCCAGTCACGACGCAAGTCATTTCCTGCTGGATCATAGCTTCTGAATAATTTTCCTGTTCCTTTTAAGAAACCATAACAATGTCCCATAGAAGCTACCAAAGGACTAGTTGCTGCTGGCGAAAATGTAATACCGATATTATTTCCTAAACGGCCACCTTCAACATAAGAATCCGAAGCACGATTTCCTGTAAACTCAATTTCCCACATAGACTCATTTGTATCATAAGCGTCTTCACCGGCATTTATAAATATTTGACGGTAGGCATTATTTGGAGTATTAGCAGCAATTGATGGATTAAAAGTATTATAATAAGTTGCAGGTTGTCCAGTGGGTGCAATGGTCTTAAAACTAATGTTTAATTGATGTTGTCCTGAATCTATTACTTTTTTAGACCAAGCCAATGCATCTGCATATTTTGTATTATCCATTAAAGGATATCCTGCCATTTGTAAACAAACCCTTGCCAGAATTCCCTGAACGACTGTTTTATAAACACGGCTTGCCGTTAATGGTTTAGTTGCGCTAACTTTTGCTTCGGCTTCTGTCATATCTTTCAATATTTGAGCATAAATCTCAGTCGAAGGTGTTTTGGCTAACGCAGCCTGATTTGGGCTTGTGGTTGGTGTCAATCTTAAAGGCACATCACCAAATTTGCTTACCAATAAAAAGTAATAATATCCTCTTAAAAACAGGGCTTCACCTAATATAACTTTTCGCTTATCTTCGTCCATTGTTGGTAAATCGATATGTGCGATCAAATCATTGGCTCTGTTAATTCCGTTATAAAGTTCATACCACATATTTGAAACGTTTACATCAGTAGCATCAAAGCTATTAACAGACGGTCCTGATATTTGTGTGTTTCGGGCATAGTATCCTTCATCTGTACAAATTTCTAAGTTAAAAAACAGCTGGTTGCCATATAAAGTTTCCTGACCTAACGGATCATATACTCCGGCTAAAGCAGAAGTTAAACCTGCTTCATTAGTATAATATTGCTCAATAGCAATTTTCTGAACAGGTTCGGTATCTAAAAAATTCTCACAAGAACTGGTGGTAAAGGCCGCCAATACTAATATTATATATATCTTTTTCATTTTTTAAGTATTTTAATGTTGTTAAAATGTAATGTTAGTAGCAAAGAATACTGTACGTGCACGAGGGTAAGCAGAGAAATCAAACCCTGGAGTTAATGCAGAGTTATATGTGTTTACCTCTGGATCTGTACCTGAATATTTTGTCCAAGTGAATATATTCTGTGCCGAAAGTGCAAATCTTAATGATTTAAGGTGCATTTTTTTAACAAACTTTTGATCGAAAGTATAACCTATTGCTGCTGACTTTAATCTCAAATAAGAGCCATCCTCAACATAAAAAGAAGAATATCCAACTGCTGATCCTACTAAACCTTTTGTTCTGAAAACATCAGAATTTGGATTTGCTGCTGACCAACGATCTTCATAGCTCGCAAATTGATTTAAACCTTCCTGTCCTTTTTGATTTCCTTCAAATAGAATACGATTTGCATTTAAAATATCGTTACCATACGACCATTGAAAAAAGACATTTAAGTCAAAATTTTTGTAAGTGAAATTATTGCTAAATCCGCCTGTATGAACCGGTAAGCCATTTCCAATTTTAGTATAATCGCTTTTATTTATAGTCCCGTCACCATTTAGATCTTTATATTTAACATCACCAGGCTGAATATTTGCTCTCGTGTTTCCGTTAGTAGCAATTTCCGGTTTTAAAGTATATACCGTTACACCACTACCATTAACGGAAGTATTAAAATCATTGTATTTATAAGTTCCTTGATATTCAAAACCATACATGTCACCTAAAGATTCTCCTTTTTTAGCCACATAAGTACTTACGGTACTCCAGTTAAAATCCCAAGGAATAATAGTTTCTAACTTGTCTTGTCCTTCGGCTAAGGCTAACAGTTCGTTTTTATTGAAAGCGATATTAAAACTGCTGGTCCAAGTAAAATTATCAGTAATAATATTTTTTGTTACCAAACTTAATTCTAAACCTCTATTTCGTACACTACCAATGTTTTTATATGCTGTGGTGAATCCTGTAGATAAGGGAAGTTGCGCTTTAAGTAATAAATCTTTAGTTGTTTTTTGATAGACATCTGCAGTGAAAGTAATTCTTTGATTAAAGAAACCTAAATCAATACCTGCATCAACCTGTTCTGTCGTTTCCCACTTTAGGTCAGAGTTTCCAAGTTTTGTAGCCGCAACTCCAACAACATAATTCTTGTCAAAAGTATAGGTTCCAAATAAAGGATTTGCCGGATTGTAATAGGTGGTAAGATAATCAAAATCTCCTACACGATTGTTACCGGTTTGTCCATAGCTCAATCGTATTTTACCTTCAGATAGTTTTTTAAAATTTTTCAGAAAATTTTCTTCATTAAATTTCCATGAAACAGCACCCGACGGGAAATATCCCCAATGGTTTTTTGAAGGAAATTTAGAAGATCCATCTGCTCTGAAAGAAGCGGTAACCATATATTTAGAATTGTAATTATAGTTTACTCTTCCTAAAAAAGAACTCATTGTCCAAAGTGATTCACTTGGATCTATCCTTACCTGAGTTCCTTGATCAAAGCCGTCAAACATTATGTCTTCGTTTGGCAACTGATTTGCAGCTCTACCGCTAGACCAAGTTTTTTGTTTTTGAACAGTAAAACCTCCTAAAGCACTAAATTTTGATTTTGCTCCTAACTGTTTATCCCAAGTAAGGGTATTTTCATTCAGCCAATTGTTATAATTGTTTTGCATCATTCTTCCGTTTACCCCATTTGGATTCCCCGGACGTCCATAAGATGTTTTGGTATTATAGAACTCATCTCTATCAGAATGATTTTCAATAAAGCCATAAGTAGTTCTGAATTTTAAATCTTTGGTAAACAAGTATTCAAGATATCCATTTATAGCAATATTTTTAGTAGTCGTTACATTGTAAGTATTCTCAAGATTTAGAACAGGATTTACTCTGTAATCATTTGCTGAATCAATATTTGGGTCCATAAAAAGATCCTCAGGATTTTCAACATCAGGAGTATACGGACGAGATCCCCAAACAGAAGTCATAAGATTTGTGGTACCGCTGCCGCTAGTAGTCGACTGTGTAGGATCAAGACCTGTTTGTTTCAAATAGCTATAATTTGAATTAACTCCGATTTTTAACTTATTAGTGATTTTATAATCAACATTTGCACGACCTTGATATCTTAAATAATTTGAGTTTAATAATATACCATCCTGGTCAGTATATGATCCAGATAATGAGTATTTTATTTTTTTAGTTCCGCCGGAAATAGAAAGATTATTGTTTTGAAACAAAGCAGTTCGGGTAACTAAATCCTGCCAATCTGTGCTTCCCACATTTCTATAATCTTCAAGTGTTTTTCCCGGACCGGTAAGATAAATTTCCGTTGGAGTTTTTGATTGCCCTTGCGCACTAGTTAAATTAGTATTGTTTTCTAATTGATATTTTACGAATTCGTAAGTGCTCATTACATCCATTTTGTTGGCGATTTGCTGAATACCAATAGAGCTTGAAAAAGCAAAAACAGTTTTCCCTTCTTTACCTTTTTTGGTTTGAATTACAATAACACCATTTGCTCCTCTGGAACCATAAATAGCGGTAGCCGATGCATCTTTTAAAACCTCAATAGACTCTATATCACTTGGATTGATTATATTATTATTTGGATCCTCAATCAAGAAACCATCAATCACATACAATGGGCTATTTGATTGTGTAACCGAGTTGTTCCCTCTAATTACGATATTGGTCCCAGAACCTGGTCTACCATCTGATGAGGTTACCTGAACTCCGGCAACACGACCTGCTAAAGCTTCATCGAAAGAACGAACAGGAGATTTATTAAAATCTGACATTGATACACTTGAAACTGATCCTGTTAAATCTTTTCTTTTTACAGATCCGTATCCAATAACAACAATCTCATCCAGATTACTGGTTGTAGACTTTAGAACAACATTTAGTGAAGTTTTATTTCCCACTGCAACTGTAGCAGTTTCAAAACCCATATAAGAAAAAATTAATTGATCTTTTGAATCGGCCTTGATTTTATATTGACCACTATAATCCGTTACTGTGGCATCTTTAGTTCCTTTTACAAGGATAGAAACACCGGGAAGAGGATCTTTCTTTTCATCCTGTACTGTACCAGATATTATGTTGCTTTGTGCCTGAGCAAAAACCGGTGTCATTAATACGAACATACCAACAAATAAATGTATTAGCGTTTTATTAAACGGATGGTATTTCAAATTCAGTTTTTTCATAGTTAATTCTTGGTTATTAGTTAAATGTTGGTTTCGTTTACATAAAATAAAATATCAATTCGTAAAGAGCACACTATTTAAACACAGGCTATAGAAACAAGCATTCAAGTTATTTAAAAAAATGTCAACTTTAGTGTTTTTTTATTCCTTATGATTTGTACTGTTTGTTGGTTTCAAAATTATTTCGAAATCGTTTTCTTTGAGTAGAAAATCATCCTTTTCGGGAGGAAAATATTCCTTTTAGTTCTGTTTTTTGTATTAAAGGTTATTATTGTTTGATTTGAATGTCCTTAATTTGAGGGTTATATGTATTATTTCGAGCTATTCCGGGGCCATTTCATTATTTTTAATAATTGTGCCGCTAATGCTTTGGTTTTTTCAGGCATTTCTGCTGCTAAATTCTTTTCTTCTTTTGGATCTTTACTTAAATCATAAAGCTGAGGTGATTTTTGCAGGCCTGATGCGACATTTTTATTCATCAGCCAATCCGGAGTAGTTTTGCTTTGTGCCGCAATATATTTCCAGTTATCTTCTCTAATACTCATGGTAAAAGCTTCTTCGATCAGATATTTTCGTCCTTTATTGCTTTTTCCCATTAATACATCAAGCATATCGAAACTATCTGTTGCAGTTTCTTTATTTTGTATTTTGACCCCGATTAATTTTGCAAATGAAGCTAGTAAATCTACCTGACTGAATAATGCATCACTTTTAGAGGGTTTAATTTTATGTGGCCAATATATAATTGTTGGCACGCGTGTGCCTGCTTCATAAGCACTGTATTTCCCTCCTCTAAATTGTCCGGAAGGTTTATGGTTTCCTATGTTTGTTAACGATTTATCGGCATAACCATCATTTAAAACGGGACCATTATCACTACTAAAAAAGATAATGGTATTGTTTTCTATTCCTAACTCTTTCAGCTTTTTAACAATTTGACCAGTCATCCAATCCATTTGTACAATTGCATCGCCACGAGGCCCCAAATTTGTTTTACCTACAAATTTTGGATTTGGTGCTCTGGGTACATGAATATCAGGTATTGAAAAATACAGGAAAAACGACTTACCTTTATTATCTGTAATAAAATCAGCTGCTTTTTTGGTGAGAACATTAGGAAACTCTTCGTCTTTCCAATATGCTTTATGGCCACCGCTCATATAACCAATTCGGCTTATTCCATTGACTAAAGTGCCGCTATGTTGAGGATCTGCGTATAGTTTTAAAATTTCTTCATTTTCTAAACCAACAGGATCTGTTCCAATTCTCTTATCATAACTAACTGTTATAGGGTCATTCGGATCCAAATTAGCAACTTTATGGTTTTCAACAAATACGGTAGGAACTCTGTCTGGTGTTGCCGGAATTATGAAACTATAATCGAAGCCAAGTTCTAGTGGTCCGGGCTTAATTTCACGATTCCAATTCAGGTTGCCATTTCCTAAACCTAAATTCCATTTGCCTATTACTGCAGTGGTATAACCACCTTTTTTAAATATATCTGCAATGGTTTCTTGCTCCGGCTTTATAATTAATGGTGTATCTCCACTTAGCATATTCACATTATTTCTAAAAGGATAACTTCCTGTAAGCAGGGCAAATCTTGATGATGTACAGGTGGCAGCAGCACAATGTCCATCAGTAAATTGTATACCTCTGGCAGCCAAATCGTCTACATTTGGAGTTTTTACTGCTTTTGCTCCATAACAGCTTACATCGCCATAACCTAAATCATCAACATAAATAAAAATGACGTTAGGCTTTTTAGCAGTTTCATTTTTCTGTACGTGCGAACATGAGGCTATTGCCATTACTGAAAAGGTATAATATATAAGATATATTTTTTTCATAAGGTGCTACATAATCGGAATGCTTAATATTCAAAAAATAGTTTTTGATCACTTTTCCGATTTCAAATCTAATTCGACATCATTTTCAAAAGTGGTATTATCTTCCTTTTTTAGGTTAAAATCTTCCTGTTGCAGTGATTTTGTGCATTTTGAACTGTTTTTCATGAATTCTATAATCTAATTGTGTCACGATTCAAGACAATGAGTAAACTTAAACTTGTTAAAATTCACTATTTATCAAAAAATGTTGCGAATATCATATTTATAAAGTCTTAAAGAGGTATAAAAATTAGTATATTACAGATTTAAATGAATTTATTATTTTCAGACTTATGAATTTTCTATTACATTTGACAACCCTTTGTAATCTATTTAGAGCGTGTTATTGAACTGTTACTTTATACTTCGTACTTGTAAGTTTGATTACTGCATTGTATTTTAATTGATTACCTCATTTTATAAACCTTAAAAATCATTTTAATGACTTTTAAAAATCATAGCCTGATATTTCTGTTTTTTTGGATTTGTTTCCTAAGCTTGTTTTCTGTTTCAAAGGGTTTTTCGCAATCTAAGCCGATATCATTTAATCGCTTAGATGTTACGAATGGTCTTTCCAATAACTCGGTTTTGTCTATTAATCAGGATTCAACTGGATATATTTGGTTGGGTACAAAATATGGTTTAAACCGTTTTGATGGCCGAACGTTTAAAATTTTCAAAAAGGATCCTGAAAGCAAAACAAGTATATCGTCAAATGGTTTTATCAGAAAGTTAGAGCTTGATAATCATAATAATATGTGGGTAGCGTCTAGCGGATTGGATTTGTACCATCCTGAAGATAATTCCTTTGAATCTTTTATACCGCAAGGAGAAGATATTTTAAAGGTATTACAAGATGTTAAGGGCAATTTATGGGTAGGTTCATTGTCACAGCTTAAATTTAAAGCTGTAAACAGTAAAAAAATTATTCCTATTCAAATTGCAAAAGAGAACTTACAAGTTTCGGAACTTTTTGAAGATAATGAAAAACATATTTGGGTTGGAACCTCTGCTGGTTTATTTGAATTATTCTTCGCACACAAAAAACTTGTTGTAAAAAGACATTTTGGTTCGCTATTTAAAAGCGGGGCTACTGTCGATCAAATTACCAGTATTGTACAAGACGAAAGTTTAAAATACTGGATTGGTACAAAAAGCAACGGTATTTATCTTTTTGATAAAAAAACAGGAGAGCTGCGTCATTTTATAAAAAATAGTAGTGACAAAAATACATTGGTAAATAATAATGTTCGTAAAATTATACGTCATAAAAATGGAAGTCTCTGGATTGGAACTCAGGACGGTCTGTCTATTTTGAATCCCTACACGCATCTCTTTATCAATTACCAACACGATTCTACAAACCCGCACAGTTTAAGTCAAAATTCTATTCATGAAATTTTTCAGGATAAAAATGGTTCTGTTTGGATAGGTACTTTTTTTGGAGGAGTAAATGTCGTTTATTCAGTAAATACGCCTTTCACTATTTATCAAAACAATACCGAAAAAAATAGTATCAGCAGCAATGTAATTAGTGCAATTCTTGAAGACAATAAAAATAATTTATGGATAGGCACTGAAGCTGGAGGATTAAATTATTTTAATAGAAGCAGCCAACAATTTATCTCCTATAAAAACAGTATTACCAATAAAAATAGTTTAAGCTCTAATTTAGTCAAAGCGATTGCTATTGATAAGGACCAGAATTTATGGATAGGTACAGCTTTAGGAGGCTTGAATTTTTTTAATCCCAAAACTTCCGATTTTACGGTATATAAACGGAGTGCCAAAAACGGCAATAGTATCGCTTCAGATAATGTTAACTGCTTATTGCTTAGTAAACAAAATAAATTATTTATTGGAACAGAAATAGGACTTAATATTTATGATATTGCACAACAAAAGTTTAGTTTTTATGCCACTAGTGCCAATAAAGTGTTTCTCGAAAAACAAGTTACGGCATTATTTGAGGATAAAAAAGGTGCTGTTTGGATAGGTACTCCTATTGGAATTCATGTTTATAAAGATTCAAAACTGCTGTACAAAAAAATCAAAGACAGCGCAAACAAGCCATTTAACTACAATGTTAACTGCTTTCATGAGGATAGTCAGGGTAATATGTGGGTTGGCACTTACCATAACGGTTTAGCACTACTCAATCTAAAAAAAAACACCTTTAAAATTTTCAGTATTAGCGACGGTTTACCCAGCGATAATATATTGGGTATTACAGAAGATAACGATACCAATTTATGGATCAGCACTGATAATGGTCTGGTAAAATACAATCGGAATTTAAATACTTTCAGAAGTTTTAATATTGTAGATGGACTACCGGATATTCAATTTAATACCAATTCTTTTTTAAAAGACAGTCAGGGAAGAATGTTTTTTGGAACTTATAATGGCTTAGTTAGTTTTTTGCCTAATAACATAGAGAGAAATACGGTAGCACCGGATGTTGTGCTGTCAAATCTTAAATTGTTTAATATACCTGTTAGAATTAATGATGAAACAGGGCTTTTAAACGAAGATATTAATGTTACCAATACTTTAACTTTTGATCATAATCAAAATATTTTCTCTATTGAATTTTCGGCATTAAACTTTATAAAATCAAGTAAGAATAAGTATGCATACAAACTTGATGGTTTTGAAAAAAACTGGAATTATGTCGATATTCCAACGGCAACCTATACGAATTTACCTGCGGGGAAATATCAATTTATGATCAAAGCCGCAAATAATGATGGTATTTGGAACAAGAATTCAAAGAATATTAATATAGAGGTACTTCCGCCGCTCTGGAAGACCTGGTGGGCATATTTAATCTATTTTATAACAGCTTGTGTAGTAGCATACTATATTATTCAGTTTTTTAATGCCAGAGCAACGCTTAAGCAAGAGCTTTATTTTGAGCAATTAGAAGCTGAACATCAGCAAAAAAGCTATCAAATGAAGTTGGATTTTTTTACCAATATTTCGCATGAAATCAGAACACCATTAACGCTTATTCTTGGGCCAATTGAAAAATTAGAGCAATTAACTACGGCAAACACAACAGCAAATAAATATGCGCTCAGTATAAAAAAGAATACAGAACGACTGTATCGATTGGTGAATGAGTTATTAGATTTCAGAAAAGCAGATTCGGGGAATTTACGTATGTATTTCTTCGAAGAAAATATTGTGAGTTCGTTAAAAGAAATCTTTGATTATTTTCAAACGCTTGCCGAATCAAAAAATATTCAATACACTTTTAAAAGCAGCCATCCTCAAATTTTGGTGTATTTTGATAAGGATCAAATGGAAAAAGTTTTTTTTAACTTGCTTTCGAACGCTTTCAAGTTTACGCAAAACCAAGGTAAAATATCCTTAGAAATTATATTAAAAAATCAGCAGGTAAAGATTACTGTATCAGATAACGGCAAAGGAATTGCAATTGATAACATTGACGATATTTTCAATAACTTTTATCAGGCAGATCAAAGTATGGGTACAGGAATTGGCTTGGCACTTTCAAAAAATTTGATAGAACTTCATAAAGGTAAAATAAAAGTAAAAAGCAAACCAAGTAAGGCGAACAAAACAGGAAAAACCACTTTTACAGTAGTATTGCCACTGGGGAAAAAACATTTAAACGAGATTGATATTGTTTCTGCGTCAGAGATTGAAAGCGCAATTTATGAGGAAGTTGATCATTATACATCAGAAGACTTAATTGACAGTCCTGAAGTTATGGATAATAAAAACAAAGAAGCTCATATTTTAATTGTAGAAGATAACGATGAAGTAAGAGATTTTATCAAACAATCGTTAGAAAATCAGTATCATGTTCATGTAAGTGAAAATGGGCTGGAAGGCTGGAAAAATGCTATTCAGACTCTTCCGGATTTAATTATTAGTGATGTAATGATGCCGATCATGGATGGTTTGGAGCTTTGCAGAAAATTAAAAACAGATGCACGAACTTCTCACATACCTGTGATTATGCTGACAGCAAAGTCGGCTCCGATACATCAGATACATGGTTTGCAACATGGTGCGGATGCGTATGTTACAAAACCTTTTAGTGATCAGATTTTGCAATTGAATATACGTAATCTCTTGTCTTTAAAAGGATCGATGCAAAAGAAATACAGCGAACAATTATTAAAATTGCCAATTATAGAAAGTATAGAATCGTCGCAGGATGAAAAGTTTTTACAGAAACTACATCAGATTATCGAAAATAATATTGCCAATACTAATTTAGACCTCGCTTTTATTACTTCAGAAATCGGGATGAGTAAATCTGTTTTGTACAAGAAATTTAGTGCACTTACCAACTTATCACTAAATGAATTTATTAAAACACAGCGCCTAAAGCACGCAGTCGAGTTTTTTCAAAAAGGAGAAACTTCTATTGTGTCAGTTGCGATGCAAGTTGGTTTTAATGATGCAAAATATTTTAGCCGTGAATTCAAAAAAATATACGGTATTACGCCTAATGATTATATAAAAAAAGGGGAGGGCCTGACTTAATTTTTTTTCATGCAATGACAGTTTTGTCGTAAAAATTAAATCGTTAAAGTTTTAGAACATTTTATTTAGTTTCTATAATTCCTAATTTAAATCAAAAACTCGCACTGCTGTGCGAGTTTTGAAATGGTTTGTTCCATAATTTTATGTTAGTCACAAGATTGTAAAAACCTTCTAAACTTGAAGTAATTTGAATTATACGAAGTTATTTTTATATCATCATTTAAAACTTATTTTCAACTTCTGCAGCCTGCAGCATTAAGTAGTGCAAGTCTGTGTTTTTTACAAAAGGTTTTAAAAGTTCACTTCCAGGACCAAACATTGCGAGTTCTACATAGTCGGCAGAATGATCCATACTGATCCAGCCAACAGAATTTATTTTCCCCTGCATTTCTGCAAAAGCTTTGTAGGGAAGTTTTTTGTAATTATATAAACCATCCTCTTTATGAAGGTCTCCATAATACTCTAAGACTATTTTTGCATCGGCATCGGAAACAGAGTGTCCATTTGCTTTTTCAATAATTTCCTTTACCTGCGAAATGGAGGATTCAGGTTTTATTTGATTCAGAATCCATTCGTTTGTTTGGGTATATTTCTGAATGCTATCAAAGTTATCATTGGCATATTTCCCGTAAATAATCCCAGGATTTGCATTTCCGTGATCTGTAGTGATAATCACTAATGTTTCTTTGTCTTTTTCTGCAAAGTCTATAGCGATTTTTACTGCTTCATCAAATTCAATCTGATCGTTAATCAAGCCTGCAATATCGTTACCATGTGCTGCCCAATCTACTTTTCCGCTCTCAATTTGCAAAACAAAACCATTTTTATGGCTCTTCATTCTGTCAATTGCTTTTTGTGCCATTTCACCTAGACTAGGAACAGTATTCTTTAAATCTTCATCACTGTTTCTATCTACATAGTACGGAAGCCCGTCTTCTGCAAACACGCCTAAAATAGGTTGCGTAGTAGAAGCAGCCTCCATTTCAGATCGTGTTTTTACAACCTGATATCCTTTAGCTTTAAAAGCAGCAAACATGTCTTTTTTATCTTTTCTAGCTTCTGGACTGAAATAATTGGCTCCGCCACCCATCATAATATCAAAACCCAATTCTAAGTACTGTTCAGCAATGTCATCCTGCGCATTTCTGCTTTTGCTGTTAACACAAAAACCAGCGGGAGTAGCATGTGTTATTGGGACTGTTGTCACACAACCTGCCATTTTTCCAGCTTTCTTGAACTTCTGCCAAATAGGTAAATTGGGTTTCCCGTCCGGACTTACATTCAGTACTCCGTTATTTACACGAAAACCTCCTCCCCAAGAAGAACTCGCTGCCGATGAATCGGTTACTATAGAATTTGCTGAGGCCGTGTCCATTAATGCTCTGGAAACCCTGTTGTCTTTGTATAATTGTATCCAGTTAGAACCTTTACCAGTTTTTCTGTTCAGAAACAAATCAGTCATGTTTAATGTTCCTGTACTCATCCCGTCACTAACCAATAAAATAATATTTTTTGCTTTCTTATTTTTATTAACTGATTGTAAATCTAAAATATTAGCAGAACCCTGAAAAGGATTCATAACTACTGCTCCTAATGTAAATAAAGAGCCATTTCTAAAGAACTTTCTTCTATTCATTATTATATTATTTATTAGTATTTTTAAAGATAATCAGAAACCCGAAAATTACAAAAACTAAAAACATTGTAAAGTAAACACAGTTCCTTTCAGTTTAAGGTTACATTAAATTTTAATTCCGGAAATCCGTAAGAAGTACTGTGGTTTCATAAAACACACACAATACATTAGTGTTGCTTTATATCAAAAGTAAACTTTTATAATAAGTTTCTACATCTTTCCAATGGTAATAAGGGGCAATATCTGTTTGAATTGTTGGAACCAAAACTTCTTTTTCGTGAAGAAGGAATTTGACAAGTACATCATCTGATTTAGGCTTTCTAAAAAATACAATTTGAATATTTCCGGCCATTGGTGCTATTTTGAAATTACTCCAAACTTCGTAAAACTTCGCCGGATCTGAAATACTGTTATAGCTTCCTTCTAAATGTAGCAGCATTGCAAGCGGAACTAAATTTCCATCATGAGCAAAACGAAGTGTAGCTCCATTGCCTTTTGATGCAATTACTTTATTGGCATTTTCCAGGATATTTTTTAATGTTGGCTTTTGATTTTCAAACATAATTCCGTTGTTAAGAGCAGAGTTTGCATCGTTCACATACACACGATAGTTTCCGCATTGCCACAAGTCGAAAAGTTCTTGTTTTTCGAATAAATCGTAAAGAGATTGCTTTGTTTCTGTATTTTGCATTCCTCCAGCAATGGAGAACAAGTGTTCCATAAACTCTGATGGGTTTACTTTTTTGACAATATAACTGCTATCAGAAAAAAGAGAATTAACCAAACGATCCGGATTGGTATGTTTTGCTTCAAATTTAAGATATTCTTCTTTCCAGGTATCCTTTGCTGATCTAAAAACGATTGCTTCTGGTGTATGATGGTTTAGGTATCGCTGCCATTTTATACCTGAATTTCTAGTAAGCTGTAAACTCGGATTTAGCTCTTTAAGGCGTTCACAAAAAGCATCCATACTTAAAACCACACGCACTACTGTTGTAGCACTTGCATCTACTTTTGCCTCTTTTGTAAAAACATTTGGATACTGTTTAAACATACGTTCTGCAATACCTCTTTGTTCTCTTTCTCCCAAAGGGGCAAGATCTCCTCCACGAAATTCAACTTCTTTCCATAATTGTTGTAATCGCTTTAAGACATCTTTGCCTAAATCAGAAAGTGCTCCGTTTTTATTGGCATCTTCCAATTGATCTATTACAACTTTATAATCATTGTCACTTATTAGATAACGAGAACCATGACGCCCAAAATGACTTATATAAAACGCTTCATATCCTTTTGGAATGGCCGTGGTAGCAACAATATCTTTGGCAGGATAAGCATAATTAACTCCAGCTGTTTTCTCTGGAGTATCAAACATTTCTTGTTGGGTTGTTTGAGCTAAAATAATCGACAAATTAGCTAGTACAAACAATAGTGATAAACGGATTTTTTTCATCTTTTTTATTTAATTTTTGCAAAAAAAATATTCTAAACACCAACAAATATATGCTGGTATTTAGAATATAAATAATTAATACCTTATTTGAAATTAGGATTTTGTGTTAGATTAGGATTCACCGTAAATTCATCTTGAGGTATTGGGAATAGTTTGTATTTGTCATCTACATCTTTTCCGATATAATTACCCGCAGATCCGTCACTTCCTTTCCAGTCCCAATTATATCCTTTTGTGAATTTATTAAAACGGATAAGATCTGTACGACGCACTGATTCTGTATGCAATTCACGAGAGCGTTCATCTAATATAAAATCCAGCGTTAATTCGCTATCGTTTATTTTTCCGGAAACTCCTGTACCATATGCTCCGGACATGTAAGCTCTGTCTCTAATCTCATTAACATAAGCTAAAGCTTCGCCACGTCCACCGCTGGCACCTCTTAAAATAGCTTCGGCAGCCATTAAATAAGCATCGGCAGTACGAAACATTGGATAATCAATAGAGGCGTAAACGGTACCATCTTTTGCAATGTCTTTTCTGTCTTTGGTTTTATTACGCCATTTTATAGTAGCGTAACCGTTTTTAAAATCATTAAGAAACGCTTTTCCATTTGTCCAGGTTTCTTTGGTATGACCAATGGTATAAAACTGAGCGCGTTTGTCTTTTTTATTATCTCCCCAAGGATCATTTATGTCAAAAAGCTGGTCGGTAGGATCAAATTTATTTACCAATTGCGTTTTAAGTCGCGCATTTCCCCATCCGCCACCTGCAATACCAATTAAAGATGCCATAGAACCATCTGTGAGTGCTTTTATGGTGAAATTTGTTCCTGCACTATTTATCGTATTCTGACTGTCTTGTGGCAATGGCCAAATGATTTCTTTGCAAGTATTATTATCTGCCAGAAAAATATAACGATAATCTGGCGCTAATGGATATTTCCTTGAATCGATTATTTTCTTTGCATTTTGATACGCATTTTCATATTCATTTTTACCAGCCCATACCTGAGCATTTAAATAAACACGAGACAATAAAAACCATGCTGCCGCTTGATCAACACGCGCATATTCATTTTCTCCCGGGGCTTTTAGTTTATCTTTAAGATCTTCTGTTTCTGAAACTACAAAAGCATAAATTTCCTGACGTGTTTTTTGATGTGGAATAGTTCCTACTGGCATTGTTTCATCAACAAAAGGACCTGATCCGTAAAGATCACAAATCATACTATAACAATACGCACGAATAAAACGAGTTTCTGCACGATAATATGGCATTTCGTTTTTTAATTCATCGTACAAATTTCTCTCTTTCAACTTACTATCTGTTGATTCGCGTAAAAATTCGTTACAATAACTTATAGTCATGTAAAGACGATAGTAAGAATACATATTAATTGAAGTTGATTGATTCCACGACACAAACAAAAGATCTCTTGAACCTTGCGAACTACCGGAATGCAACGCTATTTCGTCTGTTGTACATTCTTGCTGATAAAATATAGCTCTTGTATATCCGCTATAGCCTGTATCGTAACCACTAAGATCTCCGTCTTTATCAGGACCAGATTGACCATTAAGTATTAGCGATCCGTAACATTTGGCTAGAACTGCTTTATAACCTTCTGAGGTATTATAAACTTTATCACTCGTTAAAACATTTTTGTTTAGAGGCAATGTGTTCAAATCGTCTACACAAGAACTAAAACTGAAAAGCAAAAGAGTAATTGTTATATATTGAAATAATTTCGTTTTCATAAATTATTTTGTTTTAAAAATTAGCATTTAGTGATAGGGTATAAATTCTTGGTCTTTGATATGTGTTACTGTCCAAACCATTAAATACTTCAGGATCGATACCCTTATATTTGGTTATTGTTGCAACATTTTGCATACTAAAAGCCAATCGAAGCGATTTTAAAGCTGTACTTATTTTATCTAATGTAAAACCGGCAGTTATATTATCGAATTTAAAGAATGCTCCGTTTTCTAAATAAATATCAGAAAAATATTGCGCCTGTGTAAATCCTTTGTCCAGAGCTGCCTCAGAAATATTGCTCGAAATACCACTTGCACCATAAAGAGAACTAAGAGATTGTTGTGCTTCCTGATAGTTAAATACATAATTTCCAAAACTTCCGTGACCATTGATACCAAAATCCCATTTTTTGTATAATAATCTCGTTGATAAACCGTAATAATACGGTGTTCTTGAACTTTTTCCTGTGATGTATTTATTGGTATCTGTAGTGCTTGTTGTAACAGAACCATCTTTTCCGATGTATTTACCATCTAATGGTTTTCCGTTGTCATCATAAGCTTGGTGTAACAAGAAAAATGTGTTTGGAAGTTCTCCAACTTTATTTATTTGAAAATCATTTCTACTAACAGAACCCGTTTTTACATAAGAATCCTCTCTGTCGATAATGTTTAATTTTGTGATCTCAGACATACTGTAGGTAAAGTTTCCGCTAAAGGTCCATTCCAAATCCTTCGTTTTTACCGGAATCACATTTAAACCAAACTCCATTCCTTTCCCTTTCATATTACCAATATTGGTTTGTATTAAATTGGTAAAATTACTTCCGGCAGGTACCGCAATGTTATTTAACAAATCTGAAGTATATCGCTTATAAACATCAATAGTACCTGAAACGCGATTATTAAAAAAACCGTAATCTAAACCAATATTATAAGTAGTTGTAGTTTCCCATTTAATGTTGGGATCGTATCCGTTTGGTCGGTACATGTTTACCCAATCGCTTCCAAATTGATAACGAGCCTGATCTTGAGAAACGGTGTAAGTGGCTAAATAGGGATGATATCCTCCAATATCCTGTTGACCGGTTTGTCCATAACTCAAACGAAGTTTAAGATTCGATATTGATTCGATATTTTTAAAAAAACTTTCTTCTGATAATTTATATCCAACCGCAACTGATGGAAAATATCCCCATTGATTTTCAGGAGCAAATCGAGACGAACCGTCGGCTCTTAAAGTTGCTGTTACCAATAACTTTTGATCGAAAGAATAATTTACACGTCCAAAAAAAGAAAGCAGATACAATGCATCTTCATCTTGATAAGCCGGCGTAGGATATCCTTTGATAGTCTGGTCATGATTTTCATATCCAAATTTCTGCCACTCATATCCAGCCATCGCATTGATATTGTGTTTTTCGGTAATATCTTTTGTGTAGTTGGCATACGACGAAAAGATATAATTCTTATTATTATCCTGCTTTTGATATTCTCTTCCTGTACCGTCATTGTTGTTAGAGGTATACATAGACGGTGCTTTATCTGGAGTAAACTCACTATAATCTTTCTTTAAAACGTCGTAACCTAAATTCAGATTTAAGTGAAGATCTTCAAATCCGTGAATTTTATAATCCAAAATTATATTTCCTATCGAGCGTTTTGTTTTATTTAGTTTGTCTGTTAAAACCAAATTTGACACAGGATTAATTGAAGATAACGGGATTGCTTTTCCGTTACTATCAAGCCACATATAATATCCTAAACCCATATCATTTGGATAATTGGCATGTACAGGACGCGTTGGGTCAAATGAAATGGCTCCTCCAATTTCGCCAGTCGATGCCGGATCTTCATTTTCAACGCTGGCTTTTACATTCACATCAACAGATAAATGTTTGTCTAAAAATTTTGGAGATAAACCAACTCCTACTGTGTAACGCTCGTAGTTATTTTCTCGTAAAACGCCTTCCTGATTAAGATATCCTCCGGATATGCGATAAGGGATTTCTTTTATCGAACCTGTAAAAGACAAATTATGATCCATACCAAAAGCCGTTCTGTAGATTTCTTTTTGCCAGTTTGTATTACTATTCCCTAATTTGAAACTAGCCGGAACACCAATAGCGTGAGTAGAAAATGCATCGCGATACTGATCTCCGCTAAGGTTTTTATAATAACCGCGTACTTCACTTTGTGTAAAATTAGAGTTATAAGCAATTCTCATTCCTCCATTCTTACTTCCTTTTTTAGTTGTAATAATAATCACTCCATTTGATGCTCTGGAACCGTAAATTGCGGTTGCCGATGCATCTTTCAATACGGTATAAGTCTCAATATCGTTTGGATTAATAAAACTCAACGAGGCACTTTCGACAGGAACGCCATCAATAACCACTAACGGATCATTATTTGCCGATAAAGAAGCTCCCATACGAATACGAATCGTACCCACACTTCCCGGAGCACCGCTACCTGGAACAATATTTACGCCCGAAACTTTACCTACTAATGCGTCAAGAACCGTAGCCTGCAGCCCTTTGTTTAAAGCATCTGGTTTAACGGTAGTAAAGGAGCCTGTACCATCTTTCTTTTTAGTAGTACCGTAACCAATTATGACAACTTCTTCCATTTTTTGTCCTTGCTGCTGTAATACAACCACAAGATCACTGCCGGTAATTTTAACTTCCTGAGATTCCATTCCAATAAAACTCACGATTAATGTGGTAATATCGTCAGATAATTTTAATGTAAAATTTCCCCCTGCATCCGTTTGTGTAGAAATATTACTTCCTTTAGCTTTTATATTTGCTCCTTCAACGGGTTGGCCTTGGTCATTGATTACCGTTCCTGAAACACTTCTTTGAGCCTTAATTAAGTACAATTCGGTTTGCTTAGCTGGCGCAATAGTTTGATTCTTCTGCTCTTTAAGAGTCAGAATAATGTGTCTGTTTTCATACAGTTCAAATTCTATTTTGGTATCTTTAAATAATCGCTTCAGAACATCTTTTACAGTTTCTTTTTTTACATCAAAAGAGATTTTTCGATCAAGATCAATTTCTTTATTACTGTATATAAATCTATAGTCTGTTTTTGATTCAACTTCTTTTAGAACAGTTTCTACACTAACATTCTTCAAATTCATAGAAATTTTGGCGTTCTGAGAATAGCCGCTGGCATGCATTTCAAAAAGAGAAACTACCAACAATAATGTTGTAAATTTCATTTTTAAGCTAATTTTAGAAAGGATTGGACACACCAAACCCGGTTTGGTTATTTTTTTCATATTTTTGTTTCGTTATTTAATTTAGCGATTAGATTTTAGTTGAATTAATATCAATTCTATTCAGGGGATGTACCAGATTCCCTGAATTTTGATAAAATTCTTTTTTTGTTTTGGTTGATATTTTTTTTCTTTTTTTACTTCATATTTTTTTCTTTTTGAATTAATTAATAATAATTGTATTGTCTTTTATGATGTAAGTAAAATGATAGATTTTACTTAAGTAAAGCATTATGTTTTCGATTTTATCAATATCCTGATTAAAAGAGGCGCTAAACACCTCATTATCCAAGTCTTTATTATTGTTGACAATTGACACATTATAAGTTCTCTCTAATTTTTGAGCAATTTTCTTAAATGACATTCCTTTAAAAATCAATTGCCCATTCATCCAGGCGGTATAATCACTAACATCAACTTTTTTGATCGTAACCTGATTATTTGATTTTGTCCAAGATGCTTTTTCTCCGGGAACCAGAATAGATTTTTGATTTGTAATATTCTTTTCAAAGACCTGAACAGATCCTTCCACTAAAACCGTATTAATGTTTAGGTCTTCTTTATAAGCCGAAACATTAAATTTAGTTCCTAATACTTTTACATTCATGTCGTTGGACTGTACAATAAAGGGATGAGATTTGTCTTTTGTAACTTCAAAAAAGGCTTCTCCGGTTAAGTACACTTTTCTATAATGTCCTTTTATAAAGGTGATAGGGAATTTTAAAGATGAACCCGAATTAAGATGAATTTTGGTCCCATCAGACAATATAACCTGGAATTTTTGGCCAAACGGAATCTTTAATTCATTGTAAGCAAGCTGGTCTGATTCTGAGTTTTTTTCGCAAACCAGAACATTGTTTTTTTGCACATTCATCAAATTTCCGTTAGCGGTTTTTATTTCCTGATCTTTGTGTAAAACAAGTGTTTTGGTTTCTCCATTTGCTAAACGAAGGGTAATAATATTTTGATTAGAAATTGGTTTCGGAGAATCAAACATATTAAAATGATCTGAAACAAAATACGTAAGACTCAATAAACAAACCAAGATAGCTGCATACCTAAAAACAGACTGATTTCTCTTATAGAAAGACTTTTCACTTTTCTGTTCTATCTTTTCTAATACAGACTGCCATGCTTTATCAGCGTCAATAGTATTATAACTTTCTATGTTCTTATTTATGTACTCAAAGTCTACCTTTTTTGCAAAAGGATATTTAGTCTTTAATTTTTTTAGTTGTAGCTTTTCAGACTCTGATAGAAACTTTAATTTCTTCTTTATAATTAGTCTTGAAATAGTGAAAATTGCTTTCATTACAAGTTGTTTTCTTTATAGAACAACTAAAAATATAAACGGTACTATTGAAAAGTGATTTTTTTTAAAATTTAATTTATCCGTTATGGATGCACAAATAAATAAGGTGACTGATATCTTTAAATTTCGTTCTTAAAATGGCATAAGATTGCGATTTTAAAGTTTTTACGGTTTGTAGCTTTATATTTAGAATTTCAGCTATTTCAGCATTTTTAATTCCTTTTAAACTCAGTTTAATAATTTCTTTTTTTCTTTCGGGAAGAATTTCTATCGCTTGATGTAATTCTCTTACAATCTCTTCTTCTAGTACTTGTTTCAAAAATAAATTATCATCTTCTAGCGATTGCAGAGCGTTAAAAGCATAATCCTGTTCTACTTTTTTATGCTTAATACTATTGTAACATTTGTTACGAGTCGATTTATACAAGTATATTTTTAAGGAAATTGCATCTGGAAAAGTAGTTTTATTTTCCCAAATAGAAATAAAGATATCCTGAATCAAATCTTCACATTCAGCTAATGAAGGTAAAAATCGATTGGCATACATTAAAAGCGATTTGTAATACAAATCAAATACTGCTTTTAAATCCTTTTCATTAAGAATGGTATTATACTGGTTCACTTTATTTATATTCAATTAACAGTCGGAGAGATTTTTAATTGATTTGGGGAAAATTAATTAATTTATATATTTATCAATTACTGAATTAACTAAAAGCTAGTTATAATTTTGAGCAATATATAAAAATTATGCTAACTCTTTGGGTATAATAAAAAAAAATACTGAGCTATAATCTGTTTAAGAGTTATGAAGATTCCAAAAACTATATAATTTTATCCAAACAATAATTTAAAGTCAATAAAGAGTTCACAGAACTAACAATATCATATTTTTGAAACTAACTTGATTTTTTTAATGTTTTTATACTGTTATTTTCTACGCTTTGCATTTAAGGTTTTAATTGTAAAATTGATTGTTTTGATTATTGTAAATAATTACCCTACAAGTTTCTAAAGTACACACATTAACTTTTTATGTCAAAAAAGATATAATGTTCATGATCTGACGTATTTTTTTGCAATACTCCACTCAGTCCTATCGAATTCCAAATCAAATTACTACTATACCAATTGGCCATACTTTATGCCACGATCTATCCTTACATTGCTTATTAAATTGAGATTAGAATACTATTTTATTATTTGAAACTAATTAATAAAACAGAAAGAATTTCATGTTTAAAATTTGAGCGATGGCAGATAAAAGGAACTATTTTTCAAAAGAAGATAATTTAAAAATGACGGAGGCTTATGAACAAGCGCAAAGCACATTCAAATATTTTTGGAGAGAAGTATCTTGGGATTATCGCAGAATAGTACCAGCCTTAGATCTGTCGTGTGTGAAAGTTGCGTTTTCTGAAAGTTTTGAAGACAGCGATGAAACAGTCGTTGAACATATGTGGATTACAGATGTTGAATTTGATGGAGACGTGATAAAAGGGATTTTGATTAATACTCCAAATGATCTAAAAAATATTAGTAACGGAGATATAGTTAAGATTGAACTGAATCAAGTTAGTGACTGGCTATTTTCTATAGCAGGCGAAACTTATGGAGGTTTTACCATTCATGCGATGAAAACTGAAATGAATGACGAGGAAAAGGCGGAATATTACGATGCCTGGGGATTAGATTTTGATGATTGTAGTACTATAAAAATTGCTCATAAACAGGGGGAAAAACCGGAGAATATTATAGAACACCCGATGAGTATAAATATGAAGGAAAGCTTGATTGATTTTTTAACTCAAAACCCAAATGAACTATTAAGTGATCAGGCTGGTTATAATTTTCTTCATAGAGAAACAATTGCGGGTAATTTAACCTTAGTTAAAGTTTTGCTGAATTTAGGAATAGATAAAAATATACGAACCAAACACGGAAAAACAGCCCTGGATTTTGCAAAACAACTTAATTGGGAGCATATTATTCCAGTACTTGAAAGTTAAAAAAAACTTTTCGTATGCTTTTAAAATCTCTTTGGATATTTAAAAGAATGGATCGATTTTGTAGCACCTAAATGTATTTTAAAAATTGAAAAGTTTTATTTGAACCTGAAAGACTACAAGTTTATTCACTTATCAAACAATGACTTATTGATAAGAAGGCAGTAAACCGGCGGAAGCAAAAAAACTGGTATTAGGTGCAATCGAATATTACTATAATAGAGGCATTGTCTCTGCTATTTCTTTAGTAGCAACCATTGATGAAGATTTTAGAGAAAGATTACGCTCTTTAAAATTCAACTTTTTTAATATTGAAATTTTTTACCAAAAAACAGTACAAGAACAATTTGCAAGTTTTAGAGGTTTGCGATTTCATTTTAATATGGATAGCATTTTCAGGCTTTAAAAGTACGGACACATCTATTTTTTAATAATCTTCAAAAATAAAATGATATGAGAGAAAACGCAGAATTTATTTATGAGTTAATCTATTCTCAAGTTAGAATGGGATTTTTTACTGCGGATGAAATAAAAGAAAATATTCTTCAGGAAATTGAAGCTAACGAATTTAATGAAGAAATTTCAGAAGAATGGGTAAATGAAATAGTGGATGAGGAATATCAGCAATTATTAATAGAAAGCTTGTTTTGGGATAAGCCAACAGATACAGAAAGATTAATAAATGCTTTTGATGAATTATGCAGGATGAATATTATTGCCTTACATAATGTAGGTTATACTAGTAGAGAAGGCAAATATGAGGTAATAGATGTTGAAGCAGAACTAAACAACTACAATAAATTTTCAGATGGATATTGTTTTTATCATGAACGTGATTTATTACGAGTAATTGCTTTAGAAAATTCAGGTCTGCAAATTTCCTTTCAAAAAATTGATAATTACCAGGATATTGTCACGATCAATGTTGGTAGGAAAATTGTCGAAGTTTTAAACAAAAATAATTTTACGGTTGTTTGGGATGAGAGTTCAACATCAAAAATTGAAATTCAAAATTTTAAATGGCAGTATATCTTCGGCATGAACAACAGAGACTTGCAGGATTATGGGGCAGTTGTTGATTTGATTTTGAAAGGTTAGCTAAAAAAGTGGAATTAATAAAATACAATATTTTTTTGATGAAACGAATTTAGAAGGGGATAATTAATTTCCAAAAAAAATATTTATATGAAATTATTAAAGCTAATAAAATGAGATTTTTTAAAAGATTATTCGAAGAAAACGATAAAATCTATCAAAATAATGCGACAAAATTGAGACGTAATTTAAGACCCTATAAAACTAAAAATGAATTAATAGAAAGATATGGAGGAGAGGGATTGGATAAACAGATTGATTTTGTTGGGATTATTGGTGTTAAGAGCTGGTGTACTAATTTAGAAAAAGCAGAAATTTGTTTTGGAGAGAATCTTGTTTTTCCAATTCAGGTTATTGGAACATTTTCGCATTCTACAAGTACTTGGTTGTGGGCCTGGGCGGATAAAGAGTTTGAATTTTTGACTAATATAAAACAACATGCGCTGGAACTTAAAAAATACGGAGAAGAAAATGAAATTGATTTATTGATTGATGGTAAGTTTGATGTTCAAAAATCAGATATACATTTAATTGGTCTTATAGCTTCAGGAATATTCACTTCAAGTGGTTATTATATTGCTAATTCGGGAGACAGAAGTATGGTTGTAACGATTAAAAGCAAAAAAATAGACAGGGCTCGTAAAGACAATCATCAGAGAATATTTACTGTTTTTCCGCAGTTAATTTCTCTTTTTGAAATGAATCATAATATTGCTTTCATAAATTATTTGATAGCGAGAGGTTATACAGTATCCGAAAGTAAAAATAAGCTGACAGGTACAAAAAATGGCAATGTAATTATTGCAAAATTCGATGAACAATCACGATTAATAAAATTGGAAGGATCTAAAAATGAAAAGTAAGATTAATTTTAAATTTAGATAAAAAATCTCCGCTTACCATTTCATACTTATAAAAAGAGCGTATTCAATGTTATTTTTTTGAGCGAATACAAACTAAAAAGGGGTGAATACAAATTGATATTCAGCGACATTTTTTTTAATCAATAGTATTGTAGTCTTATTTAATTCAAAAAAAAATAAACCTACGATGAAAAAAAAAATAATATTATCAGCTTTTATCTTAATACTTAGCTTCTTTACCAATATTGCAACAGCACAATCTGATGAAACCCGCAATCAGATACAAGTCACAATTAATTTTGAAGGAAAAGTAATCAATACTGAATTAAGGACTTTTTCAATATCAGCATCGCGAGACAACGATTCTGATCCCAAGAAGCAAAAGAAAGAAGAAACTAGATTTTATTTGTATTTTGAATTGAAAAAAAATGATACTGAATTTCTGCGTATTTTTTCTAAAAAACAAACAAAGGTTGATGGGACAGTAGTTCTGGCAGATAACTATGGAAAGAATTTGCCAAGAATCATTGGATTCAGTAAAGCTTCACTTACTACCTATAATGATCAGTTGAATTCATCCAGTTACAATGAAAGTTCCGGTTTGATATCAATAGCATTGATATGCAGTGAATTAATTGTTGATGGTATTCAGATAGAGTAGTACTTTATTTTATATCTTAGTCTTTCAGATTAGATTTAAAATTATTCAAAACAGTATGAAACTACAGAATTGTATTCCTGAAAAAATAGTAGTGATTATCTGGTTTTTCTTTTTTTCTTTTTTTTCAATTAAAAGTTATAGTCAAAAAACAGTTGCAGAGCATCTAATTGAACAGAGTACTTACGCATACAATCTTCGATTTGCAGATACAACAGCTAGTATAACACTACAGCAAAATATTATAAAAAAAGCTAAGGAGGAAAAACTAGGTGAAGTTCAGGTTGTTGGTTATGCTAATCTTGCCCTTACGTACAGAAGACTTTTGCATGTTAAGGAATTTGCTTCTAATGCTGAAATTAGCTTCGAACTTTCTAAAAAAATAAAAACTTTAAGGTCTGTTGCATATGGTAATATGGCAAAAGGGATGCTTCATAGTTATTTTGATGAAAATACAAAAGCGCTTAATTATATGTTAATAGCATATGATGCTTTTGAAAAAATCAATAACAATGAATATTGTGCGAGAATTGCTTCTGAAGTATCCTATATGTTTGCCGATCATTTACAAGAGAAAGCGCATCAATATGCTTTGATGGCGTACAATCATGCATTAAAAACAAAAAGAGCGGAGAGTATATTATTTGCTCGTTTGGCCTTAGGAAGTCAGATGGTTCATAATATGGAATCTGATAAAATTTATAAAAAGAAGTCTTTAGTTAATTTTTTTAAGCAGACTGTTAGTTTAGCTGAAAAAAATGAAAATGAAATTATAACTAAAAGCAATATTGGTGTTGCTTATATTAATCTTGCAGAACTATATCTTGATAATGATCTTCCGAATAATGAAACTGCTTTTTTAGAATGTATCGATAAAGCATTAAGAATTGGAAAAAAATACAATATAAAAAATGTTTATAGAAGTTCGTTAGGTCTAAAAGGTCTTTTTTACACGCAAAAAAAAGAATATACTAAAGCTAAAGATCTCTTTGATGAGGGTATTGCTTACCAAAAATCATTACCATATGCAGATAATAGTATGTTGGCCATCTTTTACGACTCATTAAAAGAGCTTGCAGTGCTTCAGGGTAATTACAAAGATTATTATAGATACGATACTATTTTTACCAGATACAATAAAATAAAATATGACGAAGCTGCATTACGAATACTACAAAATGCTGATGCTAAATTCGAATCAACAAAAAAAGCAGTAATGATTAAACAATTGGAGCAGGAAAATGAGCTTCAACGTAAAAACAAAATTATGGGTTACGGAATTGCCGCTTTATTATTTATGGGATTAATTTTTATGTTCTATTCGTATTATTATCGTCAAAAATTTTATTTGCAGCGCGAAGCTATTCTAAAAGAGAAACAGTATAGCGGTGAACTGAAGATGCAGCTTTTGGAGCAGGAAACACTTGAAAGTCTTGCTCAAAAATTAGCTTTAGAAAGAAGACTCCTGCAGTCACAAATGGATCCGCATTTTATTTTTAATGCACTTGGGAATATACAAAGCATGGTTTTGCAAAAAGATACTGACTTAGCTGCCACTTATCTAAGTCAATTTGCGAAACTTACCCGTCAGATTTTAGAACAATCCCGTAAGGAATTAATTGATATAGATGAAGAAATAGATACATTAAAAAACTATATTTCATTGCAGCAACTGCGGCTTAATAATAGTTTTAAGACCGTATTTCATCTTGATCCGGATCTTGACCATACGATTCAGATACCACCATTATTAATTCAGCCTTTTATTGAAAATGCAATTGAACATGGCTTAAAAGATTTGCCTTCAGATCAGGAAGGAAAGCTAGATATTTATTTTAGAGAAGATAAAGATAAAAACTGCCTGATATGCACTATTATTGATAATGGAGTAGGGATTGAAGAATCATCGATTAAGGGGCAAAATAAACAGCACCAATCAATGGCAACAAAAATTACAAATGAACGAATAGAACGCATGCTAAAAGATAATGTTTTTGCAGGTTTTGAAATATCAAAACCAGATACAGATGTTATTGGTAAGGAGGGCGGCTGTCAGGTAATAATTAGTATTCCAATATCTTAAAAAAAAAATATTATGTACAGAGCGGTAATTATCGAAGATGAAAGCAGATTAAGAGAGGCTCTTTTTTTAATGCTTCAAAAAGCAGTTCCGGATCGGGTAAATATTGTAGGTTTTTCAGATAATGTTGAAGAAGCATTGGAGGTAATCGAGACAATGAAGCCAAACCTGGTTTTTATGGATATTCAGCTTAAAGGAGGTACAGGATTTGAAATATTGGAACGGCTTAACTATAAAAATTTCCATCTTATTTTTACAACTGCGTACGAAGAGCATGCTATAAAAGCATTTAAATACAATGCTTTAGATTATCTTTTAAAACCAATAGATTCTTTAGATTTAAAAACTGCTATAGTTCGAATAGAAACATTGCAGAATAGTTTTCTGCAGGATGTACAGATTGAAGGTTTAACAGAACATTTGGCAAGCAAGCAGGAACGTGTTATTTTGCCAACACAGGAAGCAATACATGTTGTTAAACTCACGGATATTATAAGATGTGAAACTTCAGGATCTTATACCACTTTTCACGTTGTGGATGGCAGAAAAATTATGGTATCAAAATCGCTCAAAGATTATGATGACCTGCTCTCGCCTCCAAATTTTGTACGTGTTCATCAATCACACACAGTAAATTTAAGTTTTGTCCTCAACTATTCAAAAGAAGGGTATCTGCAGCTTAAAGATAAAACGACCATTCCGATCTCCCAACGAAAAAAAGAGGAGTTTATAAAATGGCTAAAATGATTTGATTAACAGCTACTTTACGTAGAATTTTTAGTCTGGATTGCGAATACCAATTCAAATCATGCAGTTACAAATTGAAAGCTAATATCTTTTTATTCTGTTTCTACTTTTGCTCAAAATATATATAACTATGAGCAATAAAACACTTTCTATCTTATCTTATGTCACCATCATTGGTTGGTTAATTGCATTTGTATTAAATAATGACAATAAACCTTCAGACAGTCTGGTTCGTTATCACTTAAAACAAGGTTTTGGCGTTTTTATCGTCTCCTTGTTAATTAATGTTCCTCTAACAATAATCTCGTACATTATGCCATCGTTGTCTTTCTTAGGATTGATTGGTTATGTATTTATTATTCTATGGGTATTTGGAATTATCAATGCGATCAACGAACAGGAAAAACCACTTCCTATAATTGGTAAATTCTTTGAGGATAAATTTGCCTTTATAAAATAGAGATTACAAAGTTTTAAGGTCTTTATAAAAATCAGATAAAGTAATATCGTGATTACTACGATGAGTAATAAAGGTATAAAAACGGAATCATTTTAGGACAGAGACACATTGTTCATGCTGTAAAAATGAAAATCAACTTGTGGTAATTTTAGGTATAACCTTAGATTTTAAATCTGAGGTTATACATATTTAAAGAAAATACGTCTTAAATAAATTATTGTTATTACAGCAAATAAAACGTTAACATGTCATTTGGTAAGTCAAATGTATCTAGATGTTGTAGCTGTAGAACGTTATAAAATAATAAATGACAAAGATTTTCCAAACGACAGAAGACTAGTTTTTTTATGTTCTGGACATAAGATATTGTTAAGGTGTTTACAGTCAGAGCGTAAGCTAGTAGTCTGCTTTCCTGAAAATACTAGATGCTTAAAAGATATAGAAAGCATCAAGCTATAAATTCATTTAAAAATCGCACTTCGAAAATTGAAAAGATTGAAATGGCTAATTAAAGAATAAGAAACACGAATTATGATTTCTTGCAGCCTTTCTTTTCTTGTAAATATCCATGTTGTGTTTTAAGCAAAAAAAACAGCAATATAGCATCAGTTTGATGTAGAAATAATTCTACAAAAACAGCGGTTTGTGTTCTACGGTTTGTTTGCGCTGTTAAATATATTTTTGCTAAAACTATTCATAGAGGATTATACGATGAATCTAGAATTGAAATCATTACGCAGGATTCCCCAAATTCTAACTTAAGATTATTACACTACTAATTGAAATGGTATTATTTCTAAAATTTGAAATGATCCAAAAAAGAAATCAATAAAAAGGGCAAAATGTGAGAAGCTTTTTTTGTTTTAATTATTGGATTGCATTTTCGCCTTTTTGTACAAACATCTCGCTATTTAAAAGTGACAATTAAATAAATCGAGAATTAAGAACGTAACACAAATACCAAACAATGAAAGCAAAAATTACTTTATTACTCCTATTTCTTTTAGGATGTGTAAATGTTGACGCACAATCTTTTCTTGTTAGTTTTCCTAACCATGCAACTGCACCTGTGCAGAATCCAAGGAATCTAACAGTTTGCAACTCGTCATCTTCTCTGCAAGTTCGATTAGATGTTGCAACAGCTTCTACAACAGGAGCAAATGTAACTATTCAATTACCTCCGGGTATTGAGTATTTACCCGGGACTATTTTAAAAACATCCGGAACAGCAGCTCTTGTCATTACCGAGAATGGTGGGACAGCAAATGCGCCGCAATTTAAACTAGGGCCAAGTACACTTACAGCTGGTGATTATATTGTTTTTACAATAGATCGAAAAGCAACTTGTAATGCAAGAACAAGTGCAATATCAGGAACAGCCTTTAAGGATGTAGTTACCGGAACAATTACAGGACAAACCGCAAGTTCAGGAACTTCTTCTCCTTATCAGGTTTCGTATCCTGTATTTGCTTTTACACAGCCTGCAACACAAAATAATGCTGTTGTCGGCCAAACTTATTCAAGAACTTTTACGATTACCAATGGTGGTAACGGATGTACAAATGAAGTTTATTTTAGTATTGATTATCCTTCAAATGGAATTAAACAAACAAGTCTTACTCTTGGTGGTGTGGCCATTACGCCAGCATCTACTGTAGGTACTACTTCTTATTATACTATTGATGCATCAAAATTGCCTGGTGGTGATTTTTGTTTTGGCGAATCTTTAACTTTTACAGAAACTTATGTTGTTAAAGCATGCAATGGTGCAACAAATTATGCTGCAGGTTGGGGATGTGGGTCAACTCCGGCTGCTTGGTGCCAAACGGTATCGGGGAGTGGCGGTGTTACTATGAATGACGGTTCAGCTTCTTTAGCTTCGTTTACTGTTGCTAAATTAAATTATGTAAATGATTGTACACCTTTTCAATATACTTTTAAATTTGTGACAGCAGGTGCTAATACATCAAATGCTTCTGCTATGTTTGATGCCGTTTTTAGAGTGGGAGGTTCTAGCTCAACCATAATGGGAAATGCTCAAATTTTATTTAATGATCTTTTTAAACTGAGTAATCTTAATTATAATGGTAAATCAATACCGGTTGTGTATGCTAGTCCGGGTAACCATTTGCGTATAGTGGTAAAAGATCTTTTTACTTCTGATCCTGATGGTGCAGGGGTAGGTTTTGAAGATTTAGATGGTGATGGTTTTTATGATGATTTGCTGCCAAATTCTACTATCATTTTTACTACAGATGTAAATGTAGTCTTAACCAAAAGTTGTCCAATAGCACTTTCCGGATATTGGGGATATAAAGGTGATCTATTATATGCGAACATGTGTAAAGAAGCTAAAGCTACCAGTATTGTTTCAGACACACATAGAGGGTTAGACGCAAACACTTTAGCTTCAACTACCGTTTCTGAAATTCTTCAACAAGCAGATAATAGCTACTCACCTGCAAATGTTTATGGTGGAGTGCCTTTCCGTATGCGTTTTGCTGAGAGTTGGTATTCAATGGGAACAATGAATTACAATCCAAAACAGCGATATGAATGGCAGGTAGTATTGCCTGTTGGTGTGGAGCTATCAGGGACTGGTAATGTTAAATGGGCAAACGGTAAAGATGTTGCAGTAACCCCTACATTAACAGCAACCTATTCTTTCAATCCTGCAACCAGAGTTTTAACAGTATTATCACCAGGAGTTGATATGGGGATGTTTTATTTAGACTTGGTATATGATTGCGCCACAGGACCAAGTGGTGTGGTAAATATTCCTTATACCATTCATTATATAAATGATTATTCAGCGAATTGCCGTACGTACTCACCTATGTTTTGTGGTACTACACAATTGGCAAATGTAATGTGTACAGCTGTTTGTCCAGATGGTGGAGTTAGTGCTTCTTTTGTAAAAGTAGAGCGAGAAGACAATTCTCTGGGGTGGACAAATAGTTCGTTAACGACACACCAATTAAGAGCAAACATATCAAGTTCTGATTTGTCAAAAGCACTTTATTTGGATGACTTTTTTATTCAGGCAAATGGTGTTCAACAAACTTTTGCTTCAGATAATCTCTATTTAAGAACAACTATTAAAAAGGTGGTAAGCCAATCTACAGATATTGTCTCCATTAAAACAATGGATGTGGTTATAAAAAGAGGTACTACTACTGTTTCTTCAGGTGTACTTTCATCTTCTTTTGCCTCAGGTACTGGTAGTTCTAATGCTATTCAGTCAATTACATGGAATTTAACTTCTTTAATTCCATCTGGAGGAATGTTACCTGGAGATATAATTGAAACTAAATCTCATTATAGTGTTATTGCAAGTGATGGAAAGCTTCCAACCACTGATATTCAAACAGGAGAGTCTTTAAAAATGTACAATCTTGTAGCGGGAGTAGAGAAAAGTTGTAATGCGCTGGTTCCGGAAATGTATTTAGTTGGAACGTTTTATAACTATTATCCTCCTTCAGGTTCAACAGTGAATGGTTGTACTCAATTTGGTTTTAGTTTATCAGCTTATAGAAATTTTGCTGCAGCCGGAAATAAGTATATTAATGAGTATCGTCCTGCGTTTTCATATACAGGTTTAGATATTACATTGCCAACCTCACTAACACTTGTTAGTTATGGAACACTTACACCTACATCAGTTACTCCAGTGGCTGGTGGTACGTTATATCATTTTGATTATCCATCTGCTAGAACAACTGAAATTTTCACAGGTCTAGGTAATAATGGAATAACAGGTTCTCTTGTTATCGCAGGAAGTTGTAATCTTGAAGCAACTAATGCAATTCAATTTAAGGCTTACGGTCAAGATTATTTATATCATTATAAAGATTTATCAGGTACTAATGTACATACAAACTCTTTTGTAAATGGTACTGCTACAGCTACTAGTGATACAGTACTTAAAGCGGCTATTAGTATCAGTAATCAAACAGGAACTATTCAAGCGAGTAAGCCAACTGAAAGTGCTATAGTGAGAATATCATCTACGGGAGGTTCAACTGCACCATACATATGGTTAAAGGTACCTACTCAAAGTGGTGTTACTGTTACCCAGGTTGTGAATGTTGCAACTAATGCAGTTTCGACACCAATACCGTATTCAGGAGGAGTTTGGTTTAAAATGTCAAACCTTGGTATTGCACCGGGTAATAATGCTGATTATCGTTTAGATTTTACTTACACGACTTGTACATCATCTGCTATACATGTAGAAGCTGGCTGGAATTGCACAGGATATCCTGTTACACCAGACCAATACATTTGTACGCCTGTAGCTGTTGATTTACCATTTATTCCGCAAACTGCTGAGGTGCAAATTATCACTGTAAAACAGCCAACAGCACCTGTAGATTTATGTACACCAATCCCGTTTGAGTACAGAATGAATTCTGCAGGAGCAGGAAATACGGTTAACAACAAGTTTATAGTCGATTTGCCTGTCGGAATGTTATATGAAAGTGGTTCACTTCAAGCAGAGTATCCTGCAGGTTCAGGTAACTGGAGTCCGGTTACATCCTCAACTTCAGGAACAAGAACGACTATCGATTTGAGTTCTCATCCAAATTACCCGGTTCAGGGGTTACCTGGAACATTAAATGATGGAGGAAACAATAACCTGCGATTAATAGGACTTCGTTTTTCATTAAATACAAATTGTGATTTCGTAGCAGGTTCAAATATCAATATATTCGCTAATGCCAATCGTTCATGCGGTGCAGCGGCAACAGGAGATGGAGTAGGTTCAGCCTCATTATCTATCAATGCTAATGGAGTAGCACCAGGTTACTTTGTAGTAAGTACCTTAACTCCGGTATCTGGATCATTCAATAATTGTAATAGTCCGGTAACTTTTAGTGCAAGCCATACAATTGTTTCTTCTGTTGCTACAGGTTCAACAGGGTCAGCACATATTATTTTGCCTCCGGGATATGGATACGTAGCAAATTCATTTGCTTGTATCGGTTCTCCATGTGCAACATTCAAAGGAATTGCAACCAATGGAGCAGGTCAGAGTTATATCGACTTAGGAATTCCAGCAGGAATGAATTCAGGAGATAAACTGAACTATACATTTGCGGTTGAAAAAACAAGTCATGTGGCATGTTCAAACTACAGAGTGATTTTGCAAACTGTTGACAATATTGCAGGTATAGGTTGTAGCTCAGCTCCGGGAGGAGTTTGTTCGAATATTGCTATCCAAACAGGAAGTACTTCTTACGAATACACAATTTCCAATCCAACGTTAGGAATTAGCAGTTTCAAAGGCACTTATAATGCAGGAAATTATTCAGGTTCAATATCAGTTAATAATACAAGCGCATTAAATCAAACGAATGCAAGTCCGGCCAATCCGGTTAAAATAGGATTTTATTGTGCTGATGCATCAGGAAATCCAACAGGATCATTGCTAGGATCATATACAATGACAGGTTCAATTGCTGCAGGAGCAACAGTTACGGAGAACTATACTTTATCTGGAGCAAGTGCGTGTGGACTTGGAAAAATTGTAGCTGTAATTTCTACAGATGATAACTGTATATGTGAAACAGTTACTAAAAGATTAGATTTATTGCCAGTTGCAACAAATGATTCAGCTTGTTATACGCAGGGAGCAACTTCTACTGTAATCAATGTACTTTTAAATGACACAACCGGAGATACAATAGTTCCAACTTCAGTAAGTTTAATTGCACCATCCGGAGCAACTGGAATTATTACAGACGGTAATGGGGATATTGTAAGTATGACTATTGCTTTAGAAGGAACTTGGGGTGTTAATCCAACAACTGGAGAAATTACTTTTGTTCCGTTATCAAACACAATAATGAATCCAACACCAATACAGTATACAGGTCGTGATAACGAAGGAAATGTATCTAACGTTGGAACTGTAACTGCTAAAACATCTGTTATAAAAGTTGGAACAGAATCAACTACTTGTGCTGCCAATGGATCAGGATATACTTTAAATTTAGAAGTAAAAGGACTGGCTCCATATACTGTCACCGGAACAGGAGCACCTGGAACATGGTCAGGAAATATTTGGACTTCAGGCTCGATTGCCAAAGGAACAAATTATAATGTAAGTATTCAGGACGCTAATGCTTGTAACAGTGTAGTAGTTTCAGGTACAGCACCATTGTGTTGTTTATTTGAAGTGACCAATCCAACATTTGCTTCGACTAGTATTTCTTGTTATGCGCAATTGCCAACTGCAACAACATTAACTAAAACAGAATTTGAAGCTTTAGGAAATGCAAATGGATTTATTGGAGCTAACCCTTGCGGAGTAATTGTAGTCACAGCTTCAAACGGACCAAATCCGGTTTGTAACGGAAACGTTATCAGAACCTATACGGTAACAGAATATGTCGATACAAATAGTAATAAAGTACGTGATGCGGGAGAAAATGCAGTTTTAAATACTTTAAATTTTACTCAAACATTTACAATAGATCAAGCAGATTTCACAATGCCAGCCAATCAAGGTTCGACTGTAGCTTGTGCATCAGCTATTGTAGCGCCAACAGTTCCGGTTGTGAAAGACAATTGCGGAAATACTTTAACGGCAAGTGCGCCAGTTATTTCTGCAGCGCCAACTTGCGAAGGAGATGTAACTTATACATACACATTTAAAGATTGTGAAGGAAATACACACAATTGGGTTTACACCTATACAATTGAAAGTGCAGATTTCGTAATGCCAGCCAATCAAGGTTCGACTGTTGCTTGTGCATCAGCTATTGTAGCGCCAACAGTTCCGGTTGCAAAAGACAATTGTGGAAATACTTTAACGGCAAGTGCGCCAGTTATTTCTGCAGCACCAATTTGCGAAGGAGATGTAACTTATACGTATACATTTAAAGATTGTGAAGGAAATACACACAATTGGGTTTACACTTACACAATTGAAAGTGCAGATTTCACAATGCCAGCCAATCAAGGTTCAACCGTTGCTTGTGCATCAGCTATTGTAGCGCCAACAGTTCCGGTTGTGAAAGACAATTGTGGAAATACTTTAACGGCAAGTGCGCCAGTTATTTCTGCAACACCAACTTGCGAAGGAGATGTAACTTATACGTACACATTTAAAGATTGTGAAGGAAATACACACAATTGGGTTTATACTTATACAATTGATGATACGATTGCTCCGACAGGAACAGCTCCTGCTGATGTAACGTTAGAATGTATCTCGGAAATTCCTGTGGCAGATGTAAATCTGATAAAAGATGAAGCAGATAATTGTAACGGAACTGTAGCTGTAACAGTTACAGAGACTAATAACGGCGGATCTGGCGGAATCAATAAGCCATACATTGTAACGAGAACCTATACTTTAACAGATTGTAGTGGACTTACAACTAATTTGGTTCAAACCATTACAGTTAAAGATACTCAGGCTCCACAAACACCAGTTTTGGCTGATGTAACAATTGGAGAATGTAGTGGAACACCTGTTGCACCAACAACAACTGATAATTGTTCAGGAACAATAACAGGAACGACAACAACAGTTTTCCCAATTACAAAACAAGGAACAACAGTAGTAACCTGGACTTTTGATGATGGTCACGGAAATACAACCACAGCGAATCAAAATGTAATTGTAAAAGATACAAAAGCTCCGGTAATACCTGTTTTAGCAGATGTAACAGTTGGAGAGTGTAGTGGAACACCGGTTGTTCCTACTACAATTGATACCTGTTCAGGATTGATAACAGGTGCTACAACAACAGTTTTCCCAATTACAAAACAAGGAACTACTGTAGTAACCTGGACTTTTGATGATGGTAATGGAAACATAAGCAAAGCCAATCAGAATGTAATCGTAAAAGATAGAACAGCTCCGATTGCGCCTACTTTAGCCGATGTCACTTTAGAAGGATGCAGCGGAACACCTGAAATTCCAACAGCAAACGATGCTTGCTCAGGAACAATAATAGGAACAACAACAACTGTTTTCCCATTAGTTAAACAAGGAACTACTGTGATAATCTGGACTTTTGATGATAAAAATGGTAATGTAACCACTGTGAATCAGAATGTGATCATGAAAAACACAATTGTGGCTCCTGTAAGTGCAGGTGATCAAACAGCATGTGCGGCAGACCAGGTACAAACATTAACTGCAAAGGCAAGTACACCAGAGGGAACAAAAGTAGTTTGGTACAATTCAGCTACCGCGGGAAGTATTGTGTCATCGCCAACATTAAATGCAGTAGGAACGATTACTTATTATGCTGAAACTGTAAATACAACTTCTGGATGCAGCAGTTTAACCAGAACACCGGTAACCTTGACATTATACAATTGTTCAATTGGAATCATCAAAACAGTAGTTTTTGATGATAATAATGGCGATGGCTTTGCACAAGCAGGCGAAACATTAAGCTACAGTTTCGAAATTGAAAACTTAGGAAATGTACCGTTAACTAATGTAAGCGTAAGCGATATCAAAGAAGGATTGGTTTTAAATGGAGATCCAATAAACTTAGGAGTAGGAGAAACCAATACAACAGGATTTACAGGAATCTACAAATTGACACAATCAGATATTAATTTAGGAAAAGTTAGCAATCAGGCGACTGTAACAGGAACGACACCTTTAAATACACTTGTTAGTGATATTTCTGATGACAGTTCATTTTTAGAAGATAAACCGACAGTATTAGATGTAACAGGATGTGTAATCGAGGTATTTAATGCGGTTTCACCAAATGAAGACGGAAAAAATGATGCCTTCTATATCCGCGGACTTGAGTGTTATACCGATAATACTGTAGAAATCTACAATCGTTGGGGAGTTTTAGTATTCGAACGTGATCATTATAATAATGTCGACAGAGTGTTTAAAGGAATATCTGAAGGACGAACTACTATAAACCAGTCAAGTGAATTACCTGCAGGAACCTATTTCTATATTCTAAAATATAAAGATTCTGATAACGGTATGCATGAAAAATCAGGCTATTTGTATATAACAAGATAAATTTAAATTCCGGGAGAGCGATCTCCCGGAATCTTAAAACTAAAACACATGAAAACAAAAATAATAATCTTGGTATTGATTTTCACATCTATTACTAATTATGCACAACAAGATGCACAGTTTACGCAATACATGTATAATACCATTAGTATAAACCCCGCTTATGCCGGTTCAAGAGGAGCGATGAGCATTTTTGGTTTATATCGTACCCAATGGGTAGGTCTTGACGGAGCTCCTGAAACGAGCAGTTTTTCATTAAATACGCCCTTAAACAATAGTAATTTAGGATTGGGAGTGTCGCTTTTAAATGACAAAATCGGACCAACAAACGAGAACACATTATCAGCCGATTTGTCCTATACTGTTCCTACTTCAGAAACTTTCAAACTCTCTTTTGGAATCAAGGCAACTGCTAATTTGTTTAATCTGGATATCAATAAACTAAATCCGGAACATCAGGGAGATCCACAGTTTCAGGATTTAAACAGTAAATTTTCACCCAATATTGGAGCAGGGGTATATTGGCATTCAGACAAAGCTTATATCGGTTTATCAGTTCCGAACTTTATCGAAACCAATCGTTATAGTGACAATGATATTGCCATTTACAAAGACAAAATCAATTATTATTTAATTGCGGGATATGTTTTTGATCTAGATAAATATCAATACATAAAATTCAAACCTGCTATACTTACTAAAATGGTCGAAGGTGCACCCTTACAGGTTGATGTTTCGGGTAACTTTATGTTCAATGATAAATTTGTAGTAGGGGTTGCCTACAGATGGAGCGCAGCTGTAAGTGCTATGGTAGGATTTCAAGTCACAAAAGGTTTGTATTTAGGTTATGGATACGATCATGAAACAACGAGCTTAAATAGATATAATTCAGGATCACATGAAATATTCCTTCGTTATGAATTCCTAAAAAACTACAGCCGAATAACTTCACCTAGATTCTTTTAATACTACAATCATGAAAATAAGAAAAATAGTTTATAGTGTTCTTTTAGTGTTTTTCGCAATCAAAGCAGGTGCACAGACAGGCAGAATATCCAGTGCTGATAAAGATTACGATAAGTTCGCGTATATCGATGCTATTGAAACCTACGAAAGAGTAGCTGAAAAAGGTTATAAGGACGAAAAAATGTTTCAAAAGTTAGGGAATGCATATTATTTTAATGGATTATTGTCTAAGGCAGCAAAATGGTATGATGAGTTATTCGCAATGAATGAAAATCAAGACCCGGAATACTATTACAGATATGGACAGGCTTTAAAATCGGTCGGCGATTATAAAAAAGCAGATCAGATAATGGACAAATTCTATAAAAAATTAAGCAATGACCAAAGAGGTGTACTGTTTGAAAAAAACAGAAATTACCTGGACCAGATTAAGGCAAATTCAGGACGATTTGAAATTGCCGATGCCGGAATTAATTCAAAATATTCAGACTACGGAAGTGCTTTTTTAGATAATAAATTAGTATTTGCTTCAGCCAGAGATACAGGAGGAGTTGCAAAAAAAGTATTTAAATGGACCAACCAATCTTTTACTAATTTATATGCAGCAGAATTAAAATCTGATGGAACTATAGGGAAGCCAGAGCGATTTGAGAAAAAAATAAATTCAAGATTTCACGAATCAACACCAGTCTTCACCAGAGATGGTAAGACGATGTATTTTACCAGAAATAATTTTTTGGATGGTAAAAAGGGAAAAAGTGATCAGAAAATCACCTTGCTTAAATTATACAAAGCGAGTTTAATTGATGGTAAATGGGACAACGTTAGCGAACTTCCTTTTAATAGTAATAATTACAATACGGCGCACCCTGCTTTAAGTGTAGACGAGAAGACTTTGTATTTTGCCTCAGACATGTCCGGAGGTTTCGGACAATCAGATTTGTACAGTGTAGCTGTTAATGATGGAAACTTTGGCACTCCCAAAAATTTAGGGACTGCAATAAACACCCCAGGGCGCGAAACATTTCCTTTTGTATCGGCAGACAACGAGCTTTATTTTGCAAGTGACGGTCAGCCGGGTTTAGGCGGACTTGATGTATTTGTAACCAAAATTAACGGTCAGGACAGTTTTGGAAGAATTCAAAATGTTGGAGAACCAATTAACAGTAAAGAAGACGATTTTGCTTATATACTGAACAGTGCAAACAGAAATGGTTTTTTTACCTCTAATCGTGACGGAGGAATTGGATACGATGATATTTATCGTTTTAACGAAACCAAAAAACTGGATTGTAAACAGCTATTAGTAGGTACAATTGTAGACATCGATACTAAGGCAATACTTGATAATGCAAAAGTTAATCTGTTAGATGACCATTTTAAGATCATAGGTGAGATGATTACCAATGAAGACGGAACTTATCATTTTGATGTAGAGTGTGGTAAAAGTTATTATGTAAGAGCTGCTAAGGAAAAATATCAAACCAAAGAAACGCCAATTACTATAGAACAGTCTACAGGAAAAACGGAATTGACCATAGGATTGGAGCAGCGTATTAAAACTGCTACAGTAGATACTGACTTGGCTAAAATAATGGATATATCGATTATTTATTTTGATTTAGATAAATCGAATATCACCAAAAAAGCAGCATTTGAGCTTGCTAAAATTTATGAAGTTATGCAACAATATCCAAAAATAAAAGTAGATGTTCGCTCGCATACTGACAGCCGCCAGACAGCCAAATACAATATGGCGTTATCAGATAGAAGAGCAAAATCTACTATTGCATGGCTGGTAAAAAATGGTATTGCAGCAAATAGATTAACCGGAAGAGGATACGGCGAGAGTCAGTTGGTAAACAGATGTTCCGATGGTGTAGAATGTACCGAAGAGGAACATCAGGCCAATAGAAGAAGCGAATTTATAATTGTTTCGATGGAGTAAACATTAAATCAATTAAAAGAAAACAGAGATCGTTTTTATTTATAATAGAAATGTTTCTGCGACTACTAACTAACCAATTATATTTAACTTGAAGCGAAAAAGCTAATTCAATATGAATTAGCTTTTTTTTTATAAATAGGGAATTGTAGGATGATTGTTTTTAAATTACTGTATCAAGTAGTGAAATAAATCATTTTTGCAGAATAGGATTTAAAGTATTTGTTTGTCCAAATTTCTTTATCTTAAACTAGTTGCCCTCATCAGAAAATAACTGAAAAAGTTCGATTAAACTTGCTAGATTGTCTATTTGTAATTTTTCGAAAATTCTGTATTTATAGGTACTTACGGTTGTTTTTTTGACATTTAAAGTTTCTAGAATATGTAAGTTTCCATATCCTTTTATCAATAAGCGGGCGACTTCAAGTTCTCGATTCGACAAAAGATCTAAAGGATTTAATGGTTTTTTTGAGATGTACGAATCTAAAATTCTGTCTTTTACATTTGATGTTATGTATTTTCCGGACAAAATCATAGAGCCTATTGCATTTTTCATTTCACTCTCTGAACTTTCCTTACTTAGGTATCCGGACGCCCCTGCATTTAAATAACGCATGGCATAAATACTTTCATCATAGCCGGAAAACATTAAAATTTTCACTTTTGGCTGAATAGATCTAATTTCTTTTAAAATATTTAAACTGTTACCATCTGGAAAATGGATATCTAGAATTAGTAAATCAATTTTAGTGTCTCTAAGTACTTTAAAAGTGTCTTTGAAGTTTCCTGCATGATGAACGGTGGCATTCAAAAATAGCTCTTTTATAATTAGAGAGACACCCTGTCTTAATATGCTATGATCGTCGGCAATTAAAAATTGATAGTTATCTGATGATTTCATAGTGGTTAATTTTAATTAAATTGGCAAATGGTAATAACAATAAAAGGAAGCGGTTTTGATGAATTTAACTTTTATATTTGGCTCAATATCAGATTAAACGTGACCGTTGTGCCAGATCCTTCGACACTGAAAACATTGATGTCTCCATCATATAATTCAACTATTTCTTTGCAAAGATTTAATCCTAAACCAGCTCCCAGATCTTTAAGTTTTCGAGAAGACGTTCCTTGATAATAGGATTCAAATATTTTTTTCAAGTCATTATCATCAATTCCAATTCCATTATCATGAATTTCTACACTTAAATTCCTTTCATAGTCAGAAATGTCTTGTAAGTTAATGGTAATAGAAATGATACCTTTCTCTGTAAATTTATTGGCGTTCCCAATTAAATTATAAAACAGCTGATGAATTTTTGTGACATCAGAATAGACATCGCAATTTGAATCTATGTTGGAATTAATTTCTATTTTATTTCTTTTGAGTTCAAGCAATGGCGACATTGACGAAATAATTTGATGTATTTCGTTTTTTAAATTGAATTTTTTGCATTTTAAAGTAGGCTGATAATTTTGGCCTTTAGAATATTCTAAGATTTGATTGGCTAACAGAACTAACGAATTTGTTGTAAAGTGGATGGATTTAAATGTTTCTTTTAACTCCGGATCTTTCATAGAATAACTGATCTTTTTACTGTAAATAGAAATTATATTTAAAGGAGATCTGATTTCATGACTGATCATTCCCATAATCTTGTTTTTAAAATTTAAGCTCTGACGGATTCGCTCTTTCGCTTTTGTTATTTTTTTGTCATAATCAGAAGCCATTTGGGTGAAATTTGAAATCACGAGTGTTATAATGAACATTAAGAGTATCATCATTACAGCAGTATAATTTCTAAGTTTTACGCTCGATTTGTACTCATCGCGCATTTTGTTTTTTGTGTCAAGCTGTAAATTATTTAGTGTCACACTATAAGGAATCAATATCCCGGCAACTAATTTTAATAGCTTATTATTCAATTTGACGATTTCTTGATTTTGGCTTCGTAAGGTAAAAGAGCTTCTTTTAAGAGTATTGAATTCCGGCATCTTTTGAATGTCGATTTTTCCACCAATTGCATCGGTTAGTCTGGAAAAGAGACTTTTTTTAGAAATACTGTCAGCCAAAATAAAGAAATCATTTTTTTGGTTGTTCAGCGTTTTTTTAAATTCCACTTTTTGGAATTTTGAGCTTTCTGTTTTTTGATTTTTAGAAGGTTCTATTTGTAGCGCAATGATAGAATCAATAGTGGTCTCTACTGATGCAATTTTGTATTCTGATTCCTTTTTCTCACCCAATACATTTCCGAGAGCATGATCGTCCTGATACATCTTATTAACACGATTTATGGTGTTTTTAATATCAATTAAAGACGAAGTATATTCCTTTAATGAAATTTGTCGCTGATAGTTAATATAATCATTGAAAGATGTTTGTGAGCTAATAAATGAGTTATTCGCCTTATTAGTCATTTGTGATAATTCATTAATAGCATCTAAATTTTCAAAAGCCAATGAAACTTCGGTTTCCTTTATTGATTCAGTATACCAGAGAGCTGTAATGCTGATTTCTAATAATATAACAGTTGCTACTAATGTGTAATATATTTTCTTTCTATGTTTAAAGTTTAGCTTTTTTAAACGTGAAATGTTTCCTTTAAAATACCTTCTGTTCAAAATATAATTGTTTGATAAAATCATGGGCTTAGAAAATTCTATGCTCATACAATGTTATTAATAACGAAATAAAAGTAGTACAAATACTACACTTAAAATAAACGTAATTTTAGAATTTTATTTTTTTCGATATTATTTAAAATTTTCATTAATTTAATTACAGCAGCAATAAATATCAAAAAAATATTCTTTTTTTGATAAAAATCAATGTTGATCAAGCCAGCGCAAACATTAAAAGAGTTTAGGGAGGTCTTTTAGATTGCATAAAACAATTATACAGTTAAGTTGTAACTATAAAAAATTGATTTATTTAAAATACACTTGCTTTGTTTAGAATAATTTTAAGCAAATATAATGCGCATAAACTAGGCGGTGTGTAGAACATTAAGAACTTGAATTGTAGAACGTGTTCTACTAAAATAATGTTTTTTTGCTTTCTTAAAAACGATAGTAGACGTTTTTAATTGAATTGTCTTTCAGTAAATCCTGTAAACCAACTGAGTGTAATTTTAACATAAAAATATTTAATCAATATTCTGCATTAATTTTAGAGAGCACTATTTTTAAAATTTAAGTGTAGATGATTTAAATAGTGCGTTAATGATTCTTTTTTAGCTTCAATTTTTGTTTTTTTTTCAATTCTACCAAGGTATCTGCCAAGTAAAAAATGACTGAAGCAACATTTTGTTCAGACAATCTCTAAGGATTTTTTTACCCTGCATTTAAAAATGTAAATATAATTTACTTCAATCTTCTTATAAGCGTAAATAGAAATTTGTAACCCTTATAGAAGCATAGTGTAGAATGATTACTACGATTTGTCATTTACGGTACTACGATTTATTGATTTTAGCAAAATTACTTTTGTGATATTAAGTGAATTTTAAAATTATCGTTGCTAAAAATGAAAAAGAAAATATGTTATATGATATTCTTGCTGCTGTTTGCATTTACACTTCAGGGACAATCTCTTTACGGGGGAATTGAAATTGGAAGCAAAGGGGTGAAAATGTCTGTAATCGATGTTCAAAACGTTAAGAAGGGAATTTATGAAGTAAAAGAATTCTGGACAGAAAATACTGGTATAGTTGCAGGAATCTCTATCAATGGGAATTTATTTGAAAAAGACATCGATAGTACCAGTCAAGTTGTTTTAAAAAATTACAAAAAATTATTAGTTGACTATAAAGTGCCAAATGACAATATTTTTATAGTGGCTTCATCTGGAGTTGGAATGGCAAAAAATACAGATGTTTTAGTAAATAAAATCAAAGTATTAACAAATAAAGATTTAGATGTTATTTCGGCTTCATTAGAAGTGAAGCTGCTTTTAAAAGGTTGTATTCCTCCAAAGAGTTATAAAAATTCGATACTGCTTGATATTGGCGGAGGAAATACGAAAGGAGGTTACGTAGACGTCGTAAATGGGGGAAATATCTTTTTTCCGTTTTCTTTAGATATCGGAACAGTTACATTAACTGAAAAGATAATCAGGAAAAATAAAATCAAACCGTTATATGATTTTAACGAAATCAGTTTCGATTATCTGACAACTTTAAGGAATGATTTTGCTGCAATGTATGCCATGCGACCGGAATCCATGAAAAAAGATAATATTTATTTATCAGGAGGTGCAGCTTGGGCTTTGTATACTATTTTTAATGGAAAAGCGGCTGAAAATAATCTTAATGAAATTAAATATGAGGATGTGCTTTATACAAAATTTGTTATTGAAAATAATTTTGGCAAAGTTGTAAATGCAGCCATAACCAATAAAGACGTGCAAAAAGTACTGGAAACATATTCTCCAAAAAATCTTGTTTCGGCCGGTAATTTATTGGTCATAGCGCTGGAGGATATTCCGGATATAAAAAATAAAAAAATATTTTTTGCTAAGCAAGGGCAAATCGCCTGGCTGGTAAGTTACATTGTGGACAATTCAAAGGGAGTAAAACCTGTATATTAAAATTGTTCATGAGTTTTAGTAATTTTTATAGTTGATAGTCGTAGGTAGTTATTATCGAAATTCGAATCAAAGCATCAAGAATATAGTTTATTCAAAATAATAAGAATGTATAGAACAATAATTATAGATGGTGATCAAAAGTTAAGAGAGACACTGTTTTTAATGTTACAGAAAATGGTTCCATTTGAAGTAAATGTAGTTGGCTTTTCAGAAGGCATAAAAGATTCTATTGAATTAATCGAAAGTGTAAAGCCTGATTTAATCTTTATGGATATTTATCTTAAAGGAGGTACCAGTTTTGAAATACTGGAACAAATTAGTTTTAAAAAATTCCGCCTTATTTTTACAACAGCCTGCCAGCTTAATGCTATAAAGGCATTTAAATACAATGCATTAGATTATCTGTTAAAACCAATTAATCCATTAGATTTAAAAACTGCTGTAGATAGAATTATGGTTATGCAAAATAAATTTTTGGATCATTTCGTGACAAATGAGCAGAATGATCCTTTAATTAAACATACTGAACGTTTAATACTTCCTACACAGGAAATAACACATGTGGTAAAATTAACAGAAATAATACGTTGTGAAACATCGGGATCTTATACCACTTTTCACATAGCAGATGACAGGAGAATTATGGTTTCAAAACCACTTAAAGATTATGATGATATTCTTACACCACCAAACTTTGTCAGAGTGCATCAATCTCATACAGTAAATTTGAATTTTATCGTAAATTATTCTAAAGAAGGATATTTACAGCTGAAGGATAAGACTGTGATTCCGATTTCACAACGAAAAAAAGAAATTTTTCTTAAATGGATTAAGTTAAGGTAAAGAAGATTTTAAAAAAAAAACAGACGAATTCCAGCCTTAGTTTTCGAATACCAATTAAAAGTTGGCAGATACCAATTAGTGGTCAGTGTTCTTAAAGGTTTTTATTAGATTTACTTAAATGTTATTAGTATCAGTAATAGGTTTTATTAGTTATGCTTACACTTAGTTAATGCTAGATTGTTTTGAATTGGCTAAGAAAATCATGTTGTTAAAATGGATTAAATTGCTCATGGGTTTTAAATGTTATGAAGAAAATTTCAAGACCCATTTCAATTTGTGTGTGCTTATTACTGTTTTTGTGTTGCATCAGGCAGTTGATTCTTTGTTTTTAGGGAAACAAACATGAAGGTAGATTTTGGGATTTATCAACTGTCTGAGCAACATGAATTATTTTAAAAAAAGTATTATGACAGCTGCTCAAAAATTTGCCAGAGAATGGATAGAATCCTGGAATTCTCATGATTTAGAACTTATCATGAGTCATTATACCGAAGATATTGAAATTAGCACGCCAATGCTAAAGCTGACGACTGGAATCGAAAATGATTCTCTGAAAGGAAAACAGGCGGTAGCAAATTATTGGGAGAAAGCTTTAGCGAAATTTCCGGATTTGCATTTTGAACTCGTAGATGTTACACAAGGAGTTAGCTCAGTCGCTTTGTATTACAAATCTGTTATGGGTAAAAGGGCTGTTGAAGTTATGTTCTTCAACGATGAACATTTGGTAAATAAGATGATTACACTTTATACTGATTTATGATTAAAAACAGGCCTTAATTAAGGCTGTACAAGTTATTTATTTCAAATTAATTATAAAGCAATATGATAAGTTTTTCAATTTGAAAAACTCAGATTTAGTGCAGAATCAAAAGCCTTTATAGAATAAAGCTACATGTGTTTTCTATCTACTTCATGTCAAAAAAAAGCTTTATTAAACACATACAATTATTATGAATAGGTATAATTCGACTTCTATAGTAGATTAGAATATAAAGTCGCTTGCAATTTTGTCGGATTAAAGGACTTTTGCTTGTATTTACACTTCTTTTTTGATTGAGATTATTTGAATTTACATTGTCAATTTATTGGTTTTTAGTTGCTTATATAAGTGATTAAGTCTGAAGTTTACTTCCCATTTTTTTTACAAATAATTGTAATTTAACTTTAAGAGAAATTAAATTAATAATCTAAAAACCAAGACTGCACTAGAAAGAAAATTGCAGAGATACCTAATATTAAACTTTGATATCCTAATCAGATAAAATTGACTCAAAGAAATCATTCACCCGAATTAAAATTAAAAAGAACAAAATGAAAGCGGATCATTTATAGAAATGAGTCTGCTGGGAATATATAAAACTTTACAACCTAATAACCAAGAAAATGAAATTTAAAAAGAAAAATGTCGTTGCTATTATTTTAGGAGGAGGGCAGGGTTCCCGTTTATACCCATTAACTGAAACCAGATCAAAACCAGCCGTACCGATTGGAGGAAAATATCGATTAGTTGATATTCCTATTTCGAATTGTATTAATTCAGATATTTTTAAAATTTTTGTTCTGACGCAGTTTAATTCAGCATCTCTGAATGCGCATATCAAGAACACTTTCAATTTTAGTATTTTCAGTGAATCATTTGTTGATATTCTGGCAGCCGAACAGACGCCTGATAATCCAACTTGGTTTCAGGGAACTGCAGATGCTGTAAGGCAATGCATGTCGCATTTTCTAAAACATGAGTTCGACCATGCTTTAATTTTGTCAGGAGATCAATTGTATCAAATGGATTTTAACGAAATGTTAGAAGCTCATATTGCTGCTGATGCTGCTATTTCGATCGCAACTTTACCGGTAAACGCTAAAGACGCGCCTGAATTCGGAATTCTTAAAACCAATCATGAAAGCTGTATTGAAGCTTTTATTGAGAAACCTGATGCATCACTTTTGCCACAATGGGAATCTGAGGTTAGCGCACAAATGCAGGAAAAAGGTAAAAAGTATTTGGCTTCAATGGGAATTTATATTTTCAACAGACAATTATTAGAAGATTTAATGGCTAATCCGGATACAAAAGATTTCGGAAAAGAAATTATTCCTCAGGCAGTTGGAAAACATAAAATTCTGAGTTATCAATATGAAGGTTATTGGACGGATATTGGAAATATTGAATCATTTTTCGAAGCAAATATTGGATTAACTGCTGATATTCCTGAGTTTAATTTATTTGATAATGAGAATAAAATTTTTACAAGACCAAGATTATTGCCTCCATCAAAATTTAGGAATTCAAATGTAAATCAATCCTTAATTTCTGAAGGCTCAATTATCAATGCCAAAGAAATTAAAAATTCTGTAATTGGTATTCGCTCCAGAATTGGTGAAGGAACTGTTCTTGAAAACTGTTATGTAATTGGGAACGATTTTTATCAGGATTTAGAAGAATTGAATCATGAAGCAAGTATTAATAAAATTCATGTTGGAATAGGTGAAAACTGTTTTATTAAAAATGCTCTGGTTGATAAAAATGTACGAATTGGAAACAATGTACATATCAACGGAGGAAAGCATCTTGAGAATTTCACTAACGAATTATACAGTATAAAAGACGGTATTGTTGTGATTAAAAAAGGGGTTCTTTTATCTGATAATTTCAGAATTGAATAAACTAAAAAATATTTTTTACCATAAAAAGCGAATATGTCTAAAGTAATCACGCATTCCCTATTTACTGATTTTGATATTGATTTATTCAAAGCGGGAAAACATTTCAAATTATACGAAAAATTAGGAGCGCATTTAGTTGAAGTTAACGGAATAAAAGGTGTTTATTTTGCGGTTTGGGCTCCAACTGCAAAGTCAGTTTCTGTTGTAGGCGATTTTAATTATTGGACACAAGGAGAGCATCAATTAGAAGTTCGTTGGGATTCTTCGGGCATTTGGGAAGGTTTTCTTCCGGGTCTTGAAAAAGGAGCATTGTATAAATATACAATAGCGTCTAATATTGATGGGATTGTAACTGAAAAAGCAGATCCATTTGCTTTGTATTGTGAAAATCCGCCACATACAGCCTCTGTAGTTTGGGATTTAGATTATAAGTGGAAAGACAAGAAATGGATGCAAAAGCGTCAGGGTCATAATGCTTTAGACAAGCCTTATTCCGTTTACGAAGTGCATTTGGGTTCCTGGAAACGAGGTGAAAACAATCGTTTTTTGACTTATTTGGAATTAGCAGATGACTTAGTAAATTATGTAAAAGAAACCGGTTTTACGCATGTAGAATTTATGCCTGTCATGGAATATCCTTATGATCCTTCATGGGGATATCAATTGACAGGCTATTTTGCGCCAACTTCTCGTTTTGGAAAACCGCAAGATTTTATGGTTTTAGTTGATAAACTGCATCAGGCTGGTATTGGAGTAATTTTAGACTGGGTTCCATCACATTTTCCTGATGACGCGCACGGTTTAGGCTATTTTGATGGTTCACATTTGTATGAACATCCAGATCGCAGAAAAGGTTATCATCCGGACTGGAAAAGTTTGGTTTTTAATTATGGACGTAATGAAGTTCGAGCTTTCCTGATCAGTAATGCTGTTTTTTGGCTTCAGCATTATCACGTCGACGGATTAAGAGTTGATGCCGTAGCTTCGATGTTATATCTCGATTATTCGAGAGAAGAAGGCGAGTGGGAACCTAATATTTATGGCGGAAGAGAAAATCTGGATACCATAAGTTTTCTTAAAGAATTCAATGAAGTTATTTATGCTAGTTTTGAAGGAGTTCAGACTATTGCTGAAGAGAGTACTTCATTTCCAATGGTTTCAAGACCTACTTTTACAGGTGGTTTAGGATTTGGAATGAAATGGATGATGGGCTGGATGCACGACACTTTAAAATACTTTCATAGAGAAACCGTTTATCGCAAGCACCATCAAAATGATTTGACTTTTTCAATGACTTATGCCTTTACGGAAAATTTTATGCTTCCGATTTCGCATGATGAAGTCGTTTATGGAAAAAAATCAATTGCCAATAAAATGCCCGGTGACGAATGGCAGAAATTTGCAAATTTGAGATTGTTGTACGGTTATATGTTTACACACCCGGGAACAAAACTCTTATTTATGGGGTCTGAATTTGGACAAAGTGATGAATGGAATTTTGACAAAAGTTTAGATTGGCATTTATTGCAATACGATTATCATTCCGGAGTAAAAAAACTAATTACAGATCTGAACCATTTGTATAGATCACGTCCGGCATTGCACGAAAAACAATTTACAGATGAAGGTTTCGAATGGATTAACTATTCGGATCATCAAAATGCTGTTTTATCTTATATCCGAAAAGGGAGTAACCCGAAGAAGAACCTTGTAATTGTCTGTAATTTTACTCAGATAGTAAGAGAAAACTATCGAATTGGCCTACCTCAAAAAGGAAAATTACAAGAAATTTTTAATAGTGACGCAAAGGTTTATGGAGGTAGTGGAATTGGAAATTTTAAACTAATTAAAATTGAATCTACACCTTATGACGGCAGAGAATATTCTGCCGAATTAATTTTAGCTCCATTGAGTGTCGCCATTTTTTCTTTTGGCTAAAATTGAAATTTTAATTTATTCAGCACCATTTTATTAGAAGTATATATAAACTATTTTCAATATTAAATCCATTTGTATTGAAATACATTAAGAGTTAAAATAATTAATATTACAACATGATTACAAACACATCATTAGAATATAAAGGCAATTTATATCCATCAAAAATCGTCAAACATGAGCAAGCAGGCGATTCTATTTTTTTTCACACTGACAACAATGTAATTTTAAAAGTTACTGTTTTAAGAGATAGTTTAATCCGATTTCGTTTTACTGCAAAAGGGTATTTTAGCAATGACTTTTCATATGCAATTGATAAAAAGCAGCTTCACGGCTATAATTTTTTAGAACTTACTGAAGAAGATACTTATTTCCTTATTAGAACAAGTAAAGTAAAATGTAAAATTCAAAAAGCTGATCTTCGTTTGTCGATTTACGATTTAAATGATCTTTTAATTCTTGAAGATGAACTTGGATTTCATTGGGAAGAAAGTTATGAATTTGGGGGGAATATTGTAAAAATGAGTAAATCCTCTAAAGATGGAGAATGTTTTTACGGTTTAGGCGATAAGGCTACCCAAATGAATTTAAAAGGCAAAAGGGTAGAGAATTTTGCTACCGACCAATATGCGTTTCAAAAAGATCAGGAACCTTTGTATAAAGTTGTTCCTTTTTATATTGGTTTGCACAACAAACAATCCTATGGGATTTTCTTTGATAATACGTTCAGAAATTTCTTTGACTTTTGTCAGGAAAGAAGAAACGTTACCAGTTTTTGGGCAGAAGGTGGCGAAATGAATTATTACTTCATTTACGGCCCACAAATGCAGGATGTGGTAACAACTTATACAGATTTGACCGGAAAGCCGGAATTACCGCCATTATGGGCTTTAGGATACCATCAATGTAAATGGAGTTATTATCCGGAGAGTAAAGTAAAAGAAATTACATCAAAATTTAGAGAGCTAAAAATTCCGTGTGATGCCATTTATCTGGATATCGATTATATGGAAGGTTTTCGATGTTTCACTTGGAACAAAGAATATTTTCCTGATCCAAAAAGAATGGTGGCTGAATTAGCCGAAGATGGTTTTAAGACTATTGTAATTATTGATCCCGGAATTAAAATCGACAATGATTACTGGGTTTATAAAGAAGCCTTAGAAAAAGATTATTTCTGTAAAAGAGCTGACGGACCTTATATGAAAGGGAAAGTTTGGCCGGGCGAATGTAATTTTCCGGATTATACAAATCCTGCTGTAAGGGAATGGTGGGCAGGATTATTTAAAGAATTAATTTCAGATATAGGAGTTAAAGGTGTTTGGAATGATATGAACGAACCAGCAGTTATGGAGGTTCCAAATAAAACTTTCCCGATGGATGTTCGCCATGATTATGATGGAAATCCTTGTAGTCACAGAAAAGCGCATAACATTTACGGTACGCAAATGGCGCGAGCTACTTATCATGGAGTAAAGCGTTTTGCTTATCCAAAACGTCCATTCGTAATCACAAGATCGGCTTATTCGGGCGCACAACGTTATACATCGTCTTGGACAGGTGATAATGTGGCAACCTGGGAACATTTGTGGATTGCTAATATCCAGGCACAAAGAATGTCAATTTCCGGAATGGGATTCACAGGTTCTGATATTGGTGGTTTTGCAGAGCAGCCAACAGGAGAATTATATGCACGTTGGATTCAGTTAGGAGTTTTTCATCCGTTTTGCAGAACGCATTCATCTGGAGATCACGGCAATCAGGAACCTTGGGCTTTTGATGGAGAAGTGATCGATATTACCAGAAAATTTGTTAGTCTTCGTTACCAATTATTACCGTATTTATACACGATGTTTTGGCAATATATTGAAGAAGGAATTCCAATGCTAAAACCATTAGTTTATTACGATCAGGATGATACACAAACACATTATTGTAATGACGAATTTATCTTTGGAAATCAAATTTTGGTTTGTCCAATTCTTGAGCCGAATGCAACAGGTAGACGTATGTATATCCCAAGAGGAGAATGGTATAACTACTGGACAAATGAATTTTTAACAGGAGGAAGAGAGGCATGGATTGATACTAAATTCGACGAAATTCCGGTTTTTGTAAAAGCGGGAGCTATAATTCCAAAATATCCTGTGCAACAATATGTTGGAGAATTGGAATTTGACGAATTAACACTTGATTTGTATTTTAAAAACGGGAAAGAAAAGTCGGTAGTTTATGAAGATGCTCAAGATGGTTATGACTATAAAAAAGGGCGTTACAGTTTTTTATCGTTTAGAACTATCGGAAAAGATAAAGAATTGATTGTACAGCTTCATAAAGAAGGAAAATACGATACTCCGTATACCAAGTATAAAATTAATTTAATTGGATTGCCTTTTAAAGTGACTGAAATAGAGATTGATAACGAAAAAATTGAATTCGATATAGTTGCTTTTAATGAAAATCTTTTCTTAATCGTTGATAAAGAATTTACTGATCTGCATATCAGCGGAGAATAATAACTTCTATTTATTGTAGAAAAAGGGGCAGTCCAAAATCATTTTTAGGACTGCTTCTTTGTTTTTCGAATTGCGAATACCAACTCAGATCATGCAGATACCAATTAATAGTTAATAGCGCTTAATCCTGTTTCTATTTTTACTCAAAATTTATATAATTATGAGCAATAAAAACCACTTCTTTTAATTGGTAAATTCTTTGAAAATAAATTTGAATTTATCAAATAATGACTACGAATAATGATTACGCAGTTTTTAGGTCTTTATAAAAATCACATAAAGTAATGCTATGATAATTACAACAATAAGTAATAAAGTTAATAAAACAGAACCGCTAGGAGAGGGACATCTTTGCCCATACTGTAAAAATGAAAATCAACTTGTGGTTACTTGGGTACAGCCTCAGATTTCAAATTTGGGATTTCAAATGCTTTTAAAGAAAAATGTGCCTTTGATAAATTGTGATTATTGCGGCAAATGGATAAAATACAAGAGTTTAAGTACACATACTAAAGAAGTCTTGGAAATGCAAAAAAAAGCTATACCTGTATCTTTCAAGCTAAAGCCTACAGTGTTTTTTTTACTGCTCACCACTTTTTTGGCAGGTATTTTTATTTACTTCAAAGTTATTGAACCTTACTTTAAACAAGCTGAAACTGCTAATATTCGTAAGGGAACTAAGTTGTGGGTTAGTGATTTTGATATTCGTACCGCAAATAAAACTTCAACATGGTATTTGGTAAGTCGAATAAATGGCGATACTGTAGTTCTAAAACGTCATAAAATAATAAGTGATAAAGATTTGCCGGATGATTTACCAACCACTGAAGACCAGTTTTTAGCTTCTGAATATAAAGTGTCGTTAAAATACTTGCAATCAGAGCGTAGACTAGTTGGTTTGGTTCCGGAAATACTAGATGCTTCAGGAAGAATTGAAAGCATCCAGCCATAAAAGTATTTAAAATCACTTTTAAACGTTTTCTTCTACCTCCAAATTTTGTAAAAGTTCATCAACTCATGTACTATAAATTTCAGTTTTAGATCATTATTTATCAAAGGAATCTGCAAATAAAAAACAGAGGTATTATTCCAATTTCGCCATGAAAAAAGGAAGAGTTTTTTTTTGATGACTTAGAAGAAACTAAAAATTAAAATAGTTCAGATTTTACAAATTGGCTCATAATGGATCGAATATCAATTCAAAATGCTCGAATACCAATTTGCAGAAAATATTTTTCATTTTAGTTGTTATTTTTGGTTAACCTCATCTATTTTTTTAGTTGTTTTTAGTACACATAATGGAAAAAAACATTCAGTTAAATCAAATTCTTTCGTTACAATTGACTTACAGTTTTAGAGTAAAAGTGATCACGGTTGTTCAATTTAAACCAAGTGTTCCATTTTGAAATAAAACTATTTTGCTCATGATCATATTAAAATAGATCTGCTTTAAAATTTCACAAATTAGGCAATCATTTAAACTGAGCATAAATGGTCTTTGACTTAGGAACAAAGTGATTAATGGATCTGATTTTTATCTAATAAGTTACTGATTACGTTATATTTTACATTTGCGACAACTAGAGATTTTGTTGAGTATTTTTTTGTAATAACCAATTAACCTAACCATTAATTATGACAATAAAACAATTCAACCACATCTTCATTCTGCTTTTCCTTGGAGTGCAACTTGCTTTTGCACAAGAGAGGTCAGTATCTGGTATTGTTACTGACAATGCCGGATTACCTTTGCCGGGAGTAAGCGTACTTGTGAAAGGGACCAAGACTGCAACACAAACAGATTTTAATGGGAAATATTCCATTCAAGCGAGTCCAAATCAAGTTTTAGTTTTCAATTATATTGGTGTAATACCTCAAGAAATACCTGCAAGTTCTGAGACCGTAAATGCAAAATTAATTTCTAGTACCACACAGCTAGATAATGTGGTGGTGACGGCTTTAGGCATAAAAAGAGAAAAAAAATCACTCGGTTATGCCACACAAGAAGTCAAAGGAGCCGACCTGACATCTGGAGCGCCAAGCGGAAATTTCTTAAACGAACTTTCAGGAAGAGCTGCAGGGGTTCAAATTAAAAGAAACAACAATTTTGGAGGTTCTACAAATATAGTTTCAAGAGGAGTCAAAAGTCTTACGGGTAATAATCAAATGCTTATTGTTGTTGATGGTATGCCTATCAATAATTCAAATATTAACTCAAGTACTGCTAGTCAGACAGAGGGACGAGGAGGCTATGATTACGGAAACGCCGCCGCCGATATAAACCCGGACGATATTGAAAATGTAAATATCTTAAAAGGTGCAGCCGCTGCCGCTTTATACGGATGGCAAGCCGGAAATGGTGTGGTGGTAATTACGACCAAAAAAGGAAAGTCTAAAAAAGGAATGGGAATTACTATTTCCAGTGAAGTAGTTGTTGGATTTATTGACAAATCTACTTTTACAAATCATCAATCTAAATACGGTGCCGGTGATGTTGGACCAGGTTCATTCTTATCTATGGACGTCAATGGAGATGGAATAAATGATACTGTTGCACCAACTAGCAGCGAAGCCTCTTTTGGAGCAGCTTTTGATCCAAATTTAATGGTTTATCAATGGAATGCCTTTACGCCTTATTCTGATAATTTCGGAAAAGCAACACCGTGGGTCAATGCTAAAAATGGTCCAATTACTTTCTTTGAAACGCCAGTTTCCTATAATAATTCATTTTCTATTGAAGACGGAAATGAAAAATCAAGTTTTACATTAAACTACAACAATTTTCAACAAGAAGGTTTATTGCCAAACAGTCATATGATGAAAAACAGTATTAGTGCAAAAATTACGCACCAGTTTACGGATAAATTATCTGTAACAGCTTTTTCTAGTTATACCAGAAATTCTACTGTAGGAAGAAATGATACGACTTGGGGAGACAATGTAGTTTATGGATTTAGAGATTGGTGGCAAACTAATGTTGATATTAAAGAATTAAAACAAGTTTACGAGCGCTCCGGCGGCCAGAATATAACTTGGAATATGAATGCTCCACCAAACGACTTGAGCACTTATTCGCAGGAGAACCCTTATTTCAAAAGATATAAAAGCTATCAATCTGACTCGAGAAATCGTTTTTTAGGTTACGCCAAATTAGATTATAAAATAGCAGATTGGATGACTTTATCCGGAAAAATATCTACCGACTCCTATGCTGAACTGCGCGAGGAAAGAAAAGCCGTGGGTTCTGTAGCTTCCCGTTTTGGTCTCAATAGATTAAGTGAAACATCAGGTTATCAAGTGTATGACGGGAATTTTTCAGAGCAAAACTATGAATTAATTGCCTCATTCAGGAAAAACATAAGTGAAGATATTTCGTTTAATGGATTGGTTGGAGGAAATGTTTTAAGAACAAGTTTAGTATCATCATTGGCCTCTACACAAGGTGGATTAATCGTTCCGGGATTATATAGCTTAACAAACTCTGTAGCTTCACCGCCGGCAGCAAGACGTAAAAATGACAGTTCAGGAGTAAACAGTGTTTATGCTTCTACCTCTTTTGGTTATAAAGATTTTGCATTCTTAGAAGGAACAGTAAGAAGAGATGCGTTCTCTACCTTGCCTGCAAACAATAACGCATTAGCGACTTATTCTGTTTCCGCTAGTTATGTTTTTACTAAACACATAAACCAACCTTGGTTGTCATTTGGTAAATTAAGAGCTAGTTATGCTGAAAATCCACAAGGAAATATCGACTTACATTCATTATCTGATACCTACGTGAAGTCTGATCCTTGGGGAACAAATCAATTATTTTCACTTCCGGCAACAAAAAATAATTCTGACTTGCGTCCTGTAAAAACAGCAACAGATGAATTAGGTTTAGAGATGCAATTTCTTGACCGCAGAGTTGGTTTTGATGTGAGTGTATATAAAAGTTTGAGTTCAGATCAAATTTTTCCGGTAGCTTTTTCAACCGCAACAGGTTTCGCATCTAAATATATTAACGCAGGTTCAGTTGAAAACAAAGGGATAGAACTTCAATTTAACTTTACGCCTGTAAAAACCACCGATTTTGCCTGGGACATATTTGTGAACTGGTCTAAAAATGTGAACACCGTTGTAAGTTTATCTAACGGAATAGACAACTTGCAAATTGGAGCTTTCGTAGGGGGAATCACTATAAATGCCGAAGTAGGGCAACCTTACGGAACTATAAAAGGAACAGACTTTCAATATTTGAACGGCAAAAAATTGATTGATGCTAACGGTGCTTACGTGCTAAATGGCTCTACCAATAATGTAATTGGAAATGTTACGCCGGATTATGTTGGTGGTCTTAGAAATAAATTTTCTTACAAACAATGGACTTTAGGTTTCTTGATTGACTTTCAACACGGAGGTGACTTGTACTCAATGGATCAGGAATATGGTCAGACTACAGGATTAACGCAGTATTCAGCTGGTACAAATGACTTAGGAAACCCAATTAGAAATCCCGTTACCGGAAGTAAAAACGATGGTGGAGTAATACTTGATGGGGTACAAGCAGACGGTTCAAAAAATACGGTTAGAACTCAAAGCCAATCCTATTGGAGCAACATTGATGGTTTCTTTGTAGAGCCGCATAAAGCATTTATTTATGATGCTTCATTTGTAAAACTTAGAGAAGCCAATATTACTTATGCTTTTCCAACAAAATTAGTGTCAAAGATGAATCTTACCGCTATGACATTCAGTTTAATTGGATCGAACTTATGGATTATAAGCAAAAATCTACCAGATGCAGATCCTGAAAGTGGTTTAGGATCAGGAAATTTAGCTTCGGCAAATTCATTGGCACCACTTCCTACAACTAGAAATATCGGATTCAACATAACCGTTAAATTTTAAAAATGAGAAAAATAATATACCCACTTATGTTCATAACAATGATATCGTGCTCAGACAATATCACTGACATGAATGAAGATATCATAAATCCACAGTCCACAAAACCTCAATATTTGTTTACAAATGCAGAAAAAGCATTAGTAGATCAAATGGTAAATCCCGGAATCTACAATAATGTTTTTCGTTTATTTGCGCAACAATGGTCGGAAACACAATGGATTTTTGAAAGTCAGTACAATACAACATTCGGAAAAATTTCAGATGTTCATTTTAGTATTCTAAACAGGGATGTAATTGCCAATTTAAAGCAATCTCGTAATTTACTGGATTTAGAAACAGCAGTCACACCAACCGAAATAGCAACTTTAAAGAATAAAAAAGCTATAATAGATATATTAATAGCGTACTCTTTTAGTCAGATGGTTGATACTTATGGAGATATACCTTATAGTGAGGCGCAGGATATCACTAATTTTCCATTACCAAAATATGATGATGCCCAAACAATCTATAGAGATTTAATTTTGAAATTGACTAATGCCTCTAATGTATTAAAAGATGGAGGAACTAGTTTTGGAGATGCTGATTTAGTTTATCAGGGTAATGTCTTAAAATGGAGAAAATTTGCCAACTCGTTAAAACTAAGAATGTCCTTAAATATGGCAGATATTAATGCTGTTGATGCAAAAAGATGGACAACTGAAGCAATCGCTGGCGGAGTAATTAGCGGTAATGATGAAAATTTTAACTTGAATTATTTATCATTGCAGCCCAATGCAAATCCTCTTTATGGTTTAGCAAATAGCAGCTACAAAGATTACTTCATTCCCTCAAACACGCTAGTGGACAAAATGAACGATCTTGCCGATCCAAGAAGATCAAAGTTTTATACTACAGCCCCAGACGGAACTTATAAAGGAGGAATATACGGAGAGACCAATCTTTTCTCCAGTTTTTCTCATGTAACACCAACGATAAGCGAACCTACATTTCCGGGTACTTTATTTGATTATTCAGAAACAGAATTTTTATTAGCAGAAGCTGCAGCAAGAACTTTTATTACGGATAGTCCTGAAACGCACTACGTGAAAGCTATTAGTGCCTCAATGGCAAACTGGGGTATTACAGATGCTACTGTTATATCGGCCTATTTAGCACAGCCAAAAGTAGCGTATGCAACTGCAACAGGAACATGGGAACAAAAAATTGGAGAACAAGCCTGGATTGCCCTATACAACAGAGGTTTTGAAGGATGGACCTCATACCGAAGATTGGATTTTCCAGCTTTAAAACCACCAGCTAAAACTTATTTGAATATAAATACAGTACCAAAAAGATACATGTATCCTGGAATTGAAGAAACTTTAAATACAAAAAACAATACAGCAGCAAGTGTCGCAATAGGAGGAAACTCTATGGCTACCAAGGTTTTCTGGGATAAGAAGTAATTTAATGTTCTACGGCATCGCTGGTGTCTCTTTAACTTTTAATTGAAAACTACTGACCTAAACATAATCTTTGATACATATGAAAAATATTTTTAAAGTTTTCGGAGCCTTATTGCTGCTCAGTTTTAACTCTTTGAAACAGGATGAAAATAAGGAAAAACAACAGATAAATGCCACTATCGATTCTTGGCATATTGCTGCAGCAACAGCGAATTACAATGCGTATTTCGATTTGATGACGCCCGATGCTATTTTCATTGGTACCGACGCAACGGAAAATTGGAACAGAAAAGATTTTGAAGTATTTGCAAAACCAAGATTTGATTCTCACAATGCTTGGAAGATGAAAGCAGTGGAGCGACATGTTTTTTTGGATCCAACAGGAAAAGTGGCTTGGTTTGATGAGCTTTTAAAAACCCGCTTTAGAATATGCAGAGGCTCAGGAGTACTGGTAAAAGTTGGAAGAAACTGGAAAATAAAACATTATGTTTTATCCTTAACCATTCCAGACGATGTGACAGATGAAATTGTAAAAATAAAAGCACCAATTGAGGATGTGATTTTGCAGAAATTTGAAAAACAATAAAAAATTGATTTAAATAATAGGATTATAAAGCACTGAAATAGTTGTGTAAATAAATGATTCAAATTCACTTTAAATAAAAATGAAAAACCTATTGATTACCCTCGCATTATTGATGCTTGTTAGTTTTGATTCCTTAAACGGCGACCCAATTAAAGAAGAACAAATTGTAAATGCTACTCTTGATGCTTGGCATAAAGCAGCAGGAGAAGCGCACTACGCTGCTTATTTTGATATGATGACCAATGATGCAGTTTTTATTGGTACTGACGCGAATGAATATTGGAGAAAAGAAGAATTTAAAGAATTTTCCAGACCTTATTTCGATAAAGGAAAAGCTTGGAATTTTACTCCCGTAGAACGCCATGTCTTTTTTGATAAAACTTTTGAGACTGCATGGTTTGATGAATTATTAAGCACCCAAATGAAAATCTGTAGAGGCTCTGGCGTTTTAGTGAAAATAGATGGAAGATGGAAAATAAAACATTATGTCCTCTCCATGACTATTCCTAACGATGTCTCTGGACCAATCATAAAACTAAAGACACCAATTGAAGATAGTATAATAAATAAATTTCAGCTGAAAAAATAGATTTGAACTAATGTAAATTTTTCAAAAGAAAATTGCGATGACAGTTTGAGAACGTGATGTTCAAAAACGTTGGTGATTTATCTTTTGAAAAATTTTTTTGGTTATCGCCCAACTGTAAAGTTTAATGCTTTCATTTCCAGGTATAGCATACAGTTGTTTAACAAAATGATAGATAAAAAATGAATAATTTATACAACCAGGCAGACGTAAACGCAATAATAAAAAGGTTAGAAAACCTTCAGTTAAATTCGGAGAGACAATGGGGAAAAATGGATGTGGCTCAAATGTTAGCCCACTTAAATATGGCACTTGAAACGGCAATGGCAATGAACTTCCCAAAAAGAATGTTTATTGGAAAAATCATGGGATGGGCGTTTAAAAGAAAATTTTTAAATGATAAGCCAATGGCTAAAAATTCGCCGACAGACAAAAATTATATTTTTTTGGACAAAAAAGAATTCGAAAAAGAAAAAGGTAAAGCCATCCAGCTTGTTAGAAAATTTTATAGAGATGGACCGGAAAAATGCACAAAACATCCGCACTCATTTTTTGGAAATTTTACAACAGATGAATGGGCAATTTTGCAGTGGAAACATTTTGATCATCACTTAAGACAATTTGGAGCATAAAATGAACTATTTATTAGTCTTTTTTTAGTACAAAGATAATTATTGTGATAATATTCGTTTTTGAACTACAACCTCCTTTTCTAGTATTACCGCATAAATTTGCGTAAACAAGTTGTTAATATTGCGTTTTTTTGCGTTATTCAGTTTTTATATTTAAAAAAAATGCATAAAAACGTATTTATTAAAAGTATTATGTTATTTTTGTGTTAAACAACCACTTAAAAACCAACTAACTATGAAAAAAAATTACGCACTTATTTTACTTTTTTTTATTGGAGTATTAACCAACAGTACGGCCCAGTGTACAATGGATGCCGAGTTTAGTAAAAGCAATCCAAAACGTGATTTGAGAGGAGTTTTTTTAGCCTCAGTTTACAACTTAAATTGGCCTACAAATCGATTGGCCACACCAGCAGTTCAGCAAGCAGAATTAATTGCTATTTTAGACAATGTAAAAGCAAATGGCTACAATACAGTTTTTTTTCAAGTTCGTTCAGAGTGTGATGCCTTATATATCTCAAGTATTGAACCTTGGGGATATTATTTGACAGGAACGCAAGGTTTGGCGCCAAATCCTTTATGGGATCCATTGTCATTTGTTATAACCGAAGCGCATAAAAGAGGGCTCGATTTACATGCTTGGCTAAATCCATATCGAGCAAAAACAACCTCTGCATACACTACTTCTGCCAATCATATTACGGTAACACAACCCACTTGGTGGTTTACATCATCGGTTGATTCGCAAAAAATATTAAATCCCGGCTTACCCGCAGTAAAAAATTATATCATAAGTATTGTGCAAGATATTGCGACACGATATGATGTTGATGGAATTCATTTTGATGATTATTTCTATCCTAATGGTGGAATGACTACGAACCAAGATGCTCAAACCTACATTGACAATAATCCAAATAACATCGCGACAATTGCAGATTGGAGAAGAGATAACGTAAACCAGATGATTGCGGGAACTTATGATGCGATACAGGTTATAAATACTAATTTAAATAAAAACATCGTTTTTGGTGTTAGTCCTGCAGGAATTTGGAAAAGTGGAATACCTGCCGGAATTTCTGGAAATTCAGCATTTTCGGCTCTTTATTGTGATGCAACAGCATGGTTGAACTCAGGCAAGGTAGATTATTTGGCACCTCAATTGTATTGGAAAATTACCGGAGCTCAAGATTATGTGGCGCTGTCAAAATGGTGGAATGATCAAGCCAAAGCTAGTGGTAAACAATTGTATATTAGTCAAGCTTACTACAAAATGACTGATACAAATAATTGGGCAGCAACTGAAATACAAAATCAATTTATTCAAAATAGAGCCACATCAATGGATGCTACTTTTGGACAAATAGCATACAATTACGCTAGTATAAAAAGCAATTCGAAAACGATTAATGATGTTTTAAATAGCAATCAATACAAATACAAATCATTTGCTCCACCAATTGCAGGTAAAGATGCTATCTGCCCTAATGCTCCTGAAAACATTCGATTTGTCAATTTAGCACTAACATGGGATACTCCAGCCGTAGCTTCAGATGGCGATTTACCTGTAAAATATGTTGTCTATGCTTTTAATAACGCTGCAGAGGCCATAACGAATAAAGATGATGGTTCCAAGATAATAGATATTGTTGTGGGAAATGAATTGGTTGTTTCGCAAGCCTTAAAAGACACAAAGTATTTTGTAGTGACTTCATTGGATAAAAATAATAATGAAGCAGGAAATTTCAATGCTACTTTAGGTAATCCGGATTTTGATTTCATGATAAATAAATCATACATGGTTTACTCAAACCCATTTAACAATCACTTTGAGATTGAGTTTCAAAATGCTTATTCCGATAATGTAAAAGTGTCTATTTTTGATGCAACCGGAAAACAAGTTCTGGAACAAGATTATGCTATCGCAAATTCTAAAATATCGGTAACCCCAACAAATATCCCTAGTGGAATTTATTTTGTAAAGATTAGTTTTGAAAATGGAGCTAGTGAAAGTTTTAAAATAATTAAACAGTAATAACAAAATTTAAGAAAATTAGCATTAATAAAAGAACTTCTCTTTTATTAATGCTAATAGTTGTTAAGTTACTGTTTTATAAAAAAAGATTTGGGTAATGCATCCATAACGAGGTTTTATTTTTCAATTATATGCAGGCTTATTCCTTTGACGAGTATATTTATTTTGGATTTTCTTCTTATTAAATGGAGTGTGTTATGTAGTATAATACAAAAATATTTTTTTGCATGTTGTTTATGACTAAATTATGAAGTACATTTAAAAATAAACCAGTAAAAATCACCATGTTGAAAATAAAAATTGTACTGCTTAGTATTATTTTCGCTGGATTAAATGCATGTACTGATAAAAAAGAATCCATCTCTTTTAATAATGCCGGCACTAAAAGTCACGAAGAAATTAACAAAACCCAAAGAGATACTAAATCTGTTTTGGATTCGTCAGGAACAGGAGCTTTAAAGTATTCTTCTGAACAGCTCGATAATGCTAAAGGATTATCGAACAGCTCTGTGAATTGTATTTTTCAGGATTCTGAAAATCTAATCTGGATTGGTACCTGGGACGGTTTAAACCGATATAATGCGAATGATTTTAAAATTTTCAGACCAGAATTAAATAACGAATCGAGTTTAAGCAATCAGGTAATCCTTAAAATTGATGAAGATGATAAAGGAAAAATATGGGTTTTAACGATTCATGGAATCAATCAATACGACAAAAAAACAGATCAATTTAAGCGCTATTACTTTTCCAGAGAAAATAATCCGCCATTATCAGAATCGGAGTTTAATATGGCACTTGATGCTTCAAAAAAAGTATTCTGTGCAGTAAAAAACTGGGGAATTGGCTATTTTGACGGTACTTCTTTTCAATTATTAAAAAACCAAAATCTTCCTAAAAAAGCCGTTAAGAAAATGGAGTTTTCTGCAAATGGCGAATTGCTGGTTTTATTTGAAGATGATAAACTCTACAGTTTAGATATTAGAACAGAAAAAAACAATGTAAAAACGATTTCAAAAGCAGTTTTAATTTCAGAAAACGTCAAAGATTTTGGAGCAGCAGGAAACCAAAAAGCGTTGATAATTTCAAAATTTGGAAACGCTTTTTTACATTCTTTAAAAAATAAAGAAAGCGACATACAAATCGATAAAAAACTGGTTTCGATAATAGGGCATATCGCTGAAGGAACATTAGTTTCCAGAAAATCCGGCTATTTTATTATCAACGATTCTGGAAATTATATTTCCAAATCCTGGCTGCAGCACCTTAATAATCAAAAAGTCACCACATTAATTCAAGGAACTGAAAACGTAATCTGGAGCGGGACAGATGGTGACGGATTGTTTAAAATATATCCGATAAAGAAAACTTTTAATCTCATTTCCAAAACTCAGATTCCAGATCTGGAAGGCGGTATTGTCAGGGCATTTTTAGAAGTAGAAAACAATTCCTTCTTTATAGGTACAAAAGGAAAAGGGTTATTTCGGTTTCCATCTGATTTTTATCTGAAGGATAGCAAATCGCTGCAATATCAAAACTTTAATGACAATAACAGCATTATTAATAATGCGGTTTTTGCGTTGCGCAAGGGGAAAGAAGATTTAGTTTTTATTGGTACAGACGGCGACGGAATTACGGTTTTTGACCTGAAAAAATCAAAATTAATTGATTGGTCGTCTATTGAAGGAAATGAGAAATGCGACTATTTTAAATCAGTATACGCCATTTATCAGGACATTGATGGTTTTGTTTGGTTAGGAACGAATGGTTACGGAATGATTCGCTGCAAAATTGAACGTTTGGGCGAAAAATTAAAAATAACCGAATTCAAAAAATATTTAGCCAATAGTAAAGGAGGTAAATCGATTAGCAGCAATATTATATTTTCGATTATTCCTAAAGATGACAATCAATTGTGGATAGGAACACGTTTAGGAGGATTGAATCTTTTTGACAAAAAAACAGAACAATTTCAGACTTATAAAAATGTAAAAAATGACGTTGAAAGTTTGTCTAGTAATGATATTTTGTGCCTTCAGATGGACCAGAGTAAAAAACTCTGGATAGGAACAAGTTTTGGTTTAAATATGCTTCAAGATTTAAAAAGTGACGGAAAAGCTGTTTTTAAAAGTTATACCACAAAAGACGGACTTCCAAATAATACGATTCACGGAATTGTTTTAGATAAAAAATCGAATCTCTGGATTAGCACCAACTTCGGAATATCAAATTTTAATAGCAGCACTTCGAACTTCATCAATTATACAAAAAATGAAGGACTGCAGAATAATGAATTTGCCGATGGTGCTTTTTATCATGATAGTAAAACCGACCTGATTTTTATGGGAGGCATTAAAGGATTCAATTATTTTTTGCCTCAAAAAATTGTTGAATCTTCGACTGTTCCTGATATTCTTATTGATAAAATAAGCGGCCATAATCAGGTTGTTCCTTATTATCAGGGATTGGTAATTAAACCCAATTCGGATTCTCATCCTTCGATTATATTAAAATACGATCAAAATTTCTTTGATATAGAATTGGCCGCGCTGACGTATATCAACAGTGAAAAATGCCAATATGCTTATCAGCTGAAGAATTTTGATAAAGAGTGGAATGTAATTGGCGATCGTAGAGTAATCTCTTTTACAAACGTTCCAAAAGGAAATTATTCCTTATGGATAAAATGGTCGAACAGTGACGGAGTTTGGAGCGAACCGGTTCACGCTATAGATATAAAAATCCGACCGGTTTTCTGGCAATCAAATACAGCGATGATAATTTATTTGGTTCTGATTGGACTCTTGATAATGTTCGTGCTAAGTTATTATAAAAAGCGTCAATCGTTGAGCCAGAATATATTTTTCAGAAAAAGAGAAGAAGAATTGCATGAAAACAGACTGACTTTTTTTACGAATGTAGCCCACGAGTTTCAAACCCCGTTGACTTTGATTGTTGGACCAGCCCAAAAATTAGCCGAAACAACCAATCTCGATGCAAAAAATCAGAAATTCATACAAATGATTCAGCGCAACTCTTCGCGATTGTTGTTTTTAACGCAGCAATTACTCGAATTTAGAAAAGCTGAATACGATTATCTGGAAGTAACGGTTAGGGAATTTGACTTGGTAAATCTCGTAGAACAAATAGCAGAATTGTTTGATGAATGGGCATTTGATAAAAATATCGAATACAATCTTGATGTTCCATCAACATTATTGGGATGGTTTGATAAAGATAAAACCGAGAAAATCGTGTTTAACTTAATGTCAAATGCTTTTAAATATACTCCCGTAAACGGAAAAATAGATCTTAAATTCCGTATGGAAGGAGAAGATGCTTCGACTTTGAATATTACCATTGTCAATACTGGTAAAGGAATTCCGAAAGAAAAATTAAATTCATTATTTGATCAATTCTTTCTTTCCAATTCAGATCAGGTGCTCGATAATGATATGTTTAGAACCGGAATTGGTTTGGCGTATATCAAAAAATTAGTTACCGTTTTAAGAGGAGAAATTGAAGTATCAAGCGTTACCGATGAAGAAACTGTTTTTACTATTTTACTGCCTTGTAACAAAGAATCTTTTAGTGATAAAGAACTGGATCGTGAAAAAAGCCCGGTTTTAATATCACAGCATCTTAAAAATATTCTGGAGGAAATTCCGGATAAATCAGAAGAAATTCCGAACAAGATTTCATCGCTTGAATCTCTGGAAGATCATCGGAAAAAAGTTTTGATTGTAGAAGATGAAAAAGAGATTCATCAGTTTTTGTATGATTTATTGGGAGAAAAATATAAAATTATCACGGCTTATAATGGTGTAGAAGCTCTGGAAATTCTTGAAAATGAAATTCCTGATATTATAATCAGCGATGTAATGATGCCATTAATGGATGGAGTGGAGCTTTGCAAAAAAATAAAAACAGATATAAAAACCTGCCACATTCCGTTTATTATGTTAACCGCAAAAGATTCGGTAATACACAGAATCGAAGGTTTGGAGAGCGGTGCAAATTCCTATATTCCAAAGCCATTTTATCCCGATCATTTGTTAGTTAGAATTCAGAAACTGCTGGAAGAAAAAGAGCTGATCTTAAAACATTTTTCCCAAGATACTTTAATCGAAAATTTAACTACGTTACCTATAAATAACGATGAAAAAGATTTTATTAAAAAAGTCATTGAATTAATTCGGGTCAATATTGACAATGAGAATCTTCAAAGTTTATTTATTGAAAAGGAATTAGGCATTAGTAATTCGCAGTTGTACCGAAAAATTAAGCAAATTTTTAATGTTACGCCGAGTGATTTAATTCGGACAATCAGACTAAAACATGCTGCTGAATTACTGCGTAAAAATGTGCTCACAGTTTCAGAAGTATGCTACCAATCAGGTTTTAATAATCGATCTTATTTCTATCGGGAGTTCAAAAAAGTCTATAATTTAACGCCGAAAAATTATCAGCTTAAATACAAAATCAAAAACGTAATTTAGTGTAAGTATTTGAAAATAAGTGAATTATTGAATGGTGTACACTTTTGACGAAATAGTGTACACCTTTTTTTATACCCTAAGATTACTTTTATAGGAGGATTTTTAAAATCACTCAAAAAAAACTATTAACTCATTTAAACCACCAATTTTTTATTAAGATGAAAAAAATAACCACGATTATTAACCAATTTAACACATTTCTATGATGAAGAAAAATATAATTTATCACTTATTTCTATTAGGAATAATGTTATCAGGAAGTATTATATATGGACAAACTGTAAAAGGTGTTGTCTCAGACAATAAAGGACCATTGCCCGGAGTAAATATTAATGTAAAAGGATCGTCGGTAAGTGCTACTTCAGATTTTGACGGAAACTTCATTATTAAAGCAGATGCAAATGCCGTTTTGGTTTTCACCTACATTGGATTTATCAGTCAGGAAGTTCCTGTAAATGGCAAGATTGCAGTGAACGCTGTTTTAGCAGAAGATTCTCAAAAATTAAATGAAGTAATTGTAGTAGGTTACAGCAGCCAGAAAAAAGGGTCTATAAACGGTGCTGTCACTCAGGTTGATATGGTGGATCTTTCTAAAACCAGAGTGCCAGATGTTGCTCAGGCTTTGCAAGGTCAGGTTGCGGGTGTTTTTGTTGCGGCAAATACAGGTGCTCCCGGCGATGGTATAAAACTTCGTATTCGTGGAGAAGGAACTCTGGGAAACAACGAAGCTTTGTATGTTGTTGATGGAGTTGCAACGCGTGATATCTCATTTTTAAACCAGTCTGATATTAAATCCATGACCGTATTAAAAGATGCTTCGGCAACAGCTATTTACGGATCAAGAGCAGCAGGAGGAGTTGTTATTATTACCACTAAAAGCGGCGTAAAAGGAATGACAAGTTTTGATGTAGAAGCTTTCTCCGGAATTCATTATGCGGCAAATCTTCCTAAAGTGCTAAATGCAAGTCAATACATGTCAGTAAAAGATCAGGCTTGGCATAATACAGCTGGAAACGCTGCAAATGCGGAAAGCCCTTATGCTTTTGACCGAAGAACCAGAACAGATTTGGCAGATACAGATTGGCAGAAAGCATTATTTACTACCGGAATCTCAAATAATTTTCAGGTTTCGGCCAGTGGCGCGACAGAAAATGTGCAGTATTTGATTTCTGGCGGTTATTACGGAATTGACGGAATTGTAACGGAAGATAATGATCAGTTTAAAAGATATAATTTCAGAACGAACGTAAATGCAAATATTACAGATAGATTCAAATTAGGAACGAATCTGCAGATCAGTTTTACAAAACAGGATAAATTATCTTCAAGCGGCGATGCACCGGGAATTATTCGTCATGCTTTATTGCGCGCGCCTGTAATTGGTATTTATAAAGATGTAAATGATCCTACTTATAAAGCCAATGATCCTTATACGGATTTACCTTTTTATACAGGACCAAACGACGGCTGGAGCAAAAATTACGAACTAACATCGAATCCGCTTGCTATAGTTCACTTTACAAATGATGTGCGTGAAAGATTTCAAACTTTTGGAAATGTTTATGGAGAATATGCCTTTTTAGGAGATAAATCATTAAAATTCAAAAGCAGTTTAGGAGTAGATCTTGCTTTCACTCACAATAAAAACTTTGCTGAAAATTTTGGTGATAATAATATCGCTGATACAAGTTATCAATATTACGGAATGGGAAGACAAAACCGTCCGAATAGTTTGAACGAGAATAGAGGTCAGGAAATGACTTTTACTTTTACCAATACTTTAAATTATGTAAAAACATTTAAGGAATTGCACAGTGTAAATGTTTTATTAGGTATGGAAAGCATCACTAGTAAATCATCGGCTATTGGCGGCAGCAGAAATAACTATGAAAACAGTTCACCGGAATTTCAATATTTAGATTACGGAAACAGCACGCTTAATGTTTGGAATTCAGGAAATGCAAGCAGCTGGTCTTTACTGTCTTATTTTGCTTCCGGAAATTACGGTTACGACAATAAATACTTTGCAACGGCAACGATAAGAGCCGATGCATCGTCAAGATTTGGACCTAATAACAAATGGGGATATTTCCCGTCAGTTGCTGCAGGTTGGGTAGTTTCCAGAGAAAAATTCATGGAAAAAGCAGACTGGATTTCGAACTTGAAGTTAAGAGCAAGTTGGGGACAATCAGGAAATCAGGAAATAAAAGATCATCAATGGTACAACTTGTACACCCTAGGAACAGATCCACATCTTATCCGTATTGGAAATCCTGATGTAAAATGGGAAACTACAACACAGACAAACGTAGGTTTGGATTTGAGTATCCTAAAAAATAAAGTAACCGTTACAGTAGATTATTTCTCAAAAATAACTGACAACATCTTACTTGATGTCGTTCCTCCGGGAACCGTTGGAAACTTTTTGCCAACAAGTGTAAACTCTGCTTCTGTAAGTAATAAAGGTTTTGAATTTGGAGTAAATCTTCAAAACAATGACCATGAATTCAAATATGGCATCAACGCGAATTTAGCGACATTAAAAAATAATGTAGACAGATTACAGCAAAATGTGAGCAATATTACAGATGATGCTACACACACTAAAACAGTTGTTGGTCAGCCAATAAGTTCGTATTACGGATATCAGTTTGACGGAATTTATCAAAATGCAAGCGAAGTAAGTTCTCACTTATTTACAGCTTCAAATGGTACACAACCGGGAGATATAAGATTTAAAGATCTTAATAACGACGGACAGATAAATGCTGACGACAGAACTTTCATTGGAAGCTCGATTCCTAAAGTAACTTATGGTTTTAACTTTAATGCCGATTATAAAAACTTCGATTTCTCTTTCTTATTGCAAGGAGTAGAAGGTGTTGACCGTTATAATGATTCAAAACAGATTTTAAATTATGACAGCCGTCCGTTCAATTCAACAACAGATGTTTTAAACAGCTGGACAGGAGAAGGATCAACAAACACAACGCCTAGAGTGACTTTTAACGATAACGGAGGAAGCAGAGTTTCAAGTGTATTTGTAGAAGATGCATCGTATTTGAGATTGAAAAATATTGAGTTAGGTTATACTTTTTCAAAAACAATCCCTGGCATTAATAGTTTGAGATTGTATGTTTCAGGACAAAATTTATTCACTATCACAAAATATACTGGCTTAGATCCTGAATCGACTTCATTAATTGACAGAGGTACTTATCCGCAGTCGACCGCTTTCATTCTTGGGGCTAAAGTGAAATTATAATTAATAATTTAAAGTATTATATCATGAAAAAAATATTTATAACCTTGCTTATAACCTCATTATGTTTGGTTAGCTGTCAGGACGAATTAGATACCGAAGCAACGGGATTGTCTACAAAAGAAGGATTAGTAACCGCTGCTGTAGTCGAAAACTCCATAAGTTCATCGTACCAATTACTTTCAAACAAACTGAATATTCTGGGCGAATGGAATTGGGGCGGAGGTCTGGTTTTCCAGAACGATTATATCATGCAGGATATTGCATCTGACGATATGGAAAAAAAATGGATTTCAGACGGAGATCAGCCATGGATAGATGAAATCAATAATTTTACTTTCACCTCTACAAATGGAGGTCCGAATGGTTTATGGAAATACAATTATGAGGGAATCAAAAGATTGAATCTTGGAATCGAATTATTGACAAGATCAGATATTGAAACTGTTACCGGAATTTCAACAGCAAGAAAAAATCAGTTATTAGGTGAAGCTTACTTTTTAAGATCGTTCTATTACTTTTCATTAGTAACTAATTTTGGAGACGTTCCCTTAATTGTAAAACCTGTAGAATCTCTTGAAGAAGCTTTTAAAGTATCAGTAAGAGCAGATAAAGCGGTAGTTTGGGATAAAATAAAAGCCGATTTAGTACTTGCACAAGCATTGCTTCCTAACACAAAATATTCATCGACTACAGAAAAATGGAGAGTTTCAAAAGGCGCTGTTATTGCGTTACAGGCAAAAGCGGCATTGTATACACAAAAATGGTCAGAAGTAGCGCCTTTAGTAGATCAGTTAGCAACATTAGGCTATGGTTTAGATGCTAATTATTTTGACAATTTCAGTACCTCAAAAGAATATAGCGATAACGAAGTTATTTTTTCTTATGATCATCAGTCTAATGTAACGCCAAGAAGAGGAAATGGAATTTGTGCTCCTTTAGGATGGGGATTCTTTGCTCCAAGCACTGATTTTTTAAATTCATTTGAAGCTAATGATCCAAGAAAATTATATACAGTTGATGTTACAAATCAAAATATCAATAAAATGCTGGGCAGTTTAGACGGAACCAATAAAGGAAATGATGATGCACCAAACAACAAAGTATACCTGCGTTACGCAGATGCCTTGCTTTGGAAAGCAGAAGCATTGAATGAAGGAGGAAACTATCCCGGAGCAATTGCTATAATCAATCAAATTAGATTAAGAGCCAGAACCACAATTACAGCATTGGGAACTTTACCTCCGGCAGGAACTTTACCAGATCGTCCGGCATCATCAGACAAAGCAGTGATTAAAAACTGGCTGATTGCCGAAAGAAGAGCAGAACTTGGTTTTGAAAATCAAAGAATGCTGGACTTAAAAAGATGGGGAATTGCAAAACAAGTGATGACAGCTCACGGAAAAAACTTCCAGGACAAACACATGTTATATCCAATTCCACAATCAGAAATTGATGCTTCAGCAGGAACTTTAACACAAAATGCAGGATATTAATAATTCTCATTATAAGATTAATCCAAATCTCTTTCTTGATTTGGATTAATCTCTATAAAAAATAACAACAAGTATGAAAGATATTGCAAAACGTTTTAAAGCAAACCCACTATTATCACCGGGAGATTTACCTTCAAGTACAGAAGGTTTAGAGATTACCTGCCTGCTAAATCCGGGAGTTTTTCAATTTGAGGGTAAAACATGGCTTTTAGTAAGAGTTGCTGAAAGACCGGAACAAAAAGACAATATAATTTCTTTTCCAATATTAACAAATACAGGCGCGATTGAGATTATCGAAATCCCAAAAAACGATCCGGACTTAATAGCCACAGATGCAAGAGTAATCAATTATAAAGGAGTTGATTATTTGACCACTTTATCGCATTTGAGATTATTGTGTAGTGAAGACGGAATCAAATTTTACGAACCAGAAAATTATCCGCCATTAGTTGGCGAGGGAATGTTAGAAACATTTGGTATCGAAGACTGCCGAGTTGCCTTAATTGACGGAAAGTATTATTTGACTTTTACTTCGGTATCAGATAACGGCGTTGGCGTTGGACTTCGTACCACAACCGATTGGAAAATCTTCGAAAAACACGGTATGATTTTGCCGGCACATAATAAGGATTGCGCGATTTTCGAAGAAAAAATAAATGGTTTATACTATGCTTTGCATCGCCCGAGCAGTGTAGATATTGGCGGTAATTATATTTGGATTGCCTCTTCGCCTGACGCGATTCATTGGGGAAATCACAAATGTATCATCAAAACCAGAAAAGGACTTTGGGACAGTAAAAGGGTAGGTGCAGGAGCTGCTCCTATAAAAACTGAAAAAGGATGGCTTGAAATTTACCACGGAGCTAATGACAAACACCAATATTGTCTGGGAGCATTTTTGATGGATTTGGAAGATCCTTCAAAGGTAATTGCAAGAACAGAACAACCCATTATGGTGCCATCAGCGGAGTATGAATTAAATGGTTTTTTTGGACAAGTAGTATTTACAAACGGGCATGTCGTCGCTCCGGACGGTGATACCGTTACTATTTATTATGGTGCGGCCGATGAATTTGTATGCGGAGCCGAAATATCGATAAAAGAAATATTTTCACTTTTAAATTATATCTAATGCTAAAGAAGCTCCAGACAGAAATAAGCTATTTTAAAAATCAAACTCATAATTTTCAGATTTTAATTTTTACTAATTTGGTTTATGCACTCGTACTGCCTGTAATAGACATTTTTGTTGCAGCTTATATCATGCGAAATTCAAATGATACCTCTAAAGTAGTCATTTATCAATTGGCTATTTATACCGGAATTCCCCTTACTTTTCTTTTGAATGGATTGTTGTTAAAGTATTTCAATATTAGGAAATTATATTCATTAGGAATGATGCTCAGCGGTGTTTCAATGATTATAATGATGTCATTACAAACATTAGATTTAATAGGAATAGGAATCGCCGGAATTACAATGGGATTGTCTTTTGGATTGTATTGGTCGAACAGGGATTATTTGGCACTTTCGATAACCAATGATAATAACAGAAATTATTATTACGGTTTAGAGACTTTTATTTACACCATTATTGCAATTGTTGTTCCGGCTGCAATTGGCTGGTTCATACAATCTAAAACAGGAGATGATCAAAAACATAATGCATATTTAATTATTACCGGAATTGTTTTTCTAATTACAGTTTCAGCTTCAATTGTATGCTTTCGCGGAAAATTTGAAAATCCGATACAAAAACAATACATCTTTTTTAAATTTCATCCTTTATGGAACAAGCTGCTTTTATTGGCTTCTTTCAAAGGATTAGCGCAAGGATTTTTAGTAACAGCGCCAGCAATGCTTATTTTTAAACTTTTAGGCGAAGAAGGCGCGTTAGGAAAAGCACAATCTATTGGTGCAATTTTGGCTGCAATTATCATTTATTTGATCGGACGTTTTTCTAAACCGTCAGACCGAATCAAAACATTTTCGGCAGGACTTATTTTGTTTGCTTTAGGAGCTTGCCTAAACGGATTTTTGTATGATAAAACAGGTGTAATTGTGTTTTTACTTTTACTGCTTATCGCAAAACCTTTAATGGATTTAGCCTATTTTCCAATTCAGTTAAGAGTAATTGACATCGTTTCCCGAATCGAAAAAAGAGGGGAGTTCACTTATATCTTGAACCACGAAGCAGGATTATATGTCGGAAGACTTTTTGGCGCAGGAACTTTTCTGGCTTTGTATTATGTCGTTTCAGAAGATTTTGCTTTAAGATACGCGATCGGAATTATTGCCTTATTGCAATTATGCTCTATTTTTATAAGTAAAAAAATTATTAAAGAAGGAGACAAGCTTTCGCCAGAAAACGAGCCCGAATTAGACTTAAAAGTCTTAGAAGAAGCAGCTGTGAAATTACTCTAAAATAAAAAATAATCGAATGAATAGCATTTTAAAAATAACTGTTTCATGTTTGTTGGTTTTCAATTTAAACGCAAATGCGCAGGTAAAACAACAATCGATTCCTCGTGTAGATCAAATGCCCAATTATCCAAAACCTTTTCAGATTATTGATTATAATAAACTGGCAAAGGATTTTGATAAAACCGTTTATGATTTTAATGCAAAAGGTAAATTCTGGCCAATGGTCTGGATTGATAAAAGCCACAAAAACTATCCGCAGGATGTTGTAGGTTTATATACAGCTGTTGGCGATGTGCGTCAGGGAGCAAACAACAAAGGAATGTTTCATGAAGCGCTTGGCACAATGGGAGCAACTTTAGGGGCAAGTTTAGTAGGGATTGATAAAACAAAACAGCAAAACAGAAACTATGTTGGCATGCTGAAAAATTATTTCAATAAAGATACCGGATGGGATATTATGATGAATAATACCTGTCCTGAAGTAGCTTTGTTAGGCGGCGGATACGGACGTGACTGGTGGTATGATGTTTATCCTAATTTATTGTTTTATGCTGTTTATGATCAATATCCGAAAGAACCTGAATTCGATAAAATTGCAAAAAGGATTGCTGAAAAATTCTTCAAGGCCGATTCTATCTTAAACGGAAATTACAATTACTCCTTTTTTGATTATGCAAAAATGAAACCCATGACCAACAATATTTGCGCGCAGCCAGATGCTGCTGCAGGTCATGCCTGGGTTTTGTATGCAGCTTATAAAAAATTTGGAGATAAAAAATACCTAAAAGGAGCAGTAAGCGCGATGAATGCTTTTGAAGCACAGCCAATCAACCCGACGTATGAATTATTAATGCCTTTTGGTGCTTATTTGGCTGCAAGATTAAATGCCGAGGAAGGTAAAAAATACGACACTAATAAAATGCTCGCCTGGAGTTTTGACGGAACAGCAATCTGCCGTGAAGGCTGGGGTGTTCTGGTTGGAAACTGGAACGGATTTGATATTTCAGGAACCGTTGGAAGTACAGTAGATCATGGCGGATATGGTTTTTTAATGAATACCTATGATGCCGCATGGCCTTTAGTGCCAATGGTTCGTTACGATCAGTCGTATGCACACGCCATTGGAAAATGGATGTTGAACGCAGCAAATGCAGCGCGCTTTTTTTATCCGCAATATATGCCGGATGAGCATGAAACAATTCCTGAATTGGCTGAAGTTACAAAAGGTGTTATTGCGTACGAAGGCATCATTAAAAAATCAAATCTAACGGGATATGACCACATACAAGCTCCGGTTGCACAAGGTGACGGACCGCTTTGGGTATTAGGAGAAAATCCGAGAGAATCTCAATTTAGTATTTACGGAAGCGGTCACGTTGGGATTTTTGGCAGTATCATTAGAAAAACAAATGTTGAAGGGATTTTACAATTAAATTTATTGGCAACTGATTTTTTTAGAGACAAAGCCTATCCCTCTTATTTGTATTATAACCCATTTGATGGTGAAAAAACAGTTATTATAAAAACGCCAAAAGGTAAAAAAGTTGATTTATACGATACCGTTTCCGGGAAATTTGTTGCCAGAAATGTTTCAACTTCATCGCAAATCAAACTTTCAGGTGAGAATGCAGCTGTAATTGTAATTGTCCCATCAAAAGCAAAAATTACTTATCAGGACAATAAAATGTTTGCAAACGGAATTGTGATAGATTATCATGCGAAGCTTCAAAAATAAAAACCAGAAGAAATGAAATTTACATTTAAAGTCATTTTATTAGCTTCATTTTTGATGTTTAAAAGCAATTTTGCCAAAGCTCAAAATGCAGATCAAAAATGGTGGAAAGAAGCCGTTTTTTATCAAATCTATATGCCAAGTTATGCAGACAGTAATGGCGATGGATATGGTGATTTTAAAGGAATGACAACTAAATTAGATTATCTTCAAAATCTGGGAATTAAAGGAATTTGGTTAACGCCATTTTTGACTTCTCCCAAAGTAGATAACGGTTATGATATTGCAAACTATTACGAAGTTGATCCCACTTATGGCAGCAAGGCCGATTTTGATCTTTTTTTGAAAGAAGCCCACAAACGTGGTATAAAAGTCATTATGGATATGGTTTTAAATCATAGTTCTACAGACTGTAAATGGTTTCAGGAATCCAGAAAATCCAAAGACAACAAGTATCGTGATTATTACATTTGGAAAGACAAGCCCAATAACTGGGAATCTTTTTTTGGAGGCTCAGCTTGGGAAAAAGACACGTTTACCAATCAATATTACTATCATAAGTTTGATAAAAGAATGGCCGATCTTAATTGGTCCAGTCCTGAATTAGTTGCTGAGGTTCAAAAAATCCTTCGCTTTTGGCTCGATGCCGGAATAGATGGATTTAGACTCGATGTGATTAACTTCTTAAATACCGACGGAATTACTGCTGATAATCCGATGAAAGACGGAAAGCAGGAACACATTAATGATATTGACCAAAAAGGTGTTAATAATGCCATGCGAATTATAAAAGGAACAGTAAACGAATATGAAAATCGTTTTATAGTGGGCGAAATAGGAAGTGATAAAATCGAGGTTTTAAAACAATATCAGGCGCAGGATTTACTAGATGTGGTTTTCAATTTTAATTTCGGAAGCATTAAGGATTTTTCAGCCAAACGCATTTTTGATGAATTGCAGAGCATGGAAAAAAACATGAGCAATTATCCAACTTTATTTTTCGGAAGCCATGATATGCCTCGTGTGATGAATCGTCTCGCAGATGGCAATCCTGATAGAGCTTTAGCTCTTGCAGCTTTAACTTTGACCGCAAAAGGGATTCCGTTTATTTATTACGGAGAAGAAATTGGAATGCAGAATATTACAGCAAACAGCATTCAGGAAATGGTCGATGTACAAGGTAAAACACATTATAAACTGGCGCTTGAAAATGGCAAAAATACCACCGAAGCACTTCTTGAAGCCAATGAATACAATCGTGACAAATCCAGAAGCCCAATGCAGTGGAACGGAAAATTAAATGCAGGATTCTCCACAAATAAAACATGGATTAAAATTAATTCCGATTATAAAAAAACGAATGTAGCCAATTTAGAATCTCAAAAAGAATCTATTTTAAACAAGTATAAAAAACTGATTGCATTACGTAACAAAGAAAAAATCCTGCAATACGGTCAATACGAGAATATTGAATTGAAAGACGATCAAATTTTGTTTACAAGATCTTTTGAGGGAGAAAAAATAAACGTGATAATTAATTTCGGATTGAAAAAGAAATTTGCCTTGCCAGACAATGCTGAGGTATTAATGGGAAGTAAAGATTTAGAAAGTAATAGTTTTATTATTTATAAAAATCGATTAAATAATTAAAAGGTGTTCAAACTTTACCATTCTCATTAATCGTTTTTCGAAATGTTAATGTTTTAGTAGTAATAAATCATAATTGATATGTAGTAATGATTCTACAAATTGTAACGGTTTGTTCTACGGCTTTTAATTGGTTTGTTTTTAACTTTGTTTCTGTTAAATACAATGTGTTTAAAAATTTTTGATATTAAAAAAGGCTTAAGATTTATTATAATTTTAATTGAAATTAATGTTGAAAAAATAGCGATGATAAATAAAGTGTTTATGACAAATGATTACTTTTTACACTTGTAATCTTATTTGTTCTTGAAAGCAGTTCTGAAAGTATTGTTTTTTTAATGCAGTACTTTTTCTTAAGTGTAAAATACGTTCTTAGGATTAAATTTGTTTTTGGAAATTTATTTTTTTGGCCTTTAATATTTTAGTGGTATTTAATATTAATAGCTCCTTATTGAGACTTTCTCAATTAACATTTACTTTAGTGTATTTGTAATTTTATTAAAACTGCTTTTAAGAGCTTAGATTCTACATCAATCGTTTTATCAAAAGACCGTCTCATAATAAGAGACGGTTTTTTTATATGCGGCTATGAATAATCTTTAAGAGTGTTGAATTTTTAATATCAAAATTTATTGCATAAAAAAAGTCCTAATTTTCATTAGGACTTTTAGTGGGGAGAGCAGGATTCGAACCTGCGAAGTTTTCACAGCAGATTTACAGTCTGCCCTCGTTGGCCGCTTGAGTATCTCCCCGATCTCAGCGTTAGTGCGCTTTGTTGTTCTAAGCGGTTGCAAATATAGAAACGTTTTTCATGTTTACAAACAAAAAATGAACTTAATTTTAAGTTATTTTAAAGTTATTTTTTAATTCATTGGAATTGAATAAAATAAAAAAGGCATTATTGCTGTTTTTTTTGGATTCAACTTTAAAAGTAAGGTTATTCTTCCTTGTTGTCTATTGTTTTTTGCATTGAATTAAGAACCTTATAAATCGTGAGCAGCCATTTTTTCTACTAATTCAAGTGTAAAAAATGTAAAAAATCTAAAGATCTATTTTTTAATAATTGCTTTTTAAGATTTTAAGTTTAGAAACCGAAGATCATATTAAAAACATCTACCAGAATAGAAGTTTTTAAGACCAGTGTTGCTTTATTTAAATAAAGATCAGTAATCTTTTATCTTTTTGGTTTAACTCTTTGTAAATGCCTCTAAAACTAGAATTTTTGTTCCTATAAAGTCTGAAAATTTATAATAGCAATTTTATTAAACTTTCATGATGCTAAAATTTCTTTCCTCATGATTAAGACTTGAAAAAGGAACTTTTCACGTAGAGCTGTCTACAATAGTAAATGATAGATTTATTAAAGGTCTTTTGCTTGATGTAGTTTTGTTTTAATTCACTTTTGAGGAAATAGTATGTTTTAAGTTTTTTTATGCATAGTATTGAGTAAAACAAAAAAAATCTCCACTAGGGAGATTTTTTTCGTTTTATTCTGAATATTGAAATTACTTTGCTAAAAGCTCTAATATTTTAGCTCTTAATTCCGGACCTCTTAAATCTTGAGCAACTACTTTTCCTGATGCATCAAGAATAAAAGTTGCCGGGATAGATTCTACTCCGTATTGTTTTGCAATTGGCTCTTCCCAAAATTTCAAGTTAGAAACCTGAGTCCATGTTAGACCATCTTTTGCAATAGCTTCTTTCCAGGCTGCTGCTTCTTTATCTAAAGAAACACCAACAATATTCAATCCTTTTGAGTGTAGTTCTTTGTAGATTGCTACAACATTAGGGTTTTCTTTTCTACATGGTCCACACCATGAAGCCCAAAAATCTACGATAGTTACTTTACCTAAACTTTCTTTAAGTGAAACTACTTTTCCTTCTGGATTAGGAGCTGAAAAATCTGCTCTTCAGTTTGGGCTACCAACAGCAGGAGCTGATGCACCAACTGCAGGCATTTTCAATTGACCTAGTTTTGTTTTAATTTCTTTACCAGGAGTACTGTTTTTTAAAGACTCGTCTAATGAGTTGTATAAGCTTTCAGCTTTTTTAACATCAGTACTTGGATCATTAACCATACTTTGAATAATCAAAGCAGAGATATATGCTTTTGGGTGACCTTCTGCGTAAGCTAAATATTTCTTTTTAGAATTAGCCTGAACTTCAGTTTGAAGAGTCATGTATTGTTTCATCAAACCGTTGATAGTTGCAGTATCTTGAGCTTGTTGAGCTTGTTGCATTTTTTGAGTATTCTTTTTCTGAAAATCAACTAAACTTTTTTGAGTTTTAGTCATATCCTCGTTGAATTTTGTGTACTCATCATTGTTGTAAGTTCCAGAAATTTTAGATTTATGGATACTATCTTTATCAATAGTAACAAGAATTTCTCCAGTTTCTAATATAAATGGAATTGGTCCGTTAGCACCTTGAAGGATTAAAGTATGAAAAGCTGGTTCAGTTACTTTTCCTTTTATTTCAAATTTTCCGTTTTCAACTTTTACTGTGTCAAGAGATAATGGCATTTTTGTAGTTGGGTCCTGACCTTGAAGAATGATAGTTTTTCCGTTTTCAATTCCAGTTGCAGTTCCAGTAATTAGGTATTCTCCGTCTTTAACTTTGCTGCATGAAATAATCGCTACAGAAGCAGTTAGTAAAAAAAGTATTTTTTTCATTATAAAAAATTAATTAGTTAATTGATTTGTGCAACAAAAGTATCTAAAATTATAAAACATAAAGAATTTTGTAACCTAAAATTTTGTTATAGTTTTTTTTGGTTTAATTCGCATGTAGTCAAGGTGTTTACTGGTCTTATTTAGTTTAAAACTCTTAATTATATTGTTATAATGAATTTAAATAGACAATTTTTTAATTTTAAAGCATAAAAAAAGCACTCGTATGACGGAGTGCTTTTGTGAATATTTTCGAATAAATCTATTCTTGATTTGTTTTCTTTCTCCAAGTAAAAGAGTTTAAAATGTGTCTTTTTGCGAATCTTCCAGGAGAATCAGCATTTACCATTTTCACGTAAGTTGCTTTAGGAACACTGATGTATTCGTAAACACTTCCATTAGAAAAATCGATAATTAAACGACCTTCAACAAATTTATAATCAGTAATTGATGAAGTTGCGATAGTTTCAGTATATTCAGGTAAGTTTGCTTTAATCGTCTCAGGATTAATACTTACCAAAAAGTGATAAGCCTCAATGATAGCCTTACTTTTTTCTTCTGCTTCTTTTAAACCAGCATCATCACCTTGAAATTTATCAGGATGAGATTCTTTCATCGCATTACGATAGATTGTTTTTAAATCTTTTAATTCAGCAGTTTTGTCTACGTTTAGTAACTTGCGGTATTCAACTATTTTTTTCATAAATAAAGGTAACTACTTGTCTATTAGTTTGAAATTGAAATTAATTGTTCAAAAAGACAAATTTTTTGCAAAGGTACACTTTTTTTTAACTTTTTAGTTTTGATCGAAAAAATATTCATAAAAAGTTATTTGTTACATGTTTGAGGTTAGAAGTAAAACGCAGCACGAAATAATTTTTGCCGCAAAGTGCGTAAAGTCTTTTTAATTTATGGAGTTCTAATAAAAACGCAATCCCGAGGCTTCGGGATTGCGGTTAAACTTCTCATTTCAATCTGAAACGTGAAACAAAATTATTATTTGTCTTCCGGTTTTTGATTCGCTTTATGAAAGTTTTTCGATTTCTTCGGATATTTATCATAACTAATATCGCTTGGGTTTTCGATTACAGATTTAATTGTAATTAAGTCACCTACAACATGATTAGCTTGAACCATTTTATAGTCTAACAGATAAGCTCCACAAAAATAATTATTGTTTTCATCTTTTTCTATGATGCCGGTATATACTCCTTTTTGCAACATTTTTTCTTGTGAATCTTTAGACATAACTTTTTATTTTAATAATTGAAGTTGCAAAGTTAATCAATTTATGTTTGTTTTAGGGAGTTCTTGACAATCTCAGTATATTTGCACATGCAAAAAAACTTCAAGCCACATCCTAATTCGTTCAAAAATACATTTTGTGTTTTTCATGAAGTACTTTCAAATGAAATCGAAGGTTTAAAGAAACAGTTTGAAAGTAAAGCAGGAAGTACCTATTATTATACCGAAGCCGGAATGTATCGCGTTTCGAATCATTGGGGAAGATTAGCTAATAGTAAATGGCGTTTAATAGCAATGGAGCCCGAAACTCCATCGAAAACAAAAATTGGTTTTGCAGCCTGGAATGTGTTTTATCCGGACAATGCCGAAGAAAAATTATATTACATAGAAGCCAATTTTGACAAAAATACCGTAACCTATCAGCATAAAAAAAATCCTGATTTTGATCATATAGCGGTATTACGAACAAGTTTTGAAACAACAAAACGTATCAAACAAATTAGAAATCTGCAGCAATTAACTTCATGGGCAAAACATTTTGATTATGATGACATAGATGATTTACGAAAACAAATTATCAACGAATTGATTTACACAGAGAAAACTTTAGACGAAATTAAAAGAGAAATATAATGGGACGCAACAACGAAAGAAACATTAAAAAGCACAACGACAAATTGCATAAAGCCCAAAACAAAGTGAAACAGGCCGAAATTGCAAGAAAAGAAAAGCTAAAAGAAATCATTAAAAAATTCAACGAAGACAAAAAGGAAGAATAAAAAAAAGTTTCAGGTTTTAAGTTTTTTTTTAGTTTCAGGTTTTCGAACTGAATAACTTAAAACTTGAAAATTAACTGCAAAGTACGCTAAGAATATGTTATTAATTATATAGGGAATGCAAAGTTCGCAAAGCTTTGTATTGATTAAGCTTTGTGAACTTTGTGTTTTATAAACTTTAGAAATTAAAAAAACTTTGCGCACTTTGCGGTAAATTCTCATTTCAACCTGAAACCTGAAACCTGAAACCTGAAACCTGAAACCTGAAACCTGAAATAAAAATAACAACAATAAGATTATGAGTAAATTCGAAGATTTAAAAGTAAGTGTGCAGGAAATTATTGATTTAATTGCCGCAAAAAATGATAGAGAAGCCAATAACAAACTACTTGAAGTAAATGAAACTTTAGACGAAATGTTAGATCATGCCGAAGAAGATGAAGATTTAAGAGAAATTAGCAGATATCAGGTTTTATTGAATCAGTTGCACGTTAAGATTAACGGCGAAGAACAAGTTGATGGAGAGTAAAAAATGCTTTTGCGATACAGGTTTACTGTTTGAAAGTTGTTGCGGATTATATATTAAAAATAATCAAAAAGTAACAACAGCATTGGCATTGATGCGCTCACGTTATTCTGCTTATGCAATTCATAATGCCGACTATCTTTTTGAAACAACTTATGTCTCTGAACGAAAGTATTATTCTAAAGCTGAAATCCTGAAATGGGCAACAAGCAATAAATGGCAAAAATTAGAAATTTTAAGTTTTACCGAAGACACGGTTGAATTTAAAGCCTATTTTTTAGATTCAAACAATCAACCACAAGTTCATTACGAATTTTCTACTTTTAAATTTGAAAATGGTGCTTGGTTTTACTTTGACGGAAAGTTTGAGTAATTGATATAATTATAAGGGAATTCAACCTATTTTACGTCAATACTTTAACTAAAAATTAATAAACGTTTCTTTTTTCATAATTCTAAAATAGCGTAATTTTAGAATTATGAAAAAAGAATTTAAAAAAGGTTTTTATTTTAAGACTTACGAAGCCCCATTTCAGTCTCCGTTTGAAAAACTTTTTGGTATTTTCAAAGAGCTAATCACCCATACTTCGGGCGATTTTGATGAAGCTATAGACTGGCTTCGAGAGTTGGACAAAGAGTATAAACTTACCGACGAAAACTACACAATCGATGATTTTATCGAAGATTTAAAAAAGAAAGGTTACATAAAAGACGAGGTTAAAGAAGATGGAACTGGTGGTTTTGGAATTACTGCTAAAACAGAACGCGCCATTAGGCAACAAGCCTTAGATCAAATTTTCGGAAATTTAAAACGTTCCGGAACTGGAAATCACAAAACGAAACATGCCGGAAATGGCGATGAACATACCGGAGAATTCCGTGAATTTAATTTTGGAGACGGTTTAGAACGTATTTCGTTAACCGAAAGTTTGCGAAATGCCCAAATCAATAATGGCGTTGAAAGTTTCATGCTGACCGAAAATGATTTGGTTGTCGAAGAAACACAATACAAAGCACAAATGAGTACGGTTTTGATGATTGACATTAGCCACAGTATGATTTTGTATGGCGAAGACAGAATCACGCCGGCAAAAAAAGTGGCTATGGCTCTAGCCGAATTAATCACAACCCGTTATCCAAAAGATACACTCGATATTTTGGTTTTTGGAAATGATGCCTGGACAATTCCAATAAAAGATTTACCTTATTTACAAGTTGGACCTTATCACACCAATACAGTTGCAGGACTTCAGTTGGCGATGGATATTTTGCGTAGAAAACGAAATACGAATAAGCAAATTTTCATGATTACCGACGGAAAACCAAGCTGCGTTCGTGAGCGCGACGGTTCCTATTATATGAACAGTAACGGACTCGACGAATATATTGTAGACAAATGTTACACGCAGGCACAGCAAGCCAGAAAATTACACATCCCAATTACAACCTTTATGATTGCAAACGATCCTTACTTGCAGCGTTTTGTCAATCATTTTACCGAAGCCAATCAAGGAAAAGCATTTTATACCGGACTGAAAGGTTTAGGTGAAATGATTTTTGAAGATTATGAAACGAATAGGAAGAAACGTGTTCGCTAATTTTAAGGTTCTAAGGGACTAAGAATCTAAGTTGCTAAGTTTTTTTCATTGAGACGGTTAAGGCAACGCATATCGTAGAGACGTACTGCAGTGCGTCTAACACAAAGCAATAACGCAACATTTATTATCTGCAGAAAAAAAAAATATAACAAAATACATATTTCAATAAAAATGGAAATAAACAACATAAACACATTAGGTCAATTAAAAGCCTCAGGATATAAAAGTATAAGTATCAAAGACGAATTACGTAATAATCTTCGTGAAAAAATAAAATCAGGAAAACCTGTTTTTGAAGGTGTTCACGGTTTCGAAAATACGGTGATTCCAGAATTGGAACGCGCTATTTTATCGCGACACAATATCAATTTATTAGGACTTCGTGGTCAGGCGAAAACGCGTTTGGCTCGTAAAATGGTCGAATTGTTGGATGAATATATTCCGTTTGTAGCAGGTTCAGAAATCAATGACGATCCGCTAAATCCAATTTCGCGTTTTGCAAAAGATATCATTGCCGAAAAAGGAGACGAAACTCCGATTTCATGGTTGCATAGAAACGAACGTTTCTTCGAAAAATTAGCAACGCCAGATGTTACTGTTGCCGATTTAATAGGAGATGTTGACCCGATAAAAGCAGCCAATTTAAAATTATCGTATGCTGATGATCGTGTAATTCATTTCGGGATGATTCCGAGAGCAAATCGAAGTATTTTTGTAATCAATGAATTACCGGATTTGCAGGCTAGAATTCAAGTTGCGCTATTTAATATTTTGCAGGAAGGAGATATTCAAATTCGTGGTTTTAAGTTGAGAATGCCACTGGACATGCAATTTATTTTTACAGCAAATCCGGAAGATTATACGAATCGCGGAAGCATTGTAACACCATTAAAAGATAGAATTGGTTCTCAAATTTTAACGCATTACCCAGAAAGTGTAGCGATTGCCAGAGCAATTACAGAGCAAGAAGCTAAACTTGATGAAACACAACATAAGCTTGTTTATGTGCCAAGTCTGGCCAAAGATATTCTGGAACAAATAAGTTTTGAAGCCCGTGATAGCGAATACATCGATAATAAAAGTGGCGTAAGTGCCAGAATGAGCATTACAGCTTTTGAGAATTTAATGAGTACCGCAGAGCGTCGTGCATTGAAAGCCGGAGTAGATAAAACAACTTTGAGGTTGTCTGATTTTATTGGAATTATTCCTGCTATTACCGGAAAAGTAGAATTGGTTTATGAAGGAGAGCAGGAGGGAGCGGCCGTAGTGGCTCAGAATTTAATTGGATCTGCAATTCGAACTTTGTTTCCAACGCTTTTACCTAAAATTGAAAAATTAGAAAAGCAGGGAGAAAAAACGGCGTATTCTGATTTGATTGAATGGTTTTTTGCAGAAAGTGGTTTCGAGTTATTAGATGACGCTTCAGATGAAGAATATAAAGGTATCTTAGACGAAGTAACACCTCTGGAAGTTTTAATTAAAAAATACCAGCCACAATTAGATAAAAGGGATCAGTATTTCTTCAAAGAGTTTATTTTATGGGGATTGGTAGAATATAAAAAATTAAGCAAAGACCGTTTTGCACAAGGCCATCAGTTTAAAGATATGTACGGAAGTTATATTAGTAAATTGTAACAGAAGTATTTTTATTGCAGTTTGTCATTTCGACCAAAGGGAGAAATGACAAGATTATTGTAAACCCGACAGGTTTTAATCCCGAGGCTTTGGGACTGTCGGGTTTATTATTTCTAAAAAAGCCATTACCAGTTTAATTTCATCTACCTTGCTCCGTTGGCTGTATTTGCAGTTTCCCAAAAATAAAAATGGAAAATGGTTTCGAAGATTTGATTGCAAGTTATATAGATAATAAAGTAGGTATTTCTGAACATTTTTTAAATGATGAATTAGCGAATAATCTTAAACAAAATTTACTCCATCTAAATGCTGCAAGTTTATTAATGGCTGCCGGAATTGGCAATTCTGAGAAAGTGTCTTATGATGGTGCAATTCGAAGCGATTCTATTTATTGGCTTGATAAAAAGAATAATAACGTTTTTGAAAACGAGTTTTTTGATAAAATCGATGCTTTTATTATTTATCTAAATGAAAGCTGTTACGCCGGAATTACCGGTTATGAATTTCATTATTCTTTATACGAAACCGGAGATTTTTATCTAAAGCATTTAGATCAATTCAAAAATAATCCAAGTCGTAAATATTCGATGATTAGTTATTTGAATAGTAATTGGATAGAGGCCGATGGAGGAGAATTAATGATTCACCAGGAAAATAATAATCAGAAAATTTCGCCTACTCAGGGCAAAACAGTTTTTTTTAAAAGTAATGAATTAGTCCACGAAGTTTTAGTAACTCAAAATACCAGAATGAGTATTACGGGTTGGTTAAAGAGTGATTGATTTTTTTTAAATGAGAGTTTTACCGCAGAAGAGCGCTAAGATTTTTATAGTAATACGATTAGAGAATGCTTAAAGTTCACAAAGCTTTGTGTTGAGATAGCTTTGCGTCCCGAGGCTTCGGGATTGTGTTTTTATTAAAACTGCTTAATAAAAAAACTTTGCGCTCTTTGCTGTATATTTTTAAAGCATCTTATTAATATTGACTTTTTTTAAGTATAAAAGGATAAACCTTATTTTTGATTTTATAATAAAGAATTAAAATGGAAAAAAAGTATATACTGGAACTTGATGGTAAAGATATTGGTTGTACAAAATTCGAATATGCAGATCCATCAATGGGAGTAATTCATGGGAAAATTATATTTAACGAAATTAGTTCTCCTTATGAGTTTTTTAAGAATCATTGTAAAAAATATAATGTTCAGATAAATGCAGATTTTCCTGAAGAAACGTTTATTGATACTGCAATAATTCCTCAATTAAAAATATTTTTAGAAAATGGAGATCAGCTGCAAGGTTGGGGTGGAGCTATTGCAGGTATGGATACTGATTTTGAAATTCAATTTGGAGGTATTACTTCTGAGTTAATGCAGTCAGAGTTTAATCATCATTTTGTAAAATATTATGGTCACGAATAAAATCCGAAAACAGATAAACCTTATTTTTGCATTCAAAATATGATTCTATGTTATTTCTTGTTCTAAGTATTCTTTGCAGCGTAATTGTTGGTGTTATTTTTAAGATCACTCGAAAGTACGATGCTAATCCAACACAAATTGTCGCTTTTAATTACATAACAGCTTTGGCACTTTGTTATTTTACATTTAGTCCAAATCTAAAAGAAGTTGACTCAAATGCGCCATGGAATATCTATATTGCCATTGGTGTTTTATTACCGGTCGTTTTTCTTTTTTTGGTGGCTTCGATCAAACATATGGGAATCGTAAAGACGGATGCTGCTCAGCGATTATCTCTTTTTATTCCAATTTTAGCGGCTTGGTTCATTTTTAAGGAAGAATTCAATTCATATAAAGTTATTGGACTTGCAATTGGTTTTTTAGCACTTTTATTCATCTTAAGAAAACAATCGGAGAATACTCAAAATAAATGGATTTTTCCAGCGGTTGTTTTAGTAGGTTTTGGAATTATTGATATTCTTTTTAAGCAAATAGCTATTTATACAACTTTACCTTATCCAACTTCTTTATTTGTTGTTTTTTGCATCGCCTTAGTTATTGCAATTTTTATTTCTGTTTACGAGATGGCGATAAAAAATGTAAAATTAGAAGTTAAAAATATCCTTTTCGGAGCTTTAGTGGGACTCTTCAATTTTGGTAATATTCTATTTTATTTAAAGGCGCATAAGGCTTTCGCCGAAAATCCTTCGACTGTTTTTGCAGGAATGAACATGGGAGTTATCATATTAGGAAGTCTTGTTGGTTTACTTTTCTTCAAGGAAAAACTTTCTAAATTAAATTTCATTGGACTCTTTTTAGCCTTAATTGCCATCATTTTTATTGTTGTTTCGCAATTTTAAGATCTTTTTTAGTATTTATAAAGCCTTTATTTACAGGTTGTTTTGAATTATTTTACAAGAATTTAAAAATAAACTCTACTAATTCTATAGAATTTATAAAATATATTTATAAATTTGCAGTAACAATGAAAAACTATAGTCTATATATCATCCCGTTTATGTGCAACTTCACGATGTGTTGCATGTCGAACAATGCGATGAAATGGCGTTAATAGAGAAAGTACTTGTTAGTTATTTTTTTTTTAGCCTTTCATGCACCATGAAAGGCTTTTTTTAGAACTATTAAAAAATATAGAAATGAGATCGAATAGAAATATAAATAGTATGATGCAAAGTTGTTTGATGAAAATACCGTGTTGCAGTCTTATTTACAAAACAGATTTTCAATAAGTAAAAGATAAACTAAAATAACCCCAATTTTAAAAGATATATATTATGAGTACAGAAATTATCAAACAGAATCCCTTTCAATCTATGATTGATCGTTTTAATATTGCTGCAGACATTCTTAATTTAGATGAATCAATAAGGCAAAAATTACAGCGCCCCGAGAAACAAATTGTAGTCAATTTTTCTATTACTTTAGATAATGGCGCACAGCAAAATTTTGAAGGATATCGTGTAATTCACAATACAGCTTTAGGTCCGTCAAAAGGCGGAATTCGTTATGATACTGCAGTGAATCTCGACGAAGTGAAAGCGCTTGCTGCCTGGATGACGTGGAAATCTGCAGTAACCGGAATCCCGTTTGGAGGTGCAAAAGGTGGAATTATTTGTGATCCAAGAAAACTTTCTAAAACAGAACTGGAAAAAATTACCAGAGCTTATACTAAAGCTTTAGCTGATATTTTTGGACCGGAAAAAGATGTTCCGGCTCCAGACATGGGAACCGGACCAGACGAAATGGGCTGGTTAATGGACGAGTTTTCGTTGGTTCACGGTAAAACAATTCATGCCGTTGTAACAGGAAAACATTTGCATTCAGGAGGTTCATTAGGTAGAGTAGAAGCTACAGGAAGAGGTGTGAGTATTATTACATTATTAGCACTTCAAAAACTAAAACTTAGACCTGCAAAATCTACAGTAGCGATTCAGGGTTTTGGAAATGTAGGATTGCATTCGGCTTTATTTTTATACGAAAAAGGACTTAAAGTCGTTGCTGTCAGCGACGTTTCTGAAGCATTTTATAATCCTGAAGGGCTTAATATTCCAGAATTGATTTTGTATTATAATTTGAATAATAAAAACATTAAAGGTTATCCAAATTCGGTTGCGATAAAACACGAAGATTTATTGCTACTTGATGTCGATGTGCTAATTCCTGCTGCAAAAGAAGATGTTATTACACAAAAGAATGCGAGTGATATTCGGGCTAAAATTATAGTGGAGGGTGCCAATGGACCAGTTTCTTCTGATGCTGATAAAATATTGCATGACAACAACGTTTTGGTTGTTCCTGATATTTTAGCAAATGCCGGAGGAGTAACCGTTTCGTATTTTGAATGGCTTCAGAATTCGCTTTTAGAATCGTGGAGAATTCATCAGATTAATACCCGATTAGAAGATATTTTAGAAAAAGGATTCGAAACTGTTTTTAGAATTGCTGCCAAACACAATGTAACGCCGCGTATTGCTGCTTACATAATTGCTTTGCAAAAAGTTGCCGATACTCAAGCTGTAAAAGAAGTAGCACTAGAGGCACCAAAATTTAAGCAAAACTAAAAATAGATTTTAAAAATTTAGAGATTATTTTCATTGGTTAATGAAATCATTTTGTTCTAAAAATGAGTTGTTAATCGATGAAAATATCTTTGTTTTTAAAGTTATAATGAATTGTATTTTAGTTTTTTACAAACAAATAAATTTGATTTTAAAAATGGAACATATTAATTTTCTTGCTTTCGCAATGCCTGCCTTTTTTCTTTTCTTGTTTTTAGAATTTAAATTAGCGCAACACAAAAAAAGACCGGAAATTTTTAATTATGAAAGTTCAGTTTCAAATATTAGTATTGGAATTGCAGAGCGATTAATCAACTTATTTATTGCCGCAAGTTTTTATCAATTGTATTATTTCATTTATAACAATTACAGCATATTCGATATTCCGAATAATGTATTTATATGGTTTGCCTTAATTCTGGCAACAGATTTTGTTTGGTATTGGTATCATAGGTTGGGGCATGAAGTTAATTTTTTCTGGGCGGCGCATATTGTGCACCATCATAGTGAAGAGTTTAATTTTACTGCAGCCGCCAGAATTACAACTTTTCAGGCAATTGTTAGAACTGGATTTTGGTGTATTTTACCTTTAGTTGGTTTTCATCCGTCTATGGTAATTACAATGCTTATTGTTCATGGTGCATATTCATTTTTTACGCATACACAGCTTATTGGTAGAATAAAATGGCTCGAATATGTTTTGGTAACTCCTTCGGTTCATGGTGTTCATCATGCGTCTGACGAGAAATATTTAGATAAGAATTATGGCGATATGTTTACCTTTTGGGATCGTCTTTTTGGAACTTTCCAGGAAGAGGAAGAAAAACCAAAATACGGACTAACGCATCCATTAAAAAGCTACAGTTTTTTGTGGCAGCATTTTCATTATTACTTTGAAATTTATGAATTATGGAAGCGTGCTGAAGGTTTTAAAGACAAATGGAGTGCCGTTTTTGGAAGCCCAGCACATATGGATCAGGATATTAGGCCAACATTAGAAAAACGTTTTTTGCAGGATAAAGCTAATCCGCATCAACGACTTAGATTTAAGAATTATCTCTATATTCAATTAGGAGTATGTACTTTGTTTTTAACCATTTTTACCTATTATTTTGAATATTTAAATACAGTTGATAAAGTCTTTGTTTTGTCTTTTATTTTGATCACATTGATTAACTGTGGCGCTTTACTGGAACAGCGAAAATGGATGTATTATCTTGAATATGCACGTATTTTTATTGTAACTACTTACTTTTTATACGAAGAAAATTTGATTTCCTTTTTCTTTGTTCCATTGGCCATTATGATTTTTGCTGAGCAGTTATTTTCTCTTAGTACACGTTATCAGAATGTTGTTCTTCAATTAGAAACTTCAGAATAAAGAATAAAGAATAAAGAATAAAGAATAAAGAAAATAGAATAAAGAGAATAGAATAAATAAAAAAAGAGACGCTTTGAGATGTCTTTTTTTTTATAAATTAGAAGATTTTAAAGTTTTTTATTCGAGTTGTTTTATTTTAAACAAGTCCCAACGGGACGTCATATTTATAGAAATTTATAAGTTCATTTGATAGAACCCCAGCGGGGTGAAATATATTTATAAGTCGCTAAATAAAAATGAGATGCCGCTCCTCTGGAGCTTTTACTACGTGATGAATAAATTTTTGCTATAAATATATTGCTCCGATGGAGCAACTAAAAGCAAATTTTTAATCTTTTTTTTGACAGATTAGAAGATTTTAATTCTGTGTTAATCCGTTCAATCGGTTTAAATCTGTGGACAATAATTTATATCGTTTTAATCGCCATAATCTTCTCTTCAAAAGTATCTTTAAAATCTGATTTGCTTTTTATTCTTGTTTTGTACGTATAAATTGTAGCTACAGAGAGTTCCAGAAATTCGGCCATTTGATTACTGTCCTGAATTCCTAATCTATAAAGAGCAAAAATGCGAAGTTCGGTATTTAAAAGTTCGCCTTTTTTGACAATACATTTATGATCATTCGGAAATAAATGGTTGAAATCTGCTACAAAAGTTGGAAATAATTTCAGAAAGATTTCATCAAATTGGTGAAAGAGATTTTCGCGTTCTTCCTTTACATTATAACGTTTTAAACTTGCGATAACTTCATCGGTTTTCTTGGTGATGATTTTGTGTAAAGTACTTTTCTGAATGTGATCTATTTTGTTAATGAATGCTGAAGTTGCCTTGATAAAATACGTAATATATTCTTCTTTAATGGCGTTGGCTTCACTCAAACTAACATTCATTTCTTGTAGTTGTGCGTAGGATGAAGCCATTATTTTTCGCGCTTTATTTCTTTCCTTTAATTGTTTAAATATAATAATCGAAAACAAAATAATAATCAATGTCAAAATTGTCAATAGAATGATAATCTTTTCGAGTTTGTCATTTTTATCTTTTACATTGTTGAGTTGCGCTTTTTCGATAATAGGCAATATCGATGAAATTTCAATTTTACGATGTCTGGCATTGTAAAATGTTGCGTCATCCATAGCAATATTGATGTATTCATTTGCTTTGTCCAGGTACCCCATTTTAAAGAGTTCGTTGGCTAAGTTTCTAAGTGCTACGGTTTCTTTAGTAGCATTTTTAACATCGGCAATAGCGGCAAGTGCCAAGTAGTAAATGGCCTTTTTTGTATATCCTCTTTCAGAATAAATATACCCTAAACTCGAAGTTGCTATGCCGTAATAATCTGGAGGAAGTTTATAATTATTAATCCAGTAACTAAAGGCAAATTCGGCACCACGCCAATCCTGTTGTTTTAATCGTTTTAAACTTTCGGCGGCCCAATATTCATTAGTGTTAGTACCAATTAAGGCTAATGCTTTTTGCAGGAAATGATTTCCTTGTTGTACGTAATGAATATTAAAGCGCTGGTCTTTATTATAATCGGCCAGATCATAATAGGCGCGGGCTTTTATAGAATAATATTCAAATTTATTTTTGAGATCAAGTTTTTTGTCGTCAATGACATTTAGTGTATCGATAGCTTCTTTAAAAAGACCGGACGAAAGCAATACAAAACCTTCTTTAATACGGCTTTTGGCTAGATATTTTGGTTCTTTTAATGCAATTGCCTTGATTTTGGCTTGATCTAAATAATAGTATGCCGAGTCATATTTAAAAGATTTATATTCATCGAACAACCTCATATAATTATCATAAAGCTGTTCGTTGTTTTGACTTAAAGTAAACTTAGATACATTTTTTTTCAACGCTTCTATTTTGCGATATTTCTGTTTTAAGTATATATCTTTTTTAAGAAGCACATTATCTAATTCTTCTAAAATAGGATTTGTCTCTTTAGCAGCTAGAGAAAAACCTGCAATGAAAAAATATAGAATTACTATTCTTCGCATGTTTTTGGTTTGGTTTAGGGATAAAAAATGTTTTGGTTCTGTTAGGTTTTATACTTTATTGTACTTCAAAAATAGTTTAAGAGTTGTTGATTAGCAACTTTTAAATATTGGGTAGCTTCTTTTGTAATTTTTATTTAAAACTTTGGAATATAGAGAGAAAGTAGACTCGAAATGTTAAAAGTAGTCTAATAACTTGCAATTATACAATAAAAAGCAATTAAATATATGTATAGTGAAAAAATAATATGTTTTAATTTAGATATTGTCATTTTTACCATTAAATATTTGGCTTTTTAGTCTAAACATAACCTTGATTTTTGTATTTGTTTAAATTGTGTAATTAACTGATTTTTAAATACTTACTATTTGAATTGTCTGATTTATATCTTGATTTTTTACGGATGTTTTTTTTTAGATTTATTTAACATCTAGCTTCGTACTGTCCTTTTAAAGGGATGAAAAAACTAACAAAAACCAAAATTTATGAGATGTAAAAGTATTTACTGGTTAGCTGTTATGATGTGTTTTTTTGCCATTGGCTGCGATAACACAGATGACGGAAGCTACGTTGATCCGATTACCATTTATGAGAAAGTAAATGGAAATTGGGGATTAACAAATTTGAAAATGGTTGATGAATTTGCTAAGGTAAATAAGATCGAACCAAGTGAAGAAAACTTGAGTACCTATTTCAACTACGAAGATTTTAAAATCAAATTTAATGTAGACGAAAAAAACAGCCCCACAAGTTATGAAGTTTCGGGTAATGTTCCGCCCCTTTTTGCCCCAAAGGGATATTGGAAACTGAGTTCTGATTTTCAACCTGTAAACGCAACTGGGCCCACTAAAATTTACTTGTACAGCGATGCTCAAAAAACTCAAAAAACAGACGAACTCCTAATCACATCAATTCCGGGTAAAAATGGAGAGATGGAAATTAAGTTAGCACATAGCTCTGGCGGTGTTGTGTTTGTGTCTTATGTATTTAAATTAACTACCATTAATTAAAAAGTAATATGAAAAAATTTATATATACAATTTTACTTGCCCTTTTGATGGCTCCTAATTTTATGCAGGGACAAGAAAATGTTGGAGCAGTAAGCAGTATGTCATCACTTCCTGTAGTATACAAATATGATGAAAAAGTTACTTGGTTCTTCGATCTTTCAGGAACTACTTATGCGGAAACCGAAGATCTTTATATGTGGATTTGGTCACCATCAGAACCAGATGCTGGGAATTGGGAAAACTCTTCGGATTTTGCAAAATTAACGCACGTAAAAGATAAAATATGGAGCTTTACTTTAACTCCAACGGCATATTTTTCTAAAACTCCTGCTGAAATTGCTGCAAGTGCAGGATTTTGGTTTCGAATTAAAAACAAAAATGGATCAAAACAAAGTGACGTAGGAAATATGCCTTACACTGATTTTTCTTCATTTTACACTGCTAATGAGCTGATCAGAGCTTACCCTACAAAACCAACAATCGATAAAGGTTTAAGTATTTTATTTAATGCTAATCTGGCTCCGGGATTTGCTGGTGCAACAAGTGTGCATATGCATAGCGGATTGAATGATTGGGATATAAAACAAGAATACCAATCGTGGCTTCCGGATATTGCAGCCAAAACAAAATTAAAGGATCTTGGAAATGGTTTCTATAAAATGGATTTGGTTCCAAAAGACTATTACAATGCACCTGACGGTTACGAAATGAAAAACCTGGTTTTTCTGATGGTCAAAGACGATTGGGCAGGAACGACTCCAAATCAGGTTTTATATGCAGGCGCTTATGTACCGCCACCGCCGCCAATTTTTGGTTTTTTCCCTTTGCAAATCAGTCAGAAAGATTTTCTTGGAATGTCAAGAAAAAATAATGAGTCTGGGGTGAACAAATTAATTTACACCATTACTGCAGGAAGCAAAGTAATTAACGGTGAGTTTACTGGTGGAACAGCAGAGATAAAAGGATTTGTCAATTTGGTTTCAGAGTTAAACGGTATTCCAAATTTAACAGAGATTCATGTTTTGGTAAAAGACAACAAAGACAAAACGATTTCGGATACTACAATGCCTCTTAAAATTTTAGACAAATAATTCACTATCAAATTAAAACATATGAATAGTAAAAATACAAAAATAGTCCTGCATCAAATGTGGACTACTAAATCGATGGTATTCATGATTTTCATGCTTTTTCTTTCGGCAGGAATGTTTGCTCAGGGAAAAAAGCATGTTACAGGAACCGTTTATGACAATACAGGAAATGTGTTGCCGGGAGCTTCTGTTATTGAAACAGGAACCAGAAATGCAACGACAACAGATTTTGACGGAAAATTTACGCTTGATGTAGCCGTAGGAGGTGCTATAGAAGTTTCTTTTATTGGCTCAACAACTCAAAAAGTTCCCATTACTGAAGCTACAAAAGCAAATCTGGACGTTCGCTTACAAAACGACGGTTATATGCTTGCTGAAGTTCAGGTTGTTTCTGTTGGATATGGAACACAAAAAAAATCAGATTTAACAGGCGCCATTTCGAGTGTGAAAGCCGATGATTTAGTAAAAGGAACAATCTCATCTACAGAGCAGGTTTTACAAGGAAAAGTAGCGGGATTAAACATCATTCGTCCTTCTGGAGATCCCGCTGCGGGTTCTACAATACGTTTGCGTGGAGGAACTTCATTAACAGCAAGTAACAGCCCTTTAATTGTTGTTGATGGTATTGCCGGAGTTGATATCAATATTGTTCAGCCTTCAGATATCAAATCAGTAGACGTTTTAAAAGATGCTTCGGCGACAGCCATATACGGATCAAGAGGAGCAAACGGTGTAATTATCATTACAACCAAATCTGGAACAAAAGGAGTTTCTGTAACCTACAGCGGATTATCAAGTGTGGGTTATGTGGCTGACAATTTAGATCTTTTATCAGCAAATCAATGGAGAGGATATGTGCGCAGTACCGGAAATAAAGACGCTGTTGATTTTGGCGGAAATACAAACTGGCAAAAAGCAATAGAGCAAACTGCGATTTCGCAATCACATACTTTAAGTATTAATTCAGGGAAAGCAGACGGTGGTTTTAGAACCTCACTTTCTTACCTAAACAATGAAGGTGTTATTAAAAAAACTGGTTTAGAAAGATTAAGCGGAAATATTAATGCCTATCAATATCTTGGTGATAACAAAGAGGTGAAATTTGATATGGGTTTGTTTGCCAATGTAGACAAATGGCATCCTATAGATTATCGAATTTTTGAACGTTCGTACAATCTAAATCCAACCATTCCGATATATGACTCTAATGGGAAATTTTCAAATATAATTAATACGCTTTACGAGAATCCGGTTGAAATATTAACAGACAGAACAACTGATAATGAAAGACACAGGTTGTTAGGATATTTTAAAACAGAAGTCAAATTTTTAAAAGATTTTCTTGCTGTAGCCAATATTTCGTACGAACATAATGCGGTTCAGGCGAACACCTATAAACCAAGTTATGCAGTTCTTGAAGGAGCTACAGAAGGTGGTTATGCCCAAAAAACATATTCAGAATTTGCCAATGCACAAGGAGAATTATATGTGAACTACAATAAAGTAATTGACAAACATACCATTGGAGCTCTTGCAGGATATTCTTATCTGGAGAATATTTACGAAGGTTTTGGCGCACAGCGTAGTGGTTTTGTAACTGATGCTTTTAGTTATAACAATTTAGGAGCTGGTTACAGATATCGTTTAGGAGATGTTTATTCTTATAAAGGAAAATCGAATTTAGTTTCGTTCTATGCGCGTGCAAATTATTCTTACGACGGAAAATATTTACTGACAGGTACAGTAAGAAGAGATGGTTCAAGCCGTTTTGGAGACAACAATAAATGGGGTACATTTCCATCAGCTTCAGCAGCCTGGAAAATTTCAAGTGAAGAGTTTATGAGCTCGACAAAAGGCTGGTTAGACAATCTGAAAGTGAGAGTAGGTTATGGAGTTACGGGTAATCAAGACGGAATTGGAGAGTATAAATCACTTTCGATTTTAGGTGTTGGAAATGATAGCTATTACGATCCGGTTACAGGAACTTGGAGTTTGGCTTATTCTCCACAGCAAAACCCGAACCCTGACTTAAAATGGGAATCAACAAAACAATTGAATATTGGTTTAGATTTTAGTCTTTTCAATAGAATTACAGGTTCATTCGAGTATTATTCAAAAAACACAAGCGATTTATTATATACTTACGAAGTGCCTCAACCTCCTTATTTAGTTGGAACAATGCTGGCAAACGTAGGTGAAATGTCTAACAAAGGAGTTGAACTTACTTTGAATGCAGACATTATAAAAGGCGACAAATTTTCATGGAATGCCAATTTAACTTTGGGGCACAACGTTCAAAAAATCGAAAAACTATCTAATCCTACTTATCAAACAGATGTGATTTATAGCGGATCACTGCATGGTTTATCAGGTATGTCCGGACAGTATTCTCAAATTATAGCCGAGGGTTATGCTGTTGGAACTTTCTGGGGATTCAAAAATGCGGGACTTGATGCAAATGGTAAAATTCAGTACTATAATGCAGCTGGAGATATAGTTGCAGAAAATGCTTTAGTAGATGCTGATAAAAGAGACTTAGGAAATGTTCAGCCAGATTTGACTATGGGGCTTGGAATGAATTTTACTTATGGAAATTTTGATCTTGGAATTTCAGGATACGGAATGTTTGGTCAAAAAGCATTAAATGCTACTAATATGATGTTAAACGATCCAAACAGATTACCAACTTTCAATGTTCCGGATAAGTTCTTGAATAGCGGTATAACATCAGCACCAAAATATTCAGATTATTGGATTGAAGATGCTTCTTTCTTCAGACTTCAAACTGTTTCAGTTGGTTATACGATGCCTTTAAAATACAAAAAATCAAAATTGAGAATTTATCTTATGGGAGAAAATCTTGCCGTATTTACAAATTATAAAGGTGTAGATCCTGAGATTGGTTTAAATGCGCAGGACGGAATTAATCAAACCGGAGTGATGGATCAAACCGGATTGGCAGCTCCCGGAATTGACAGATATAATAATTATCCTCGACCAACAACCATTTCTGTTGGATTAAATTTTACGCTAAACAATTAAGCGAATTAACTCAAAAATATAGAAAATGAAAATCAAAATAACAGCAGCGTTATTAGTAAGCGTGCTTTTTACGATATCATGTACCAATTTAAATGAAGATTTATATGATAAAGTAGAAGACGGAAACTTTGGAAACACGCCAAAGGAAGTTGATGCATTAGTTGGTGGAGCTTATTCTTCTTTAAGAGGATTTTCCGATAATATATCAAACAATTTTCCAACTAGTGAATATGTGTTCTTCCTGAATGAAACGGTTTCAGATGAAGCTACTATCCCAACAAGAGGAACAAACTGGTACGACGGAGGTCAATATCAGGACGCACAAAAACATACCTGGAAAGCAGATAACCGTATGATACTTTCGGCTTGGCGCTACAACTATACCGGAATCGCAAAAATCAATTCGATCATCTATCAGGTAGATAAATCATCTTTGACAGCTGCGGCAAAAGCACCAATTTATGCTGAATTAAAGGCGCTAAGAGCTTATTATTACTACAATCTTTTGGATTTATTTGGAAATGTGCCAATTGTAGTCAATTTTGAAGATACCTCTTTACCATCAAATTCTACCAGAAAACAAGTGTATGATTTTGTTGAGAAAGAATTACTAGATGCAATTCCGCACTTAACATCAAACATCGTGTACTCCAAATTGACGAAAAATGTGGCGTATTCTATATTGGCAAGATTGTATTTAAACTCTGAAGCATTTATTGGTACAGCGCGTTGGCAGGATTGTTTAGACATGTGTCAGAAAGTTGGAGGGTACACTTTAACACCAGATTTCTTTGCCAATTTTGCAACGCAAAACGAAAAATCGCCTGAAATAATTTTCGCAATCCCTTACGATTCAAAAGCCGGAACGGTAGGAAATTATATGAACTCAATGTCTTGTCACTATTTGCATAAATTAACCGTTTCTGCAATAGGTGATTATCCTTGGAGCGCCAACGGAATGTGTGCACAGCCAGGAGTTTATTCTGCCTTTGCAGATACAGACAAAAGAAAAAAATGTATGGTTGCAGGTGACCAGATTAATTTGGCAACAGGGCAGGTTATCGTAATGGATAACGGAGAACCTTTAACGTATACTGAAGAAGTAACAAGTGTTGCAGATGCCAAAGATAATCAAGGCGTTCGTTTAGGAAAGTACGAAATGAAAGCAGGCGAAACCTGGGAACGTGATCATGATTTTGTTTTGATTCGTTATGCCGAAATTTTAATGATGCAAGCCGAATGTTACGTTCGTTTAGGATCTCCAGATTTGGCAAAACCATTTTTACAACAAGTCACAGCACGTGCAGGAGAAGAAATGCCGGCAGTAATCGATCTTCATTTTATAGATCAGGAATTGCTTAAGGAATTTACTTTTGAAGGAAGAAGAAGAACAGACAACATTCGTTTTGGAACATTCTTTTTACCATGGTGGGAAAAAGGAACAACTGAAAAATACAGAGCTATTTTCCCTATTCCAAGCACAGTTTTAACGACAAATAAAAATCTAAAACAAAATCCCGGTTATCCTGTTAACTAGATTTTGAATGTCAGTTTTCCACGTTGGTTAGTCGTGGAAAGCTGACATACTTTATGCTTATTTTAAACACATAGAAACATAGATTTTATGTTTAGAAATTAATAAAAAAGAGAATAAAAAGAAACTAGTTTCTCACACATAGCTATGTGTTTTGATGAAAGTGAAACGCCTTTTCAGACTATGAAAAACTATGTTTCTATGTGTTTAAATATTTGCACAAAGTGAATTGGAAAAGCAATTCCATACGCTATAAAAAATAAATTTATATGAAAAGATCTATCACATTATTGTTTTTTGGGATCATGAATATTTTAGTCGCTGCAGGTTGCAGCAGCGATGATAAAAATTCAGATACACCTACAGAACCAGAAACACTTGCACCTGTTGCGATTGAAAAAACAAATAGCACCAAAATTTATGTTCATTATATGCCTTGGTTTGAAACCAACGAGAGTAGTGCCGATAAAAAATGGGGATATCACTGGACAATGACCAACAAAAATCCGAACAACATAGGTGCAAACAATCGAAGAGAAATTGCGTCCTATTATTATCCGTTAATTGGCCCATATCATTCAGGCGATAAAAATGTGATCGAAAATCATTTGTTATTAATGAAGTATTCAGGAATTGACGGTGTTTTAATTGACTGGTATGGCACTTTCGACGTAAACGATTATCGAATGGTAAAAGAAAATACAGAGCAACTTATTGCCATGTTAAACAAAGTGGGATTAGAATATGCCATAGTTTACGAAGACAGAGTTACAAAAAATGTTGTCGATGCGGGAAAAGCAATTTCAGTAACCGGCGCAGCCAAAACAGATTTAGCATATATGCAAGCCAACTATTTTGATGATAAAAATTACATCAAAGTAAACGGAAAACCTTTACTGCTCAATTTTGGTCCAATAGTATTGCAAACACCGGCCGAGTGGACAAACGTTTTTAATACATTAACCATAAAACCAACTTTTTTAACCCTTTGGGATCAATCTGTTGAAGCAGGTAATAATGCTTCGGGAGAATATGCGTGGGTGTATAAAAACAGCACTTATCTCACTAATTTTTATACCAATACAAAACCTAAACTTTCAGTAGCAATAGGAAGCGCTTATCCTGGTTTTAAAGATTTTTATGCTGAAGGTGGTGGTGGAGCAGCTATTGGCTGGACCATAGAACCCAATAATGGTGCGACTCTCGATGAAACACTTTCTTTAGCTAAAAACGCCAATTTAAACTACCTGCAACTAATCACATGGAACGACTTTGGAGAAGGAACAATGTTTGAACCAACAGTAGAATTTGGATACTCGTATATCGAAAAAGTTAAAGCATTTTCCGGAGTTAAAAATACCGAAACTGTTTTTCCTGAAATCAGTAAAATGTACAATCTGCGAATAGAAAAGAAAGGCAATGCCGATGCCCAGAAAAAATTAGATCAGGCTTTTAATTATTTTGTCTCAATGCAGCCCGCAAAAGCAAAACAGTTACTAAACGAAATTAAATAAGAGTTGTAATTAATACAATTAAATAATGAAAAACATAAAATATAGATACTGTCTCATTGCTTTAGCATCAATACTAATATTTGCCTGCAGTACTAAAAAAACATACAAAATTAGCTCTCCCGGAAAAAACACTGAATTGATTTTTGAATTAACGGATTCTGGTCAGCCTCAATATAGTTTTACGTCAAGCGGAAAATCGGTTATAGAGCCATCATTATTAGGATTTGAATTTCAGGGAATACAAAAAATGACAGATGGTTTTGAAGTAGTTTCCACCGAAGAAAAATCTGCCGATCAAACTTGGGAACAGCCTTGGGGAGAATTCAAAAAAGTGAGAGATCATCACAATGAATTAATTGTTCATTTGAAAGAGTCAAAAGGAGAAGGGCGTTTGGTTGATATTATTTTTAGGGTTTTTGATGATGGTTTAGGATTTAGATATGAGTTTCCAAAGCAGCCGCATTTAGACAAAGTGAAAATTTCAAATGAAATCACACAATTCACTTTCAAATCAGATAATGATGTTTGGTGGATTCCCGTGCATCGCGAAAACAGTTATTACGAAAGTACCTACCGCAAAACGCCTATTAGTAAAACCGATACGATTAATACTCCGGCGACATTAGAAACCAAAGAAAAACTGTTTGTGGCTATTCATGAAGCTAATTTAACCGATTTTGCCTCGATGACGTTGTTAAAAACAAACGACAAACAATACAAAAGTGAATTAGTGCCTTGGGCTGATGGTGTAAAAGTATATGCCGAGACACCTTTTAAAACCCCATGGAGAACTATTGTAGTAGGTAAAACTCCTGGTGAAGTGGCGACATCTACAATTATGCTAAATCTTAATGAACCTTCTAAAATTGAAGATTTATCTTGGATTACACCTTCAAAATATATTGGGATTTGGTGGGGAATGCATTTAGAAAAATACACTTGGGGACAAGGACCAAAACATGGAGCAACGACAAAAAATACAAAAGAATACATTGATTTTGCTGCCAAAAATAATTTTGACGGCGTTCTGGTCGAAGGTTGGAATGAAGGTTGGGACGGTGACTGGACTGCTGACGGATCTGCATTTAGTTTTGTAAAAGCCTATCCCGATTTTAATTTGGATGAAATTACAAAATATGCCGCTATTAAAAATGTTCGTTTAATAGGACATCATGAAACGGCTGGCGCTACAAAACACTATGAAAGCCAATTGGAAGATGCTTTTAAGTTGTATCAAAAAATGGGTGTGAATACAGTGAAAACCGGTTATGTAAATAAATATTTAGACAAAAAAGAATGGCACGATAGCCAATATGGAGCGCGCCATTATAGAAAAGTAATGGAAACCGCAGCTAAATATCATATTATGATCGACAATCACGAACCTATAAAAGGTACAGGATTACAGCGTACTTACCCCAACTTTATGTCACAAGAAGGTGGAAGAGGGCAGGAATACAACGCCTGGTCTGTTGATGGCGGAAACACTCCGGAACATTTAACGACTTTACCGTTTACAAGAATGCTTTCAGGACCTTTTGATTATACACCAGGAAATTTCAATTTTGATTATAAAACGCCTTCGGGAGCAAGAGTGCAAACCACTTTAGCTAATCAATTGGCCTTGTATGTCATTATTTATAGTCCGTTACAAATGGCTTCAGACTTGCCTGAAAACTACGAAGGAAAGCCAGAATTTCAATTCATTAAAGATGTCCCCTGCAATTGGTCAGATACAAAAGTGTTGGATTCTAAAATAGGAGAATATACCACAATTGCCCGTAAAGACTGGGAGGATAAAAATTGGTATTTAGGTTCTATTACAAATAGTTTTGCGAGAAATTTAAAAGTTGATTTATCATTTTTAGATAAAGACAAAGAATATGAAGCCGAAATTTATGCAGACGGAGCAGGTGCAAATTATAAAACAAATCCATATCCGGTTTCGATTTCAAAACAAAGAGTAAACAGTAAAACAGTATTGGATATTAAACTGGCAGCCGGCGGAGGAACAGCTGTAAAATTTACTCCAATAGAAAAGTAAGTTAATTGAGTTTATTTTGAATTAAGTTTGTGTTGAGCAATGAACCCGATGTCTTTTATGAAGATATCGGGTTTGTTATTTTTATTGTTTCAGGTTTCAAGTTTGAGGTTTCAGTTTTCAGGTTTCAAGTTTCGGGTTTTTAACCTTTGCACCTTTGCACCTCAGTACCTTAGAATCTCAGAACCTCAGTACCTTAAAAAGAAACTAATGTTTATAAAGCTTAACATGATTTCCAAAGGTATAAACCGCTGTGATAGTTGGTCCGTTGTAACCCCATTTCAAATATCCGTTTAGTCTCTCTTTTATGGTATCTACTTTAAAATTTAGACCAGTATATCCGGCAGTAAGGCTAAAATTTTGATATACATTATATGACACCGCTAAATTATAGCTGACAATTCGACCGTCTATATCATCGATTTTTACGGCGAGATAATTCGCATTCACGTACAAGCCCCAACGTTTTGCCAAAACAAATTCTCCCCATACGCCAATGTCAGGTAATGGAGCAGTGAAATTAAAACTATCTCTGTATTCTAAACTCGCTTGATTGGCATCAACACGTAAGCCCAAATCTGCAAAAAGTACGTGAGCACCAATTAATAAACCGGCTTCGAACTTTGGTTTAGATAAAAAAGCATAACCGTAAGCAATTCTTGCAATTTGAACGTCAAACATTGCAGTTACTCTTGTATTTATATTGTAAGTATGTTCACCAAAATCAATTTGCTTTTCTAAGGTTTTAGTCGAACTTCTGTCAAGAGCAAAAAACTCAAATCCCAATCTCGATCTTCTTGAAATGCGCCAGTCAAAAGTTCCCATAAATGAGCTGCTGGATTTTGAGAAGCCCAAATCATTTTCGAGGTCTATTTCCGTACCGTGATTTCCATTATTAGTACCAACCTGAATCTGAGTATTATTTACGGGAAAAAAAGCACCTGCAGTTACTTTAAAACGTCTTGCATACCAAGGTAAATCTGCTACATCATAATCTTGAGATGGAGTTTCGATATCATTTTGTAAAACAGTTAAAGGGGGTTCAACTGGTATTTCAGCAGTGGTTTGTGCCTGAATTGTAGAGAAAAAAAGGGGAACTATCAAAAAACAAAATAATTTTTTCATGTGACTTATTTTTAGATTTTATTGATAACATTTTAACACTTAAAGTTAACAAAAAAAATCATTCAATTTGACTTTTTAGTTTTATTATTTTAATAATTGATTCTGAATATCAGTTAAATACGAATTTTTATTTAATTTAGTTGACATGTCACTCTTTTTTGTAAATTTGCAATATGGATAAAAATAAAACAGATTTTGATGCCTTTAAAGACGAAATTTCAAACAGTTTTTTCTTTCAGATTCATCGAATTAAGCGCACTATTTTCCGTCATACAAACACACTCATGACGGAAGCTGGTATTAATTTGCAACAAGAACAACTTCCAATAATTATGATTTTGCAACGAAAAAGTATGTCACAACGAGAACTTTCAGACATTACGATGCGGGATAAATCGTCTATTTTAAGAAGTGTAAATGCTTTAGAAAAAAAAGCATTAATTGAAATTCAAAAAGATGAAATAGACAAAAGAAAAAATATAGTAAGTCTGACAGCAGAAGGAGTTAGTATAGCAAAAAGTATACGGTTGTTGATGAGAAAATCAGAAGATGAGGTTTTGGCTGTTTTTTCGGATCAAGAAAGAACAGAAGCTTTAGAAACTATTAAAGGTTTTGCAGATAAACTTGATGCACTTTAGTTGAATAAAAAAGTTTGCCATGAATTACACTAGTTTCTAATATAGTAAAGCAAAGAAGTTCTATTTGAATTCGTGGAAATTCGTGCAATTCGTGGCAAAGAAAAAATTAATACAAATACAGAAAACTAAAAATGAACAAAAGTGAATTATTAGAAGGTCCGATACTTTCATCATTATTAAAATTGGCAGTTCCAATTATGATTGCCAATTTGCTACAAGCCGCATACCAATTAGTTGATGCTTTTTGGGTGGGACGTTTGGGCGGAGATGCTGTCGCGGCGGTGTCTGTAAGTACACCAGTCATTTTCCTGATGATTGCTTTAGGAACCGGATTGGCAATTGCGGGATCAATACTTATTGCACAATATTTTGGTGCAGGGCAGCAGCAAATGGTCAATCATGTTGCAGCTCAAACATTATTAATGGTCATTACAGCGTCGATCGTTTTGTCGATTATTGGTTACTGCTTAAGTCCGTATTTTTTGTATTTGCTTAAAGTAACGCCGCAGGTTTATACAAATGCTTTGGGTTTTATGCGAATCGCTTTTATCGGATTGGTTTTTAGTTTCAGCTTTATGATATTTCAGTCAGTTATGCGTGGTGTGGGGCGTGTTACTTTGCCGGTTTATATTGTATTGGGAACTGTGATTCTAAATTTTGCTTTAGATCCGCTGTTTATTTTTGGATGGAATTTTATTCCGGCAATGGGGGTAAAAGGAGCTGCTTTGGCTACTTTGTCAACACAGAGTTTGGCCATAATTATTGGTTTTGCAATTTTATTTAGAGGTAAACATGGAATTCACTTGCAGTTGAAAGATTTTAGACCTGATTATAAACATATCAAAAAAGCGTTTAAAATTGGTTTTCCATCCTCAATAGAACAATCAATGCGCGCAATTGGTTTAACGGCTATTACCTTTTTGATCGTACATTTTGGAACAACAACTGTTGCTTCGTATGGTGCGGGATCAAACCTGATTCAGTTAATAATGATTCCGGCGTTGGGACTTTCAATGGCTATCGCAACTTTAGTTGGTCAAAATATTGGTGCCGGAAATATGTTACGTGCCGGAAAAATCGCAAAATTAGGTGCTTATTTAGGTTTTGGTTTATTAACCGGAATTGGAATAATAGCTTATGCGTTAGCTCCACATTTAATTGCTTTTTTTGTACCAAATGATCCACAAGTCATATCTGGTGGAACAGTTTTTTTAAGAATAACGTGTCTTTCCTGGGGATTTCTTGGACTGCAAATGTGTTTGCTGGGTGTTTTTAGAGCAGTTGGAAATACAACGCTTCCTATGATTTTAACTCTGGTTTCACAATGGGTACTTCAATTTCCATTGGCTTATGTTTTATCACATAATACACCGCTTGGAGCAACTGGAATTTGGTGGGCTTTCCCAATTTCGACCGTAATTACAGCAATTGTTACGATGCTTATTTATGCCAAAGGCGATTGGAAGAAAGAACGTTTAACCGGAAAAACAAACAAACTTATTGATAAGGTTGAAAAAGAAATTGTTAAGGAAGGTTTTGAAGTTAAGTAACGTTTTTTTGAAAAATTTAAAGGTTTGGAGAGGTAAAAGGTTCAAAGGTATTAACATAGAGACGCACTGTTGTGTGTCTTTTTTTTTGTTAGACATTTTTAACTCTCATTTGCCATTAAAAATATGATTGTCTATATTTGAGAGTAAATTCTCAATATAATTATGGACAAAAAATTAAAACAATACTTTGTAAAGTCTTTCGTAGTACTATTATTTATTCATTTAGCATATTTTTTATACGGTTATTTTACGTTTGAAGGAATTGGGAATATCAATACTACAACCGAGTTTTATAGGTTTAAATTTTTTGATGATGTTTCTATTTCGCACTTTTTTGTAAGCGGTTTGTTTTTGCTTTTTTTCTTAATATTTCTACTTAAAAATCATTCAAAACAAAATTATTCATTTGCCAATTTGCTTAAAATTGGCGGTTTACTACTGTTGATTTCATTTTTTACTTTTTCATTTTTTGTTAGTTATAGCTTTGGAATGAATGCGAAATTGAAATCAGAATTATCTGAAAAAGAGCTTAATAATGATAAAACAGTTTTGAATGTTTTACGTCCGTTTTTGTATAATTATACGTCTTACAGTTCAGAGAAATTGTTTAATCCCACAAATGTTTTATACCCAAAACCATATCCGGTTATTGAGGTTGTAGACAGCACATTGTTGTATGATCAATATTATAGTCGGGAATATAAGTATTACAGTATTGATACTTTGAAGATGTTAACAGCAGATTTAAATAAAGTTTCGGCTGCGACAAGTACGATTTTGGATAGTATAGGTTTTGGTAAAAAAGAGCTTTTGGAGCGAATAATTAAAAAGAATACCCTAAAAGATAGTACCGAAATTATTTATAAAGGCCAACAAATAAATCCGGATTACGACTCTAATATTTGCATATTTATTAAAAACAAAGCGATCTATAAACCTGTAAATGGAATTCCGATCGAGAAACAACAATACACTGCTGCAGTTAACCGATATAATTTGCTGTATAAATTTAAGCAGGATTCGTTATTACATAACTTTCAAAAGTTAGATACAGTTTTGAGGAAATACAAGATTGAAACTGGTATTGTACCTAAAGATTTGACTAAAGATGTTTTGTTTTATAAAGATCATCATGATGAACCGTTAAATGCAATTAGAAATACTTTTGACAGACCGGCTTTAACTGAAAAACTAACTACTTTAGAGCGATTATTTTACGAGCCAAATTATCTTCACTCCTCAATTGTAAGCATTTTTTTAGGCGTTATTGCTACAGTTTGGTTGATTCTTTTTTTAATTTACATTTTGTTTAATTATAGAAAGAAGGCGTTATAGATCAAGCAGCGATTGTTTGTTGATCATCTTTTTTAAACCCGATTATAATCGGCTTTCCAGTGTACAATTGCTTTTTTTATTGCATCTCCGCTAAGATTATTTTTTAGTGCATCATCCAGTAAAGGTAAAAATTCGTTATCGGGTGCAAATCGTAGTGCAAATATTTGATCGTCTGTTAATTTGTATTCGAATTCTTCAAATCGTTTTCCGGTTAAAGTAAAGTAGCGATAACGAATTTCTAACTTGACGATTCGGTTTTGTAACGTAAGCGCGTAATGCTGGCGCAACATAAATGCAAGGCAAAATAAAAACACAAAACAAACACTAATAAACAACCAAATCAGTGTATCATTTGTGGTACAGGCAAAATAAATGCTTGCTACCAAAAAGAGTATCAAAACGGGATAAAAAACAAAATGGTGCGGTTTATAAAACCGAATGTGGTTATAATAGGTTTGAATTTTCATAATTATTTTGTTTTTGGTTTGCGTTAAAAAAACAAAGCTACCCTAAAATAGAATAGCTTTTCTCAAAAATAAACTAACATAACCAATGTTTCTTTTATAATTAAACTTGTTACAGTTTTCTAAGTAGTTTTTATATTTAAAAAAGCCTCAGTCTTTCGGGCATTATTCTTTTCAATGGCTTTAACTTGTTGATGTAAAATTAGATATATTGATAAAGTGTTTTGTTATAATTTAAAGAAGAAATGTTATATGATTTCAATATTTTGAAGCAGAATAAAGTATTAATTCGTTCAATTTGTGATCTTTTTTGTTTTTATAATGAAGAGATAATACTCCATTCGTCAAGTTTAGACTGGAAAGATTTACTGGCATTTGCCGGACTTGTAGATGGCAATGTTAAAAGGTGATATGTTTTATTAAGATGAACGTATTTTTTGAAAAAAGCAGCTGCTTTTTGACCGTTAAATAAAATCGTTTTTATGTTTGAATGCTGCTTAAGAAATGCTTCAAAATCATTTGCAATTTCGTTTTTTATTGCACTATCTAAACTTCCAATTCTTTCACAGTATTGCAAAACATCCCAAACTGCAATTTTGTTTTTAATCAATAATGCTTTTTTAGTTTCGTAATCATTTGAAAAATCTTCATTGAAAATGGTAAACATAAATTTCCAGAAATTATTTTGATTGTGACCGTAATACTGATTCATTTCTAATGACTTTGTTCCTGGCATAGTACCCAAAATGAGAATTTTAGCATCTGCTGTACTAATCGGTAAGAATGAAAAACTTTTCATGGTTTTTTATATTTAGAAATATTTTGTTTTGGTTAAAATAATCATTTATAAGTAATTATAAAACAAAAGCGGAAAATTATATAACGCTTTTGAACTGCTTATAGATGAACTTTGAAGTTCAGATTTTGTTACACAAGAATACTACTTCTTTAAAAAAAATCTATTAAACTGATTGTAAAATTTTTAAATCCAAGCAAAATGAAAACAGTTGCGATACACACACAAAATGTTCAAAATTTATTTGAAGATTTGAATAGTAATATTGATGGAATAGTAACTTTTGATTTGGATGAATTTAAACTCGAAGTAGATAATAATTTTGCAAAAGGAGTAATTACCGGAGCCACCTTTAGCGATAATATTTCATATGTTCAGTTTGACGTTACTTTTTCGGATACCGTACGAATGAATATAACAAATGATGCGTCGGCACCTTTGTATTTTGGATATTGTTCAAAAGGAAATTTGTCTCATTATTTTGGCTTTACAGGTGAAGAAAGAAAAATTAGAACTTTTCAAACCGCTATTTTAGCTTCAAAACAAAACCAGGATAATGTTTTACTTTTTGAAAAAGAGGTGAAAACTAAATTTACGTTGATAATTGTTGGCGATCAGATTGCGGAAGGAAACCAAATTTTTTCTTTCAATCATCAAGTAAAGAAGGCTTTTTTTGAAAGTAATACAATGGCAAATTTCTTTCACATTGGTTCATATAATTTAAAAATAGATGAAAAAATTGAGCAGTTAAATGCCATTTCGCAAACCGGAATCGTTAGGAATTTAATGAAAGAAGGAATTCTGAGAATTATATTAGCGATGAAAATTCAGCAATATTCAGACGATTTAAAAGTTTTTTCGCAAGATGTAAATTGTCTGACTTTAAAAGAAATGGAAGAAATAAAAGAACTTTCTAAAGCGATTAAGGCAAATCCTGAAGAAGCTTTTTGTATCAAATCTTTGTGTAAAAAAACGGGCCTATCACCAAACAAGCTGCAAGAAGGTTTTAAACTAATTCACAACAGAACAGTAAACGATTACATCACACACATGCGAGTTGTAAAAGCCGAAATTCTTATTAGAACATCAGACTTAAATATTTCCGAAATTGTGTATTGTATTGGTTTTACCAGTAGAAGTTACTTCTCTAAAATCTTCAAGCAAAAATTTAATTGTAGCCCAAAAGAATATAAGTTTAATTTGAGTCCGTTGGCGATTACAGCTTAGTTTTTTTAAGTTACTAAGACACTAAGTTTTTTAGCTTCAAAAGGTATTGTAGAGGCGCACAGCAGTGCGTCTTTTTTACGTCTAAGAATTTTTCAGGAAGCTATTTCAGTTATTCGCATGTATCTTATTATTTTTAAGGAAACAATAATAAAGATGCCGATTCTATCTGGGCTAGTCATTCATTTTCAAAAAAAAACTTGGAAACTTAGTATCTCATGAACTTAATTTCTAAAAAAAGAATACATTTGCATAACTAGTTATGTAATTAATTATATATGGAATTTTTTAATAAAGTTGGTAAAGTGGCTTTAGGTAGTCGATTACGTTTAATGACAGCAATAATTACAGATGATGCGGCTAAAATATATGAGTCGTATGGTATGAATTTTATGCCAAAATGGTTTCCTGTATTTTATACTCTCATGGAAGAAAAGGAAATAACAATTACAGAAATTGCCAATGAAATTGGGCATTCGCAACCATCTGTGAGCAAGATTGTTCAGGAAATGATTGCTGTGGGGTTAGTTGAGGAAAGTTTAAAAAGCAGTGATAAACGTAGAAATATTGTAGGTCTGACAGCTCAGGGATGGGGGTTTTCTAAAGAATTAAAATTACAATTAAAAGATGTTGAAGCAGCTGTAGATGGTTTAATAGCAGAATCAAGCCATAATTTGTGGGCAGCGCTTGAAGAATGGGAACATTTATTAGAGCAAAAAACGTTGTTTAAAAGAGTTAACGAACAAAAGAAGTTGCGAGAAAGCAAAGATGTGAAAATAGTACCATTTGAACCTCAATATCTTGAAGCTTTCAAATCGTTAAATGTCGAATGGATCTCAACTTATTTCGAAATGGAAGCAGCAGATTATAAAGCTTTAGACAATCCTGAGGAATACATCTTGAACAAAGGCGGCAAAATTTTCGTTGCTTTATATCAAAATGAGCCACTTGGAGTTTGTGCTCTTATCAAAATGAATGACTCTGTGTACGATTTTGAAATGGCGAAAATGGCGGTTTCACCCAAAGCGCAAGGAAAAAATATTGGTTTTTTGTTGGGACAAGCAATTGTAAATAGTGCCAAAGAACAAGGTGCAAGCAAAATTTATCTGGAAAGTAATACAATATTAAAACCCGCCATAAATCTGTATCACAAGTTGGGCTTTCAGAAAGTTTTTGGTTTAGCAACACCTTATAAACGTTGTAATATTCAAATGGAGTTAATAATTAAATAAAGTTGCTAAGGTTCTAAGTTGCTAAGTAAAAATAGTACCAGGTAAAAAGCTTAGAACCTTAGCAACTCAGAACCTTAGAACCTTAAAAAAATGAAAAACATTGTAAAAAAAGAAAACGCGGTTTCGAGACAGTTTTTAGGAGTTGATTTTGTAGTATTGTCAATAGGACAAGATTCTATGGTTACAAAAATGCTGTACAAGTCGACAGATAATGTTCCGTTCCATAAACACCCAAACGAGCAGAGTGGCTACGTAATTTCAGGTAAATACAATTTGAAATTTGGAGGTGATGAATTTCAATTATCAGAAGGAGATACGTATTCAATTCCAGCGAATATTGAACATTCTATTGAAATTATTGAAGCCGGAGAAGTGGTAGATGTTTTTACACCAATAAGACAGGATTATTTGTAATTTAAGTTACTAAGGTTCTAAGTTGCTAATCTACTAAGTAAAAAAACTTAGAACCTTAGCAAATCAGCGACTTAGAACCTTTTTTAACGCCCAAACTTATAATACTCTAAATCCTGATTTTTTACATCGTTGATTGAATCCAAGATAGAATTCATTCCGATAACGCTAAACGTGATTCCGTTTCCTCCAAAGCCTAAAACGTAGTGTTCATTTTTTTTAGGATCAGGTTTTCCAAAATAGGGTAGACCATCTTGAGTTTCTCCAAAAGTTCCCGCCCAGGAATAATCTAATTTAAAGTCAATTTTAGGGAATTTTTTATGAAATTGTTTTAGCAGATATTGTTCTTTTTTGGGTAATAATTTATCACGTTTTATAGGATCTTTAAATTCTTCGTCGCCGCCACCCATAATAATACGATTGTCTGAAGTAGATCTAAAATACAAGTATGGCGAAGATGTATCCCAAAAAACAGCATTCTTAAAAGCAGTTGGCAAAACGGGTAAACTTTCAGAAGTAATGACAAAAGTGCTTTTTAAATCAACTACTTTTTCAGCAAGTGTTTCGGTACTTTCATAACCGCTGCAATGAATTATATGGTCAGCAAAAATGGTAAATTTATTTTCGGTTTGTGCTATGCTTTTATCTCTTAGATTTTGAATAGAGATTATATTAGTCCGATCAAGAATTTGCATTCCTTTTTTTTGACAATATTCGAGCAAATCATGGGCTAATTTATAAGGATCCATAACTGCAGCAGTTTTAGATTCTATTGCTGCCACAGCATTTAAGCCAAGTTTTTGAAGATCCCATTTTTCCAGCCAGTTTACATCAAATCCATGTTGTTTTCTGCATTCGAATTCGTTCTTTAAAAACGGAATATCTTTTTTTAGAGAAGTAAAATAGATGCTTTTCCTGAATTCAAATTTGCAGTCGCTTTTAATCGTATCAATGATATTTCGGAGATCAAAAATGGCTTTTTTTCCATTTCTATAACTGTCAACAGCACATTCTAATCCCCTAATTTTTATGAGTTCATGGAGCGAAATATCAATTTCATATTGTAATAAAGCTGTGCTGGCGGCCGTACTTCCATTGCAAACATCACGGCGATCAACCAACACTATCTTTTTTCCTTCGTTAATTAATTTATAAGCTATTAATGCACCGGTTATTCCTCCGCCAATAATTAAAATTTCAGTATTTATATCTGAATTTATGGAGGGATAACTGTTTTTCATCGCATTTTTTAGCGGCCAGAAAGTTTCGGTCGAACGTAGTTTCATTTCTTGGTAATATTTTTAGTTCGTGATTTAGTTCTGTTTTTATCCTTGCGTTCGTGCTGTTCATGCGCTTCGGCAATAGAATGAGAGTTTCTGATGCTTTCATCTTTTTTAGCCAATTCACTTAATCTGTGATAGTATTTTTGAACAATGATCATTTCTTCTTCGGTCATACTTTCAATATCGACCAAACTATTACTCGAATATTCGTTTGATGCTACTAATTCGTTTAATTTTAGCTGAATGGCAAGTGAGTCTTTATTCTGTGCTTTCTGGATCAAAAAGACCATCAGAAAAGTAATAATGGTGGTTCCTGTATTGATTACCAATTGCCAGGTTTCAGAGTAATCGAAAATTGGTCCTGAAACTGCCCAAACCAGTACAATTAAAAAAGCACCAATAAAAGCAGTGGTACTTCCTGCAGCTTTAGAAACGTTGGTGGCGAACTTTTCGAAAGCACTATTCTTACTTTGTTTTTTAGTTTTCATTTCAATCTGATTTATGGTTTACTTACTTTTTCTGCGCGAATTACTTTGTTGTGTATTTCGTCGTAAATAGCATCGTTTATTTTTTTTCCTGTCTTGCTAAAAATCTTGATTTTAGGATCTTCATGTGTACCTGTAATTACAATTGGAATTCCAATTAGACCAAAAGGAGGAAGTCCTAATCGCATTCTTAAATCCAATAATCCGTCAAAACTGGTTGTACCTTTTACGGTTGGTTTAAAACTTGCTACAGAGAATGTGAATGGTTCAATATGAATTAAATTATTATCAACGGTCGACTTAATTTCAATTCCTTTCATATCAGGATTATCCAAACCTTTTTGTCCGGTTTTAGAGCTTATTCCATCAAATAATTTCAGTCCTTTTATTTGTACATCGCGCAAGTTTAGAGTCCCGCCACCATCAAGAGATTCATAAATTGGACTCATATTTCCGTCTAAATCACCTTTTACTTTATAATCTACAGAAACAATTCCCTGTGCTTTTTCGGCAACAGAAACCATTTCATGAAACATCGGGATTTCTTTGTAAGCTTTTTGCACACTAAAATCCTTGGCAGTAAAATGGGCATCAAAATGCGCTGCAGTTGGCGATTCATCTTTGTATGTTGCGTCGATTCCTAAAATGCAGTCGATAATATCAAAAGTGGTTTTTTCTAAAAAGAAACTGCCTTTTGCAATTCCTATTTTACCAGAAAGCTTGTTTAAAACCAATCCGTTATATTCAACTTTATCGGCTGTTGCGTTTAAGGCAACATTTAGATTTTTTGGTACAATGATTACGCCGCTCATTTTCGGATGATCTTCTTTGGCGTATACTACTTCAAGATTACGGTCTGTATTTTCACCTTTTTTAAGTGCCATAAACTCATCAACATTGATCAGTTTTGATTTCATGTTGAAATCGCCACTTAAAGTTCCATGCGATTCTAAAAAGTAGTTTATGGTATTTAGTAAATAGCCATTAATATCAAAATCGGATTTCCCGTAAGAGGCATAGAATTTTTCGAACCACATTTTCTCATTTTGGAAACGGAAATTTCCTTGTTTGATAAAAAAGGCTTTAGGAAATAATTCTGATGTTGTCTTAATATTTTTTAATACAATAGTTCCGCGATTGTCAAGTTTATTATATTGTCCGTTCGTGGCATAACTTTGTTTTCCCTTAAGCGAAAGATCTGCTTTTGCATAACCCGTTACATCAAGACCTTTTTTGGAGAAAACCTGATAAATGCGGCCAACGTTAAGTTCTCCTTTTATTTTGGCATTATAGGCCAAATCATTAAAATCAGAAAGTGTGGCGTTTACATACATCGGACTTCCTTCAAAAACAAAAGATGCGGGAGCAACAGCGACAATTAAATCCTGAAATGTTCCGGCTTTGTTTAACACATTGGCAACAAAAGTTATATTTTTAATTGGGTTAGGATAAGAGTCAGTTTTTAACCAGCCATTGTGTAGCGCAATTCCGCCAATAGTTTTTGGGAACAGTTTTTTAGATGTACTAAAAGTCCCTTTTGCCTTAATATTGGTTTTTAAAATTCCTTTTAAGTCAATCGTATTTAATCCTAAAGCAGCATCAACGGTTGCTAAATCAAGTGCCCCTTTTACACTTGCATCGACAGTCATTTCATTAAAGCCTTTACTGCGTAAATAAGCCGTGAAATAGTCTTTTTCTCCTACTTTAAATTTAAAAGTCTGGAGATTAATTAGCAGTTTTTCTATATCCAGCGAAGGCAAGATTGCATTAAGATTCATCTGAAAATCGGTAAATGGAGCAGGAGCATTTTGATAATTTATGGCACCATTATCAATTTTTAAATTAAAAGCTAAATCAGGTTTTTGTTTTTTGGCAACATTATAATTTCCTTTAAAAGTAAAAAGTAAATCGCTTTTTCCTGAGATTTCAGTTTCGTCCATCCACGTTAAATATTCCGGTGGCATAACTGAAAATAAATCTTTCAAGGTTGTATTTTCAGATGCTGCTTTGATATTTATTTTATATCCATCTCTCAGAATCGTGAAGAGGCCAGTAAACTTTAAAGGTAATTTGTTGATTTTTAACTCGTTTTTTTGAAGAATAAACGAAAGAGCATGCGTGTTAATTCGGGTAATTAAATCTGCTCGAACTTCTTTTTTTCTAAGATAAGCTGTTCGATCGTAATAGAAATCAAGGTTATCAATTTTGGCATCTGTATTTAAGTCGAAAATATCTTCGCTTAAATTTCCTTTTCCAATATAATTAAAACCTTTTGCGTCTACCAGTATTTTGGCAGAGCGGTCGTTGTATTTTACATGACAATCTTCGAGATCAATTCGTTCTAAACGAATTGCCGTTCCTTCTTCAGGTTTGTTAGGGTCGTTTGGTTTTTCGTCCCGATCTTCGGGAGCAACATAAATATTATAATTGGCTTGCCCTTTTTGGTTCACCATTATATTGATTAAAGCTTTGGAAACATACAATTTATTAATTTTAACTTCATTATCGAAAATCAGTCTTTTTAAGTTGATACCAAAAGCAACTTGTTTTGCTTTAAGCAAAGTGTCATTGCGAAATGGCGCTGAACCGGTTAGTGATAAATCATCAAGCGAAACTGTTAATGAAGGAAAATGAGTAAAAAATGAAAGTTTTGACTTTGAAAAATCCATTTTAGTATCCAAACGCTCATTGGCTATTTTTTTTACTTCAGCAGCTACTGTTCCAGGAAAAAACATTGGAATCAAAAATAATAGCAGCAAAATACTTGCGACTACTATTCCTGTCACTTTTAGGGCTTTTAGGATTGTATTTTTGTACGAAACTTTCATAACATTATATTCAATAAATTAAGATTTTGCTTTTTTAGCATCTTCTTCTTTCTGCTTGTCTTGTTTTTGTTTTTCATCTTTAGCTTTTTCCTCTTTAGCTTTTTCTTCTTTAGCTTTTTCCTCTTTGGCTTTTTGTTCTTTTTCTTTATTGTTTTTTTCTTCTTTAGCCTTTTCTTCTTTAGCCTTTTCTGCTTTTTCTTGTTGTTCCTCCTTTTGTTTTTCTTTTTGTTTTTCTTTTTTCTTGAAGTATCCTTTAAGCAGGAAATTACTTTTTGCAGCTTCCATATTTTCGCTGAAACCTTTTGTGCCTGATTCTAAGTTAGAAAGCGTATTAGAAACGCTGTTTGCCATTTTATCATCACGAACTAATCTCGCCAAAGCACCGTTTCCGTTATTCATACTATGACTAAAAATGGCAAGTTCATCAGTTATTACGGCAGCATTATCAACACTTTTTTTAACGCTTTTCATTAAATCCTGCATCTCAATTCCGTTAATCGAAGCTATTGCACCGTTGTTTTCTACTACTTTGGTAGATTTAACTCCGGGAGAAATAGTCAATACTTTATCGCCCATTAATCCGTCTGAGCCTATACTGGCGCGCGCATCTGTTTTGATAAATTCCCTTACATCATCTTTTATAACCATAGAAACCACAACCGAAGAATCATTTATAAGTCTGATTTCTTCAATAGTCCCGATATTAATTCCTGAAAAACGTACATTGTTACCAACTTCTAAACCGCTGACCGTTTTAAATCGTGATGTAAGGTGAAATGTTGAACCAAATAGGTTTTTTTGTTTTCCAATAAAGTAAATCGCCATAATAAAAAGCAACAAACCAATTGTTACAAACATTCCTAATTTCCAAGTATATCCAGATTGCTTCTCCATGATTTCTAATATTTATTTTACTTTATTCAAAAAATGAGCGAACCCATTTGTCTTCGTTTTTCTCTAATTCTTTATAAGTTCCTTCTGCGTGAATTATTCCATCTTTTAAAACCATAATGCGATCGGCAGTCAATTTGGCGCAAGCCATATCGTGTGTAATAATGATCGAGGTCGTTTTGCGTTTGTGTTTAATATCCAGAATAAGTTCGCTTATTTCTCTTGATGTTATTGTATCTAATCCTGTTGTAGGTTCATCGTACAATATAATTTCCGGTTTTAAAATTAAAGTTCTGGCCAAGCCAATTCTTTTTTGCATTCCTCCTGATAATTCGGCGGGCATCTTATCAATTGCATCGCTTAGACCAACGCTGTCCAATGCTTCCATAACTTCATTTTCTATTTCCTCGGCAGTCAATTCTTTTTTGTGTTTTTTTAAGGTAAAAGCCAAATTTTCCCGAACTGACATTGAATCATACAAAGCGCCACTCTGAAACAAAAAACCAATACGAATTCTGATGGCGTTTAATTCTGGTTTAGTCAAATTCAGCACATTTTCATCGAATACTTTTATTTCGCCTTTGTCCGGTTCGATTAAACCTACAATGCATTTTATTGTAACTGATTTTCCTGATCCCGAACGTCCTAAAATCACTAAATCTTCGCCTTTATTCACGCTAAGATTTACGCCTTGCAAGACCTTGTTATCTGTACCAAAAGTTTTATGCAAATCCTTAATCTCAATGATTGGAGTTTTGCTTTTTTCTTTTGTTTTAGGTGCTGTATTTTCTTTCTCTTTAATCATTTTTAGAAGAATAAATCGGTTATTTGAACGGCAACCATATCAAGAATAAAAATGGTTAAAGAAGCTGTTACAACTGCAGAATTTGCAGCTTTACCAACACTTTCAGTTCCATTTGAAGCATTAAATCCCTTATAACATCCTATCATTCCGATAAAAAATCCAAAGAAGAATGTTTTAATAGTTGCCGGAATTAAATCCAGAAATTCCAGCGATTGAAAAATCTGACTGACATAGCGATAAAAATTGACGTCTCCATGAATATTGATTCCCACATAACCGCCAATAATACCCACGGCATCAGCAAAAATCACTAATAGCGGTACCATTAAAGTACAAGCTAAAATTCGCGTAACTACTAAATAATTGTATGGATTAATTGCCGATACTTCCATGGCATCAATTTGTTCTGTAACTTTCATAGAGCCAAGTTCAGCACCAATTCCTGACGAAATTTTTCCGGCGCAAATTAAGGCCGTAATCACCGGTGCAATTTCTCTTATTAATGAAAGGGCTACCATTCCGGGTAACCAGGATTCTGCGCCAAATTTCACTAAAGTAGGCCTCGATTGAAGCGTAAGCACCAATCCCATAATAAAACCGGTTATTGCTACCAGAGGCAGCGATTTATAACCAATAACATAACATTGTTTCAAGAACTCTCTTGTCTCATAAGGAGGAATAAAAACCTCTTTAAAAAACTGCTTAGCAAACAAAGTTGCATTTCCTATTTCGGTGAATGTATTTTTTAAAATGAGAATCAAAATAGTAAGTTTTAGAAATTAAATCAATAGCTTAAAAATCATTTGCTTATAACAATTGTTTGGCCTCGATTACCAATGATTAAAGTTATCTTAGAATGAAAGAAAAAACGTTACAAAACTTTTCTGGATATTTATATAATTAGCATTGAATCAATACAATAATTTTACATAATTTGCGTTGGCAAATAGCTGTAAACAAAAAATCCCTTCTTTAAAGAAGGGATTTTCAGGGTTAAACAGAGAATTTTGGTCAGTCTATTATCGTAGCGCTAATTATGAATTAATAGCAATTCCGGATTTAGGTTTCATTAACGGAATAACTTTAATTTCTGATATTTTCAGGTTTTCCATTAATAATCTCGCATTTAAATAACACACGGTAGATTCGGCACCCTGATTTAGATTTACGTTTTCTTTTTCGAGTCCGTCATAACCACCACCGCTTATTGGATTATACATAATTTGTCCAAGATGATTTTTGCCTAAAAACCAGTTAAAGGCTATTTTCATTTTTTGTCTGTATTCTGCAGTACCAAAAGCATTATAAAATGAATTTAGTGTATGAATTGTATAGGCAACATCAATAGGTTGCTCTCCATATTCATGCGGTTCAGAATCTTTATGTAACCATCCATTATTAGAGATTACTTTGAAAGTTTTATTCGTAAACATTTTCGACATTAAAAAGTCAAGAGAATCTAAAGCTACTTTTTTGTAAATAGGTTTATTGGTAGTTAAAAAAGCAAAAAGCATAGATTCCGGTAAAATACCATTTCCGTACGTCATGTAATTTTCAAACCATTTCCAATCATTTGTAGCATGGATTTCATAATTTGAAAGCAATTTGGCGTTTAGCTTATTGATAATCGCTGAAACATACAAATTAGGAACGGCAGTATGATAGAGATACAACCCTTTTGTAGCAAAACCAATTGATCGTGGTGATTGAATCGTTTCGGCCCATTTTAATGAGTTTAGTAAACATTGTGATGCTTTTTTAGAAATTGCTTCAGGAAGAATATCTGCATTTGAAATCACTGTTCCTAAAGCCCAGATTGCTCTTGCATTGGAATCTTCCAGGTTAACTTCGGCATTTTGCTCAATATGTTCGCGATTTTCCTGATCGACATAATTGATAAAATCTCCTTTTGGCTGTTGGCAACGAATAATAAAGTCCAAATAAATTAATATATAAGCTAAATCTTCTTTGTCCTGAGTCAATTTATAATGCATGCAAATCGCAATTAAAGCGCGTGCATTATCATCTAATGTGTATCCTGATTCTAAATCTGGAACTGATATTTTGCTGAATTGAATAATTCCTAAATCAGTTGTAAGTCTTTTGATATGTTTTAATTGAATGTCCGGATAACTGAATTTTATTTCAGCAGGATTTTCCATTAAATCTCTGTACGTATTGATATGAGTAATGGCTACATTTTCCCAAGATGAAGCGCGGGTTTTTCTGAAAGCGTTAATTCCCATTTCGGTTCTTAAATTATCATCAGAAAGTAATTTAATGGTAGCTTCTGCAAATTGATCGGCATTTCCAATATCAACTAAAATCCCCGAATCCGGAGTTAGAACCTCTCTTGTATGCGGAATTTTTGATGCTACTATAGGACAAGCACAACTCATCGCGTATGAAAAAGTGCCGCTTACAGCCTGGTTAGGATCTTTTGACGTAAACAAATAAATATCAGTCGCTTTAAGATAATCCAGAAGTTCCTCTGTGTCTAAATATTGATTGATAAAACGAACGTTATCTTTTAAATTTAAGTCTTCAACAATAGCTTCCAATTTATCGCGATAAGCATCAACTCCGTCAACTATTAAATTGGGATGTGTTTTTCCGATAATTAAATACAGGACATTAGGTTCTTTTTCGATAATTTTAGGAAGAGCCTGTAAACCGGTTTCAATATTTTTTCCTTCTCCTAAAAGTCCAAAAGTAGCAAGTACTTTTCTGTCTTGAATATCAAATTTTTGCTTAGCCTGATCAGGAGTTTCATAAATTACAATATGCGTTCCGTGAGGCATACAAGTAATAATTTCATCTTTGATGCCATAATCATTTATCAAAATTTCTTTAGATTGATTTGTCATTACAAAAACCGAATTACTATAACTCAAAAGTAATTTTACAAAAGTTTTCAATTCGTTATTCGGATTTGGGATAACACTATGAAAAGTATAGGTTAATGGCTTTTTGATTACGTTTAGAAAATCTAAAAGATAGTCGCCATAATTGCCTCCAAATAAACCAAATTCATGTTGAATATGAACCAATTTAACCGATTTGTCTTTGTTGATTTCTTCGGCAACTTTTGTATACTCATTTTTGTTTTTTGTATTTAAAGTAAAAGCTTGTGTAGGTTTTTCTTTTGGATTATCAACTAATTCACAAATTTGGCAATTTATTGATTTGCCAAAAACATCCGTAATTCCTTTAATGGTATCCTGCGTATAAGTCGCGATTCCGCATTGCGTTGGCGGAAACGTAGATAGGAAAACTATTTTTGATTTATTTGATATCGTCTTCATTGGGATTTTGCTTTAATTCGATTAATAAGTCGTTGAAGTTCAAAGAAGCCGCCGCAATTGTGTTATCGGCAGCACCGTAATAAATATATAAATGGTCGGCAAAAATGATCGTTTCTATTACAGAAGTAACATAATTTACATAACCGTGATGTTCATAATATTCAGATAGCGTAGAAATCCTTTTTAGGACCTTTATATTGAATGATAAATAAAATTATTCTTCGCTAAAAAACGTTCAGTTATGGCTAAATCCATAGCTCCGAATTTTTATCTAAAATTACTTTGAGAAAGGAGGGAGGGTTAATCCAATCGATCAAAAAATTAACTCAAAAGCATTTAGATGGAAATTTTATAATTAAAAAGAGGAATTCTAAAATTACACCAATAATTTGATTTATAGTTAATTGAGTTAATAAATTATTGTTAAGAGTTAATGTGACAGAGAGAAAAAAGCCAACTTTGAATAACAAGAAAAGAGACTTTAAAAAGTCTTTATTATGAACTTTAAAAATCAATATTATGTTACGATGGACCGTTATTTTTATTGTTTTGGCTATTATAGCCGGAATTTTTGGTTTTGGAGGAATTGCCGCCGGAGCCGCTAGTATTGCAAAAGTTTTATTCTTTATATTTTTAGTATTATTTATAATTTCACTAATAAGCGGAAGAACAAAAGTGTAGCAGTGAGATTTATTTAGACAATAAAAAAAGCGAAACTAAAATATTAGTTTCGCTTTTTTGGTTTTCAAGTTATTGACTCTTTACCGCAATTGAAAACTATTTACGTAATGAACGATATTTTTTGTGAATAAATGCAATTGGAATACCAATACAAAATATCAAAATTAGTATGGATAAGAGTAAAGGAAAATCGAAATGTTTTTCTGGTAAAACAGGGAATACAACTGGTAAAACTACTAAATTCATTACGATCCATGCAAAAACACCGTAGATTACTCCAGCTAAAAAAGTATTCTTTTTTAAGAAAGAAAAATACGGATAAACAGTAAAATAAAACCAGGCAAAAGCAAATGCGATGAAATAATGCAGTAACAAACCGTAAAGTGCCATTTGTGATCCGCCTGAGTAAGCTTCCTTGTGAAAAACACCACTTGCAATAGATTGCAAAATTTTTATTCCGGTTGTTTTATTAAGAATGACAGCATAAATGACAATTGCTGCAACGATGTCTAATGTTCCTGCAATTAGTCCGGACAAGAAAACGGCTCCGCTTTTTGATTTCATATAAATGGTTTTGTGGTTTTGGTTCTGAAAGATAAAATTTAAACCTGAGTCAACATCTTAAAAATTGAATTTAATTGATGTGTATGTCTCTGGGTATGAACGAGCGCAAAATTAATCCATTCATAAATAGTAAATTTTTCAAAACCCGGAACTTCAAAATCCAGACAAGTCACGGTTAAATCATGCGTTTCAGTAGCCTGAAGTAAATCAGATTCTATTTTAGCCAGTGCTATAATTAAGGAATCTTTGCTGTAGTTGGTTATTGCCGGCTTTAGAAAATCGGGCGCATCCATTTTGATGTTGAAGTTTAGAAAAAGACCTTCCAGTTCTTTTACATGTTCATCGTATTTTCGGATAGTTTTTTTTGTATTTCCTGCAAAGAGCTCCGGAAATCCAGAACTGGCTAGAATAATATGTTGGGTGGTTTGCCCGCCGGTCCAACTGTCTTTGTAAGGTGCAATATTAAATTCTTCTTCTGAAAAAGAAGAAAGGGTGTTATTTAATTTTTTAAATGTTTCACCAATATTCTCTTTGACTGCTGTTTTCATTTTATTGATTTTGAAGATTTAAAGTATACTCAAAATTATAATTAATTATTTATTTAGAGTTTTGATAGTCAGTTGTATAAGTGTTTTTTGGAATAATTACAAAAGTACCTCACAATGATAACCATAAGAATTAAGAAGTTCTATTATCTTTTTGTTGGAGAGAGAAGATCCGTGAATGCGCAAAATTTTATCACAATCTTCTAAATCGAAATTGATAGCACTGTTTGGAAAATGCTCAAGAAGTTTCCCCACAATCAAAATAGATTGTTCGACTTCTTGAACATTTGTTTTGAAAACTTCTATCATCAGTTTGAAGTTTTATAAAGCGATATTTTTGTAACGCTCAATTTTATGGTAATAAATATATGAAATTGCTAAAATCACTAAAAAGATTAAAGGAAAAAAGCCTTGAAAACCAATTCCGTCAACAGAGAAATGACTTATCGATGCAAATATAAAATCGAAACCAAATCCGGCGTAGGCCCATTCTTTTACATTTTTTGAAATTGATGGAATCACCAATACCAATACGCCTAATATTTTGAAAACGACTAAGGCATTCCCAAAATATTCAGGATATCCTAAATGTCTAATTCCTTCTTTTGCCATTTCAGATTGAGAAGTCAGTGCCGGCATAACGCCTTCAAATAAGAAGATAATAATTGTAGTAATCCAGAAAATAATTTTTGCTTTCTTCATAGGTTTGTTTTTTAAAAGGTTATTAGTTAATGTATTACAAACTTACGAATCTTATTTTTTTGAATAAATATGTATTTAAGACTATTTTAGGGGCATTTGAGACATTGTTTAGTTTTTTAGTTTCAGTCTCAGTTTTCAGTCTCAGTTTTTGGTGTGAGAATGAGCGGAGTCGAGGTCTCGCAACTTGAGTAACCAATGATCCTTCGACTTCGCTCAGGATGACATAAAAAGAGTGTAAAGAAAAATGATAATAAAAGCGTTATCCATGTACTATTTACTCCGCTTTCAAAATATAATTTTTAATCACAAACAAATCTTCAAATCCTAATCTGGTATAAATGTCTTTTCCCATTGCGGATGCTTGCAATAAAGCATAATCGGCTTTTAAATCAATAGCAAGATTAAGTGCAAATTTCATGATTTCTTCGGCAAAACCTTTTCGTCGCATTTCAGGAATAACGCCAACACCGTGAATTCCGATATTTTTTTGAGTTTGAAAAAGCATAAAAGTTCCAATTGGTTTTTCTTCTAAGGAAACCAAATAAAATTGCACATTATTGTGGTTGTGAATCAGGATTTCTTTGCTAATAACATAACCAAAAGCATTTGGATATAAGTCCGACCAAATTTTAGCATCTTGCTCATTAGAAACTCTTTTAAAACTAAGACTATTTTGAACTACAAATTTGTGATTTAGTTTCAATGCCATTGCAACTTGTTCGGTTTTTATATTAAAACCATAAGCATCAAGTATTTCATAAGATTTTGTTTTAAAAATATCCCAATAAGGTAAAACCAAGCCTGAATTATCTTGCATCGTTTTTTTTATATCTGGAAGATCATTTTTGGTAATATCATTACGGAACCATAATTTATTGGGCCAGTCTGAATTTTCGATTTTACAATATTCGAAAGTTTCGTTTTTGTGATAAGATAGGAAAGGAGTTCCAACAGTTTTCCATAAACCGGTTAGGTTATTTATATTGTCTTCGATGAGAATTGTATTTTTCATTTTGATAATAATTATGCAGAATATGGAACAAAGATAATTACAGCTTTTATGAGAAACCTTTACATATGTTGAGTTACAAATCTTTTTCGAGATTTTTTCTAATGCGGCTTAATTGTGTTGGTGTAATTCCTAAATGCGATGCAATGTGCAGTAACGGAATTCGCTCTGAAATATCAGGATGTTTCGATAAAAGATCCAGATATCTTTCGGTAGCATTTTCCATGACAATTGAGATTTCTCTTTGCTCTTTTTCAATTACCCAATTTTTTTCTAAATAAGCAATATAAAAGCTTTTTAAATCATCGTTTTGAAAGATCAGTTCTCGGTATTTTTTGTAGTTGATGTTGATCAAAATTGAATCCTCCAGAGCTTCAATGGCAAAATCAGAAGGAGTTTGCTGTATTAAAGAAACTGTAGAACCTGCAAAATCTCCTTCGAGAAAAATGTTTTTATTGTAAAGATTCCCTGCCGAATCAGTTATAAAAGCTCTTAAAGCGCCTTTAACGATAAAGTGAATTTCTTTTGCTACATGCCCGTTTTGCAAAAGTAGTTCTCCTTTTTTGATCGATTTTATTGCAATAATGTTCTCAATTAATTGCCAGGATTGCACAGAAACAGGAGCGTAGCTTTCGAACTTTGATTGTAAAGCATTAAGGTATTTATTTTGATCGATTGCCATTTTAGAATAATTAGTTACTATCAAAAGTATTTAATTATGATGGAATTCTCATAAAAAAAACCGCCAAAAACTCAAAAGCTTTATAGCGGTTTAATGGAAAAGTTGATATACGTTTTTCGTATATTTTTTATTTCATTTTAGGGATTAATCTGCATAATGATAAATACTTCTTTTTACTGTATTTTTTATTTTTTCCAGCGTTATTTCGGTCACACCGCCTTCGTAATTCATATCAATAGCCACTTTATCTTTTGTGATTTCATAATCAATTGAGATTAATCCGTTTTTATTAATCTCAACAGATTTTTTCTCGTTTGGAATTGTCTTTAAAAAATATTCTGATTCATCTACTTCTTTATTTTTTATAATATTTTGATAGACCTTATCAAGATCTGTATTTTTTAAGATACATTCTCTTCCGGATCCCATTTCTACTTCGATATCCTTACAATCTTCCTCTTCTACTTTTTCTTTTTTTACTACAGCATTTGTAGTTGCTGTTTTTTGTACTGGTTTTAATTCTTCATCCGAATTATTTTTTTTGCAATTTGTAAATAGTAAAGCTAAAAGTGCGATGCAAGTTATTTTCTTCATGGGTTCAATTTTAATTATGGAAATGGTATTTTTCTTCGTAAAAGTAATTTGATCAAAAATAAAAAAATAAACTGAAAAATAAAGGTTGGGATGGAAATGGTACGAGAATCTGCGTCATCCGTGTGTAAAACTTCTTATGAAACCGAATGTCCCAGCCCTGATAGTAGCGGCATCCTTTTATGGTGGGGTTCACCATAAAAGATACAGCGGATAGCGGGAAATAGCTCCCAATAAAAAAACGCCATGAAACTAAAAGTCTCACAGCGTTTTCATCTCAAAAAATAAATAATTAACGGGTATTATTTCCAACCACCGCCCAATGCACGATACAATTCGGTATTGGCAGAAAGTTGCTCTCTTTTTATGTTTGCCAGTTCTAGCTCGCTTTGCAATAGATTTGCTTGCGCAGAAAGAACTTCTAGATATTCAGCCATACCATTTTTGAATAACAAATTGGCATTTTTGATGGCTTGTTGCAGGGTTTTTACTCTTTCTTTTAGGAAAGATTCTTGCTGTTGCAATTTTTCGACTTTTACCAAAGCATCAGATACTTCGCTAACGGCTACAAGAACCGATTGTCTGAAGCTTAAAACTGCTTTTTCTCTTTCGGCAACGGCAATATTGTATTGTGTTCTTACCTTTTTGTTGTTTAGTAAAGGTTGTGTTAAACCTCCTGCAACAGTTCCGAACAATGAAGCCGGAATGTTGAACCAATTACTGGTTTCGAACGAATTTACGCCGCCTTGAGCCGTAATTTTAAGTGACGGATACAAATCGGCTTTTGTGATTCCAACATTTGCGTTGGCTACTTTAAGCGCTAATTCGGCACTTTTTACATCCGGTCTGCGGCTTACTAATGAAGACGGGATTCCGATTGCATTATTGTTTTTAACTTCAAGAGCACTTAAACGAGTTGTTCTTGTTTTAGAGTTCGGGAATGATCCTGTTAGAACACTCAAAGCATTTTCCTGAATGGCAATATTTTGCTCTAATTGAGGAATCAATTGTGCTGAAACTAATTTCTGTGCTTCAGATTGTTGAATCGCTAAAGTAGTAACCTGACCAGCATCGTATTTTAATTTAATGATATTGGTTGTACTATCATTTAATTTAAAGTTTTGTTTGGCGATTTCTAATTGTGCATCTAGCATTAAAAGATTGTAATATCCTTTAGAAACATTGGCTACGATAGTAGTCTGCAGTGCTTTTTTTACTTCTTCTGATTGAAGGTAACCTGCAAAAGCTCCTTTTTTCTGATTTTTGATTTTACCCCAAATATCAGCTTCCCACGAAAGTGTTGCTCCGGCAGAATAATCATCAATATGGTTTTGACCTAAAGCCTGACCCAAATTTTTTCCTGTAAAACTATTGTCAGAAGGATTGCTTGTGCTTGCACTTACATTTAAGTTAATCTGAGGAACATTTCCCCATTTTGATTGTGTGAATCTGTATTGTGCAATTTCAATATTTTTAGTAGCAATCTGTAGGTCATTGTTTCTGGCTACAGCGCTATCGATAAGCTGAATAATATCTTTTTCTGTAAAGAAATTTTTCCACTCCAGATCAGCAATACTCGTTGTATCTTTTGAAACCGATGCATTCCTGAAATTTTCAGGAAATGCATCTTTTGGAGTTTCAATATCCTTCGAAACTTTACAGGATATTATTGTCGTGATCAAAATGGCGATCATCACGATTTTGGTTATATAATTTTTCATTCGTTCTTTTATTAAATTTCTGTACCCGTTGGATGCAATTATTTTCAACACATAGGAACATAGTTTTTTGAATATTTTAAAAAAGTCGTTTCACTAATTTAAATACACATAGTTTAGCTATGTGTGGAAACTTGTTTCTTTTGATCTCTTTTCTAGACACAAAAGGCTATGTTTCTATGTGTTAAAGTTTCTTTTAAATTTCCCCCAAAGGGTTAGATTTCTGTACAAGTATCTTTTCTGTTATCAAGATCTCTTGAGATTTTATAAGATATATATCCGATGCCAATGATAATGGCCACCAGGATTGTCGTTATATAGTTTTCCATTTTTATTTTTCTTCGTTATGAATTGCGGCTACTGGTTTTCCAGAAACCTTTTCTTGTAAATGTTGGAAGATGATAAATAGAACCGGGATAATAAATAACCCAAGAACTACTCCTGATATCATACCTCCGGCGGCACCAATACTAATAGAGTGGTTACCTTGTGCTGATGGACCTTTTGCGCTCATCATTGGAATTAATCCCACAACAAATGCTAATGATGTCATGATAATTGGTCGTAAACGTAGTTTTGCTGCATCTATTGATGCTCTTACTAATGCCTGCCCTGATTTTCGTTTCTGGACGGCAAACTCTACAATCAAGATGGCATTTTTGGCGAGCAGTCCAATAAGCATTACCAATGCAACTTGTACATAAATATTGTTTTCGATTCCAGTTAATCCAATGGCAACAAATACTCCAAATATACCTGCAGGGATTGATAAGATTACGGCCAATGGCAATATGTAACTTTCATACTGTGCAGCAAGTAAGAAATAGATGAATATCAAACACAGTAAGAAAATCGTTGCTGACTGACCTCCAGAAGAAATCTCTTCACGAGTTTGTCCTGAAAATTCAAAACCATAACCCGCAGGTAATTGTTGTGCTGCAACTTCCTGAATTGCCTTAATGGCATCTCCGGAACTGAATCCTGGTTTCGGAATCGCATTGATCGAAATCGAATTAAACAAGTTGTATCTTGAAGCGGTTTCTGAACCATAAATACGAGTTAGTTTTACTAAAGTATTTATTGGCACCATTTCGCCAGTTTTGTTTTTAACGAAAACTCTGTCAATTGATGACGGATCAGCTCTGTCAGCAATATCGGCCTGAACAACAACTCGGTAATATTTACCAAATCTATTAAAGTCAGAAGCTTGTGCGCTACCAAAATACGTTTGCATGGTTTGTAAAATGTCTTTTACATTCACACCCAATTGGTTCGCTTTTTCATCGTTAATATCCAATTGTAATTGAGGATAATCGGCTTTGAAAGAAGTAAATGCTACTGCAATTTCAGGACGTTTCATTAATTCACCAATGAAGTTTTGAGAAATTCCACTAAACTTATCCAGTTTTCCTCCGGTTTTATCCTGAAGTACCAAATCTAGAGCTTCGACGTTACTAAATCCGGGAACGGTTGGGAAACTAAATACGAAGAAACTTCCTCCGGAAATACTTCCAAGTTTACCACGAACCTGATTCATGATTTCGTCAATATTCTTAATATCTCCACGATCTTCATTTGGTTTAAGCAATACGAAAACAACTGCTGAAGATGGACTCGTAGAGTTCGTCAATAAATTGAATCCTGAAATCGCTGTTACAAATCGAGATGCATCTAAACCTCTTAAAGTATTTTCAGCTTCAGTCATTACTTTTTGAGTTCCGTCTAAAGATGTTCCAGAAGGTGTGTTTACAGCAATTGCAATAAATCCCTGATCTTCTGTAGGGATAAATCCAGCCGGAGTTGTTTTAACCATAATAACTGTTGCTACAGTAATTAATGCCAAACCTCCTAAACTTAACCATTTTCTGCGGATTAAAAATTTCAAACCTCCAACATAACGGTTGGTTAAGGAATCAAAACTGTTATTGAATCCGGCAAAGAATTTTTCTTTAAATCCTTTTTTCACGTACGGAGCATCACCTTCATGTGCTGCATGATTGTCTTTTAAGAATAATGCAGCAAGTGCAGGACTTAAAGTCAAAGCGTTAACTGCTGAAATTACAATTGCAATTGCCATCGTAAAAGCAAATTGACGATAGAAAACTCCTGTTGAGCCTTCCATAAAACCAACCGGCAGGAATACAGCAGCCATTACCAACGTAATCGAGATAATAGCACCCGTTATTTCGTGCATTGCTTCATGAGTTGCTACTTTTGGAGACAGATGTTTGTGCTCCATTTTAGCATGCACGGCTTCGACGACCACAATCGCATCATCTACCACAATACCAATCGCCAGAATTAAAGCGAAAAGCGTTAAAAGGTTGATCGAAAATCCGAATAACTGCATGAAGAAGAACGTTCCTAAAATTGCTACAGGTACAGCAATAGCCGGGATTAATGTTGATCTAAAATCCTGAAGGAATATAAATACTACGATAAATACTAATATAAACGCTTCAAGTAAAGTATGCTGAACTTGCTCTATAGATTGATCTAAGGCAACTTTTGTACTATAAAAAATGTTGTGTTTTATTCCTTTAGGGAAATCTTTTGAGGCTTTCTCCATCAATTTATTAATGGCAACCTGAATATCATTTGAATTAGAACCTGCTAACTGAATTATACCAATTACAACTCCTTTTTTACCATTTAAACGGGTTAAACTGTTATAAGAATAGGCACCAAGTTCAACTCTTGCAACATCTTTTAAACGAAGAACAGAACCATCTGCATTAGAGCGAATCGCAATATTTTCATATTCCTCCGGTTTGGTAAGTTTTCCTTTGTATTTAATAACATACTCGAAAACTTCTTTACTTCTTTCTCCAAATTTACCCGGAGCAGCTTCCAAACTTTTATCCTGAATTGCACTCATGATTTCGTTTGGTGTAACTTTGTAAGTCGACATTTGTGTTGGATTCAACCAAACACGCATCGAGTAATCTTTTACACCTCCAAAAATACTTGCTGAACCAACTCCGGGAATACGTTTGATCTCCGGAATAATATTGATTTGTGCATAATTGGCAACAAAAGTCTGATCGTATTTTGACTCATCATCAGTATACATACCAATCGCCATGATGAAACTGTTTTGTTGTTTCGCAGTTGTTACACCTTGTTGAACAACTTCGGCAGGTAATTGGCTAGTTGCCTGAGCAACTCTGTTTTGCACGTTAACCGCTGCCTGATCTGCATTTGTTCCTAATTTAAAGAAAACTGTAATAGCAAGAGATCCGTCATTACTGGCTGTAGAACTCATGTAAGTCATGTTTTCTACACCATTTATAGATTCTTCCAGAGATGGTGCCACAGAACGTAAAACCGTTTCTGCGTTCGCTCCCGGATAAACAGCCGTCACCAAAACCGATGGCGGTGCAATATCAGGAAACTGTTGTAAGGGTAATTTCGTAAGTCCAAGTATACCCAGGATCACCAATAAAATGGAGATAACGGTAGCTAGTACTGGTCTTTGTATAAATATTTTGAACATTTTCGTAAAAATTATTTTTGATTAATTACTTGGGCAACTTTTGTAGTTGTTTTTTCAGGCTGAATTACTTGTCCTTCCTGAAGTTTGTCGATACCGCTTAATACAATTTGGTCACCAGATTTTACACCGTCTTTAATAAGGTAGTTGGTACCGCTTTTTCCGATAACTGTAATTGGCATTTTGGCAACTTTATTTTCTTTATTCACTGTGAAAACAAAAACTTTATCCTGCATTTCTACAGTAGCGGATTGTGGTACTAAAAGAGCATCATCATGTTGAAGACCTAAACGAATTTTTCCTGTATTTCCTGAACGTAAAGTTCCGCCAGTATTAGGAAAAGTTGCTCTTAAAGTAATAGCACCAGTCGTTTTGTCAAATTGGCCGTCTACCATATCGATTTTTCCGGTTTGAGGATAAGCGTTGTTATCAGCTAAAATCAAAGTTACCGGAGGCAATTTTTTTAGTTTGTCTCCTAAACTGTTACCTGCATATTGCGCTTTAAAGTTGATGAAATCAGTTTCACCTAAAGAGAAGTAAGCATAAACTTCATGAACGTCTGATAAATTAGTTAAAGGCTCAACATCAGTTGCTGAAACTAAACTTCCTTGTTTTTTAGGTAATCTGCCAATGTAACCGCTAACTGGAGCTGTAACCGTAGTATATCCTAGATTAATTTTAGCAGATCCTACCATCGCTTTTGCTTGTTCAATATTTGCAGCAGCAATTTTTTGAGAAGCTTTAGCTGTTTTTAATTGATAATCAGAAACTACTTTGTTTTGTACTAAAGGAGTTAATTTATCTACTTCTAAGTTTGCGTTAATCAATGCAGCTTCGGCAGCATGAAGATTTGCTAAAGCATTGTTTAATTGTTCACGAAACGGACGTTCGTTTATTTTAAATAAAGTTTGACCTTTACTTACATAAGCACCTTCGTCTACGTAAACTCTTTCAAGATTTCCACTTACTTGTGGGCGAATCTCAACATCAACGGTTCCTTGTATTGAAGCTGGATATTCAGCGTCTGTAGTTGTGTTTTCGCTTTTTATCGCTAAAACAGGTAATAATGGAGCCGCCGGAGCTGCAGGAGCTTGCGACTTATCTGCACAGCTACTTAGCACTAATGCCAGAATAAAACTGGTTATAATTACATTTTTCATTTTAGTATTGGTTTTAAATTGTTGGACATTCTTTTGGATTAAATTCTTTGGTATTCTGGCATTCTCGATATTCATCTTAATTATATTAAATTATCTAACGTTGTTAAGTGGTAAAGCGCAAAATTTTATATAAAGAGCCTACCCAATTCTATTTAAAAATTGGTATTAAATTATTTATCACTGTTAAGTAAAACAAGAAAAAAAGGTTCTATATTACTCTATTAAATTATTTATCGCTGTTAAGTAATAATTGCAAAAGTACTTTTTATTACCTAATTAAATCATTTATCACTGTTAAGTAAAAATGAAATTTTTTTATTGTATTGATTTGATGATACCACCAATGGCATCTTTCAGGATTTGGGCATTTATAGTTTCCAAAATATCACTTTTATTAATGATATTAATCGCAATTAAGCCATGAATAACAGAAAAGAAAGTAAAATATTTTTGTTTAATAACTTCCTCAGTTGGATTACTGTTTTTCATTATTTCAGCAATTACAGAAGTAAACAACTTGTAAGGCGCTTCGGCAGCAGAACATCGTTCAGAACAACACGTCATTTGTACACCAAACATTACCTGATACATTTCGGTATCTGTGAAGGCAAAATCCCAATACGCCATCCACATGGCTTCTAATTGATCTTCAGGTTTTTCAAATTTTGCTCTTGCTTTTTCAAGCTCTTTGCTTAACTTAATAAAACCTTTACCAGTTAATTCATTTAAAATAGCTTCTTTATTAGAGAAATACTCATAAATAATAGGAGCAGTATATTCAATTCTATCAGCAATCTTACGCATACTCAAACCATTCCAGCCGTCTTCTTTTACGATATCATAAGCAGCGCCAAGAATATTATTTCTTGTCTCTTCTTTTTGTCTTAAAATTCGATCTTTACTTGCCATTTTGATTGAGTATTAAATAATCTAACACTGTTAGGCAAATGTATGACGGTTTTTCTGATTATGAAATAATTTTGTCATAATATTTTCTTATTGTTGTATAGACAAGTATTAAAAACTGCCAAAGTCCCTTTATTATAAGGACTTTTTTAAGTTTACTTTTTTTAAGGAGCAGATCATTTATCGTTTTGTAAGACCATTTTTCCCGCTCTACACTGTATCTTTTATGGTGTCCCGATCCCGAAACTTCGGGAGGGACCACATAAAAGGATGCCGTTTCGATCGGGGCTAGGCGAGAAAACATATTTTTTATGAGATTATGATTTTGAAAAAGCGCTAAAATTGGAGAGAGATGATAAATATTTAAAATTAGACTGGACTAAAGTCCAGCCCTACAATAGTGATCATTCCTGCGGAATTTTAAAATTGGAATGCTTTCGCATTTAAAGATAAAAAAGAGCCAACGGCTCGGCCTATATTTTAGAGCTGGACTTTAGTCCAGCAAAATGAATTATGTTTCATTAAGAAACCTCATAAAGAGTATTAATTTTCTCATTTACGCCATTATAATATGGAGTTTCAATTTCATATTTACCAGCGTTTTCAATCACATAATCTACTAAAAATTGTTTCTCGGTTTGATTATGGTTTTCAAAATCCAATTGCAAAGATGATTTAGATTCAAACGGAAATTTAGTCAATAATTCTTTAGATGTTTCAATATCTTCTTTTGTCAAATTGATGTTGTTTTTACTTGCCAGCGACTGAATCTCGATCATCATATTTTCAAGAATATGCATTAGATTCTGATCTGCTAAAAGTTGTCCAAAAGTAACTTTATAAGCAGAAGTTATTGCCGCAACGGGTGCAACGAATAAATATTTCTTCCATAAAATTTGGTTGATATTTGCAACATAAGTTATGTCTAAACCACCGCTAACTAATAAATCAATTAATGGATTATTTTCTTTACCGCCTACGAAAATTTTTCCTGGTCCGCCAACATGTTGTACATATCCGGGTTTCTTAACGTTCGAAGCCACATAAATACAACCTTCCATAATTTGGCTAACTTCAGGTAAAGTCTCACGAATTATTTCTTTTGCATTTACCACGTTTTGCAAAGTGATTATTATAGTTTCAGCATTTATGCAATCTTTATAAGTAGACAATATATTGCTTATAGAATAAGATTTACAAGTAAGAATTAATACATCCAGAATCCCAATTTCACTTGGATTATCTGATGCTAAATCCGGAAATATAGTTTCTTTTACACCTTTAGATTCAAATAATAAACCTTCGTTTTGGATTGCATTTTTGGTTTCGCCTCGGCAAATGAATATAATTTTGGTGGTGCTGTCTTTGTACTTTTTTGCTAAAGGAGCTCCAACAAATCCGCCGATTCCTCCAATTCCAAGAATTCCTATTTTTATTGTATCTGAGATCATAATGTAGTCTTTTGGGTTTTAAATCTTAATGCAAAGTAAATAGGTTCATAATTATAAACCGATGTAAAAATATCGGTTATATTTGTACAAATTAAGGATTATGAAGAACACCTTTTTTATATACAAAGATTTCGAAATTTATTCTGTCGAAGAACTAACCTGGAAGAAGGAGGTTCATCGTCATAACTTTTTTGAATTACTGTATATTGAATACGGAAGTGGTAATCATACCTTAAATTCGATTCCTCATCATTATAAAGAGCACGATATTTATTTGCTTACGCCAAAGGATTATCATTCATTTAAAACGCTTGAACCTACAAAATTTCATTGTTTACGTTTTCTGCCCAATTTTTTTTCGAATAAAAAAGAAATAGAAGAGATCGAAAAGTTGTTTTATTATCACAATCAAACCAATTTAAATTTAATTTTCCTTGAAGATGAGAAAGCTTTTTGCGAAGTACTTATTTTGAAAATATTAGATGAAGTTGCTAAAACAAAAGATCAAAGCGAAATTATAATCAAAAGTTTGATGATGTCGCTGATTCAGATAATTAGAAGAAATGCCAGTCTAAACGATAGCGATTTTATTCTCCAAAATACAGAGGTTTTAAAAATTGATACAATATTAAGTTACATTAGGTCAAATATTGCTAACCCGCATTTGTTGAAGAAAAAAGAAATGGCCAGTCATTTTAATGTTTCTATAAATTATATTGGAGAGTATTTTAAAACCCATTTAAATATAACTTTAAGAGATTATATCGAGCAGACAAAACTTAAAGTTGTAACAGAAAAATTAAGTAAAAGCAATTTGACTTTTTCTGAAATTAGTAATGATTTAGGCTTTATAGATAGCAGCCATTTTAATAAATTCATCATGCGAAGCACTGGAATATCGCCATCAGAATTTAAAAAAGCATTAAGTATTTCTTAATAATCGGAGTTCGATTATGGTTATTATCAAAGTCCCAGAGGAGCGTTATATTTATAGAAATGTATGTATTGTTTTGTAGAACACCATCGGGGTGAAATATTGTTTTACGTTTAAAAACCGATATCGCTCCGCTGGAGCTTTGTTTCGAATTAGAACATTTTACATTGCTATAAATATAACGCTCCTCCGGAGCTTTTAATAAAAACTATTTTATAAAATTCATTTCGACATGCTCAATTCCTGCATCAAGGAAAAAATTATCAGTTTGCTTGAATCCGTTTTTGATGTAAAAACTGCTTGCGTTTACCTGAGCGTACAAATAAATCTTTTTTTCATCTTTTAAATCTTCTAGTATTTTGAGCAAAATTGCTTCGCCAATTCGTTTTCCTCTATAAGTATTCAAAACTGCGATTCTCTCGATTTTTGCGCCATTTTCCATCTTTCTGTATCTGGCGGCTCCGGCGGGCAAGCCATTTACAGTTGCCAAATAATGAACGGCTTCGGTATCGTCCATAGATTCACGTTCTTGCGATACATTTTGTTCTACTACAAAAACTTGTCTTCTTATGGCAAATGCTATTTCAATGAGTCTTTCCTCAGTTATTTGGTCAACTTTAATTATGTTTTCTGTTGTTGTTTGTGTAAAATTTTCTTTCGTTTCTTTAATTGCTGTCATTCGGTCAAAAAGATTTTTTGATTTTAAATTTTGATTTACTTCGTTTATGGCTTTGTACAAATCATTTTCGGTATTTGTTAGTTCAACTAAAGCTTCGGTCATGATCAACCACAGAGGCTGCAATTGTGTTATCATTTCGTTAGCCTTGTCAGTCAGAGTGATTAAACGTTTTCTTTCGTCTTTAGCATCTTTGGCAGATCCAATTAATTCCTTTTTCTCCAATTCTTTCAATAACGAGATTGTAGTAGGATGCGAGTAGCCGATTTCCTGTGATAGTTCGACAACACTTATGGCATGTTTTTGCGAAAGCACATAAATAACCGGAAACCACTTAGGTTCAAAATCTATGTTTTGACTCTTATAGAATAGCTGCGCTTCTTTTCTGAGGTTTTCATTCAAACGCTGCAAAAGATTGCCTAATACCAATGATTTTGATTTTTCTAATACCATAAAAATAATTTGTATTCAAATTTACGTAGTTAGCTACATATATTCAAAATGATTTAAAAAATTTATGATTTTTTTATAAAGATCAAAATGCGAATTTTAGTTTTTATGAGAGAATACTTTAGAAAGAAAACTAAATAGATAATTGTATTTTTTCTTTATGCCTAAAGGCAATGATGTTTTTCGAAATATGCTATGGCCATTGCCACAATAACTTCTTTGGTAGTAAAAATGTATTGAACACCATTGTTTAATGTGAATAAATCACCAAGTTTCGGATGTTGTTGTTTGTTTTCGCCAAACGATTTTTCGGCAGTCAGCCAATGATTTTGGTTTTGATCTTTAAAAGAAAATAAATGATAATTTGATGCAATAAATATGGTTCCATTGTTTGTATCCAAAATAGAAGTATAGATACTACTGTTGTATTTGCCTAAAATACTAATGTTAGAATTATAATTTTTTGATAGCAATTCATTTATTTTTTGAGTGGTTTGCATAAAAAAACTTTTATAATTTGGTGTAGTTTCGTAAATATAATAATGCGTGTTTTAATTACTTTACCCCTAAAAGTTCTTATTATAACAGAATAAGGTTAAAAATAAAGAGAAACAGAGAATAGAAAATCAGATGTAACATCGAAATACTTTAGGTATAAAATGACTTTTCTGTAATCGTATATTCTAGATTTGAAAGCGATAAAGATGTACAGAATCATAGTGTATTTATACAATTTTAAGTGAATTCATTGTATGTATCTTTGTGTTATTAGTTTAAATCAAAAGATAAAAAGTATGAAAGCAATAGGATTTAAAACCTCATTATCAATAGAAAAGGAAGATAGTTTTATTGAATTTGAAATTCCGAAACCAGTTCCGGGAGCACAAGATTTATTAATTAAAGTAGAAGCTATTTCGGTTAATCCGGTAGATTTTAAGATACGTCAGAATAGTGCTAAAGATACTGTTCTTGATACACCAAAAATCATTGGTTGGGATGCTGTTGGAATTGTAGAAGCCGTTGGTGAGAAAGTAAGTTTATTTAAGGTAGGTGACGAAGTTTTTTATGCAGGAGATCTTACCAAACAAGGCAGTAATGCCGAATATCAAGTTATCGATGAGCGTATTGTGGGTAAAAAGCCAAAATCGCTTAGTAAGGAACAGGCTGCTGTAATGCCATTAACGGGTTTGACAGCTTGGGAGATTTTGTTTGATCGAATTCGGATTAATCCTGAAAAAGACAAAGGAAAAACCATCTTAATAATTGGAGGCGCTGGTGGAGTAGGTTCAATAGCGATTCAATTGGCAAAAAAAATTGCAGGATTAACAGTAATTGCAACAGCTTCTCGTCCTGAATCTATAGAATGGTGTAAACAGCAAGGTGCCGATTTTGTGGTGAATCATAAAAATTTAATTGAGGAAGTTCGCAATGCCGGTTTTCAGCAAGTTGATTTTATTTTAGATTTTGTCGACGTTAACCAATATTGGAGCGCATTTGTAGAATTGATAAAACCTCAGGGACATATAGGTTCTATTAGTGATCCTAAAGAAAATGTAAACCTCCGTGAATTAAAAACGAAAAGCGCCAGTTTTCATTGGGAATTCATGTTTACGCGCCCCATGTTTCAAACCGACGATATGATCGAACAACATCATATTTTAAATAAATTATCCGATTTGTTAGAAGACGGTACGATTCAATCTACACTAAAAACAACATTGAATGGTTTGACAGCAGAGAATGTCAAAAAAGCGCATCAATTGCTGGAATCAGGAAAAACAATTGGTAAAATTGCTATTAAATTTTAAAGCTAAAAATAAAGTAGTCGTACTAAAATGGTCTAAAAACAAACATGCCAACTTCGGTTAGAAGTTGGCATGTTTTACAAAACTGAAAAGCGTTTTTCAGAATCAATTATTTTACAATAATTTCTTTGTTTAAATATTGAGTTCCTATCTGGAAAACAAAAAAGTACAATCCTTTAGACCAACCAGATACTTCTACCTGAGTTGGATTTGCAATAGTTTTTACTAAAGCACCTGTAACCGAATAAATTTTTACTGCATCGATTTGATTTGGAGAATTGATTGTTACAATATGACTTGCAGGATTTGGGTAAACTTTGATCGCATTATCTAAGACAACATCATTTAAACCCAAATTATATTGACAATTTGTGCTAAAAGTTGCTTTAGTATCGTAAGCCCATGTTCCAACTCGAACACTATTAAGATTATCAACTTGTATACACGTTAAATTAGCATTTCCGGTAGATTTCATTAAATTAAAGAAAAGTGTTTTTCCGTTATTTAAGTTCAAAGATTTAAGTAGATTGTTTCTACAATCTATAGAAGTTAGTTTAACGTTTAAACTAATATCTATATTCTCAATCTTATTGTTCTCGCAACCAAGGTCATAAAGTAACAGGTTTTTAGACAAGTCTAATGCAGTAAGCAAGTTATATCCGGTTCTTAATGTTTCTAGCTTAGTATTTTTAGAAAGGTTTAATGTTGTTAATTTATTAGATGCACACTCCAGATTTGTTAAGTTTACAAGTGCTGTTAAATTCAATGTTGCCAAATTATTACCATTACAATACAATGATTGTAGTTTTGTATTACTGCTAAGATCTAGCGTAGCTAAACTACCATTGTAATCGGTATTTAAACCTGTAAGGTTTATAAAAGATTCAATTCCGGCTAAATTTACAATTGATTTCCAGCTACAATCCATATAACCGGTAAAAGCTTCTGCTTCAATTTTGCTTATTTCGGTATCACCATTGGTGTTAATCGCAGTATTTGCAACTAAATAGGCCTTGAACTTGGCATCGGGAATTGTAATGTTTTGAGATTGTACTAGTGTAATTGCTAGTAAAAAGAATGTAGATAGAGTAATTTTCATTTTCATAAATTTGATTTAGGGATTATTTGTAGTGCAATTTATAAATTTTAACATTACAAAAAAAATGTTAATTCAAGATTTTAAGCGAAATTATCTTACAGTCATGCAGGCTTTTAAGTAATGAAATTTCAAAAAGATACTCGTTTTTTTTTCCTGGTTTTTTGTGATAAAAAGTGGTAATAATATTAAAATGCGAACGAAGTCGGGTGACTTCGCGAAGCATGGGGTTCTAAGAGGATTTCTGTTTCTGGTCGAAATGACAAAAATGAGATGAATGTTTGCTAAAATATAGATTTCTTATATTTGATAAGAGAAACTTATTTGTTGAAAGAAAAATCTTTCTTTTTGATTCTTTTTCCATACATTTGAAGTTCCTAATTATTACGACTTTAAATTGAACAAGATTTTGCCCTTGTATTATGTGTACAGTATCGGAAACGACTGTAAATGCTGTCGTAAGCATTAGGAACACTAATATACAAGGGCTTTTATTATTCCTAATTTACGACATTATGAGTACAAACACTTTTTCAAAAGAAGCCGAAACTAGGCTTATGAATTTTTTCAACAACAAAATCGATCCACAAGAAATGGCTAAATCTATAAGGCAGGTAAATTATGTTCTTGCTTTAGGAGCTTTGAGGCAACATGAAACACTTCAAAATGAAGCAACCAGCTTAGAAAACAGCTTTTATTGGTTAAATGAGTTAGCAGAGGTTTTAAATCCTTATTTGGATTTGGAGTAAGATTTTTTATGTATTATATTTTATAAAAGAAAACCTCGATTTTTAGAAAGTCGAGGTTTTTGCTATTCTTTGTGTTTTAGATAGCGCGGATTTGCAATCCGTGCCCACAAAGCATATCAAAATAATATCTTATCGTTGCGGGCACGGATTGCAAATCCGCGCTATCATTGCGTACATCTATGAGATCGGGTTGCCTTTTGGTATTTCAGAATTTTGTGTAATAACAATTAATTCATCAGAGAGTAAACGTTTGTAAAATTCGGCTCTATATGCCGCTTCTGTCGTTGCTTTTTGAAGAAGAGTTTCTAACGTAATAGTATTATCTATAATTTTTTGGCTATTTTTCTTTTTAAAGAGGTCAAATAATCCCATTATTTTGTGTCTTATTTTAAGGTTATTTTTAAGTTTTACGATCAGTTTTCTAAGGCGTTACTAATTTGGATTCTTTAAAATTCCATTTTTTTAATTTCTCATTATATTCAAATATGTTTTCAGATAATTGATACGCATTTGCATGAACGTATGTTATTAACCTTTTGTTTTTTACAATAAATTTTGATGGAAAAAATTCCATTTCGGAGGTTAAAAATGGATCTAAAGCAAAATTTTTATTTTTGTCCTGAATATAAAAATTATATGTTGGACCTCCATTTCCTCCGGAATCATTTTTAACGGCAAAATCTTCTTTATTATCAAAATTAAAATCTGCAATTATAAGATCTCCAAAGTCATTGTCTATAATTTCACTGTTTTTATTAATTCCGGTTGAATAAGATCTTACGGTTTTACAATTAATAAAGGTTTTTTCAAAAAGAAAACTGGATCCAAAATTAATTTCCTGTTTTTTATTTGTGATTTTGTTGTGGACTATAATTTTCACAGTATTACTATCAATCTCTTCTTTGGGATTTTTTATTTTTCTAACTTTTATTTCAAAATTAAATTCTTTCGATAAATTCTTGTGTAAGCAGGTTTGACCCAAAGCTATTTTTGGAAAAACTAAATAAATCAATAAGAGAATAATATTTTTCATTTTAATTCAAATTGTGTTATGTGTAAGTAGACAATAATCGTGCGTGTCGAAAAATTATTTCTCTCAAATGTATTTATTATTTTTTATAAATTCTATAGAATAAATTATAATGATAGTAAGACTCGAGCAAGGCGAATAGGCGAAGTAAATAGCTCGTAAAAAGCTAAGAGTTTTCATTTAATAAGAAGTGTTTAAAAAAATATGGCCACAAAGTCTGTCATTTCGACCGCAGGGAGAAATCACACTAGAAATTCGGCAAAGATTGATGCTTTTAGGATTAAAGTTATAAGTGCGATTTCTCTCCCGACGCTTCGGGATCGAAATGACAAAAATGAGAATAAAAACTTCGCGCCTTAGCGTCTTTGCGAGATTAAAATAACTCTACGAATCTCTGTCAAACCTCTCAAAACAAAAGAAAGGACGATACTATAAAAGCATCGTCCTTTAAACTAAATTGCAATCTACATTCTAAAATTAAATTTTAAAATGCCGCATTGAGCGTACAGTTTCTGGTAATCACTAAAATGAAGACTAAACGCAGGTTATTCGTTTATTGTATCGCCTTCTTTAGTTTCTTCGCTGGCAATTTTTACCAATTTATCTTTTGGGTTCAAGTCGCCAAATATTTCAATTTTATCATCGATTTCTCTACCTTTTTTTACGTCGACTCTTGTAGCTTTATGATTGATTACTTTTATCACAAATATTCCTTCGGCTGCATTTACCACTGCCGATTTTGGAACCACAAATGTGCTGTCTTTCGCGTTAAGCGGCAATAAAACTTCGGCCACCATTCCAGGTAATAAATTTCCTTTAGTATTGTGTACATCCATTTCTACACGCTCAGAACGTAGTTTTAAATCTAAAGCGCCAGACATTCTTGTTATAGTTGCTTTAAAAGTTTCGGGCAATGATTTTACATTAAAACTCATTTCGTCTCCAATATGCAAATATCCTGTATACAATTCCGGAACCGAAACGGCTAAACGTAATTTGGTTTGCTCCTGAATCGTCAATAAAGGCAAATCAGACCCTTTTCCTGCAGGACCAACAAATGTTCCTAAATTCACATTTCTTGCCGCAACAACACCATCAAAAGGAGCACGAATTTCTAGATAACCTCTCATAATTGACACTTCTTTGTGCGCTGCAACAGCGGCTTGATATTGTGCGTAATCTGAGTTTTTCTTTCCGTTGGCCATTTCTAAATCATTTTTAGAAATAGTTCCTTCAACTTTGCTTGTTTCGTACAAACGATTGTACGTGCTTTTGCTGGTTGCATAAATAGCTTCCATCGATTTTAGTCTTGACTCGGCTGCGGCCAATTGAGAACTGATTTCCGGCGCTTCTAAAACAATTAAAAGTTGCCCTTTTTTTACTTTAGAACCAATATCTACTTTAAGTAATTTTACATAACTACTTACTTTAGCATATAAATCTACTTGTTGAAAACCCGTTAATTCAGCAGGTAAGCGCAACTCAGTGGTTAATTTTTCCTTTTCTAAAGAAATGGTTTCTACTTTAGGTTCAATTTCTGCAGTTGGAGTTTCTTCTTTTTTAGAATTGCAACTTGTTAGAAAAAAGACTGCTACAAAAAATAATGCGGTCGATTGTATAATTTTATTTTTTTTCATTTTTTGGATTTAATGATGAGATATAATGGATGCTTTCTTCGTCTTCAGGGTCTAAAGAAACAGATTGTGTTGTTGCTTTTTGTTGTGCCCAGGCAAAAATCAATGGCAGAATTAATAAAACGGTAAAGGTCGAAAATAATAATCCGCCAATTACAGCTCTACCTAATGGAGAAACCTGATCTCCGCCTTCGCCATGACCAATTGCCATTGGTAACATTCCGGCAATCATTGCAACAGATGTCATGATAATTGGACGAAGACGCAACGCAGCGGCTTCACGTGCTGATTCTAATGCGTTTCCGTTTCGTTTTCGAAGCTGTTCAGCATTCGTGACTAATAAAACGGCATTTGCGATCGAAACTCCAACCGACATAATGATTCCCATATACGATTGTAAGTTTAACGTAGAACCTGTAATAGTAAGCATTAACAAAGATCCTAAAACTACGGCAGGAACTGTGGTTAAAATTACCAACGAAACTTTGAACGATTGAAAATTAGCGGCTAACATTAAGAAGATTACAAAAATGGCAACCAATAATCCGACTTGTAAACTGCTTAATGTTTCTACCAATACTTTACTCATTCCAATTGGAGTGATAAATAATCCACGAGGTAATTCTCCCAATGAACTAATTGTTGCATCAACATCTTTCACTGCTGTCCCTAAATCGGTTTGATTGATGTTTGCTGTAACGGTAATGTACGGCATAGCCCCTAAATTGTCATTTTCACCGCTTACAAATCCCGGTGTAATTTTAGCAACGTCACTTAAAACAGGACGCAGCGAGTTTTTTAATACCGGAATTTCTCCAATATCTGTTTTGCTTTTCATTTGGTTTAAAGGTACCTGAACCTGAACGTTGTATGATAATCCTGCTCTTTCGTCGACCCACATATTCTTTTCGGTATATCTGGATGATGAAGTCGAAGCGACAAGCGATCTTGAGATATCATTCATATCTACACCTAATTCGGCAGCACGAGTTCTGTCAATATCAATATTCATTGCCGGATAATGAATGGGCTGACCAATTTGAACATCTCTGAAATAAGATATCTTTTTCAGTTTCTCTACAATTTGATTGGCGTACAATTCATTTCGTTTTTTGTCTTTTCCTGCAATTCGAACTTCGATTGGAGTAGGAGAACCTTGACTCAATACTTTATCAGTAAGTTCTATTGGCTCAAACGAAACTTTTACATCTGGAAGAATCTTTTTAAGACGGGATCTAAACTCATCTTTAAAATCATCCATATCAACATGATAATCTTTCAAACTTACCTGAAACACGGCTTCATGAGAACCTGCCATAAACAAATAAATTGGGTTAATTGAGAACAAAGACGGGTGTTGCCCAACATATACTGAAGAAATTCCGATATGCTCTTTACCAACCATTTTTTGCAATTCTTTCAGTACTAAAACCGCTTTTTCTTCTGTACGCTCTAAACGGGTTCCATCAGGAGCACGCATTCTTAATTGAAACTGACTTGAATTTACTTTTGGGAAAACATCTTTTCCAATAAACGAAATAAATACAACAGCAAGTGCCGTAATTACGATTAAATACGTTAAAGTAGCTGCTTTTTTATGAGGGAATAAACGATCTAAAGTTCGCATAAAACGGATTCTGAAACGCTCAAAAGCACCAACTTTTCCATCTTGATTAGAATCTTCTCTTTCAATCATTACTTTTTTCTGAGTAATCAAATCTTTTTCAGATTCCGGAGTTAATCCGCAAGCATTAAACTCAGCTTCATCATCTGTAATAGTTGGAGCATGTTCGTGTTTTGGATGTGCTTTCATCAACCAGTTGGCCATTACAGGAACAAAAGTTTGAGAGAGTAAAAATGAAATTACCATCGAGAAACCAATCGCTAAAGCCAAAGGCAAGAACAATGCGCCCGGAATACCAACCATTGTAAATGCTGGCGCAAAAACCGCCAAAATACAAAGTAAGATCAATAATTTAGGTAAAGCAATTTCCTGACACGCATCCCAAATGGCGAGCGCTTTGGGTTTGCCCATGTCAAGATGCTGGTGAATATTTTCGATAGTTACCGTACTTTCATCCACCAAAATTCCAATTGCAAGAGCCAATCCGGATAAAGACATTAAGTTGATCGTTTGTCCAAATAATTTCAGGAATAAAACTCCCGATATAATCGAAATCGGAATGGTTAAGATTACGATCAAAGCCGCACGTTTATCTCCTAAGAATAATAAAACCATTAATCCGGTTAAAACGGCTCCAATAATACCTTCAGTAATTAAACTTTTAACGGAGTTGATTACATAAACCGATTGGTCAAATTCATACGATAATTTTACATCTTCGGGTAACGTACTTTGAATTTTAGGCAATTCAGCTTTTAATTTCTGAACCACATCCCAGGTCGAAGCATCTCCCGCTTTTGCAATACTAATATAAACCGAACGTTTTCCGTTTACTAAAGCATAACCTTGCGTAATATCTGCACCGTCTTTTACGGTCGCAACATCGCCTAATTTTAAGTTTTGAACACTTCCTTTAAACAAGGGAATATTCTCAAAATCTTTAACTTCTTTAATTGTATTATTTGTTGGTGTGATATAATTTTTATCACCAATTCTAACGTTTCCGGATGGAGCCGTTTGGTTGTTTACACGAATAGCTTCAACAATTTGGTCCGGAGTCATATTGTGCGAACGCAATAAATCCGGATCAACGTTAACCTCAATTGTTCTTGGGCTTCCGCCAAAAGGTGCCGGCGATAATAAACCGGGAATTGAAGTAAAGGAAGCACGAACATAAACGTTGGCTAAATCCTGTAATTCGTTATTCGATCTAATTTTACTGCTCAAAACCAATTGTCCAATTGGCAGAGAAGAAGCATCAAAACGAATGATAAACGGCGGTTGCGTTCCCGGAGGAAATGCCGCCTGAATTCTGTTCGAAAGTGAACTCAACTCGGCCGCAGCCTGAGCCATATTTGTGTTTTCGTAATAGGTTAATTTCATAATCATTAACCCCTGAATATTCTTGGTTTCAACTGATTTTACACCATTTGCAAAAGGTAAAATGTTGACATAAGTTTTAGCAAAGTAAGCCTCCATTTGGTCTGGAGTATATCCACCAAATGGATGTGCAATATAAATTACCGGTAAGTTCATTTTTGGCAGAATATCTACCTTAATGTCCTGTATGGCGCCAATTCCGAAGAAAAATAGACCCGCAACCAATACTAATATGGAGATGGGTTTGCGGAGTGCAAAACGTATTAAATTCATTAGGATCTATAATTAAAATTCATTTATAAATAAGTCAAAATTGCCTGTGGCAGCTACTTTCAATAAAAACGACTGCCATACATTGTTATTGACAATATCACGATCGATTTCGGCGCGATTAAGTGTATATAATGTTTGCGTGATATCTGTCAAATCCGTTAAGCCGTTTTTATATAAAGTCGATTTTTGCAAATACGCTTTTTGTGCTGCATTTACCTGAATTGGTGCTTCGGCAAAATTGTCAAGTGTGATTTTTATTTTATCGTCCGCTAATGTTAACTGCGATTTTATTTCTCTGTCCGCCTGATTGTATTCTTCCTGCAAACCTTGCGAAATATATTTCTGAGCACTTACCTGTTTGCTCATTCTAAACGGAGTTGTAAGGTTCCAGCTAATTCCAATTCCAACTAAATAATTGGTACGATCAGGATTTACGCCATCCCAATAGTTTCTATTGAACGAAGTCTGATCCGTAATATAATTGCTGTTAAAGCCCGAAGCACGTGTTTGCAAAACACCAAATGCGCTCATTGTTGGGTAGTAAAAACGTTTGTATAATTTTGTTTGCTGATTGCTGTAATCAATCTTAGTTTTATAATATTGAAGTAACGGATGTAAACTGTCAGAAGCAATTCCTGTTAAAAGTTCTTTCGGAATCTCGTTCACAAACAACGTATCAGTAACAAAATCCTGAGGTGCAACGCCCATTAAATCAACTAATTTATTGTTTTGTTCTTTCACGAAGTTTTTAGCAAGATTCAAAGCGATTTTAGCTTTAGAAACTTCCGCAGTTGCCAAAGTAGAATCAACTCCTGCCAATAATCCGTTTTTAACACGGGCAACAGCAGTCCTTTTAAAAACTTCGGCACGGCTTAAATTCTTTTGTTGCGAAATCAATAATCTTTGGCTCGCCAATAAATTGAGATAAGCAGCAGAAATTTTGATCTCTTGTTGAAATTCTTCCTGTTTCAAATCATTTTCTTTGGCTTTAACATCAATTTTAGCCAGATTGATTCTTTCCTGCGTTTTTCCGAAAGTGAAAAAATCCCAGTTCATATTTACCAAATACAAAGCACCAAAAGCAGAATTCCAGTTTTGGTCTGGTAGTGCTGGTCCGGATGAAGCGGTTCCTAAACCATTAAAACCATACAGAGCGCCGTTTTGCCCGTTGATGGTTCCGTAATCTTGTTGTGCCGATAAATTTAAATTGGGCAAATAGTCACGTTTTGATTGTTTGAGAGTCTCGCGTGACGCATTCGTGTAATTGCTTTTTGCTTTGATAGTACCGTAGTTTTGTAACCCCGTTTTAACTGCCTCTTTTAAAGACAGGGTTTGTGCATAACTACCACAGGCAAAAATCAAGAAAACTAATAAGGTAATTTTTCTGAAGTACATAAAATTCTTGGTGTCAAAATTGTCTAACAAAATTATTTCTCTTAGGTCAATATATGCCTCGATAAATGATGTAATACGATAATAAATGACCAATTGAATTTGTCATTTAATGGAAATAAAAACTAAAAAAATGTTCGTACTTTGTAAACTATTTAAGTATTAAAAATGAATAAAAAATTTGATAACATATTGGACAACAAATGGTGGCAGGAAATTGCTGTAGTTGTTTTTTCATTTACGCTTTATACGCTAAAAAATGATTGGATGTTATTTAGTTCTTTCATTTCCATTTTAATGGGTGTTTTTTTCTATCTGGTTTTATATATGCATGCCCAATTCAATCGTTTTTTTTTACTTCCAATTTTATTTAAAACCCAACGCCCTTTAACCTATATTTTTTTAACGGTTTTTGGAGTATTTGTATTTTCTGTGATTTTATATGAAGTTACCAAGTTGGACATGTTCAGTAATTGCCGTTTGTATCAAAACTCGCATCAAAGAAGTTATGTATATCAATTGGCAAGTGTTTTAGGTACTTTGGTTTGTATTTTGAGTCCAATAATTGTGTTTAAATTTTATAGAATTCATAAGAGAAAAACTGACGAAACCTTGTTGTTCAATCAAATGCAGCTGAATGCACTTAAAGGGCAATTGAATCCTCATTTTTTATTTAATACCTTTAATACGCTTTACGGGATTAGTTTAGAATTTCCTGACAGAACACCTGATTTAATCATGAAAGTGTCGCAATTGATGCGTTATCAATTGGAAAGTAATAACAAGCAATGTGTTTCGTTAGAAGAAGAATTGGAGTTTATAAACAGTTACGTACAGCTTGAAAAAGAGCGTGTTGCCTATCGATGTGAGATTACATATGATTACAAAGTAGATAACGAAAATGCTTATAAAGTGTCTCCAATGTTATTAATCGCTTTTATCGAAAATGCCTTTAAACATGGGACTTGTGCTATCGAGAAATGTTTCGTGAGAATTATTATTACAGTCGAAAATGGTTTGTTGCATTTGCATGTTGTAAATTCAATTCCGGAGAAAAAAACAGACGTAGTTTCGACAAAAATAGGTTTAAAAAACACTATTGAACGTTTGAATTTAATTTATGGTAAAAACTATAAACTGGATATTCAGGACAATAAAAATACTTACATTGTAGATCTGAAATTACAATTGAAAAAGTTTGTAGAATGAGAGAACCAAAAAAATGTATAATTGTAGATGACGAACCTGCAGCGCATTATGTTTTGGCGAATTACATCAAACAGAATCCGCAATTAGAGTTGGTTTTTCAAGGTTATAATGGCATTGAAGCCATGAATTATCTTCGTGAAAACAAAGTCGATTTAATGTTTTTGGATATTAATATGCCGGAAATTTCGGGAATGGAATTACTAAAGATTATTCCAACTCATCCCAAAACTATTTTAACAACAGCATATTCTGAATATGCACTCGAAAGTTATGATTACGGAGTAATTGATTATCTCTTAAAACCCATTTATTTTCCTCGCTTTCTTAAAGCTATTGATCGTTTTTTTGCGACAGAAAATATTAAAACAAAAGAAGATGAAATCGTAATCAATACAGTAAATGTTAAAGTTGACGGTTATTTTATTGATATCGAATTAGATCAGCTTTTGTTTGCGCAGAGTTTTGGTAATTATGTGAAGTTGCATACAACAAAACGAACCTATTTGGCTTCAATTACCACAAGTGAATTTGAGAAATGCCTGCCTGAAAAGAACTTCATACGCATTCATAAATCATATATAGTAGCGTTAGATAAAGTTGAAGCTGTAGAGAAAGATTTTGTCATCATCAAAAAAGAGAAATTACCGGTTGGTATCACTTATAAGAGAGAACTATCAGAACGATTAAAAAAAGAAAATGACTAAAAAATAAAATATTTCATTAATTCTTAAATTAAAAGTAGTAATTTTAATACGTTATTTTAAAGATTGTTAATTTGAAAAATGATGAATTATGAAAAACGTTTTACTTGTAGTTCTTTTTTTATACAGTAGTTTTTTAATTGGACAAAATGGAGTTTCTCCTGATAAAGTGGTTACGCCGCCAGAAAAAGTGCTCTTTACTTTTCAAAAAGAGTATCCTGGTAAAATAGCAGTTTGGGTGCTAAAATATGTTGGAGATGATGATGATGAAATTCGATATGAAGGAAAATTCAAAACCAATGAAAATACAGAATCATTAGCCGTTTATAGTAATTTGGGAGTTTTAAAAGCCTTTGAAACACAAATTCCGCTAAGTAAGCTTCCACAGAAAGCGCAAGCTTATTTAAAGAAAAATTATCCTTCAAATGCCATACGTGAAATTGCAGTTGTTGTAGATGATAAAAGCAAAACAACATATGAAGTGGGCGTTGAGAAAAAAGGACGATTTTATGATCTTGTCTTTGACCAGAATGGTGGATTTGACGTTGCAATTGAGAAAGATTAAAAACATGCTTACTTACTAATTCAATTATATTTGAGACAATAAACCCGACAAATTTTTAAAGTTTGTCGGGTTTTGTTTTTATTATCTGTAAAAGCTTTCGGGTTTAATTTTGATGCTAAATTACAACATCATCCCGCCAGAAACTTCGATACGTTGTGCATTTACCCAGCGAGCTTCTTCAGTACATAAAAAGGCAACTACACCACCAATATCGTCAGGCAAACCAACTCTTCCTAAAGCAGTTGCTGATGCGATTTGCTGATTCATTTGCTCGTTATCACGAACAACGCCACCGCCAAAATCAGTTTCAATTGCACCGGGAGCGATTACATTTACTCTGATTTTTCTTCCGCCTAATTCTTTTGCCTGATATTTTGTTAAAACTTCAATCGCGCCTTTCATAGAAGCATAAGCCGCATAACCCGGAAATGAGAATCTCGCCAAACCTGTTGAAATATTGACGATTCCACCGCCATCATTCATTACATTTAATGCTTTTTGCGTTAAGAAAAACGGGCCTTTAAACTGAATATTAGTCAATTGATCAAATTCAGCTTCAGTAGTTCCAATAAATGAATTGTGAATTCCGATTCCCGCATTATTTACTAAAAAGTCAAATTTATCAGTATTAAAAGTGTTTTTCAAAGTTGAGTAAACGCTTTCAAAAAAGCCATTGAAAGTACTTGAATCTGCAACATTCAATTGAAGTGCAGCGGCTTTTTGACCTAAATTTTCGATTTCTTTTACAACCAAATCAGCTTCTTCTTTTTTACTGTTGTAGGTAATAATAACGTCGATCCCTTTTTTTGCAATTGCAATTGCCATATTTTTTCCTAAACCTCTGCTACCACCTGTAACTAGAGCTATTTTTGTATTTACTGCCATTTTATAAATTGTTTTAAATTGATAGAGCAAAGGTAGGAGCGAAGTAGTGTTGGGGAATTGTAAATATCAAATCGATATTTGCGAAATTCAAATCATTAATTAAATTCGGAAAGCTAATGGCGTGAAAGAGGTTTGTTTTTTAAAGAAATTAGAAAAATGCGCCAATTCTTCAAAACCTAAAGAGAAAGCAATTTCGGAGATATTCCAATCTGTTTGTTTTAAAAGAATTTTGGCTTCATTGGTCAAACGGCTGCTAATTAATTCAGTGGTTGTTTTTCCGGTGTTTTCTTTTAAAACTTTATTTAAATGATTGACATGAACAGATAATCTTTCGGCAAAATCTTTAGCAGTTCTCAATTCTAATCGTTGATTTGGAGATTCAATTGGGAATTGTCGTTCTAACAATTCAGCAAATAACGAAGATACTCTTGCTGCCGAATTGTGTTTAGAATAAAGCGCTGTAATGGGTTGGAGTTTTTGTCCAAAATGAATTAACTCCGCAACATAATTTCGAATCAAATCGTATTTATAAATGTAATCAGAGTTGATTTCTTTTTGTATTTTGTTGAAAATCAATTCTACTTCAGCAACTTCTTCATCTGTAAGCTGAAAAATAGGATATCCGTCAGATGCGAAAATTGGAAGATCGTCTAAATCAATTCCGCTTTTATTCTTCGATAAAAACTCACTTGTAAAAACGCAAAACTGCCCAGATTGATTGGTGTCTTGAGGAAGATAGTTGTACGGAATTTTTGGCGTAGCAAATAAAAGTCCCTGTTTTTCAATATCGATTATTTTATCGGCATATTCAGCTCTGTTTTTACCTTTTATCAGGCTTATTTTGTAATAAGCTCGTCGATCATAAGGCATAATCGATTTTCCTTGAAGGCGTTCCAGAAGCTCTTTAATATCAAAAACATTAAAGTGACCAATTTCTTTTTGAATGTCATTTGGAAGTAAAGAACTCGGTTCAATGGAAGAACCTTCAGTGATATCTTTGTAAAATGAATCTAGAGATTTCATATGTTCGAATTGTAAAATTCAAATATACGAAAAAGAGAAAGATTGTTTTATTGGTTTATAGTTTTCTTTGTTTCAAGTTTCAGGTTTCAGGTTGCTTTTTTGTGAGTTTTTGTTATTTCGAGGAACGAGAAATCACACTTGCAAGTTCATGTAGAAAGTAACCTGTCTTTATCGATTAGCGAGTGTGATTTCTCGATCCTCAAAATGACAGGCTTCATAAAAATGCAAAAAATCAAAACAAACTTCCCTGAATTAATTCCGGTTGAGGGTTATTGCCAAATTGGAAATGATCAATCACGAAAAATTGTTTTTTAATAGGATCGAATTCTCTTAATACAATAGAATTGCATAAAAAATCAGTATTTATGACTGTAAAAAGCTTTGAAGCTATTTCAAGATTTTCAGGACTTAATCTTCGGCCAATAGAAATATGCGGATCGTTACTTTTCTTGAGATTTGAAAGCTGAAGTGATTCCTGCGTTTTCTTCATAATGGGTTTTAAATTTATTTTAGAATCCTCATTCGGAGCAATAAAAAAAGCGCCATTTTCATAACTGCTAAAATGATCTAAATGAACTTGAAAAGAAGAAAATGAATCGCAGATTTTTAAAAGTTTCAGTTTTATTTTTTCTAACTCTTTTTCTGCTATTTTGAATTCGCAAATTGTAATATGTGCAACAGAATTTTTACTATTAAACCAACCAATTTTTGCTGCCAATTGCTCCTTCATGGTTTTAACAGAATCAATTATATTTTGAGGCGGATAAATAGCTACAGAATAGTGTTTCTCCATTTTAAAGTTTGTTTTTTAGGTGTAAGCGATGATAAATTTCAGATTGAAGTAATCCGCTTCCTCCGCCAAAATGCTCTATAACTTCTACTTCAGGTTGGGTTTTAAGGCAAAATTGTGTGAATTCTTTTTCAATATGATCTTCGATTCCTGAACTTAATAAAACGAAATCTAAGTTATTTTTTAAAAAGTGATCTTGCGCTAATGTTTCGTCATTAAAGCTTATTGCGTGCCAATTTTCGTTTGCATTTACAAGTCGAAGTAAAATTTCTAAGATAGGCTGGTTCTTTCCAAGTATTAAGAATTCTAATTTTTTCATAATTTTTTAATTTACTGGACAAATTTACTAGATTATAAATTGGCTTAACTTAATGTAGGACAAGAAATTGAAAAAATGGTAGTTTAATAAATTGATAAGTTTTTGTTAGAATGTGGAAAGCCGTAAGTTTTTTTTATTCAATGCATGTAGCTTTGTGGTATAGAGATCGGGAAATATGATGTTTTTACCTTTTTAAACGCGTATAGATCTCTATGGTTAACTGTTTTTGGAGAAACATTTTTACAATGAAAATTTGACATATTCATTTGATCATGGATATAGCTTTGTATAAATTTGCAAGAATACAAAAGAGTCTGATTTTTAGTGGGTTTTTAGATTAAGTTATTAATTTAACTGAATCTAAAAACCCTTTTTTTATGCTAATAACCGTGATTTTTAAGCCATTCTTCACAATCTCTTGTCCAAAATTTACTAGTATCTTTTACGCCTAAACCAAATCCGTGGCCGCCTTTTTCATATACATGTAATTCGGCTGGAACATTATTTTTTTTGAGCGCCAAATAGTAATTAATACTGTTTTCCGGTAAAACTACAGTATCGTCAGTTGCATGAATTATAAAAGCAGGAGGAGTTTGCGAGGTAACTTTTTTCTCGTTTGAAAATGAATCAATTAAGGCTTGTGATGGGTTTTCACCTAATAGACTTATTTGAGATCCTTTATGTGTAATATCATTTTGCATTGAAATTACAGGATAAATTAAAAGCGAAAAATCTGGGCGAGCGCTTACTTTAGAAGTTGTTTCATATACTTTGTCATCATAATGTGTTGCTAAAGTAGAGGCCAAATGTCCGCCGGCAGAGAATCCTAAAATTCCAATCTTGTTTGGATCAATATTGTATTTTGCAGCATTTTGTCTCACATAACGCATTGCTTCTTGTGCGTCTTGCAAAGGACCAATGTTTTTATTCTTCATTATTTTGTCGCTAGGCAATCTGTATTTTACAACAAATGCTGCGATTCCTAAACTGTTAAACCATTGCGCTACTTTAGTTCCCTCTTTATCAATTGCCAGATGTTGATATCCTCCACCCGGAAAAATTAGAACTGCGGTTTGATTGGGTTTGCTGTCTTTGGGTAAAAAAACACTTAAAGTTGGAATTGTAACTAAACTTGTACTCTGTACTTTTCCTTCGCTAATTAATTCTTTTTCGTTGTAATTTGAAGCTTTGATCTCATCAGGAATTGTTTTCCATAACGGTATTACTTGAATTTGGGCGTGCAATTGAGTAGTCATTCCTAAGAATAAAGTAAAAATTAGTGCTGTTTTTTTTAGATAATCCTTTTTTATAGTCTTCAATGTAACATGAATTAGTTGAATATTAATTTATTTGATGAATTCAAAAGTAGAATTTTTTCCTGGTCAATTTTATGACAAATTACGATTGTAACAAGTTATTTTTATTACAAAAAGAGAGAGATTCGTTAAAATTGTTCAAAAGTGAATGTTTTTTGGACAATTTTGACACCTGAAAAGGACAAATTTCACCTGTTGGCTTTTAACAAATATATTGTTTAATATGTAATTTTGAGTTCTTTTTTTTAGTCTATATGTTTATTTAATGAGTTAAAATAATTTTTTATACAATTTATTTGGAATATAAAGATTTAAAACTATATTTGTGCAATCGATTACATTATTTCGTTTTATTGCATTTAATTCATTGATTTCAATGTTTCTATATTGATGCTTACAGACGAATAAAATTACCCAAAAAATATAAATTTTATAATAAACCATTACCATGAATCAAACAGATGCAGTTATTATGAGCCAAACCAAAAAATCAACAGGAAGCTATCGTTGGAGTATATGTGCGTTACTTTTTTTTGCAACTACAATTAACTATTTAGACAGACAAGTACTTTCGTTGACCTGGAGTGATTTTATTGCACCTGAATTTCATTGGACAAATAATGATTATGGTAATATCACAGCTTTGTTTTCAATATTTTATGCTGTTTCTCTTTTGTTTGCAGGACGTTTTGTAGATTGGTTAGATACTAAAAAAGGATTCCTTTGGGCAATCGGAATTTGGTCTATTGGAGCCTGTTTGCACGCATTTTGTGGTATTGCAACTGCCGGAATCATTACAGGGAACTGGTTTGTTGGTTTTGAAGGTGCTAAGGAAGCGATTCATCTTGTAAAAGATACAGGATTGGTTATTAATGTAAGTGTTACATTGTTCATATTTGCCCGTTTTGTTTTGGCGGTAGGTGAGGCAGGAAATTTCCCTGCGGCTATTAAAACTACAGCGGAGTATTTTCCTAAAAAAGACAGAGCATTTTCTACAAGTATTTTTAATGCAGGTGCTACTGTAGGGGCATTGGCGGCTCCTATATCGATTCCGTTCATTGCAAAATCTTTTGGATGGGAAATGGCGTTTATAATTATTGGAGCATTAGGTTTTGTTTGGATGGGATTTTGGGTTTTTATGTATGATAAGCCTGAAAGACATCCAAAAGTAAGTGCTGCTGAACTTGAATATATTCAACAAGATGATGTTGCTGATAGTAAAATAGAAGGTTATGTGCCTGAAACTACAGCAAAAGTATCTTTTGTAGATTGCTTTAAATACAAACAAACGTGGGCTTTTGCCTTTGGTAAATTTATGACTGATGGTGTTTGGTGGTTCTTTTTATTCTGGACACCGGCATATTTAAGCTCTGTTTACGGAATGGATTCTACTCAGGCTGCGTTACCTTTATTTGTATTATATATGATTACGTTGCTTTCTATTGTTGGAGGCTGGCTTCCTACTTATTTTGTAGAAAAGAAAGGTATGAATCCGTACGAAGGAAGGATGAGAGCAATGCTTATTTTTGCGTTTTTTCCATTATTGGCGCTAATTGCACAGCCATTAGGATATATTAGCTACTGGGTTCCAGTTGTTATTATTGGTATTGCCGGAGCAGCTCACCAATCTTGGTCTGCAAATATTTTTACAACAGTCGGAGATATGTTTCCTAAAAAAGCAATTGCTACTATTACAGGTATCGGTGGATTAGCAGGAGGTGTTGGTTCAACAATTATTAATAAAGGATCTGGGTTATTGTTTGATTTTACTCAAAAAAATTGGAGTTTAGTAAATGGACAGCCTTTGTTAGAGAAATATCCTCAATTTCAAAATCCTGAAACAGCGAAAGTTTTTCTAAATGAAAAAGGTATTGCTAATCTTGGTGATTTCTTAAAAGCATTATCAACATCAGGTGATACTGTTGTAAACGGTATAAATTCCGGATATATGATTATCTTTTCTATATGCGCAGTTTGTTATTTAATAGGATGGGCAGTAATGAAAACTTTAGTGCCAAAATACAGTCCAATCACTAATCTTTAATACTTTATAATACTGCTAAACTAACCAACTAAACCAACCAACATCATGAATCAAGCTAATACGGCAATCGGTAAATACCGCTGGACTATTTGTAGTTTAGTCTTTTTTGCAACTACTGTTAATTATCTTGATCGAAATGTAATAAGTTACCTGAGGCCTTTTTTGGCAGAAGCTTTTCACTGGACACCAGAGCAAGAAGTAATTGATTATTCGAATATTGAGTTGGCTTTTAAGATCGCATATGCAATGGGAATGTTGGTTGCGGGTGGAATTATTGATAAATTAGGAACGAAATTAGGTTACGCAATTGCAACAGGATTATGGAGTTTGGCTGCAATTGGACATGCTTTTGCAACCGGAACAGGAGGTTTTTTAATAGCACGTGTTTTTCTGGGAATTACTGAAGCAGGAAATTTTCCGGCGGCAATAAAAGCAACAGCTGAATGGTTCCCGCAGAAGGAGAGAGCATTAGCGACAGGAGTTTTTAATTCAGGAAGTAATATAGGAGCTATTATTGTGCCTTTATCTGTTCCTTTTATAGCAGAAAATTATGGTTGGCAATGGGCATTTATTTTAACCGGAATTGTAGGTTTTGTTTGGCTGGGATTATGGTTTCTTTTGTATGAAGTGCCTCAAAAACAAAAACGATTGTCTCAGGCTGAGTTAGAATATATTACTTCAGATCAGGTTGTGATTAATGAAGTTGAAGATACAGGAAAAGTTTCATGGTTTAAATTGCTTTCATTTCGTCAAACTTGGGCTTTTGCCTTAGGGAAACTATTAACAGATCCGGTTTGGTGGTTTTATTTATTTTGGCTGCCAGATTTTTTAATGAAGCAATACAAACTTACTGCAACCGAGATTATTTGGCCTTGCGCTTTAGTATATGTTATTGGAAGTGTGGGAAGTATTGGTGGAGGCTGGTTGCCGTTAAAGTTAATTAATAAAGGCTGGCCGGCTTATAAGGCCAGAAAAACAAGTATGCTTCTTTATGCATTTGCAGTTTTACCGGTATTATTTTCGCAATATTTAGGTGCGATAAATATGTGGTTGGCAGTTTTAGTTATTGGTTTTGCGGTTTCAGCACATCAAGCATGGAGTGCTAATATCTTTACTACAGTTTCAGATATGTTTCCTAAAAAAACAACTGCATCTGTAACAGGCATAGGTGGAATGTTTGGAGCACTTGGAGGAATTTTACTGACTTTGGTAGTTCAAAAAAATATGTTTGTTTATTATACCAAATTAGGGAAGATAGAGGAAGGGTATTTTATTATGTTTTGTATTTGTGGAGCTTCTTATTTATTAGCGTGGTTTATCATGCATCTTTTGGTTCCTCGTATGAAAAAGGTAGAATTATAGTTTAAAATCAATAAAAATAAAATAAATTTTAGTTTCAATTATGGTTTTTTAAAGATAAAAATCTAATTTTGTGCAATCGATTACATTAAAATAAAATTATGACAAAATATAGCTCAAGATACGCGTCAAGTCCAGAAGCAGTAAAAAAATATGATACGCAGCAATTAAGAGAAGAATTCTTAATTGATAACTTAATGCAAGAAGACGAAATTGTATTAACGTATTCTCATTACGATCGATATATTGCTGGTTCAGCAGTTCCTGTAAAAGGAGATTTGACTTTAGAAAGTATTGATCCGTTAAAAGCACCTTACTTCTTAGAAAGAAGAGAAATCGGAATTATCAATGTTGGAGGTGATGGTTCTATTGTTGTTGAAGGAAAAACTTTTGAACTTGGTTTTAAAGATGCTTTATACATCGGAAGCGGTAATAAAGAAGTAATCTTTAAAAGTAACGACAGCAAAAATCCGGCTAAATATTATATCAACTCTGCGCCGGCTCATACAAGTTATCCAACTGTAAAAGTGAGTTTAGCAGAAGCGAATAAATTAGAATTGGGTACAATGGAAACGGCCAATCACCGTACCGTAAACCAAATGATTATTGGTAGTGTTGTTACAACTTGCCAATTGCAAATGGGGATGACAGAACTTCGTCCTGGAAGTGTTTGGAATACAATGCCTGCACACGTTCACGATCGTAGAATGGAAGTATATTTCTATTTGGATATTCCGGAAAATCAGGCAGTATGCCATTTTATGGGACAACCACAAGAAACAAGACATATTTGGATGAACAATCATCAAGCAGTTATTTCTCCGCCATGGTCTATTCACTCAGGTTCAGGAACCAGTAATTACACTTTTATTTGGGGAATGGCTGGTGAGAATTTAGATTACGGAGATATGGATGTTTGTAAAATCACTGAATTAAGATAAACAATTATGACAAACTCATTATTTGATATAAACGGAAAAGTTGCCTTGATTACAGGAAGTACACACGGACTGGGAATGGCGATGGCAAAAGGATTAGGCGAGGCTGGTGCTACAATTATTATTAACGGAAATTCTTCTCAACAAAAAATTGATGAGGCAGTAAAAGAGCTTCAGAGTCAAGGAATAAAAGCTGTTGGTTATAAGTTTAATGTAACGGACGAGCAGGAAGTTATTGCAGCGGTTCAGAAAATTCAAAGTGAGGTTGGACCAATTGATATTTTAATTAACAACGCAGGAATCATTAAGAGAATCCCGTTACTAGATATGGAAGTGGCTGATTTTAAAGAAGTCATTGATATTGATTTGGTAAGTCCTTTTATTGTTTCAAAGCACGTTGCGAGAGGAATGATCGAAAGAAGACAAGGAAAAATAATCAATATTTGTTCGATGATGAGCGAGTTGGGACGTAGTACTGTAGGTGCATATGCTGCTGCAAAAGGTGGTTTGAAAATGTTGACTAAAAACATGGCTACTGAATGGGCAAAATACAATCTTCAGATCAACGGAATTGGGCCTGGTTATTTCGCTACAGAACAAACAAAACCTATTAGAGTTGATGGACATCCATTTAATGATTTTATCATTAGTAGAACTCCAGCAGCAAAATGGGGTGATGCCGGCGATTTAGCAGGAGCGGCTATATTCTTGTCCTCAAAAGCAAGTGATTTTGTCAATGGACATATTTTATACGTAGACGGTGGAATTCTGGCTACAATTGGTAAACCATCAAACGAATAATTATTTCAATTATATTAAAAAGACATGAGCGCAAATCAAACATTCATAAACGATAATTTTCTTCTTGAAAATAAATTTGCTGAAGAGTTGTATCATAATTACTCAAAAAATCAGCCTATTATAGATTACCACAATCATTTGAATCCTCAGTTTATTGCTGAAGATAAAATTTTTGACAACATAACTCAGGTTTGGATTAACGGAGATCACTATAAATGGCGTGCAATGCGTACATTAGGGATTAACGAACAATTTGTAACAGGAAACGGATCTGACAAAGATAAGTTCTTAAACTGGGCAAAAACAGTTCCGTATACAATGCGTAATCCATTATACCACTGGACGCATTTAGAATTAGCGCGTTATTTTGATATTTACGATTTACTGAACGAAAAATCGGCAGAGAAAATCTATATCGAAACAACTGAGAAAATTAATTCTCAAGCATACAGTACACAAAACCTGCTTAAAAAAGTAAATGCTGAATTAGTTTGTACTACCGAAGATCCAATTGATAGTTTGGAGTTTCACCAGAAACTGACAAAAAATCCAATCGGAACTAAAATGAGTACGGCTTTCAGACCTGATAAAGCCATCTTGATTTCTAATGATGGGTATAATGCATATCTGGACACATTAGGGGATGTGTCCGGAGTTGCAATTAACACGTATGCAGATTTATGCAGCGCGTTAAGAAACCGAATTGAATTTTTTAATGAAAACGGTTGTAAATTAAGTGATCATGGTTTAGATCAGATTTATTTTGAAGAATTTACAGAATCTGAAGTAGCAACAATCTTCAAAAAGAAAAGAGAAAACAGAATTATTTCCCCTGAAGAGGGATTGAAATTCCAAAGTGCTATACTTCAATTCTTATCAGAAACCTATCATGAGTTTGGTTGGGTGCAGCAATTTCACTTAGGAGCTTTAAGAAATAATAATGCTCGTATGCATAGAATTTTAGGTCCTGATACAGGTTGGGATTCTATTGGAGATTATCCACAGGCTCAAAAATTATCAAGTTTTTTAAATGCTTTAGATAGTAAAGATAAATTGACTAAAACAATCATCTACAACTTAAATCCTGCTGATAACGAAGTTATGGCAACTATGATTGGAAATTTCAATGACGGAAGCGTTCGAGGAAAAGTACAGTTTGGATCTGGTTGGTGGTTTTTAGATCAAAAAGACGGAATGACAAAACAATTAAATGCCCTTTCGAACATGGGATTAATCAGTTGTTTTGTTGGAATGTTGACAGATTCAAGAAGTTTCTTGTCTTTCCCAAGACACGAATATTTCAGACGTATTTTATGTAATCTTTTAGGAGATGAAATCAAACGCGGTGAACTTCCAAACGATATGGAATGGATTGGAAAATTAGTTTCTGATATTTCATACAATAATGCAAAAGAATATTTCAAATTTTAGTTAAGAAGAGAGAACAAAGAGAATAGAATAAAGAGAATAGAATAAAGAGAATAGAATAAAGAGGATGAAATTTACTGTTCAAGCTTGAGTTTTTTTAATCCTTTGTAATCTGTGACAAAAAATAAAATGATATGAGTAAAGTAGTTGCATTCGGAGAAATTATGTTGCGTTTATCGACAGAAAGACATTTACGTTTTTCACAATCTACAGCATTTGGTGCTACGTACGGAGGTGGAGAGTTTAATGTATGTGTTTCTTTGGCAAATTATGGTGCGAATGCTGAATTTGTTACGAGATTACCTGAAAACGAAATTGGTTTTTCTGCATTAAGAGAAATCCGAAAAATGAACGTAGAATCTAAAAACATAGTTTATGGAGGAGAACGTTTAGGAATCTATTTTTTAGAAACCGGTGCAGGAACACGTGGAAGTAATGTAGTTTACGATCGTGCGCATAGCTCGATGGCAACTATTGAAAAAGGTACAATTGATTGGGAAAAAGTATTAGAAGGCGCTACTTGGTTCCATTGGAGCGGCATTACACCAGCTATTTCTCAAAGTGCTGCTGAAGCTTGTTTAGAAGCAATTAAAGTAGCTCATAAACTAGGAATTACAATTTCATGTGATTTAAATTATAGATCAAAATTGTGGCAATATGGCAAGACTCCAAGTGATGTTATGCCAGAAATGTTGAAGTATAGCAATGTTGTTTTAGGAGATATTGATACAGCATATTTTATGTTAGGAATTCCGAAAGTAAATCCTAATTATCAAGACGAGAAATCGCTTCCGGTTTTATACAGTAAATTGTTTGATTTGATTCCGAATTTAAAAACGGTTGCGACAACTTTACGTTATTCTGTAAGTGCGTCACACCAAAGAATAGGAGGGATTTTATTTGATGGAAAAGCGATTTATCAGGCTGCAGTAAAAGAAGTAACTCCTGTTGTAGACAGAGTAGGAAGTGGAGATGCTTTTATGGGCGGATTGATTTACGGATTACAACAATATCAAAATAATAACCAAAGAGCTTTAGATTTTGCAGTTGCGGCTTGTTGTTTAAAACATACGATTGCAGGAGATTACAATTTGGTTACTTTAAAAGAAGTTGAAAATATGATTGATGGTGATGGTTCAGCATTAGTATCAAGATAATTAAAATAAAATGGCAAAATATTCAAGAATTGAAGTGGCTTTACAAATGAAGGAAAACGGAATGGTTCCGTTGTTTTTTCATTCAGATTTAGAAATAAGTAAGAAGGTGTTAAAAGCTTGTTATGAGGGTGGTGCGCGATTAATGGAGTTTACAAGCAGAGGCGATTTTGCTCATGAAGTTTTTGGAGCTTTAAACAAATATGCTTTGGCTGAATTGCCGGGAATGATGTTGGGTGTAGGTTCTATTACAGATGCTGCGGCAGCGTCGTTATATATGAGTTTAGGAGCTAATTTTATTGTAACTCCCGTTTTTAGAGAAGATATAGCTATAGCTTGTAACCGACGTAAAGTATTGTGGTCTCCGGGTTGCGGAACTTTAACAGAAATTGCAAGAGCGGAAGAATTAGGTTGTGAAATTGTAAAATTATTCCCTGCAGATATTTACGGACCGGAGTTTATAAAAGCGATTAAAGGACCATGTCCATGGACGAATATAATGCCAACTGGTGGTGTTTTTCCAACGGTAGAAAGTTTGTCTTCGTGGCTAAATGCAGGTGCAACCTGTGTTGGAATCGGATCTCAGTTAATTTCAAAAGATATACTAGATAAACAGGATTTTGACGGACTAAAAACTAAAGTCAGTCAAGTGCTGGAAATCATCAAAAATATTAGAAATAAATAAGGAAGTAATCATGCCAATTCCTTATTTAAGATTGCGTTTTTTTTAGATTTTAGAGATTGTAATTGAGCATTACGCTTGCAAAATAAAACTTGTCACTCCTCACAGCAAGATTTATTTTACTTACAAGTGTAATGTTTCTTTTACAAGTTTGAAGAAGTTTCAAAAAGAAAAAAAATAAGGTATTTAAATGTGATTATTTATAACGCTTTAAAGAAATTTTAAAATGAAAAAATTAAATAGAATAAATACAGGATTAGAAAAGTTGCAGCCAATTAAGGTGGTTCAGTTTGGAGAAGGTAACTTTTTAAGAGCTTTTGTTGACTACGCTTTTCATAAACTAAATAAAGAAGTTGATTTTAATGCCGGTATTGCAATAGTTCAGCCTTTGAAAGACGGTATGGTGAACCTGATTAATGAGCAGGACGGTCTGTATACTTTGTTTATGAACGGAATTAAAAAAGGTGAAAAGATACAAGATATTGAGTTAATTACAAATATTGTAAAAACGATAAATCCATATACTGAATTTGCAAATTATTTGGCTTTAGCCAAAGAAGAAGAACTTCAGTTTATTGTTTCTAATACTACTGAAGCTGGAATTGAATTCATTGAAAGTGATACTCCCGACATGCAGCCGCCAGTGTCATTTCCTGCAAAGCTGACGGTTTTATTATATGAAAGATTTAAACATTTTAACGGAGATGCTTCTAAAGGAGTAACAATCATTCCTTGTGAATTGATTGATTATAACTCAGAGACACTGAAAAAATATATCTTGCAATATTGCGATACATGGAAGTTAGAAGATGCATTTAAAACTTGGGTATCAGATGCTTGTACTTATCACAGTACTTTGGTTGACAGAATTGTCCCTGGATATCCAAGAGCTGAAATTGAAGAATACAATAATAAATTAGATTATCAGGACAATTTAATTGTCGCTGCTGAACCTTTTTTCCTTTGGGCTATTGAAGGTGGAGACGCTTTAAAAGCAAAATTGCCTTTTCATAAAACGGATTTGAATGTAAAAATCGTTGATGATATACGTCCTTTTAAAATGATTAAAGTTCGTATTTTAAACGGTGCACACACGGCAATGGTTCCTTTTTCACTTTTGTATGGTAACAAATTAGTAATGGAAACTGTAAATGGAGATTTTAGTGGAAAATTTGTAAATAGCGTTATTAGTGAAATTAGTGAAACTCTTGATATGGATAAAAATGAAATTACCGCCTATACTGAGGAGGTAATGGACCGATTTAAAAATCCATTTATCAAACATGCACTTGCTGATATTGCATTAAATTCTGTTTCGAAATTCAAAGTAAGAGTTTTACCTAGTTTATTAGGATATTATAATGCTAACAAAAAACTGCCTGTTAATTTGACTTTTTCATTAGCGAGTTTAATTCGTTTCTACAAAAGAACATGGAATAGTGAAAGTTTACCGGTTAAAGATAGTGACGATATTGTTTCGTTTTTTCATGGTTTATGGAAATCAGATGATTATGAAAAAATCGCAAGACTTACATTGCAAAACAAAAGTTTCTGGGATGAAGATCTAACTGAAATTCCGGGATTAACAAAAGCGATTACAATTGCTTTAGAAGAAATTGATGCAAACGGAATAGAAAATGGTTTCGCCAATTTTCAAAAACAATTAAATACAATAACTCAGAAAGTTTAGTTATGGCAACGCAAAAAAAATTAATAAAAGTTCATCCTACTGATAACGTAGCAGTAGCTTTAGTAAATCTTTCAGCTGGTGAAGTGATACACTTTGAAGGTGAGGATATTACTATTGAGAGTGATGTGAAAATGAAACATAAAATCGCGATGGTTCCTTTTAATGTAGGAGACAGGATTATTATGTATGGTGTATTGGTTGGAAAAGCTAGTGCCAGAATCGAAAAAGGAGGATTACTTTCTACAGCAAACGTAAAACACGAAAGTGATAAGGTTACGGGTAAAACTGAAACAATTGGCTGGACTGCTCCAAATATTGATAAATGGAAAGACAGAACATGGCAAGGTTACCACAGAGAAGACGGACAGGTTGGAACTGAAAATGTTTGGTTATTTTTTCCATTAGTATTCTGTGAAAACAGAAACATCGAAATCTTAAAAGATATTTTCGAAAAAGAGTTGATGAAACCTAAAGAGAACGATTATCAGTTGTTACTTCGTTCTTTAGTAAAAACAGAAACTGGCGGTGCAGGAAATGAAGCGGCTTCAAATGATGCTAACTTGTTTAACAACATCGAAGTAAAATTCATTACACATCAAGGTGGATGTGGTGGAATTCGTCAGGATTCGCATAGTTTGGCTAAATTATTAGCTGGTTATGTTAATAATCCAAACGTTGCCGGAGCTACTGTATTGAGTTTAGGATGTCAGAATTTACAAATTCAGATTTTTAAAGATGCTTTAGATGCAATAAATCCAAACAGTAAAAAACCTGTTTTAATTTACGATCAACAGCAAATAGGAACTATCGAAACAATGCTTAGTAGTGTTGTAAAAGATACTTTTGAAGCGATTAAAGTTGCAAATGAAATAAAAAGAGAGCCTGCTCCATTATCTAAATTAAGAATTGGTTTAGAATGTGGCGGTTCTGATGGATTCTCTGGAATTTCTGCTAATCCAACATTGGGAGTTTTATCAGATCATTTAGTTGCTTTAGGAGGAACTACAATTCTTTCTGAATTTCCTGAATTATGTGGAGTAGAACAAGAATTAGTAAATCGTTGTGTAGATGATAAGGATGGAAAACGTTTCCTAGATCTAATGCAATGGTATGAAAAAACAGTTGTAGATGCAGGTTCAGGATTTGATATGAATCCGTCGCCAGGTAATATTAAGGACGGTTTGATTACTGATGCAATGAAATCTGCAGGTGCTGCTAAAAAAGGTGGAACTTCGCCTATTACAGGAGTATTTGATTATGGAGAATATATTAATGAACCAGGCTTCACATTGTTATGTACTCCTGGAAATGATGTAGAATGTACAACGGCAATGGTAGGTTCAGGAGCAAATATGGTATTGTTTACAACAGGTTTGGGAACTCCAACAGGAAACCCAATTGCTCCGGTTGTGAAAATTTCATCAAACACTCAATTGGCGACTAAAATGTCTGATATTATTGATATTGATACTGGTGGAATTATCACCGGAGAAAAATCTATTGATGAAATGGCTGATGAAATGTTAGAATTTATCATAGATGTTGCTAGTGGTACTATTAAAACCAAAGCAGCAATCTTAAATCAAAACGATTTTATTCCTTGGAAAAGAGGAGTTTCTTTATAAAGAGTATTAGTTGCAAAGGTACAGAGATACAAAGTGACAAAGGTTTATATGTAGAGACGCACAGTAGTGCGTCTCTTTTTTTTTTTTTTTTTGAATAGAGAAAGCTCCAGCGGAGCAAAATATTTACAGATAACAATTAGCCATCGATATTCAAGCTCCAGTGGAGCGAGATATTTAGTTAAGAATGTAAAATAAAAAAAGCTCACTTTAAAAATGAGCTTATATTACTTATTTGGTTTTATTTTATCTAGAAGGTGGTTCTTGACGAAGATTTACGAATGTGCAATTCAGGAGCAAGAACTACCTTTTTTTCAATTTTAATTGTATCGGTTTTGTCTACCTGCTCTAAAAAAACACGAGCTGACATTTTTCCCATTTCAAGTGGAGACTGATCGACGGAAGTTATTGATAATTCCATGAACTTGGTAAAAGGTTCATTACTGAAGCCTGCTACGCAAAATTCATTTGGAATACTTATGTTTCTTTCTTTTAACTCCTGAATGGCGCCTAAAGCAGCAAAATCACTTGATGAAAATATGGCATCTGGAGGTGTTTCTAGTTGTAGTAAAATATCAACCGCATTTTTTCCCGCTTCTACCATACTTTTTACAGGAATGACATATTCTTCTTTAAATGTAATTCCGCTATCTAATAAAGCTTGCTTATATCCTAAAAACCTGTTTTTGAAGATTTCAAGAGACTGATCACCTGACAAGTGTGCAATATGTCTGCAGCCTTCATTGATTAAATGTTTTGTAGTTAAATATCCGCCTCTAAAGTCATTGATGGTTACTGAGCTAACACCGTCAATATGTTTACTTCTGTCAAAAAAGATAAGAGGAACATTTTTTTCTAATACATTTTGAAAAGCGCCATCATTCTCGCCCGTAACATCAGTAACAGACATAATGATACCATCAACTTGTGCGTCTATAAGGGTGTACAAATTTTCATTCTCTCTTTTGGTGCTTTCATGTGTTTGGCAAATAATTACCTGATAACCATGAGGGTGTAATTCTTCTTCAATTCCTCTAATTACAGATGCAAAAAAGTTGCTGTCAATACGCGGAACGATTACACCTATATTATTACTTCGACCACTTTTTAATGCTAAAGCAAGTTTGTTCTGCTTGTAATTCATTGCAGCAGCGGTTTTTATAACCAACTCACGTGTGCTTTCTTTTATCTTCGGATTGTTGTTTAACGCTCGCGAGACGGTAGCAGCAGTGATATTCAATTTTTCAGCAATATCGTAAATGGTTATTTTTTCGCTCATTAAAAAAAGATTTTTCGGATTAATTCAAAACAAAAATACATATTTTTTTATAACCTCAAACAAAATGTTATCGATTACCATAATTTATAACTAAAACGTTTTCAGTTCTACAATGATAATAAATTATTAGTTTTTTTACATTAAGTGCAATTATATTTCATAATAAAAATTAAATATATAATTAATTTCTAAATAAATTTGGTGCATTGGAACTTATTTTCTATTTTCGTGTAATCGATTACATAATTACATTGTTTTGACTTTCAAACAATAAAATACAGTTCAGCATGATTTCAAATAAACTTAGAGTGTTTAAGTCGGTTTCAATGATAAGCGCATTAGCTTTGATGGTGTTTTCATGTGCGGAAAAAAAATCTAGTGTCTCAGAATCTGATCCTTGGAAACAAAAAGAATTGATTGTTAAAAGTATTTCTAAAACAAATTTTCCTAATAAAATTTATAGTATTAACGATTTTGGCGCTGTAGCGGATGGAAAAACGTTAAATACGCTTGCTTTTGAGAAGGCTGTAAAAGCATGTGCCGAAAATGGCGGAGGTCAGGTATTAGTTCCTAATGGAAAGTATTTGACAGGAGCGATACATTTAGAAAGCAATGTGAATTTACATTTAGCAGACAATGCTGAAATCCTTTTTAGTATTAATCCTAAAGATTATCCAATTGTTCATACTTCGTTTGAAGGAACTGAATTAATGAATTATTCACCTCTTATTTATGCTAAAAATAAAACTAATGTTGCGATAACCGGAAAAGGAACGTTAAACGGTCAGGCTGATCGTACCAATTGGTGGATTTGGTCTGGAGGTAAAGATTACGGATGGAAAAAAGGGATTCCGTCGCAAAATGATCCTCAAAATCGTGAAGTATTAGTTGAAATGGCTGAAAAAAATGTTCCTGTTGCAGAAAGAGTTTTTGGAGACGGACGTTATTTACGACCTAATTTCATCGAGTTTTTTGAATGTAATACTGTTTTAGTAAAAGATATCACAGTAATAAATGCGCCATTTTGGATTTTACATCCTTTAAAGTCTAACAACATAATAATTGATGGAGTTACAGTAAATAGTCACGGTCCAAACAATGATGGCTGCGATCCTGAATATTCTCAAAACATACTGATTAAAAACTGCACTTTTAATACCGGAGACGATTGTATTGCGATCAAAGCTGGCCGCGATGCTGATGGAAGAAGAGTTGCAATACCAAGTAAAAATATTATCGTTCAAAATTGTAAAATGATTGATGGTCATGGCGGAGTAGTGATTGGAAGCGAAATATCAGCCGGTGTAAACAATGTTTTTGTTGAAGATTGTGTAATGGATAGTCCGAACCTTGATCGTGCGATTCGTATTAAAACAAATTCAAAAAGAGGCGGAATTATAGAAAATGTTTTTGTTCGAAATCTTGAAGTTGGAACTGTTAAGGAATGTGTTTTAAAATTGAACATGTTTTACAATGTTTACGGATCACAAACCGGAAATTTTATTCCGACAATAAGAAACATTAGTCTAGAAAATGTGAAGGTGAAAAACGGAGGAAAATATAGTGTCTGGGCCGAAGGATATAAAGAGTCTCCAGTTGAAAATATTACGCTTAAAAATGTAGTCATTCAAAAAGTAGATTCGATCTATTTATTGAAAAATGTGAAGAACATAAAATTTATTAATACCTATATCAATGAGAAAAAAGTAGAATCAATTAAAAATTAAAAACTATCAATTAACCAAACCACTTAAACTAAACTATGAATACGAAACAACCATTAAAGAAAAAAATAAAATACAGTGCTGTATTTTTATTTTTCCTGAACTTTTTGTTGAGCAATTCGATTTATGCTCAATCGACTGTTATAGAAGGGAAGATCACAGATGCTTCGGGACTATCACTACCAGGTGTTAACATCCAGGAAAAAGGAACTAAAAACGGAACCTCGACAGATTTTGAGGGAAGTTTTAAAATTAACGTCACTAGCAGTAAGGCTATTTTAGTAATTAGCTATTTAGGCTTTCAAACACAAGAAGTTAGTGTTGCAGGAAAAAGTAAAGTAAATGTTAGTCTTGTAGAGCAATCGAACTCACTTAACGAAGTTGTTGTTGTGGGGTACGGATCTGTAAAAAAGACTGATCTTACCGGTTCTGTGAGCACTATTAATGCCGCAACAATTACCGAAAGAAATACAACAAGCGCCTTAGAAGCAATTCAGGGAAGCACGCCTGGGGTTCAGATTTCTTCTAGTTCAGGACGTGTTGGTGACGGATTTAAAGTAGTGATCAGAGGTAACAACTCGTTATTAGCTGATTCTAGTAATCCAAATGTATTAGGATCAACTCCTTTGTATGTTGTTGACGGTGTACCAATGGACGGAATAGACTTTTTGAATCCGCAGGATATTGCCAGAATGGACGTTCTAAAAGATGCATCTTCGGCAGCAATTTACGGTTCAAGAGGATCTAATGGAGTTATCATTGTTACAACTAAGAGCGGAATAAATGCGAAATCAGGTATCAATGTAACTTTCGATTCTTCTTACGGAACAAAGACTGCTGCAAGATTACCTGAAATGATGAGCGGTGCAGAATGGTGGAAATTTCACCAAGTTGCCTATATGAGCGCAACACCTGCTACACAAACACCTGCTCAACTAGCTGCTTTGGCAGGAAATCAAAGCCCATTGTTAGTATCAAGAGCAAATGCAGGATACAGTTTTGACTGGTATGATGCAGTGTTGAAACCGGGTATGACTCAAAATAATTATTTGAATATTTCAGGACGTTCTGATTCTGGATTGAGTTATAATTTAGGTTTCGGTATACAAAGCGACGAAGGTTTAATCGATAATGATGGAACTGATAAATACTCTTTCAAATTAGGATTAAACCACAAAATAAATGATAAATTTTCTACAGGAGCAAATGTTACTATTGCACACGTTGATACGCAATTAGGTAGTGATTTGGCAATGCAGGATGCTTTTAGATTAAGTCCGCTTATGTCACCTTGGGCAGTTGATGCTGCAGGAAATGAAAAAGTAGGTACTTTATTCTTTTTACCTGGAAAACTAACATATCCTGATGGTTCTTGGGCAATTAATAAAACCAGTGCTGTAAATCCGTTAATGGAGATTGCCAATTCATCTCAAACTGAAAAAACATGGCAAACCGTTGGAAATGTTTATATGCAATACCAGCCATTAAAATGGTTAACATTCAAAACAACATTTTCTGCAGGAATTCAAAATACAAGTACAAACAGTGCTTATACTGCACAGACAAATAATGGTGTAACATTAAACGGTAAAAACTCAGCATCAATTAAAACGTTCAATAATTTTAATTATACATGGGATAATCAGGTTGATTTAAAACATACTTTTAATGATGTACATGATTTTAGCTTATTATTATTGCAGAGTTCGTATTCTAATGTAGATGAAAATTCATATATGTATTCTAACAATCAGCCTTTTGATGTTGGAACAAATAATATGGGTTCAGGAGTTCAGACAAGTTATAACTTAACTTCTGGATATGCAAAAAACACATTAAGTTCTTATGCAGTTCGTTTGAACTATACTTTTAAAGATAAATATTTATTGACAGCTTCTAATAGATGGGATGGTTCATCTGTTTTATCAAAAGATAATAAATGGCAAAGTTTTCCATCTGTTGCTTTAGGTTGGAAAATCAGCAAGGAATCGTTTTTAGTAAATAGTTCTGTAGTTTCTGATTTGAAACTTAGAGCAAGTTTAGGGTATACAGGAAATGATAATGTGGCGCCATATACTTCACAAGCTTTATTAAATCAGCAGACTTTTTATGCTAATGGAACAAATGTAGTTCCTGGATGGCAGTCTGAAAATTTAGCCAATCAAAACCTGACTTGGGAAAAAACAAGAGAGGTAAATTTAGGTGTTGATTTTGGATTCTTAAAAAACAGAATTACAGGTAGTGTAGATGTTTATGATAGATTATCTGATGATTTGATTTACAAACAGCAATTGCCATTAGAAACAGGATGGAAAAATACCTTTGCTAATGTTGGTTCTGTAAGTAATAAAGGAATCGAGGTTTTATTGACTACTAAAAATATAAAATCGAACAAAGTAAATTGGGAGACTACTTTCACATTTACTAAAAACGTAAACAAATTAGAGTCTATCTACAATCAGGATAAAGTAAGCGATATTGGAAACAAACTGATTTTAGGTTCAGAAATAAATCCAAACTACAATTACGTTTATGATGGTGTTTGGCAGGAGAGCGAAGCGGCTAAAGCAGCAACTTATGGTATGGCTCCAGGTCAGGCGAGACCAAAAGATTTGAACGGAGACGGTAAATTTAATGCTGATGACAGACAAGTAATTGGTAACGCAAATCCAGAGTGGCAAGGAAGTTTTTATTCTAAATTAACAGTTGGTCAGTTTGATTTTAATTTCTCAGTAATTACAAGTCAGGGACAAACAGTATTAAGTACGTTTCATCAAAATTTTGCTGACGTAAGTGATAGAGGTCGTCAAAAAATTAAAATGGATTATTTTATTCCAACAAACGGAACCGGTATTGCTGCAAACGCTGACAATTCTAACCCAAGACCAGGACCTATTGCAACAGGAGCAGGTGCTTATTGGACTTCTTTATTTGGATACTATAGAGATGCATCTTATGTTAAAATTAAAAATATCTCTTTAGGATACACTTTCAATTCAGAATTGCTTAAAAAGATTAAAATGAGCAATTTAAGAATTTATGTAAATGTTTTAGACCCATTTGTGTTTACAAATTTTGACGGATATGATCCGGAATGGGCAGGTTCAAACTTTGGTATTAACCGTCCTGCATCTGTTACAACGCAATTGGGCTTAAGTGTTAAATTTTAATAAGATATAAAATGAAAAAGATAATATTAATATTAGGAATAATCGTAACCGCTTTTAGTTCATGTAGTGATTACATTGAAGAAGAAAGTCTTTCTAACGTTCCAGCAGATGCAACATACAAAACAGCATCAGGATTTCAGTTATTAGTAAATTCTAACTATGCCAAACTAAAAGGAATTTATGGAGGAAATCCATGGTTGTTTGAGTCAGGTACAGATATGTATGCCGAAGGAAGAACTCCTGAACCGGCAGGTATAAGTCAATATACTTTATTAATTCCATCAGCAGCAAATGTCGATGATTTGTATACTTCTTGCTATCAGCAAATTCAGTCAGTGAATAATACAGTTTATTATTCGACAGTAACAGAGCAAACGGCAAATTTAAATACACTTGTTGGCGAAGCAAAATATATGAGAGCCAATGCTTATTTTTTATTGGTTCAGACTTATGGTGGAGTTCCAATTGTTTTGGATAACATTACCTCTGCAGTTTTATCTTTTAAAAGAAATACAGCTGAAGAAGTTTACACACAAATCATTGCAGATTTAGATGCTTCTTTGGCAGCTGTAGGTACTTCAGCTTATGCTACAACAGGAAAAGTAAACAAAAGAGCCGTAAATGATTTATTGGCAAAAGTGTATTTAACAAGAGGATATGAAACTTTTGGTACTCCTGCTGATTTTACAAAAGCAGCTGCTTATGCTGATGCTGCAATTGCAGGACAAGGATTAAATATTGCTTTTGACCAATTATTCAAACCAGGAAATGATTTAAATTTAGAAACTATTTTTTCTGTACAATACGATAAAGCTTCAACAAGTACAGATCCAACAAAATTAGGAAACAATCAGTTTTATTATTTCAGTTCGTATTTAGGAGGTGCAGAAACAGGAGCTCCGTTAAGAAGTTACAATTTATGCCCAACTGATTATGCTTTAGGTTTATATGAAAAAGGAGATAAAAGATGGGATGCTACCTTTATGACAGAAATTTTAGAAGGTCCTGAAACAACAAATGGAGTAACAAAAACAATTTTGTACTATCCATATTACAGAAGTACATCTCCCGCAACATTAAAAGTGAGACATTTTTATGAGCCAAAATGGTTTACACCAGCCGATAAAGCAGCTTGGAATACAGCAAATGCATCTAGAAAATCAGCAACATTTGTGTACCATCCTTGGGGAGAATATTCGGCAGCACATACTTTAATTCAAAACTTGGATTGCTATACAATTCCTGTTAAGAAATTCGATGACCCGGATCCAACTACACCATCAAGCACCGGTCTTGTAAGTACAAGAGACATTATTGTTGCAAGATTGGGCGAAACGTATTTAGTAGCGGCTGAAGCGTATTTAAAAGCCGGAAACCCTACAACAGGTCTGGATCGTTTAAATGAAGTGAGAAGAAGAGCAGGCGTAGCAAATGCAACCGCTGCACAATTCAACATCGATTATATTTTAGATGAAAGAGGAAGAGAACTGGTTGGAGAGTACAAACGTTGGTTCGATTTGAAACGTACAGGAACTTTAGTTGCAAGAGCTTCGGCATATAATTATAAAATCAAAGCAGCAAATTTTGTTGGAGTAGACGGTAAACTTAAAATTTTAAGACCAATACCACAATCGGCGCTAGACTTAAATCAGAACAAGGATTTTCCTCAGAATCCTGGTTATTAGTAATTCGATATTTTATTGAGGGTAAGTTTTTTTGAAGAAGTTAAAAAGGAGTTCGATCCCTGTATCGGGCTCCTTTCTTAACTAAAAAAAGAGATTAATTTTAATGCGAAAAGTTGTATTCATTTTAGTATTCATTACCTGCACCATTTCGGCGCAGCAGACTTATAATGTAGATACATCCTACACGGAAAGAAGTACTTATAAGAAACTGATTAAGAAATATCCTTTCATAAAAATTGCTGAAGCAAATAAAGGTACAAATGACATTCAAATTGAAAATGTAGTTTATTACAAAAACAAAGATAGAGCGTTGCATTTAGATGCTTTTTATAATAAAAATGAAAAAAGAAATCCAGGAATTATTATGATTCATGGTGGAGGATGGAGATCAGGAAATAAAGATCAAATGAAGGTTTTGGCACAAGAAATAAGCTCAAAAGGATATTCTTGTTTTGCAATTGAATACAGATTATCGCTCGAGGCGAAATATCCGCAAGGGATTTTTGATATAAAAAATGCAATTAAATTTATAAAAGATAACGCAAAAAAATTCCATGTAGATCCAAACAAAATTGCCGTTTTAGGATGCTCTTCCGGAGGTCAGATGGCAGCTTTGATTGGTACAACAAATGAAGATTTTGGTTTTGAAGATGTTCAATATAAGAGTAAATCTTCTTCAAAGGTTCAGGCAATTATCGATGTAGATGGAATTTTAGCATTTAAACATCCGGAATCTGAAGAAGGAGAAATGGCTGCTTTTTGGTTGAACGGAACATATGAAGAAAATCCGGAAAACTGGAAAAAGGCATCGGCTTTAAATCATGCCGATAAAAATACGCCGCCAACATTGTTTATAAACAGCAGTTTTGATCGGTTTCATGCAGGAAGAGATGATATGATTGCAATTTTAAATCAAAATAAGATTTATAGCGAAGTAAAAACAATTCAGAATTCGCCTCATTCTTTTTGGTTTTTTCAGCCTTGGTTTAATGAAACCGTGGTTTATACGACACAATTTTTAGATAAAATATTTAAATAATTATAATAAAAAATGAAAACAAAAATCACATTAGCGACCTTATTTTTAGTTGGTGTTACGACAGTTAATGCTCAAAAAAAATATGATATAAAAACGGCTAAGACGTATGCCGAAATATCTGCAAAAACAGATGGAAAATGGGAAGGACGTAAATATATTGGCGGAACTGTTTTTAAAAATGTTGACAGATTAAAATTGGCTCCTGAACATACCGATCATTCATTTGATATTCGTTACGAAGGTCCGGGATGGGAAAGCAACCGAATTGGATATCGTTTGTACTTAGACTGGAGAAATGCGATTGATATTTTCGGAAAGAAAACTCCAGAGATGATTTTGCCAAAAGTAGGACAGGATAATTTCGACTCTTATCATGAAATGAGCGATTGGGGAGCAGATATTTTGAAAGCAGGTAAAGCGATCGGAATCGGATCTATTGATCGTTATTTAAATAATGAAAAATTGCACTTTCGTGAAGTCGATTCTACTATTGCAACTGTGGTAAATAAAATAAATGAATCAGGCGTAAAAGTGCAATATTATGGATGGAAAACTGCTTCTGATAAAATTGATTTTACATCAGAGTTAACAATTAAGCCGGACGAACTTTATACACAACACACGATTCAGGCTTCAAAAGAAATTAAAGGAATTTGTACCGGAATTGCAAAACAAAAAAATACTGAATTCTTAAAGAAAGAAAGTAAAAATAAAAAATGGGCTTATATAGCAACTTATGGTGTACAATCGTTGGTTCCGGACAAATTAGGAATGGCTATTTTTTATGAAGTCAATACAATTGAAAGTGCTCCGGATACAGATTTAGATTATCTTTTGGTATTTAAACCAACGACTAAAAAAACTTCTTTTTACCTTTTAGGTGCTTGGGAACAAGAGCCAAATGGTATTAAATCGAAAGAAGAGTTTGTGAAGTATTTAGATCAAAAATTAGAAATACTGAACAAAAAAGGTAAGATGTAATTTTTGTGGTAAAAAACAAACAAATGATTAAATATAATATATGTTTAAATCAACTTTTATAATGACAAATTTCACCAAATATTCAATTGTTTTACTATTGATTTTCAGTAGTAAAACAATTGCGCAAACTGCAGAAATTGCTGTTCTTCCTGACAATGTAAAATGGTCAGAAAGAACGGCAATTACTATTTTGAACAAATACCCAAAAGCCTATCAGATTGACGGAACTGAAAAACCAAAATGGGATTACAAAATGGGATTGGTACTGTCCGGTTTTGAAAAATTATATCAGAAAACAAATGACAAAAAGTACTTCAATTACATAAAAGGATATGCTGATGAACTAATTGATACTGATGGAAATATTGCTAAATATGATATTAAAGAATACAATATCGATTGTGCAAATCCTGCAAAATTGCTGTTCAATTTATATGAAGTAACAAAAGACAATCGCTATTTAAAAGTATTACAGCAAATAAGAACTCAACTTGAAAGTCAGCCGAGAACGGCGAGCGGAGGATTTTGGCACAAGCAAATTTATCCAAATCAAATGTGGGTTGATGGTTTGTACATGGCAGAACCTTTTTACACGCAATACACTGTTAAATATGAAAATGATAAAGCTTTAGACGATGTTGCGAAACAATTTGAATTAGTGCAAGCTCATTTGGTAGATAAAAAAACAGGATTGATTTATCAGGCTTGGGATGAAAGTAAAGAAATTGGTTGGGCAAATCCGGAAACAGGAACATCACCAACAATTTGGGGTCGTGGAATAGGTTGGTACATGATGGCTTTGGTAGAAACACTAGACTATTATCCTAAAACAAACAAAAATTACAAGACTTTGGTTGGATATTTGAATCAAATTGCAAAAAGTGCAGATAAAAATAAAAGTGCTTCAGGTTTGTGGTATCAGGTTGCTGATAAGCCTGAAATGGCAGGTAATTATTTAGAATCATCATCATCGGCAATGATTATTTATGCTTTTGCAAAAGGTGCAGATAAAGGATATTTAACCTCAAATTACAAAAAGACCGCACAAAAATCATTTGACGCTTACGTAAAAGAGTTTGTAAAGAAAGACGAAAAAGGTCAAGTGATTATTTCGAACGTGTCGTCGAATGTAGGTTTAGGAGGAAAGCCTTTTCGCGATGGAACAAATCAGTATTACATCAACAGTAAAACTAAAGACAATAGTTCGCCGGCTCTCGCAGCATTTTTGTTAAGTGCAATCGAATTGAATAAGTAGTAATCACAAAGCATTTTAAAATGATAAATAATAGAAAGAAAAATTTTGCTGTTTCAATCGTGCTAACTTGTTTGGTTGCATTTTCATTTGGTAAAATGACAGCTCAGGAATCTTTAAAGAAAGAAATTGTAATTTCTAAAGATTTAAAATGGTCAGAGCGAATGGCGCTTTCTATTATGAAACGTGATCCAAAAGCGTGGCAAATAGATAATAATGATAAACCAAAATGGGATTATAAATTAGGTTTAGTAACCATGTCTTTTCAGGAACTTTATAAAAAGACAAAAAATCCTGTTTATGAAAATTATGTAAAAGAATACGGCGAAACGGTTATTAGTAGTTCAGGCGAAATAATGAACTATAAACTGGAAGATTACAATATTGATTATGTAAATGCTGGAAAAATACTTTTTGATCTTTATAAAACAACAAAAGACAATCGTTATTTAACTGCAATGCAAACATTAAGAAAGCAGTTAGAAACACATCCAAGAACAAATTCGGGTGGTTTTTGGCATAAAAAAATCTATCCGTACCAAATGTGGCTGGACGGTTTGTATATGGGAACGCCTTTTTATGCGCGTTACACTGTAGAATTTGAAAAAGGAAAAAATTTAGACGACGTAGCAAAACAATTTGAACAAATACATTTGCATACCATCGACAAAAAAACAGGTTTACTTTTTCATGCCTGGGACGAAAGTAAGCAAATGCCGTGGGCAAATAAAGAAACAGGAACTTCACCAAATTTTTGGTCACGTTCTATTGGCTGGTACATGATGGCTTTGGTTGATGTTTTGGATTATATGCCAAAAGAGCATCCAAAACACAAAGAATTGATTCAATATCTGAATGAAATTTCAGTTGCAGTTGCAAAATATCAAGATCCCTCAGGATTATGGTTTCAGGTTACAGATGCAGGAACAAAAGAAGGAAATTATCTTGAAGCTTCAGGATCAGAAATGTTTGTTTATGCTTTTGCAAAAGGAGCAAAAAAAGGATATTTACCTTCAGGTTATAAAAAGCTTGCCGAAAAAGGTTTTGATGGTTTAATCAATAAATTAATCACAGTCGATCCTGATGGAGAAATTCATATAACACAGGTTTGTGCCAGCGCAGGTTTAGGAGGGAATCCTTATCGTGATGGCTCTTATGAATATTACATAAAAGAAAAAATAAAAACAGACAACTCACATGGGTTAGGGCCATTTATTTTGGCTGCACTTGAATTAGAAAAATAGTAGAATTTAAATATATTTTAAAATGAAAATTAATAGAAAACAAAGTTATTTTACATCGGTTGCTTTAGTTTGTTTAATGACTTTTGCGAGCTGTAAAGTGACTTCGCAAGAACCGGCAAAAAAGGAAATAGTAATTTCTAAAGATTTAAAATGGTCAGATAAAATGGCTTTGACGTTAATGAAACGTCATCCTGAAGCGTATATGATCGACGATTCTAAAAAGCCAAAATGGGATTATGTTCATGCTTTAGTTTTGCATTCAATCGAAGAATTGTACAAAAAGAATCCGGACGCTCGTTATAAAGCGTATATAAGAGGATATGTTGATGAACTGGTACAAGCTGACGGAACTATTAAAACGTACGAATTCGATAAATACAATATTGATTTAGTAGTACCGGGACGTTTGCTTTTTGATATTTATGCAACTTCAAAAGAAGACAAGTATTTGAAGGCAATGCAATTGGTGCGTAAACAATTAGCAGAACAGCCGCGTACCGCAAGTGGAGGATTCTGGCACAAACAAATTTATCCTAACCAAATGTGGTTAGATGGTTTGTATATGGGAGAACCATTTTACGCGCAATACACACTTACGTTTGAAAATGGAAAAAGTTTTGATGATATCGCAAAACAATTCGAGTTAATTCAATCGCATGCAACAGACCCAAAAACAGGATTGTTGTACCATGCCTGGGATGAAAGTAAACAAATGCCTTGGGCTAATAAAGTGACAGGAAATTCGCCAAATTTCTGGTCAAGAGCTTTAGGTTGGTATGTTATGGCTTTGGTTGATGTTTTAGATTACATGCCAAAAGAGCATCCAAAACAAAAAGAATTAGTTAAGTATTTAAACAATGCTTGTGCTGCTTTGGCTAAATATCAAGAGCCTAAATCTGGTTTATGGTATCAGGTAACTGATAAAGGTGCAGCAGAAGGAAATTATCTTGAAGCATCAGGATCGTCAATGTTTGCTTATGCTTTTGCAAAAGGAGTAAACAAAGGATATTTACCGGCAAAATATAAAAAATTAGCCAATAAAGCTTTTGATGGATTAACGACTAAATTGATCACAAAAGTAGATGCTGATGGAGGAATTACACTTACACAAGCTTGTCAGGTAGCCGGTTTAGGTGGAACACCTTATCGTGATGGTTCATATTCTTACTATGTAAACGAAAGAAAAAAAGACAACGATCCTAAAGCAACCGGACCTTTTATTTTGGCTGCTATAGAATTGAACAGATAACACATAATTTGTCATTTCGACGAAGGAGAAATCACACGAGTTTGTCGACAAAGATTGTTGAAATTCTTAGTAGAGTTTCTTACGAAGATTTCTCGTTCCTCGAAATGACAAAAAAAGACGAGAGACCCGACATTTTTTTATCTCGAAACTTCGAGGCTGTTAGGTTTAATTAAAAAGTAATCATTACCAAAATGAAAATTTTAAAACCCCTCTTTTTTCTTTTATCAATATTCTCATTGCAAAAGAATTTTGCTCAGGTCTGGGTACCCGATAATGGAGATGGAACTTATACAAATCCTATAATCCATGCCGATTATTCTGATCCCGATGTTGTTCGTGTAGGAGATGATTTTTACATGACTGCATCGTCATTTAATTGTATTCCGGGATTGCCTATTTTGCATTCTAAAGATCTTGTGAATTGGAAAATTATAAGTTATGCGCTTGTAAAACAACCACCATTTGAAACTTACGATAAAGTGCAGCACGGAAATGGAGTTTGGGCACCAAGTATTAATTTTCATAACAACGAATTTTATATTTATTATCCGGATCCTGATTTTGGAATCTATATGATAAAAACCAAAAATATTGAAGGACCTTGGTCTGAACCTCTTTTGGTAAAAAAAGGAATTGGACTTATTGATCCAAGTCCGTTGTGGGATGACGATGGTAAAGTTTATCTCGTTCATGCGTTTGCCGGAAGTCGTGCTCAAATTAAAAGTTTATTAGTGGTTTGCAGCATGAATGCCGAAGGAACAGTTGCCAATAATGACGAAGTTATGGTGATTGACGGACATGAAGGAGAAGAAACAATTGAAGGACCAAAATTCTACAAAAGAAATAATTACTATTATATTTTTGCCCCGGCGGGAGGAGTTGCAACAGGTTGGCAAACTGTATTAAGATCTAAAAATGTTTACGGTCCTTACGAAAAGAAAAAGGTTCTTGAACAAGGAAAAACAGCTATAAACGGACCACATCAAGGTGCTTGGGTACAAACACAAACGGGTGAGGATTGGTTTATTCACTTTCAGGACAAAGGCGCTTACGGCAGAATCGTACACCTTCAGCCTATGAAATGGGAAAAAGACTGGCCGGTGATGGGACAGGATTTTGATAAAAATGGAATTGGAGAACCTGTTACAACATTCAAAAAACCGAATGTAAGCAAGAAATATCCAATCGAAACCCCTGCAGAATCAGATGAATTTAATGCACCAAAATTAGGATTGCAATGGCAATGGCAGGCAAATTCTCAAATCAATTGGGGATTTCCAACCAGTTTAGGATACTTGAATTTATTTTGTCAAACTACCTTAAAAGACGATCAGAAAATCTTTGATGCACCAAATTTATTGTTGCAAAAATTCCCCGCCGAAGAGTTTACAGCGACAACGAAATTAACGTTTAATACACGCCTAAACGGAGAATCGACAGGACTTTTAATCATGGGGTTAGATTATAGTTATTTGTGTTTTAAAAATGATAACGGAAAATTATATTTAAGTCAGAAAACGGGTAATTTCGATAAAACAATTGCAGAGAATGAAACCAAACCAATCTTGGTTAGTAACCGTACAATTTATTTGAGAGTTAAAGTTAGAAAAGGCGGTATTTGCAGTTTCTTTTATAGTTTAGATGATAAAAAATATGAACCAATTGGTACTGATTTTATTGCTAAAGAGGGAAAATGGATTGGAGCGAAATTTGGACTTTTTGCATTGAGTCAAAAGGTAACAAATGATTCAGGAAATGCGGCTGTTGATTGGTTTAGAATAACAAAGTAACCGAGTTGCAAAGGCACAAATGTTTATAGTAACAAAGTAAAGGATTGGAATAAAGGGATGCTAAATTTGCGAGAAAAATAAATACAGAACTATGAGATTTATTTTAAGCGTAACGACTATCAAAAAGTTTATAAAATCTATGTATCAAAACGCATATACAACCAAAATAACGTCAAAGTGAATCAAATTAAAAAACAGATAGTATTTCTTTTATTCAGTATTAGTTTTGCAGTAAATGCACAAAATACGTTTAAAAAATGGCCGGATATCATTCGCAAAAATGATGCATCCTGGTTTGGAACTGATGAAGCTAAAAAGATTGCCGAAAACGTTTTGCTCTATCAAAGAGATATTGGCGGTTGGCCAAAGAATATCCAGATGCAGCAGGAATTAACGCCACAGCAAAAAAAGGATTTATTGGCATTGAAAAGTGATTTGCATGAAATTACAACAGACAACGGAGCAACATCTCAGGAAATGCTTTTTATGTCCAGAATGTATGCACAGGTTAAGGATGAACGCTACAAAGAATCATTTTTAAAAGGATTGAATTACTTGTTTGAAGCGCAATATAAAAATGGTGGCTGGCCTCAGTTTTATCCTTTAAAAAAGGGATATTACACACACATCACTTACAATGATGATTCGATGGTGAATATTATGAATATCATGAAACAAGTTGCAGAGCAAACGGATTTTTATAGTATAAAACCATCTGCAGCAATTGTTGAACAAGCGAAGAAATCTTTTGATAAAGGAATCGATTGTATCCTGAAAACACAATACAAACAAAATGGGGTTTTAACAGCTTGGTGCGCCCAACACGACGAAGTTACTCTTGCACCCGCAAATGCAAGAGCTTTTGAATTGGCATCACTTAGCGGTTATGAATCTACAAAAATTGTATTGCTTTTAATGTCAATTGAAAAGCCTTCTCCTGAAATAGTTACAGCAGTGAAAAGTGCTAAGGCTTGGTTCGAAAAAACAAAAATCACCAATCTTGAAGAGAAACGTGTTCTGAATGACGCCGGAAAAGTTATCGATAAAAAGATGATTGTAACTCAAAACGCAGAACCTATCTGGGCTAGATTTATGGAGCTTGATACGAATGAACCTTTCTTTTGTGATCGTGACGGAATCAAGAGAAAATCTTTGGACGAAATTGGTTCTGAAAGACGTAACGGATATTCTTGGTATACTGAGGCGCCAAGAGAAGTTTTGAAGAAGTACGATGCCTGGGCAGTTAAAAATGGAACAAAAGTTTCAGGTTCAGAAAAAAAAAACGTTAGTTTAATTACTGTTGCGCAAGATGGAACAGGGGATTTTACAAAAATCCAAGATGCTGTTTATGCATGTCCGGCATTTCCATATGAGAAAGTTACGATCTATGTAAAAAACGGAATTTACAATGAAAAAGTCCGAATTCCGGAATGGAATACCAATGTAGTTTTGCAGGGCGAAAGCAAAGAAAAAACCATTATTACTTTTGAGGATAATTTTTCGAAAATTAGTTTAGGAAGAAACAGTACTTTTTACACCTATACACTTTTAGTGGAAGGCGATGATTTTTCGGCATCAAACTTAACAATTAAAAATGCTTCAGGAGATAAAGGACAAGGTATTGCATTATCTGTAGTGGCAAATCGCGTTAAAATTTCAAATTGTATTCTTTTAGGAAATCAGGATACTTTGTATTTATCAGGAAAAGACTCAAAGCAATATTTTAAAGACTGTTATATCGAAGGTACAACTGATTTTATTTTTGGAGGAGCAACCGCTTTATTTGAAAATTGCGAAATTCACAGTATCAAAAGTTCTTATATTACAGCAGCTTCAACTCCGCAAAATGTAGCTTTTGGATTTGTTTTTAAAAATTGCAAACTAACAGCAGAGCCAGCAGCTACAGAAGTTTATCTGGGAAGACCTTGGCGTTTCTATGCAAAAACAGTTTACATCAACTGTGAAATGGGAAAACAGATAAAACCGGAAGGCTGGGAAAACTGGTCCAAACCGGAAGCCGAAAAGAATGCTTTTTACGCAGAATACAATTGTAAAGGCGAAGGTTTTCAACCCACAAAAAGAGTTGCGTGGTCGAAACAGCTTACAAAGAATGAAGCAGCAAAATATACGATAGAAAACATTCTAAAAGACTCAATCTTAAATTGGTATTCAAGTTCGACAACTATTAAATAAGCAGTAATTAAGTGGGTAAGAGAATCAGGTATCCAACCTAAAAACAGATACTAAGTAACGTAGTCCCGAAGCTTTGGGATAGTAACTTAAAACCTTAATAAAAAAACATATGAATTTTAAGTACTTCATTTTTCTATTCATTTCATGGGCATCTTTTGCTCAGAATAGCGAATTTCCATCAGCAAAAGTAGATTCTATTGTCAATAGAATCCAGCTTCCTATAATTCCGTCTTATCAAATTAATGTTTTAAAACTAGGAGCGAAAGGAGATTCGATTACGAACAATAAAACGGCATTTGATAAAGCAATGGCATTGTGTAAAAAGAATAATGGCGGAACTATTATTGTTCCTAAAGGAATTTATAAAATTAACGGACCAATTCATTTTGTAAGCAATGTAAACCTTAAAATCGAAAAAGGAGCGAAAATTAAATTCAGCGATAAACCCGAAGATTATTTGCCAATGGTTTTAACGAGCTGGGAAGGGACCATGTTATACAATTACAGTCCGTTAATATATGCGTACGAATGTTCAAATATTGCCATAACCGGTGAAGGAACGATAGATGGAGAAGGAGGAAAGACCTGGAAAAGTTTTAAAGCCAAAGAGGGAAAAGGAAAAGATCTGAGCCGCGAAATGAATCATAATAATGTTCCTTTAAAAGACAGAAAATTGGGAGACGGTTATTTTTTACGTCCGCAAATGATCCAGTTTTTTAATTGTAAAAATATCCTGGTGGAGAATGTCCGAATCGAAAATTCACCTTTCTGGTGTTTGCATTTATTGAAATCACAGAGTATAACCGTTCGTGGAGTAAGTTACAAATCGTTGAATTACAACAATGACGGTATTGATCCTGAATATGCCAAAGATGTATTGATCGAAAAAGTAAATTTTGATAATGGAGATGATAATGTTGCAATTAAAGCAGGTAGAGATCATGAAGGAAGAGCCAATTCGGCCACACCAAGTGAAAACATTGTAATTAGAAATTGCAATTTCAAAGGACTTCACGGAGTTGTAATAGGAAGCGAAATGTCAGCAGGAGTTCAAAATGTTTATGTCGAAAACTGTAAAACTATTGGTTACTTAAAAAGAGGAATATACTTAAAGACAAATGCAGACAGAGGCGGTTACATCAAGAATGTTTTTGTTAGAAATATTCAGCTCGATGAAGTTGAAGATTGTTTGTACATGACAGCTAATTATCACGGAGAAGGAAGCGGCTATCAGTCTGAAATATCAAATATACATTTCTCTAATATTTCATGCAACAAAGCAACAGAATCAGGTATTGTAATTCAGGGATTTCCAGATAAGAAAATTCAAAATATTACTTTGAAAAACATTGAAATCAAAGAAGCTAAAAATGCTATTTCAAATGAAAATGCTGAAAATGTTTTAATGACAGATGTTTTTATAGGTAAAAGAGCTACAGTTCCTACAGCAGTTTCTAAGCATTAGTTTTTTTGTAGGTTCAAAGGTTCAAAGGTTCAAAGGTTCAGAGGTTCAGAGGTTCAGAGGTTCAGAGGTTTTTCTAAAAATATGTGGTACTTAGATATAGTTTTATTTTGTCATTTCGACCAAAGGGAGAAATCACACTAGAAGCTCCACAAAGATTGGTAATTTCTTTGATACGTAGTGTTATACTATTTTAAAGCGTGTATATTCGTACAAAAATATCATGCTAAATGCACAAATTGGTTTTCATAGTTACTATGTTTATATCATAACAAATGAGCATCGTACCTCATTTTATATAGGTGTAACAAATAATTTAAAACAGAGGCTTGCAAAACATAAAGAAAATATAGATCTAAATGTCAACACGTTTGCAGCGAAATATAATATTCAGTTTTTAGTTTATTATGAAAAATTTACATGGATTAAGGAAGCGATAGCAAGAGAAAAAGAATTAAAGAAATGGAGAAGAGATAAGAAACTCGAATTAATCAGGAATTTTAATTCGAACTTTGATTTTCTTGATTCTTATTTCTAGCAAAATTGTTTATGATTAAAAAAAATAGACTAATAAAGTTATTTCATTTTGCCAATCTTTGTAGAGTTACGCGTGTGATTTCTCCCTTTGGTCGAAATGACAAAAATGTGGATAATTTGGATTTGTGATTAAATTTTGCACCCGATGATCGCTATCGCTCTTATCTTCCTCAGAATGATATAACTGTCCATAATCTAAGAAGTCTAAGAAGTCTAAAGTCTAAGAAGTCCAACAGTCCCAAAAAGTCCAACAATCTAAAAATCAAAAAAAAATGAAAAAATATATCTACTTAACATTACTCATCACATCGGCTTGTTTTGCACAAAACACAACACTGTATACTATTGGAGACTCAACAATGGCCAACAAAAAAGACCCGGATCGTAATCCTGAACACGGTTGGGCACAAGTATTACAGCCTTTTTTTAAAGCAAATGTTATTGTTGAAAATAAAGCTTTGAATGGTCGAAGCACAAAAAGTTTTATTAATGAAAAACGTTGGGATTCTGTTTATAAAAAACTAAAAAAAGGAGATTACGTTTTTATTGAATTCGGGCATAATGATGAAAAAATAGAAGATTCAACACGATATACCAATCCACATACGAGTTACAGATACAATCTGATTCGTTTTGTAAAAGATACCAGAGAAAAAGGAGCAATTCCGGTGCTTTTAACTTCGATTGCAAGACGCAATTTTAACGATAAAGGTGTTTTGATACCAACGCACGGAGATTATCCTTTAGAAACCAGATTGGTTGCTCAGGAATACAAAGTTCCTTTTATAGACTTAGAATATTACACAGAATTATTAGAACAATCGTACGGACCTGAAAAATCAAAACAATTGCATTTGCATTATAAGGCAGGCGAGAATAGTTATTATGATAAAGACAAAGCAGATGACACACATCTTTCGTTAAAAGGAGCTACAGCCATTGCACAAATTGTGGTGAATCAAATTCAGCTTTTAAAAGATCCTGCTATCGATAAGCTTAAGAAAGAAATTAAATAAACTCATTTTTTAAGATTGACACTTTGTGATAGTAAACAGTATTCCCTGTTAATTTGATCTTTGAAGTTCAAAATACTTGTAATTTTATGAAAGTGAGCGTAATTGTAGGCTTTCATTTTTTGTATAAAAAAAATATGGTAAAAAAGAGGAAGTGATAACTTCCTCTTTTCATTTATAATAGCCGCAATTATTTTAAAAAAAAAATAAGCAATAAAGCTTAGAAAGAATCAAATTTCACATCGTAAAGTGTAATGTGAAGAGCTTTCATTTTGAACTAAAAAAACTTTTGTTTCTTATTTATAACGTGTAATATGTTGTAATTCAGTATATTTAGTTTTTGGTAAGAAAGTATTACTCCCAAAATTATTTACTGCTCTTAATAGTAAAAAGAGTATTAAAAGCCTGTTTTAAGCTTCGGCTTAATTATAAATTTATACACACTTCAATTTTAGGCGCTTTCTTTTTTTAATAAATCGTATGATTTTATACGAGGTTATTTTTTTAATATAAGATATCACGTGTTAATTTTTAGCATTCCCCACTTCTTAAAACAATTAAGTAAAGTTATAGTTGCCATTGTTTGCTTGCTATTGATAAAGAGTAAGAAAAAAATGTCCTAATGTGTTACAATAAAGCCTTTTACAATCAAGAATTAAACAGGTTTTTGATAGAATTTTGCAATTGCTAAAATTTTAGGAAAGACCAATATAACCTGAAATTGTGTAAACTAAACTGTAGTAAAATGGAAGGAAAATTAAAAAAAAGATTACGAATTGCATTTATAATACTTGGGTTTAGTGTACTGTCACATGCTCAGGTGGGTATCGGAATACTGAATCCCTCTAATGCGGCACAATTAGATATAACTTCATCAAACAAAGGACTTCTCGTCCCAAGATTAGCTCTTATACAAACTATCAATTCAGTTCCTGTTACGGGAACAATTACAAATAGCTTATTAATTTATAATACGGCGACAACTAATGATGTAAGTCCCGGATTTTATTATTGGCAGACCAATAAATGGGTAAGGATAGTGGCGCAAAGTGATCCGGTAGTATTTAATGAAACGTTAACGACTCTGACTTATAATGGAGCAACTAATGAATTAACATATAAAGACGAAAAGGGAATTTTGAATGTGTTGCAGTTGGTAGGGCAAACCGGGCCACAAGGGCCAATAGGTATTCCCGGAAACGATGGCGCAACGGGAGCTCAAGGACCTCAGGGGCCAATAGGTTTAACCGGAGCAACAGGCGCACAAGGTATTCCCGGAAACGATGGCGCAACTGGAGCTCAAGGACCGCAGGGGCCAACAGGTTTAACCGGAGCAACAGGCACACAAGGTATTCCCGGAAACGATGGCGCAACGGGAGCTCAAGGACCTCAGGGCCCAACAGGTTTAACCGGAGCAACAGGCACACAAGGTATTCCCGGAAACGATGGCGCAACAGGAGCTCAAGGACCTCAGGGGCCAATAGGTTTAACCGGAGCAACTGGCGCACAAGGTATTCCCGGAAACGATGGTGCAACGGGAGCTCAAGGACCTCAGGGGCCAACAGGTGTAACCGGAGCAACAGGCACACAAGGTATTCCCGGAAACGATGGCGCAACGGGAGCTCAAGGACCTCAGGGGCCAATAGGTGTAACCGGAGCGACAGGTACACAAGGTATTCCCGGAAACGATGGCGCAACGGGAGCTCAAGGACCTCAGGGACCAATAGGTGTAACCGGAGCGACTGGGCCTCAAGGGATTCAGGGGATCCCTGGCAATGACGGTGCAACCGGTCCTCAGGGAGGTATTGGATTAATAATAAATGGCAGTAATACAACAGTAAGTGGAGCAGGAACAACAATCGATCCTTATAAAATTGACACACCTTCAATACCTGTGACAACAGTTGCAAATACATCAACAGTAAATAGTCTAACGACAACCGTAAACAGTACGACAGGAACGGCCGTCAACATTATCAATTCGAATGTTTTGAATGCTGCAAATGGCAGTCTGACCTCTACAGTAAACGGTGTTGCATCAACACCTGCTATACCTGTATTAATTGCAGCTAATAATGGTTTAACGGCTACAAATGGAACCGCACAACTTGGTGGTATTTTGCTGCAGCCAGTTGTAGTAACTACAAATACTACAAATACGTTGGCAGTTGCAGGTCTGCAAACTGGAGCCACTACTGATAATATAGTAGTTACAGATGCAAACGGTATTTTAAAAACGGTAACAACCGCAGCACTTAATGCAAATAACTGGAATATTCTTGGTAATGCGGGAACTGTATCCGGAACTCATTTTATAGGTACTACAGATGTGGTACAGCTTAATTTTAGAGTAGGAAATGTACCTGCAGGTAAAATTGGTACGTCACCTGGTGTATCTGCCGGTGATGCCAACACTTATTTAGGTTTAAATGCAGGCTTGGCCGATGCCGGAGTTACTCCTTCATCTACTATAATTAGAAATGTTGCTGTAGGAAATGATGCTCTTAGAGCCAGTACAGGAAGAATGAATACTGCAGTTGGCGCACGAGCTCTTGCAGCAAATACCACTGGTTTTGTAAATACAGCCTTAGGATGGAATTCTCTTTCGGGAAATACAACTGGTGCCGGAAATACAGGATTGGGAGTTCAGGCTCTTAATGTGAATTCAACCGGAGATAGCAATACCGGAATAGGTTCCGGAGCACTGCAAAATGTTACAACAGGAAGTAACAATGTTGGTGTAGGTAATCAGAGTGGATTTACGAATACAAGCGGAAGTGAAAATGTTTTTATTGGAAATTTAGCTGATGCATCGGTAAATAATCTAACCAATGTCATTGCAATAGGATCGAATGCTACAGTAGCTGCAAGCAATTCAATGGTTTTAGGCGGTACAGGTTTTAGTGCTGTAAAAGTAGGTATTGGTATTAATGCTCCAACCAATACGTTTCATGTAAAACCGCCGTCAGGTATTAATCCGGTACGTTTTGAAGGTTTACAAACCGGTTCCACAATAACAGATTTGATTGTGGTGGCAGATGCGACCGGGGTTTTAAAAACCGTGCCGCAACGTGGTAGTTTTTCATCAAAAGTACCAATATCAATTTCGGGAACTGTTGTACCGCCAGCGAAAGCGGTAACGCGAGAAAATGATTTTATTCGGTACCGTGATCTTGGTAATAATGAAATAGAAGTCGATTTTTTATACTCAGCAATCAATTCATTTGGTGGAACTTCGGGAAGTGGTGATTATTTGTTTTCTCTGCCAAACGGATATCAGTTTAATTTAACAGAGCAGCCCATCTATGCTGGTGCTATAGGTAGTAATACTTTTCCTGAAGCCGCCTATGCACTTCGGGATGTTAAAACAGTTTTTGCTTCGGCAGAAACCTTCATTACTTCCAGAGGTATTTATATCATTCCTTATAGTAGTACTCAATTTCGAATAGCCGATTTTCTTACTACTACAGGAGCAGCAATCAATGATTTGTATTTTTCTTTACTGACGAATCAATTGGTTATCGCAGGCAGGTTCACTTTTGTAAAACAGTAATACATAAAATATGCTGCAATTTTTGAAATTACCGGATTTTTTGATCAATACAAACAGGCAATGAAAAACCGCAAATTATATAAAACCGCAAAATCATCAGGTTTAGTTTCCTTGCGCAGGAACAATTCTGGTTGGGTAATAAGCATGATTATAAGTATGTTTATTTGTCAGGAAAGTAATGCTCAAGTCGTAAATCAGGGTGATATAAAGATTAATGATGGTACATTAATGTCTGTTTATTTTGACTACCAAAACAAAGTTGGTGGAAATTTCATTAATGATGGTGAAGTGTATATTTTTGAAAATTGGAACAATGAAGGTATTATTTCGTATACCAATTCCGCTAATGGTACAACATTATTTACGGGAACAACAGAGCAAATAATTGAAGGCACGCATCAATCGGATTTTCAGAATATCGTTTTCAACAATAAATCTTCTACAGTACCTTTTCATTTAGCAACTATTATTTCTGTTGGTAAAATGGCAGATTTCACAAAGGGAATTATTAATGCTGATACTTATAATGGTTTAATGATTTTTAACGAAAATGCGTTTCATAAGAATGTAAGCAGCCAAAGTTTTGTAGATGGCAGAGTCGAAAATAATGTCGATCAGCCTTTTCAATTTCCTATTGGAGATGCACTTTTTTTCAGACCGACTCTTTATACATCAAATTCGGCTGATAAAACAGCTTATACTTCTCAATACTTTTATAAAAGTGCTAGTAATCCTTATCCCTTTGAAAGTAAAGATGAAAGTATTATAACAATAAATAATGCGGAGTACTGGACGGTAACACAAGAAAAAGGTACAGAAAAAATCATACTCAGTCTTACGTTAGATGCCAATACAACTCCCGCCGCTTTTTTTGAAAGTGATCCGGAAACTGAATTGGCAATAGTACGCTGGGATGCAGTTGCAGCTAAATGGGTAAACGAAGGCGGAATATTGAGTGAACCCGTATTTGGAGAGGCTTATTCTAATTTACTCACAGGAGAAGTAGGAGGTTACGGAACTTTTACAATGGCAATTGTTAAAAAAGAAGTTGTTCCTACAGATGATTTAATTGTATACAATGCCATATCGCCAAACGGTGATGGTATAAATGATACTTTTCACATCAAAGGAATCAATAAATATCCGAATAATACTGTTGAGGTTTATAACAGATGGGGAGTAAAAGTATATGAAGCAAAATCATACAATGAAAGTGACGTCATGTTTAGTGGTTATTCTGATGGAAGAGCTACAGTAAACAGAACTGATAAACTGCCAACAGGAACCTACTTCTATACTTTGAAGTACAATAACAATAATGGTAAGACAGAAAAAAAAGCAGGATACCTCTATCTTAATAATCAATAAGATTATTCTCTTGAAGTAAAGTTTCCACTTCAATTACGCTTTTAATAATTGTCTTATTCTGTAACAATGATATCGTTTTAAGGTCAAGATTGACCAAAGTTTAGCAGAAATTTGTATCGCAAATTTTAAAGCATAGAAAAACAGACTGTTTTCGAATTCTATATTGATGGGGTTTTTCTATCCTAGCAAAAAAACGGTCTTTTAGTCTTGGCATATAAACAAAAACAATCATGGATACGTTAAGTATAATTGGAGCAGGAATTGGAGGACTGACAACAGCCCTTGTGTTGAAAGAGAGAGGAATTGATGTAACTATTTATGAAAGTGCCGAAGCAATAAAACCTGTTGGCGGCGGAATAATGATGGCGAATAATGCCATGCAGATTTTTAAGAAACTAGGCATTCATAATAAAATTGAAAGTGCCGGCAATAAAATTTCCTTTTTAAATATCACAGATTCGCAGCTTAATAGTATTTCTAAAGTAGATTTGACCGAATATGAAAAAGAGTACGGAGTGTCTAATATTGCCATTCATAGAGGAGAATTGCAAAAAATATTGGCAGATGAATTGGGTTATGATAAGATAAAGTTGTCCAAAAAACTTTCCGGAATTGAAAAAGGATCTCCTTTTAAACTGACTTTTGAAGACCAAACAACAATAGAAAGCAAAATTGTAATTGGAGCAGATGGAATAAAATCAGTAGTTCGAAATCAACTTTTTGAAAAAAGCATTTTACGCGATGCGAACCAAATTTGCTGGAGAGGAATTTGCGAAATCGATCTGCCTTCTAAATATCACAACGAACTTAACGAAGCCTGGGGAAAAGGAAAAAGATTTGGCTTCGTAAAAATTAGTGATAGCAAAGTATATTGGTTTGCTTTGACAAATTCAAAAAATATAAATGCAAAAGAAGTTGTGCTAACTGAAATGTTTAGTGATTTTCATCCGGATATCTTAGAAATTATTGCGGCAACAAATAAGGAGCAAATCATAATAAACAGTATTTTTGACCTGAAGCCAATAAAGAAATGGTACGATGAAAATATTTGTCTAATTGGAGATGCAGCCCACGCCACAACTCCAAATTTAGGACAAGGTGCTTGCCAGGCAGTGGAAGACGCATATGCTTTGGGTAAATTGATCGATAGCGGACTTACTATTGAAGGCTGTTTTGAAGAATATCAAAATGTACGACAGAAAAAAGTAAATACCGTCGTAAGTACAAGTTGGAAAATTGGAAAAATGGCACACTTAGAAAATAGTTTTGCCATCTGGACGCGCAATATTATGATGCGTAATTTTCCAAAATCAGCCAATAAAAAACAAATGGATAAATTATTTAATCTGGACTAAATGACAACAATAATTGCAATACTCTTATTTTTAATTTTTCTATTTCTTTCAGGAATTCATTTTTACTGGGGCTTTGGCGGAAAATGGGCATATGGCGCTGTAATTCCAACTACAAGCGACAACGTAAAAGTGATGCACCCAAGTGTTTTTTCAACATTTGTTGTAGCGTTGGGTTTGTTGGCTTTTGGATTGATAGCCTTAATGAACGGAATAACTTTAAGTATTGAATTTCCTTCATGGAGTAAAGTGATTTTCGATTATGGACTTTGGGTAATTGCTGGAATTTTTACTTTACGCGCCATAGGAGATTTTAATTATGTTGGTTTTTTCAAGAAAAGCAGACAGACAAACTTTGCACAAAATGATACAAAATATTATTCGCCATTATGTTTGATAATTGTTATTTTGGTAATGCTATTAGCAGGGCATCATACCAAAATGCTCTTTAAATTTTGATGCGAAATAAGAATTGTTTGTAAAGTGCAATCTATCAGAAACCTGAGAAATTGATAATTGTTTGTTTTCAAGAAGTTCTTTGGCTAGCAGTAATTTGTTATCCATAAAAAATGAATTGGGTGTTGCGCCGGTTATTTTTTTGAATAAACTTTTAAATTTTGATTCTGACATATTGGCTCTATTGGCCATGATTGCAATGCTTGGAAATGGATTTTCAATATTTTTGATTAAATACTTTTGTGCTTCAATAATATTAGCAAGATCTGATTGATCAACAGTTTGAATAATAATTTTGTTCATCGCTATTTTTTTTAAATAATTAGAAATTAGCATATGAACCGTTCCAACTAAGTTCAGATCGAAGATTGGTCCTCCAACTTTAATTTTGCGTAAATCACTTAGTAAATGATAACTGTCGCTGCTCATTCGGTCAAACCGAATCATAGTATTTTTTTTAGGATCAATTACTTTGTGTAAATTATTTAGAATAATATTATTTTTTTGAGCAAATGTTTCGATCATTGCTTTTTTTATAAAAATGCAGAGCGCAAATGTATTACTGCCTGATTTTACATAGTAATTTGATTCTAACGAACCATCGATAACAGACAAATTGTATTGCCATCTGCCAACATCATAGAGAGAATTATTTGTAGTTAATTTAGCATTACCTTCTGTTAGATTATAGTAGATTCCTATAAAATCATTCGTTAAGTTTTTTTGAATCAGATGGAGGTTTTTATTATAAACGACGTCGATGTAATAGGCGATTATGCCTTCTCCGCAGTCTAGTACATAACGTGTTCCAGAAAGAAGAGTCTCCGGACATACGATGAAATTTCCATCAATTTTTCCGTTAAGCTGTTTAGCAAATGGTTCAACCCATCCAAGGTCTGCGCCATAGGAATGTATTATTTTTTTTACAAATTTTGCTTTTGGAATTATAAAGTTAATGTTTTTTTGTGTTAAAGATTTGTTTTATTATCCGTTTTACTGCTAAAATGATAATAATTGCTAAAAAACTAATTTCTGTGTTTTTCAAAAATGTGGTACTTGATTTATTGTATTGTAATGATATTTGCATTATTCTGTTACTATTTGGGCTTATACAGGGCAAAGTATGTGCCTAAAAATATTTACATTACTTAATTTGTTAATTTTCAGAGCGATATGAATTGAGTGGTAAAAAATGATGTTTTTTTGTGGTGGTAATTTCGTATCACCTGCGGAATTATTACACTTTTTTATCGGGAATAGGAGATAAAAAAAATGAGAGACGAAAAGTCCCTCATAAAACAATTTTTTTATTGCCTGAATAAGATGTTTTATTGATTTGTCATTTTTTGATTTAAAGTCTTACGGTCTATTTGTAATATTTTTGCTGCTTTAGATTTGTTGTTGCCCATAGCAGTTAATACTCTTGAAATTTGCTCTTTTTCATATTCCTTCAACGATTTGAAAATCTCGCCAGTTTCAGGAACATGATATTTTAAATGTTCAGGAACCTGCTGAATGTCTATTGTATCATCACTCATGATAATCATTCGCTGAATTATATTCTCGAGTTCTCTTACATTTCCCGGCCACGAATAACGCAGCAAGATTTCGATTACTTTTCCATCAATACCAATATTCGGTTTGTGGTACTCATTGGCATATTTTATTATAAAATTGTTTATCAGAAGCGGAATGTCCTCTTTTCGCTCTTTCAGTGGAGTCGTTTTGATATTTACGACATTAATTCTATAATATAAATCTTCTCTAAAAGTGCCATTTAGAACCATCTGATATAAATCATTATTGGTAGCTGATAGTATTCTTACATTTATTTTTTCCGGATTTGTAGCACCAACCTTAGTAATTTCTTTTTCCTGAAGCACGCGTAAAAGCCTTGTTTGAACAGACATCGGTGCTATGCCAATTTCATCTAAAAATAATGTTCCTCCTGCAGCTGCCTGAAAAATACCTGTTTTTGATTCCGCTGCACCGGTAAATGCACCTTTAACATATCCAAACAATTCTGATTCTATTAGGTTTTCCGGAATACCGGCGCAATTCACGGCAATAAAAGGCATATTCGCAAATGTACCGTTAGAATGAATCGCTCTGGCAATAAGTTCTTTTCCGGTTCCGCTTTCGCCCTCAATTAAAACACTTACTTTATTATTGGTTACACGTTTTATTACTTCGATCAAATCTTTATGATGGTGAGATGATCCAACAATGCCGGAATAGTTGTTCTCTGTTTCTGATAGAATTGATGCGCTTGGTATTTTTTTTAAATTGAATTCTGATTTTTCAAAAGAGCTTTTTATTGCTGCAAAAAGCTCGTCACTTGTAAAGGGTTTTGATAAATAATCTAAAGCCCCTGATTTTAGTGCTGTAACAGCATTATGAACATTATGTAATCCGCTTATGACTAATTTTGGTATTAAAGGAAAATGCTCCTCAGTATATTTTAGTAATTCAACGCCGTTTACTTCTGGCATATGAAGATCTGTAATTAGCAAATCGATAGTTGCGTATTTTAAAACAGCAATAGCTTCGTTGACAGATGATGCTTTATAAGTACGATACTTAAATGTTCTTAGATGACGTTCAAGTAAGTGGAGCATATCGTCGTTATCATCTACAATAAGTATATTTTCTTTTTTTAGATTCATTTTGTATTAAGTTATAGGTAATCGTATTGTAAAAATGGTTCCTTTTGGGAAGTTGTCTTTTATTATAATTTCTCCATTGTGATTTTCAACTATTCCGTGTACAACACTAAGGCCCAATCCTAATCCTTCCTTCGAAGGTTTAGTGGTAAAGAAAGGCTCAAAAATTTTGTGTCGAATAGCGACAGGTATTCCCATGCCTTGATCCTCAATTGTGATGTAGATATTTAGGTCATCACTGTCAATAATTAACTTGATAATACTCTTATTGGGCGAAATATAAATAGCATTCAGGAGCAGGTTAAAAAGAACCTGAGTAATTTGTATGGAATCAATATTGGCAGTGAGATCGTCATTTTTAAAGAATACCTCATTTTTAATTTCTTTTTTCTGGAAGTTTTGTTTTAAAAAAGATAAAGCAAAAGTGACCAATGGCTTAAGTTTGGTTGGTTCTAACTGTTGCGGCATTTCACAGGAAAAGAACATAAGTTTTTTTATAATTTCACGCGAGTAGATGACAGAGTTTATCAAAATAGAAATGTCAGAAGTAATTTCTGGATCGGTATTACTGTCCTTAATAAGTTCTGCAAATCCTAAGATATTTGCCAAAGGAGTATTGAGTTCATGTGCTATCCCTGCAGTCATTTCGCCAAGTAATGACAATCGGTCCATTCGCTCAATAGTTTGTCTAAGCAGCGCTTTTTTTTCCAGATTTTGGAATTTTTCTATGTAGGTTTCAATTTCATAAGCTATCGTATGAAGCAGCTTTTGTTCATCATCAAGAAAGTCTTCAATTGTGTATTTAGTAGCGGGATAATGTACTCTTATAAAACCTGCAGCAGTATTAAAAATAGTAATCGAACTACATTGAAATATAGTAGTACCTGGGATTTTTGCGGTCGATAAATGCAAGTTCTGAATGTTGATTTCGACTATAGCATCATTGTTAAAACGCCATGCCTTTTTTGTGCTTGAAATTATTTTTTTCAGAACCTCTTTTTTAAAAGAATCAGAGTGTGATATTATTTTTGAAATCTCATAAAGACAAGTAAGTTCTTTTACTCTTTCTTTGAGTTTTTCGTCTGTTGTAATGAAATTCATTTTATAGGAAATTATTTGCAATCAATTTAAATCGCAATCAAAAATAAGTAAATATTTAAGGCAACAAAGAAAAATGATTATTTAATTAACTATTTGAAAATAAACTAAATACATTTTATTATTTAGTCTTATTCTGATATTTTTTTGACTTATAAAGGTTTGTTTGTAAAGAAAAATACACGATAAATTTGTGAGAAAAAGTTTAGGATTGAAACAAACCTTCTTATTGTCTCTTTTTTTACTTTTAGATTGTTTTTCATAGTCGGTTTTAGAATTATGTTCAAAGTAAAAAAAGTCTTATTCTGATATATTATTAACTTGATTAGGGAGTTGAACCTTTTTTTCTATACTATTTTTGCTTTTAGTCTAACCACAAGATTTTTACAAAAACAATACTTAATCGTAAGAACATGAATGCAGCTAATTTTTCTTTAGAGTTCAAATTAGATAGGATTGAAATACATAAGTTAAACAGAATGTATTTTAAAGATCTATATAAAAAAAGAGTAATGTTCTTTTTGGCCATTCTTTTATTTACAGCTATTTTTTTTGATTTCTTTAATTTAAGGAGTGACAATGATTTTATTCAATGGACAGTGGGCAGTTTAATTCTTGTAATTCTTTTTTTGCTTTTTCATTACTCGTTGGTAGATGTGATTTGTAAAATGACGTTTCAGCTCATTAAAAGATTATTGAAATTTGATCGATTTATAAAAAAATACAAATTTAGTTTTACTAATTCCTTTATATGCATTCGTTCGCCGCTTGGCGTATTCAGACACGAATGGAATCGTATTGAAAAGGCAATTCTAACAAAAGACTTCTTGTTTTTGTATGTAAAAGATAAAAACGCTTACATTATTTCAATTTCAAATAACTATAATAATAGCAGGCAGATGAACGAACTAATTTCTTTTGTAAATAAGAATGTGACTCAAATTACAAAAATCTAATACAAACAAATACTTCAAAATAAACCTTATTCTACTGGTTTTATGACGTTTTGTGTAGGCTCGCTAAAGTAGAATCGGCATATCTTTGCATCTCAATTCTAGGTATTTAACTTTAATGATGTCAGCAGTTTAGCTGGTGAGGTAAGTTTGAAAAAATCCTGGAATAAAATTTAAATGTCTTTTAAAGAAATTAGAGAATGGAAAAGGAGAGAGTTTTAGTCTGCGATAATAAAAAGATCTTTTTAAAAATGTTCAAAAGAAAATTCGATAATGATTTCGAATTTACTGAAAGTAGTTTTTTTAAAGAAAATAAAACAGAAATTAAAGATTTTGAACGCTTTATATATGTTATCTACGATAAGAGTGAATTAATTCAATTTTTAAAGATGGGTAAAAAAGAGAATAATGTTTTAGTTTGCTTATTCGATAAGCAATTATATGATAGCATGTCTTTTTTGGAAGAAAAGAACAGTTTAATTTTATTAGACAGTAACAAAACAAGAGTTGAAATTATCAAAGATTTAAAAGCGTATTTTAGTAAACCAGACCCGGCGCCGCAAATAGCTAAGGAGATGTTTCCAACTTCAAATTACCTTCAATCACAATTTAATGGTTTTTATAAAGCCTTATTTTTTCTTATGTAGTTTGAAAGACTTGTATATAATACCGTTATAATATTTGTAAAAGTATTTCAGTTAAACTGAATCGAATTTTTTAAAGAAGGATATAAGATTAACTCTTATATACTTCTTTTTTGTTTTATACTTTTTGCTCCGCACAAGTATTTTCCACTAAACTAATGGCGTCAATTAGAGTAACAATTTCGTTATAAAAGAACTTTTTTATTTGTACCAAATGGTCTAAATTGTTGAAAAAATAAAAAGGGAAAAAGTAATGAAAAATACAATTAAACTTTGTTTGTCCAGTACAATGTTATTAATGGTTTTTGCAAACGGTAATGCACAACAGAAAGCAGTAAGTGAGAAAGTTATTTTGAAGAACACGACAAAATTACCATTGCCACAAGCCGCAATTTCGATAAAAAGAAATCAATTTTCATTGAAAGAAACAACAAATAGATTTCCTCTTTTAATATATAAAAAGGATACAATTCCCGCACAGATTAACGACCTGAATGGAGATGGAAAATGGGATGAACTTTTTTTAGTGACAGATTTTTCTCCAAACGAAAAAAAAATAGTAGAATTAAAGTGGTCTGAAACCGATCCTAAATTTCCAATAAAAACGAGTGTTCGATTTGGTAAAAGAGAAGGTAAAAATCTACCGGTTCACCCTGCAACCGAAGAAGTTTTAATGGCCAATCAAGTACATAAAAAACTGGGGTACCAAAAATACCAAACCGATGGACCAACTTGGGAAAATGATAAAGTAGGTTTTAGGCATTATTTGGACGGAAGAAATTCTAAAGATGTTTTCGGAAAAAAAATACCTGCAATTACACCTGAAGATGTGGGTATTAACAGTAAAGGAGCAGTTGAAGATAATTATCACGTAATGTACGATTGGGGAAGAGATATTTTTCCGGTTGGGAACTCCGCTGGTTTGGGAGGTTATGCATTGCTGATTGATAATGAAGTAAAAAGATTAGGGATTATTGCCAGTGATACCTTAAATAACGTCGAGAAAACAACCTTTAAAATTGTAGCTGAAGGACCTGTAAATTCAGTTTTAAGCTATAATTATTACAATTGGAAAGCTTCCGGCAATAAATACCAAGTTCAGGAAACTACTTCGATCTGGCCCGGAATGTATGGTTTTAAGAATACCGTTGTGATTAATGGAATCAAAGGAAAAGAAACGTTTCTGGTTGCACTTTCTAATTTAAACAATAAAAATCCATTAAAAGTAATTGAAGCCGGAGATTGGGTTTGTCTTATTCAACACGATTATTTAACCTACGAGCGTCAATGGATTTTGGGAACTGCTATTTTAGTTCCTAAAAATATTTATAAAGGATATATTGAAGCTCCAAAAACAGGGCAATTAACAGATTCGTACTTAGCAAAATTGTCGGTAGTAAACAATAAAGAGATTTCTTATTACGCGATTGCAGGTTGGGAATTAAGTGCCGACAAGAACTTTAAAGATGCCACATATTTTGCCAATTATGTTACAACTCTCGCAAAACAACTTTCGGCAAAAATAAAGGTTGAAGTTGTAAAATAAACAGTAAAAAAAATGATAAGACTTTTGACTTTGATGATGTGTATTCTTGGGTTCTCTCAAAGTGTAACATCCCAAAAAAGTAATGACAGTACATTTCCGGATGGAACCGTAATTTCGCCATGGTTCAAAGATTCAAACAAAATTCAGCTTAAAGAACTAGGTAAGAAATATACAATCACAGATTTTGAGGTATCAAATGATAGTCTAAAAATTCAGACCGCTGCCATACAAAATGTTATTGATAAAGCGGCAGCAAATGGAGGCGGCGTAATAATAATTCCAAAAGGTGTTTTTTTGAGCGGGGCATTATTTTTTAAGCCAAAAACAAGTTTATATGTTTCAGAGGGAGGCGTTTTAAAAGGCTCAGACAATATTACGGATTATCCTATTATGCCATCGCGAATAGAAGGTCAGAATCTGGATTATTTTCCGGCATTGGTAAATGCTTATGGAGTAGACCATTTTTCAATATCGGGCAAAGGAACAATAAACGGAAATGGTTCAAAGTATTGGGAGGCATTTTGGCAACGACGCAAAGAAAATCCCGATTGTACTAATTTAGAAGTATCCAGACCCAGACTGATCTTTATTTGGAACTCAAACAACATACAGCTTCAGGACGTAAAATTGATCAATTCAGGATTTTGGACTTCTCATTTTTATAACTGTAATAATGTGAAAGTAATCGATTTGTTTATTTTCTCACCGCATTTAAAATTAAAAGCACCAAGCACTGATGCCATAGATATTGATGTGTGCACTAACTTTTTAGTTAAAGGCTGTTATATGTCTGTAAACGACGATGCAATTGCGTTAAAAGGAGGAAAAGGCCCGTACGCAGACCAGGATAAAAATAATGGAGCAAATACGAATATTATTATCGAAGACTGCAATTTTGGATTCTGTCATTCAGCATTAACAAGTGGGAGCGAAGCAATTTATAACAAAAATGTAATAATGCGCAATTGTAAAATAAAAGGAGCTTCGCGATTATTATGGCTTAAAATGAGACCTGACACACCTCAAAAATATGAATACATCAGGGTAGAAAACATAAAAGGAGAAGCAACAACCTGTTTGGCAATTTTTGCATGGAAACAATTTTTTGATTTAAAAGGGCGATCAGATATTCCGCTTTCATACGGGGATCATATCACATTAAGAAATATAGAGCTGAAATGCGATACATTTTACGGAGTAGAAAAAGATCCAAATGTTCGTTTGTCTAATTTTACATTTGAAAATTTAAAGATCGAAACAGTCAAAAGTAAAATTGATAAAAGCATTATAAGTGGTACAACTTTTAAAAATGTTACGATTAACGGAGAACAAATTGAGTAAATTTTCCTCAATGAAACCTGTTTTTAGAACTTCGGGAATGAAGAAATAAGAATATTTTAGATAATTTTAAGAGAAAAGCATATTCTGGACGAATTTTTTTTTAATACCGCCAAAAATAAAATGTTTTGGGTTTTTTGAAATAAGTTACTGACTATTAGTTCGTTGCTTTTCTGAGAATAAAAAAAAACTTAGTAGTAAATTTAATGTTAAGTTGAAGGTCGAAAAACAAGGATAAATTTAACAGCAAAATTGTTGTAACTACCATTCAAACTTTTATTTTTGCGCCTTAATTTAATAATTATAAGCATGAAAGATCTATTAGTAAAAATCAACGCCGAAATTGAAGCATTTAAAGCAGAGGCTGAATCATTAACTGAAAAAGGTGTTAAAGCTGCTGGACCAAGAGCACGTAAATCAACTTTAGAAATTGAAAAACTTTTAAAAGAGTTTAGAAAAGTTTCTATCGAAGAATCAAAAAAATAATATTTTTGTTTACAAAAAATGACCTCGTTTAATGCATTTTAAACGAGGTTTTTTTATGGTTTTATTTTGTCATTTTGAGGAACAAGAAATTTACCGCAGAGAACGCTAAGTTTTTTTTATTCTTAGCTTTTATAAAAAGGCAAAGTTCGCAAAGCTAGGTCAATACGAAGCTTTGCGAACTTTGTACTTTTAGAAGCATTCTTAGATGAAAATCTTTGCCGTTTTGTACCTTTGTACCTTTGTACCTTTGTACCTTTGTACCTCTGAACTTCTGTACCTTTGTTCCTTAGATAGAATTTCTATCAATAAAATTAAAAGGAACCTTAACTTGTCCTTTTTCTTTATTCAAAATCATTCTGGCAGCAGTTTCTCCCATCACATTAAAATCGGTGGACATAACTGTAATACCTAACAATTCTTTAAGAGGTGTGTCATTATAGGAGATTACACCAATATCTTTTCCTAAAACATATTCTTCATCACGAATTTGTTTCATTAAATTAACCAAGTCAGATTCTTCAATAGTAATAAATAAATCTCCTTTTTTGAGAATCATATCATCATAAACCTCGCTCAGAATTTCGAAATTAATTTCGTGCTCAACGCAAAACTTTCTAAATCCATGTAAAATTCTTCTCGGATAAGGATAAACAGCCTTTTCAGGATAAACCAGAATTAATTTTTTGTACTTTGATATCTTCGCAATTCCTTCTTTCAAAGCATTGTAAATATCGTTTTCAAAATCCTGATAAATTTTAATGATTTCGCCATCCATTCCTAATTTGATGTTATCCATTAGGACAAGTTTATCTTCAGGGATTTTTTGGATTGCTTTGGCCACTTCATCTGTAAAACTTAGATGTTTTAATTCGTCAGTTTTAAAATGAGTTGTTATAACATAGTAATCGTATGCACCTTCAAATTTATCAAGTAAATTCAGGAAAAGTGTTTCGTCGCAATGATAAATATGAAGATCGGTATGTGCGTTGGCACCAAGTGTATTAATAAATGAGCTGTACGTTTTCATTTTGTACGCACTTACTTTATTAATCAAAAACAAGATATTGACTTTAGATTCAAGCTTCGTTCTCGTTATATAATAACCTTTTCCTCTGATAGATGAAATGATTTTTCGTTCTTTTAGAATATTATAAGCTTTTTCGACAGTATCTCTCGACATATAAAATTCCTCGCTAAAGCTATTTATTGACGGAATTTTTTGATTTATTTTTAAATTTCCATTTGCAATATTCTGCAAGATAGAGTCTACAATTTGTTTGTATTTGGGTACTCTGGAATCTTCGTCTATTTTAATAAGTTCAATCATGGTCTTTTTGGGCAAATTATATCTGTTTAAAGGTATAGAGATATAATTCTAAATTACATTAAAAAAAATCGCTCAAAAACATCCCAATTTTTCAGTTAATAAGGGATTCCTACAAAAACCTGCGAAATTACTAACGCTTAGTTTGTATTTTGTAAGATTTGTTAATTTGTTCCTTATTGCGGATATAATAATTGCGAAATCGATTGCTAAAATAGAAATTTTAAATTTATATTTCCAATATTATCGAGTTGTTCTTTGTAATAATATTTAGTTTTAACATAATTACCAAAACCATAAAGGATAGTACAGGACAGTTTTCTTTTTTACATTCTATTATTTTACAAAACCAAACTAACTTACCAAACTAACCAAAAAACAAAAAGAATAAATGGAGTCATTATTAGGAATTATTTTTCATTCTATCGGAGGTTTTTCTTCAGGTAGTTTTTATATGCCTTTTAAAAAAGTTAAAGATTGGGCTTGGGAAAGCTACTGGATCGTTGGAGGTTTTTTCTCTTGGTTAATAGTTCCGCCAATTGCCGCTTATTTAACGATTCCAAATTTTATTGAAATAATAGTTACAGCATCTCCAACCATAAAAGCCTTCACATTTACAATGGGATTGATTTGGGGAGTGGGAGGATTGACATATGGTTTAGGAGTTCGTTATTTAGGAATGTCTTTAGGAAACTCTATTACGTTAGGTTTTTGCTCCGCTTTTGGTGCCTTAGTTCCTTCTATTTATTACGATTTATATCCAACCGAGGGGAAAATTTCATTCAGCGATATGCTTACTAATTCAGGCGGGCGTTTAGTTTTATTGGGTGTAGCTGTTTGTCTTATAGGTATTGCTATATCTGGAAAAGCCGGAATGCTTAAAGAAAAAGATTTTGCCGTAGGTCATGAAGATAAAGACAAAGATTTTAATCTGGTTAAAGGTTTAATAATAGCTGTTATTTCAGGTATTTTAAGTTCGTTTTTTAATTACGGAATCGAAGCCGGAAAGCCAATGGCAGAAACAGCTGTAAACTATGGTTGCAATCCATTATTTCAAAACAACGTTACCTATATTGTTTTGATGTGGGGAGGTTTAACTACCAATTTTATCTGGTGTATGTATCTCAATTTTAAAAACAAAACATTCTCAGATTATACCAATAAAAAAACACCTATTGCTAAAAACGTACTCTTTTCGGGTATTGCAGGAACAATGTGGTTTTTACAGTTTTTCTTCTACGGAATGGGAGAAAGCAAATTAGGAAACGGGGCAAGTTCATGGATTTTGCACATGGCAACGATTATTCTAACAGCAAATTTATGGGGCTTTTATTTGAAAGAATGGTCAGGAGTTTCTAAAAAAACAATCACAACTTTTGGGGTTGGAATTGGATTAATTATGCTTTCGATTGTTTTGGTGGGAATAGGGAATTCATTATAAAATACAGAAAATAAATATTTAATAAAGCATGTCGAATACAACAACAATGTCGAATATAAACACAAAAAATATGAATTTTAAGCACGTAAGCTACCTTTGGGATGATGCTAAGGCAGCGGCACTGGCAGGAGATGAAGTAGCGCTTTTCATTTATCGTTCTAACTTACTTGGAGCCGATTTAAGACTTACTAATTACGGTGGTGGAAACACTTCTGTAAAAATTACAGACAAAGATCCATTGACAGGAGAAAGCTCTGAAGTAATGTGGATTAAAGGTTCTGGTGGTGATATTGGTACGTTGACAAAATCAGGTTGTGCGGCACTTTATTTGGACAGACTTCGTAATCTTGAAAATGTTTACAGAGGTATTGAGTTTGAAGATGAAATGGTAGAATTGTTCAACCACTGTATTTTTGACTTAGCTTCAAAAGCACCTTCTATAGATACGCCTCTGCATGGTTTTTTACCATTCAAACATATTGATCACTTACATCCTGATGCAGCAATTGCAATCGCTGCAGCAAAAGACGGAGCTAAAATTACTGACGAATTATTTGACGGTGAAATTGGCTGGGTAGGATGGCAGCGTCCAGGTTTCGACTTAGGACTTCAATTAAGAAGTTGCTTAGAAGAAGCGGAGAAAAAAGGGAAAAAACTTCGCGGAATCATGCTTGGATCTCATGGTTTGTTTACCTGGGGAGACACTGCGTTTGAAAGTTATATTAATACTCTGGAAGTAATCGAGAAATGTGCAGAGTATTTAGAAAACAATTACGGAAAAAAACGTGCTGTTTTTGGAGGTAAAAAAATGGACAGTCTTCCAGAAGCAGATCGTAAATTAAAAGCAGCAAAAGTTGCTCCAATTTTAAGGGGTTTCTGCTCATCAGAGCGTCAAATGATTGGGCATTATACTGATGATGCAAGAGTTTTAGAGTTTATCAATTCTAATGATTTAACAAAATTAGCGCCATTAGGAACTTCTTGTCCGGATCACTTTTTGCGTACTAAAATAAGTCCGTTGGTTTTGACTTTAGATCCAAATGAAGATTTATCTGATATTGATGCCGTTAAAGCAAAATTAGCACCCGCTTTTGAGGCTTATCGCGCAATGTATAAAGAATATTATAACGCTTGCAAGAAGTCAAATTCGCCTGCAATGCGTGACCCAAATCCAGTTGTGATTTTATATCCGGGAGTTGGTATGTTTACGTTTGCGAAAGATAAAACAATGGCGCGTTTAGCATCTGAATATTATATCAATGCAGTAAATGTGATGAAAGGTGCCGAGGCAGTTTCAGAATATACTTCGTTGCCGCACCAGGAAGCTTTCGATATCGAATATTGGTTGTTAGAAGAAGCAAAATTACAACGTATGCCAAAACCAAAAGCATTGTCAGGAAGAGTTGCTGTAATTACAGGTTCTGCTGGTGGAATTGGTAAAGCTATTGCTAAAAAGTTTGCTCAGGAAGGTGCATGTGTTGTGATTAATGATATTAACGAAGAGCGTTTAGAAACTGCTACAGCTGAGTTTATTAAGTTGTTTGGAAAAGACGCTGTTTCGAGTACATTATTGAATGTAACAGACGAAAAGAGTACAGAAAAAGCATTAGACGAAGCTTGTTTAGCTTTTGGAGGTGCTGATATTATTGTAAATAATGCAGGAATCAGTATTTCAAAATCTATTGCAGAACATACACTTGATGAGTGGGATAGATTATATGATATTTTGGTAAAAGGACAATTTATTGTGTCTAAAGCCGGAATCGAAGTAATGCGTAAACAGGGATTTGGCGGAGACATCGTGAATATTGTTTCTAAAAACGCTGTTGTTGCAGGTCCTAACAATCCTGGATACGGTTCAGCAAAAGCAGCTCAGGCACACTTAACACGTTTAATGGCAGCAGAATTGGGAGCTGATAAAATTCGTGTAAATACAGTAAATCCTGATGCAGTAATCTCAGATTCAAATATTTGGTCTGGCGGTTGGGCAGAAGGTCGTGCTAAAGCATATGGTATAACGGTTGCCGAATTACCAGCATATTATGCAAAACGTACGCTATTAAATGAAATTATATTGCCGGATGATATTGCAAACGCTTGTTACGCTTTTGTTGGTGGTTTACTGGGTAAATCAACAGGGAATGCTTTAAATGTAGACGGCGGTGTATCAATGGGCTTTTATAGATAAGTTGTTTAGGTTTTTTAAGTTTGTTTAAAACAAAAGTGGTTTTTTGTGATCTAACGTTCGATATCATTTGAGCGTTAGATTTTTTTTAAATATAAAAACTCTCACAGAACCTGTAAAATAGCATAAAATAGTAAAGTTAAACCAGAGTTCAATTTATATAAAAAAGCTGAAAATTTATTGAACACATAGAAACATAGATTAGAATATAAGTAAAAGGTGTTCTTAAAAAATCATAATTTTCGCACATAGATCTATGTGTGTTAATAAAAGTGAAACGTCTTTTTTGAAACTATGAAATCTATATTTCTATGTGTTTAAAAAAAATCATACCAAAGGCTTAAATTATATATATTGTAGACTCTATTAAAAGATAAAATAATATGTTAATCGGATCAAACAATATAGCGTCTCATAACGAGGAATTAATAAAAAAACATCAGAATAAATTTGCTTTTACAATTTCGGAAATTGAAGATACAGAAGCAATTATTAAAAAAATAATAGACTTTCAAATTGCAATTCCATCTTGGGCATTGGGAACAGGAGGAACAAGATTCGGACGTTTTGCAGGAGGCGGAGAACCTCGTTCTATCGAAGAAAAAATTGAAGATGTTGGTTTGCTTCATGCATTAAACAATGCTTCAGGTGCTATTTCATTGCATATTCCGTGGGATATTCCAACAGATTATAAAGCAATCAAAATGCTTGCGGCACAACACAATTTAAAGTTTGATGCCATGAATTCGAATACCTTTCAGGATCAGGCAAGTCAGGCACATTCCTATAAATTCGGATCGTTACAAAACGTAAACAAAGCAGTTCGCAAACAAGCAATTGCACATAATATTGAAGTAATTCAACACGGAATCGAATTAGGATCTGAATCGCTAACAGTTTGGTTGGCCGATGGTTCTTCTTTTCCTGGACAATTAAACTTTAGAAAAGCATACCAAAACACATTAGAAAGTTTAGAAGAAATCTACGACGCATTACCTTCAAACTGGAAATTGTTCTTAGAATACAAATGTGCTGAACCCAACTTCTATTCCACAACAGTGGCAGATTGGGGACAATCGTATTCATACGTAAAAAAATTAGGCGATAAAGCTCAGACTTTGGTAGATTTAGGTCATCATTTGCCAAATGCTAATATTGAACAAATCGTTTCTTTATTATTAATGGAAAATAAATTGGGAGGTTTCCACTTTAATGATTCAAAATATGGAGATGACGATTTAACAGCCGGAGCATTAAAACCATACCAACTGTTCTTGATTTTTAATGAATTAGTTGAAGGAATGGACGCAAGAGGAATGAATCATGCAAAAGATTTAGGTTGGATGATTGACGCTTCACATAACATAAAAGATCCTTTAGAAGACTTATTACAATCTGTTGAAGCCATTATGATTGCTTACGCACAAGCACTTTTGGTTGACAGAAAAGCATTAGAAATTGCTCAGGAAGAAAATGATGTAGTAAAAGCACAAGAGATTTTACAAAATGCTTTCCGCACAGATGTTCGCGCTTTAGTTGCTGAAGCTCGTTTACGCTCCGGTGCTGCATTAAATCCTGTTGAATTGTATCGTAGTCTTGCCATTAGAAAAAATCTAATAGGAGAAAGAGGTTTAAAAACAATGGCTACAGGATTATAATTATAAATTATTAATTGTTAATTATAAATTATGAGTTAATGCCAATGCTATTTATATGTTGGTCGTTTTAAAAAAAAAGACTTAGCAAAAATCATAATTCTGTAATCTATAATTAACAATTGACAATTAACAATTTACAATTAAAAAAAAATGAACGTAGTTGCAATTTTTGATATTGGTAAAACCAACAAAAAAGTATTTCTATTTGATGAAAATTACAAAATTGTTTGGGAGAAATCAGTAAATCTGGAGGAAACTGTTGACGAAGACGGTTTTCCCTGTGAAGATATTGAGTTGTTAAAAAACTGGATATTTGAAGGATTAGCTGAAATAAAAGATCTAAACAACTATGTCCTCAAAGCTATAAATTTCAGTACGTACGGAGCTAGTTTTGTTTATATTGACGAAAACGGAAAAATTTTAACACCGCTGTATAATTACCTAAAAGATTATCCGGAAGATTTAATAGATGCTTTCTATAAAAAATACAAAGGCAAAGAAAAATTTGCTGCAAAAACTGCTTCTCCGGTTTTAGGAAACCTGAATTCAGGAATGCAGATTTACAGACTCAAAGAAGAAAAACCCGAGTTATTTGAAAAAATAAGGTATTGCTTGCATTTGCCGCAATATTTGAGTTATCTTTTAACAAATGAAGCTTATTCAGATATTACAAGCATAGGATGCCATACCAATCTTTGGAATTTTAAAAAGATGAAGTATCATAAATGGCTCAAAAATGAAGATATTATCGATAAGATTCCACCGCTTCATTACGGGAAAGACATCATTAAAAAAGACAATGAAGTTGCAATAGGAGCTGGTTTACACGATAGTTCATCGGCTATTATTCCTTATACCATAAATTTTACAGAACCTTTTGTTTTATTATCAACAGGAACCTGGAGTATTTCTCTAAACCCGTTCAATAATAAGCAATTGACTTTTGAAGAATTGCAAAACGATTGTTTGTGTTACATGCAATATACCGAGAAACCTGTAAAAGCAGCTCGCTTATTCTCAGGAAACGAACATGAAGTGCAAACCAAAAGATTAGCCGAATATTTTAAAGTACCGCTTGATACTTATAAAGATATTTATTTTGATAAAAAGATAGTATCCAATCTGCGAGCTTTAAATTTTCAAATTATATATCCAAAGAAGTACGATTTTGATATCTTAAAAGAATGTCCTTTTCAAAAAAGAGACCTTTCAACATTTAAAAATTACGAAGTTGCTTATCATCAATTAATGCTTGATTTAGTGGAGCAACAGGTTTTTTCGACTAATTTAGTAGTGCATAATAGTCCGGTGAAGAAAATTTTTGTTGACGGAGGATTTAGTAAAAATTCAATTTTTATGAATTTATTAGCTGAAGCTTATCCTGATGTAGAAGTTTATGCCGCTTCAATGGCGCAAGCGAGCGCTTTAGGGGCCGCATTGGCAATTCATCAAAACTGGAATCCAAAGCCAATTCAGAACGATTTAATTGATTTGAAATTTTACAAGCATTAGAATTGAATTAAAAATTAAAAATTCAGAATTAAAAATTTTAAATATAAATCTGCTCGATCTGCGAGAGAATGCTTGCCAGAGATTAAAAAGATTTTGTTTCACGCACATCTGCTTAAATCGTTTTGAAATCTGCGTGAAATAAATACAATTAACAAGAATATGAAAGTCGGATTATTTATACCGTGTTACGTCGACCAATTTTATCCAAAAGTAGCCATTGCAACCTATGAACTTTTGCAGAAATTAGGTTGCGAAGTTCATTTTCCGATGGGGCAAACCTGTTGCGGACAACCCATGGCAAATAGCGGATATCAATATTTAACCAAAGGTTGCGATGCCAATTTTATAGCCAATTTTGCAGGATTCGATTATATTGTTTGTCCGTCCGGAAGTTGTGTTTTGCATGTAAAAGAACATTTACATGATGAAAAACAAGAAGAAGTAGCAGCTGAAATGCGAAAGAAAGTATTCGAATTGACAGAGTTTATTACTGATATTCTAAAAGTAGATTCCATCAACGGAAATTTTCCGTACAGAGTTGGAATGCACGTAAGCTGTCACGGTCAACGTGGATTAAAGCTTTCGCAGATGACAGAATTAAATGCACCATTTTTTTCAAAACCGGAGCAATTACTACGCGGTATAAAAGGGTTAGATTTAGTTTCATTATCACGAAAGGATGAATGTTGTGGTTTTGGAGGAACATTTTGTGTGACTGAAGAAGCCGTTTCTGTAAAAATGGGACAAGACCGAATAAAGGATCATGAAAACCATCAGGTTGATTATATTACCGGTGGAGATATGTCGTGTTTAATGCACTTAGAAGGAATTTTGAAAAGGCAAAAAAGCAAGGTTAAAACCATTCATATCGCCGAAATATTAAATTCGTTGGAAAACTAAGTTATTTTAAAATTAAACTTAATTTTCTTTTTACCATTAAGAGATTAAGTAATTTAAGCCAAAGCCTTATGATCTTAATGTCTTAATGGTGAAATAAATAAGAAAAGATGTCTTCAGAAAAAATAATAGAACATAGCGAAGCCGCTGCCCGTTTTAATAAAGATGTAGAACGAGTAAACTGGCACGATGAAACACTTTGGTTTGTTCGCGAAAAGCGTGATAAATCAGCGCATCAAATTAAGGATTGGGAATTGCTTCGTGAAACTGCTTCCAAAATCAAAAATAACGTATTATCTAATATTCACGATTATTTGGTTGAATTTGAAGCCAAAGCACAGAAAAACGGTATCATAGTACATTGGGCGGCAGATGCAAAAGAACATAATGAAATTGTACATTCAATAATGGCAAAACATGATGTCAAGCAAATGGTGAAATCAAAATCGATGCTTACAGAAGAATGTCATTTGAATGATTATTTAGCCGAAAAAGGGATAGAAGTTATCGATTCTGATTTAGGAGAATACATTGTTCAACTTCGTAAAGAACCGCCAAGCCATATTGTTTTACCTGCAATTCACCTTAAAAAAGAAGATGTAAGTGAAACTTTTCATGAGCATTTAGGCACAGAAAAAGGAAACATAGATCCTCAATACTTAACCGAATCTGCCAGATTAAGTTTAAGAAATACATTCTTAACGAGAAAAGTAGCTTTGACCGGAGTCAACTTTGCCATTGCAGAAACCGGTGAAATTGTAGTGTGTACCAATGAAGGAAATGCCGATATGGGCGCACATTTAGCCGATGTTCACATTGCCTGCATGGGATTCGAAAAACTGATTCCACAACGCAAACATTTAGGCGTTTTCCTGAGATTATTGGCAAGAAGTGCAACAGGACAACCGATTACCACTTTTTCAAGCCATTTTAAGAAACCAAGAGACGGAAAAGAAATTCATATTGTAATTGTTGACAATGGCAGAAGTACGCAGCTGGGACGAGAAGATTTTAGAAATTCTCTAAAATGTATTCGTTGTGGCGCTTGTATGAACACTTGTCCGGTTTATAGACGAAGTGGCGGGCATAGTTATCACAATGCTGTTGCGGGGCCAATAGGATCTATTTTAGCGCCTAATTTAGACATGAGCAAAAATGCCGATTTACCTTTTGCAAGTACACTTTGTGGTTCTTGTACCAATGTTTGTCCGGTAAAAATTGATATACACGATCAATTGTACAAATGGCGTCAGGTGTTGGTAAAAGAAGGCCATACGCCAAAAGCAAAAACAATAGCAATGAATACGATGGCAAAAGTTTTAGCAAATCCAACGATCTTTAATATTGCCGGAAAATCAGGAAGATTTGTAATGAAAAATATTCCAGGATTGGTCAATAATAAAATGAACAAATGGTACGATCAACGCGAAATGCCAGCTGTTCCGGAGGAATCTTTTAGAGAATGGTACAAGAAAAATTCAAGAGAATCAAAAGCAAAAGACAATGAGTAGTAAAGCTGAAATATTAAAAAAAATAAAGCAAAATCAACCTGCTTTAATTGCAGATTTACCAGACTTAAAAGTTTTAGGTTCAGAACAATTTGATGTTCTTGAAACCTATAAAATGGTTTTGAAAAACATTGGCGGTGATCCTGTAGAAGTTGCTGATTATGCTGAAATTGTCAATTATATAAAAACAAATTACAAAATTGAGAAACGAATTATAACAACGATTCCGGAACTTTCTGAAATTGCACGTTTAGATTGGACAAATGACGATCCGCATTCGCTTCAAAATGTAGAATTAACAGTTATAAAAGCTCATTTTGGAGTTGCAGAGAATAGTGCACTTTGGGTGACAGATGATGTTTTAGGACAGCGCATTTCGCCTTTTATAGCACAATATTTGGCTATTATCGTTCATAAAAAAGATATCGTTGCCACAATGCAGCAAGCTTATGATCGAATTGGAAATCAGGAATATGGTTTCGGAACTTTTATCGCCGGTCCATCTAAAACAGCTGATATTGAACAATCATTAGTTTTAGGAGCTCACGGCGCGCGAGGATTAATTGTCTTTTTATTGGATTAAAATTATTTAAACACATAGAAACATAGCTTTTGTTTGCTTAAAAAAAGGCGTTTCACTTATTTAAATACACATAGCTCAAAAAAAATCTGCTCACTCGAGCGATAGCGAACAGGCGAAGCAATCTGCGTAAAAAAAAATTAATACAATTATTAAATTTTTGAGATTAACACACAGTTTATTTAACTATTACACCTAGCGAGAAGAAGAAATTATTTACAGTTTACCGAATAGAAATTAAAAGAGGATTTAATAATCCTCTTTTTTTGTTTGCAGATACCCGATAACATTTGCGTACATCAAATAAAAGTTTAATTTTACCTTTTATATATTGCCTTCTCACTTGTCAGTACAAAATAATCCTTCCTAATTATTTTGACAAGTTGTTGGTCTAAGAAGGTATTTATTTTTTTGAAAACTCAATTTCAATTACATAAACTCATAATTTCATGTATCAATTTGTAAAATATATTTTGATGCTTTTCTTAGCATCATTAAGTTTAGTTTCCTGCAAGCAAAAACAGGGCGATAAAATCAAAGTCGGATTTTCTCAGGCGATGACTACAGACGATTGGCGTAAACAAATGAACAGCTCCATAAAAATTGAAGCTTCGTTGCGACCTGAAGTCGATTTAAAAATTAGCGACGCCAATAACAATATCGAGAAACAGATCGAAGATATCGAAAGATTTATCTCTAATAAAGTAGACGTCATTATTGTATCTCCAATTCAATCCAAACCTTTAACAGCAGTAGTCGAAAAATCGATAAAAGCTGGAATTCCGGTTCTTGTAGTAGACCGTAAAATTGACGGCGAAAACTACACCGCTTATCTTGGAGCCGATAATATTGAAATTGGCAGAATTGCTGCCCGATATATTATTTCGCACAGTAAAGGTTCAGGTAAAATTATCGAAATTACGGGAGCAAATGGTTCATCGCCAGCGTATGAGCGTAGTTTAGGATTTGACCAGATAATCAATGAAAACAAGCGTTTCAAAGTCGAAAACACCATTCATGGCGATTGGGAAGGAGAATCGGTTAAAGAGCCTTTAAAAGTAATTCTTTTGCAAAATCCGGATGTTGAATATATTTTCGCTCATAACGATCGCATGGCTTTAAGTGCCTGGGAAACTGCCAAAACTGTTGGATTAGAAAAGAAAATTAAATTTATTGGTGTGGACGGATTAAATACCGTTAATGGCGGAATAGAGTTAGTGAAAAGCGGAGTTTTAGACGGGACCATTTTATATCCGACTGGAGGAAATGAAGCTTTGAAACTGGCTTTAAAAATGTATAATAAAGAACCCATTTCTAAAAACAATATCCTAAATACAATCGTTATAGATCGAAATAATGCTGAGATTATCGAAAATCAAATGGATAAAGTTGATCAACAGCAAGCGGTTATTGAGTCGCAGCAAGGAGCGATAAAAATTCAGGAAAGAGAATATGCTTCACAAAATAATCTGGTAAGACTGCTTAGTTTCTTTTTAGTGATTATTTTGAGTTTGACGATTTACAGTATTTATTCGACGATTTCTATTTCAAGAAAGAAAAAACAACTCGAAAGGATCAATCAGACTGTTATTGATCAAAATAATGAAATTCAGGAAATGGCAAAAATTGCAGAAAGAAGCAATGAAGCAAAACTGAGTTTCTTTACAGGTCTTTCGCACGAATTTAAAACGCCGATAACTTTGATTATGAGTTATGTGGAATCATTAATTGAAAATGAAAAAATTAAAGGTACCGCACTTATTGATGAAGTAAAACTGATTCATAAAAACTCAAACAGATTACTGCGATTAATAAATCAATTGTTGGATTTTAGAAAAATTGAAGAGCAAAAATTTACCTTAAGAGCTTCAAATACTAAGATCTATGATTTTTCAAATGAAGTAATGACGAACTTTAAAGGCGAAGCAGCCCGTAGAAATATTGACTTTCAGCTTATGTGTAAAAACAAAAACCTGGAACTGTTTATTGATAGAGGATTGATGGATAAAGTATATTTCAATTTGCTTTCAAATGCCTTCAAATTTACGCCTGATAACGGAAAAATAACTATTTCGATTATCGAAAATCAAGATAACACGGTTAAAATTAGTTTTAAGGATTCTGGAATAGGAATACCTGAAAATGAATTGTCTAACGTTTTTAATCCGTTTTTCAGAGCTTCGAATAATAATAAAAACAGTTCAGGAATCGGACTTCATTTGTCAAAAGAATTTGTGCTTTTACACAAAGGAACAATCGAATTAAAATCGAAACAGGGAAGTGAGTTTGTCATTACTTTATTAAAAGGAAGCTGCCATTTACAGCCTTCAGAGATTATAGCTAAAGCCGAAAACCTCAATATAACACCAAATTTAATCACAGATAATTTGGATATAGAATCTGATTTGAATGAAGTAAATGTAATTGCTGAATCAGAAAAACACACTCTTTTGGTTATAGAAGACAATATCGATTTGGTTACATTTTTAAAAGCTAAATTATCTAGTGAATATGTTGTTCATACTTCAGACGGAAGCGATGCTATTGAAAAAGCAATGGAAATTGTTCCGGATATCATCATTTGCGATATTAATTTGGTAGACAAAGACGGTTACGAAATTAGTAAAGAATTGAAAAAGGATTTGCGTTCGTCGCATATTCCAATTATTATTTTAACGGCACAAAGTAACAAAGAATCTGTTTTGAAAGGATTGCAAAGCGGAGTAGATCAGTATTTGACAAAACCTTTTAGTCTTTCGATTTTAAAACAATCCATTTCGAGTTTGCTTTTCAACAGAGAAAAACTTCGTTATTATTATACCAATAACATTTATCGTGTTGAACCTGAGTCTAAATTTGGCAATCAGGAACAGACGTTTATTACCAAAATGAACGATATTATTAAGAAGAATGTTGAAAACCCTAAATTCTCTGTTGAAGATTTAGCCGATAAATTGGGGGTTTCCAGAGTTCAGTTGTATCGAAAGGTAAAAGCAATCATCGGAATTAATATCAGCGATCATATCAATAATGTAAAGTTGGAGAAAGCTGCAGAGCTTTTGAAGTCAAATAATATGAATATTTCTGAAATTGCGTACTCACTTGGATTCTCTTCTCCAAACTACTTTTCTACAGCTTTTAAGAATAAATTTGGAATTTCACCAAAGGAATACAAATCTTCAAATTAGTATTGGTTTAAAATTGATACAAATCCCGTATCAATTTTGTACGTAATGTAACAAAATCGAAACTACAAGGTTTTCGTAAATAAATTTTAATTCCCGTAAAGTCTTATGAATAAAGGTTTTACGGTTTAAGTGTCAAACTGTCAATAATTATAGAATTAAATTGTAACATCATTAAAAATAAGTTGTTTTTTTTGCGGATATCTTAGCGATAAGTTTTTAATACATCTACAATGAACAAGATATTGATTTGGTCTGTTACTGCTGCACTGGCAGGTTTTCTATTCGGTTTTGATACCGTAGTTATTTCTGGAGCTGATAAACAATTGCAGCTTCTTTGGCATTCATCTGATGCTTTTCATGGATCTGTTGTTATGGCAATGGCACTTTGGGGAACAGTTGTAGGTGCCATTTTTGGGGGAATCCCAACAAATAAAATAGGTCGTAAAAAAACACTATTCTGGATCGGAATTTTATATTTCATTTCTGCTATAGGCGCCGCTTTTGCAAATGACCCTTATGTATTTGCTGCCTTTAGATTTATAGGAGGATTAGGAGTTGGAGCTTCAACCATCGCGGCTCCGGCTTATGTGTCTGAAATTGCTCCCGCTGATAAACGCGGACGACTAGTTGCTTTATACCAGTTTAATATTGTATTAGGAATTTTGATTGCCTTTATATCCAATTACTTTTTAAAAGATATTGGAGAAAATGCGTGGCGCTGGATGGTGGGAGTTCAGGCGATTCCATCATTTATTTATATTCTTTTTATCCTTACAATACCAGAAAGTCCAAGATGGTTATTATCTAAAAACCGTGATGAAGAGGCACGTAAAGTATTGTTTCAAATTGATCCGACTGCAGATCTAAAAGATATTATGGATGATTCTAGAGAAAATGGTGTTACCAAACATGAGAATATCTTCATGAAAAAATACCGTTTTCCGTTAATGTTGGCTTTTTTAATTGCGTTTTTTAATCAGTTTTCGGGAATTAATGCCTTTTTATATTATGCGCCAAGAATTTTTGAAGAAGCAGGTTTAGGACAAAATACCGCTTTATTAAGCAGTATCGGAATTGGAATCACGAATCTTATATTTACTTTAATCGGAGTAGCATTAATTGACAAATTAGGAAGAAAGTTGTTAATGTACATTGGTTCAATTGGATATATTATTTCCTTAGGATTGGTCTCTGCTTCTTTTTATTACAATTGGGGAGGATTATCAGTACCCATTTTCCTTTTCTTATTTATTGCTTCGCACGCCATTGGTCAGGGAGCTGTTATCTGGGTTTTCATCTCAGAAATTTTCCCGAATCACATTCGTGCTTCAGGACAAGCTTTTGGAAGTTCAGTGCATTGGGTTTTGGCCGCCATCATTCCATCTTTAATTCCGATGTTATTTTCAGAAATTGGTCCCGAAGTCGTCTTCTTAATTTTTACTTTGATGATGGTGCTGCAATTACTGTTTGTAATTTTTATGATGCCGGAAACCAAAGGAATTTCTTTAGAAGTATTGAGTGAAAATCTAACTAAAAAAAATATCAAAAAAAATGAAATCAAAGAAACATCTACCGCTGGCATTTTATAGTGCTATACTATTATCAATAGGAGGTTGTAAACCATATTCGGCTGTTGCACAAATAACTGCTGTTTCAGTGTTGATTCCTTCAGAAGAGCAAATGTACCGCCCTAACTTTCATTTTACACCAAAAAAAGGTTGGATGAATGACCCTAACGGAATGTTCTATGCCAACGGTTATTATCATTTATTCTACCAGTACTATCCTGATAAAAATGTTTGGGGACCAATGCATTGGGGGCATGCGGTCAGCAAAGATTTAATTAAATGGGAAGAACAGCCAATTGCGATTTATCCGGAAAGTGACAAATACATTTTTTCAGGAAGTGCTGTAGTAGATGTAAACAATACATCAGGATTAGGAACAGGAAAAACAGCCCCAATTGTAGCGATTTACACGCTGCATGATATGACAAAAGAAAAAGAGAATAAAATTGATGTTGAGCAACAGGATATTGCGTATTCAAACGACAACGGTTTTACATGGCAGAAATTTGAGGAAGGAAATCCTGTCGTGAAAAACCCCGGAATTCGTGATTTTCGTGATCCAAAAGCAACTTGGGATAAAACACATAAACAATGGATAATGGTTTTGGCAGCTCAGGATCGCTCTCAATTTTATAAATCAAAAGATCTTAAAAACTGGGAATATTTATCTGACTTTGGAAAAGACATTGGTGCTCACGGAGGTGTTTGGGAATGTCCGGATTTCTTTCAGATAAAAGTGCAGGGAACTAATGAAACTAAATGGGTTTTAATTCAGAGTTTAAATCCGGGTGGCGCCAATGGAGGTTCAGGAACGCAATATTTTATTGGAGATTTTGACGGAACAACTTTTACGCTTGATGCCAACTTTGCTAAAAAAGTAGCAACCGAAAAAGCCGTTTGGATTGATTATGGCAAAGATAATTATGCAGGAGTTACCTGGAATAATGTTCCGAGTGCAGACGGACGACGATTATTTATTGGATGGATGTCGAATTGGGATTATGCACAGCAAGTTCCAACGAATACCTGGAGAAGCGCTACTACAATTGCTCGCGAAATTCAATTAATCAAAAAAGGAAATGATTATAGTTTGATTAGTAATCCGGTAAAAGAAATTAACAAATATGTTTCAAAATCTGTTAAAGTAAAAAGTCTGAAAGGAAAAGGAAAACTTTCGATTCCGGAAGCTGGAAAACTTGATTTAACGCAGGCAATTATCAATTTTGATTTAAAAAACTTAAAACAAGATACGTACACTTTTACACTTTCAAATGCAGTTGGAGAATCTTTGACTTTCGGAATCAATAATTCAGATCATTATTTATTTGTGGATCGTTCGAAGTCAGGAAAAAATGATTTCTCTGAGAAATTTGCTTCAACAATTACGAAAGCCGCTTTAAACGGAAATCAGAAAGAAGGCATTTTTAAAATCATTTTAGACAAAACATCGATTGAAATATTTTACAATAATGGCGAAAAAGTTATTACCGAAATCTTTTTCTCAAACCAGCCATTTACTTCTCTTTCAGTTTCTTCAAACCAGGAAATCGAATTGAGCAATCTTGTACTTAACCAATTAAATATAAAATAATAAGCTATTCGGTTAAATTGATTTTAACACATAGAAACATAGATTTTGTACGCTAAAAAAAGTAGGCGTTTCACTTGTTTAAAAGCATCCCGATGCTTCGGGACTATGTGCGAGAAACGAGTTTCTTTCTACTCTCTTTCAAAAGATAGAAAACTATGTTTCTATGTGTTAAACAAAATTTTTTATGACGTGATCGAATTGAGCAATCTTGTACTTAACCAATTAAATATAAATTAAAAACAAAACCACTAACTATGAAAACCAAATTTTTTTATTTTCTGTTTTTCTTTTTTCCGATGCTGATTATGACGGCACAGGAAGGAGGAATTAAAGGAACGGTGATTTCGTCAGATGACGGAATGCCGCTACCGGGAGCAACTGTACTCATTTCCGGAACCAATACAAGTACGGTAACAGATTTTGATGGAAATTTTTCTTTCCACGAAATAAATTCAGATGCCACAATTGTTGTGTCTTTTATAGGATATGCACCGCAATCTATTGCTGTTAAAGGGCAAAAAACATTTAGTATCACTTTAAAACTAGATAACAATCAGCTCAATGAAGTTGTTGTAACTGGATATTCAAAACAAAAGAAAACAGATATTACCGGAGCTGTTGCCGTTGTGAACATGAAGGAAGTCATGAAACAACCGGAACCAAATCCGATTAAAGCACTACAAGGAAGAGTAGCCGGGGTGAAAATTTCATCTGATGGATCTCCAAGTGGAGGAAATACTAAAGTGGTTATTCGTGGAGTTGGAACTTTAAACAACACAGATCCTCTGTATGTTATTGACGGAATGCCAACTAAATCAGGAATGCACGAATTAAATCCGAATGATATTGAATCAATTCAGGTTTTAAAGGATGCTTCTTCGGCAAGTATTTATGGTTCTCGCGCTTCAAACGGTGTAATTATTATTACGACCAAGAAAGGAAAAGAAGGTAAAATGAGAATTAATTTCAGCACTTATACTTCTATTTCTAATTATTCAAGAAAACAAGAAGTATTAAATGCAAATCAATTTGGTCAGGCTTTATGGCAGGCAAATATTAACGACGGATTAAACCCGAACGCCAATAACCTTCGTTACCAATTTGACTGGTCGGTAAACAATAATAAACCGCAATTAAACAAAGTTTTGGTTCCGGAATACTTAGATGCCAATCAGACTCTGAAAGCATCAAATACAGATTGGTACGACGCAATTTCGCAAACCGGAATCGCAAGCTCTTATGATTTATCGGTTTCTAATGCATCTGATAAAGGAAGTTATGTTTTCTCTTTAGGATATTATGGAAATGAGGGTGTTGTAAAAACAACCGATTTTGAAAGAATTTCTGCCAGAATGAACAGTTCTTACAAGTATTTTGACGGCAAATTAGTTATCGGCGAAAACTTTAGTTTCAATCGTACTAATGAAGTTACAGATCCCGGAGTTCTGGATCCTGCTCTTCGTGCTTTGCCAATTATTCCGGTACATACTGTCGACGGAAAAGGCTGGGGCGGGCCTGTTGGCGGAATGAATGACAGACAAAATCCGGTTCGTCTTTTAGAATATAATAAAGACAATAAATACGATTATTTACGTCTTTTCGGGAATATGTATGCCGATTTAGAAATTATCAAAAATCTTCATATCAAGAGTAGTTTTGGTATTGATTACGGATCATATAAAAAACGCACTTTACAAAGAAGTTACCAATCCGGGTATTTGCAAAATGATCAAACATCAGTTACAATTGACCAATCGGTGAGTGATAAATGGACTTGGACAAACACGGCAATTTATAGTTTGAATTTCGGAAAAAGCAATTTAAATTTAATGACAGGAACCGAGATGTACAAAGACATTTACGATACAACAACTTTGCGCAAAAACGACTTTTTGATCGAAACACCGGATTATATGTATCCTGATGCAGGAACGGGAGAATCGTTTACAAGCGGAACATCGACAACCTATTCATTGCTTTCTTATTTTGGAAAAGCAGACTATGAGTTTGATAATCGTTACTTAGTTTCGGCAACAATTCGTCGTGATGGTTCGTCTCGTTTTGGAAAAAACAATCAATTCGGAACCTTTCCCGCGGTTTCGGCAGGATGGAGAATCAGTAATGAAAATTTCATCAAAAATAATGCTCCTGTTTTCTCTGATTTAAAATTAAGAGCAGGATGGGGACAAACCGGAAATCAGGAAATTAGTAATACTGCGGTTTACAGTCTTTATTTGGCAAGTTATGCGGGCGGAAGTCCAACTTGGGCAACTTCTTATGGTACCGCTTACGATATTGCAGGAAACGGAAACGGCTTGCTTCCGTCTGGTTTTATCGCAACGCAATCTGGTAATGATGATTTAAAATGGGAAACCACTACGCAAACCAACATTGGTTTGGACTTTGGATTATTCAAACAAAAGTTAAGCGGATCTGTTGATTATTACATCAAGAAAACGGAAGATATTTTGGTTTTACCGCCTTATTTGGGCGTAATTGGCGAAGGTGGAAATCGTTGGGTAAATGGTGCTTCGATGCAAAATGAAGGATGGGAATTTACTTTAGGATATCACGATGAAACTTCATTTGGACTGAAATATGATATTTCGGCTAATGTTTCTGCAAACAAAAATAAGATTACACAATTGCCGGATGAAGTAAAAAATAATTACGGCGGCGACGGATTAAACGATAATATTTTAGGCCGTCCAATTAATTCGATGTACGGTTATGTTACTGACGGATTGTTTAAAAGTCAGGACGAAGTAGATAATTCGGCCAATCAGGAAGGAAAAGGCCTTGGTAGAATTCGTTATAAAGATTTGAATGGAGACGGAACTATTACAGACAAAGATCGTACTTGGATTGGAAACCCAAACCCGGGTTTGCTTTATGGATTTAATTTAGGATTAGGATATAAAAATTTCGATTTCACTACTTTCTGGGAAGGAGCAAGTAATGTTGACGTAATTAATAACACAAAATATCAAACTGATTTTTGGAGTGTAGATGATGTAGGTTCTAACAAAGGAACTCGCTTGTTAAATGCTTGGTCTTTAGATAACCCGAACTCTACAATTCCGGCTTTAACAACCGTAGACAGAAATGCAGAATCAAGATTCTCTACTTATTATGTAGAAAACGGAAGTTATCTTAAACTGCGTGTTTTGCAATTTGGATACAGTTTGCCAAAAGATTTATTGAAAAAATTGAATTTCGATAGCTTTAGATTTTACATCAGCGGACAAAATTTATTGATCATTGATGCAAAAAGTTTTACTGGTGTAGATCCTGAAAATGCAGGATTTGGATATCCGCAGCCAACCACTTTTACAGCTGGTCTTAATTTTACTTTATAATAAAGATTAAATCAAAAAAAATGAAAAAATTACTATATATAACAGCTTTTCTGGTACTTGGAACCTTTGCTTCCTGTTCTGATTTTTTGGAGAATGATCCGCGTGGCGTTTTATCTGAAGAAGATATTGTGACACCACAATCAATAGAAGGATTCATGAATGCCGCTTACGCACAATTAGGAAACGACCATTATGATTCGCCTTACAGTTTGTGGCCTTTTGGAAATGTTCGTTCAGATGACGCTTACAAAGGCGGAAGCGGAACTAACGATATTCAGGATTTTCACTTTTTTGAAGTTTCTAATAATATCAGACCTGATTTTGGTGAGCTAGATTCTTTTTGGTACATCAGTTATGTTGGAGTTTCCAGAGCGAATAAAGCGTTGAAAGCATTAGAACAAATTTCAGAAGCCGACTATCCATTAAAGAAAACACGTATGGCCGAAATGCGTTTCGTGAGAGGACATTTCTATTTTATGCTTAAAATTATGTTCAGAAATGTTCCTTACATCACAGAAGATATTCCGGTTGAGGATTATAAAACCATTTCAAATAAGGCACTTTCAAACGAAGAACTTTGGAATAAAATTGCGGAAGATTTTCAGGCTGCAGCCGATAATTTGCCGGAAGTTCAGCCACAAGTTGGGCGTGCTACTAAAAAGGCTGCTAATGCTTATTTAGCCAAAACACGTTTGTATCAGGCTTACACACAAGATGAGACTTATAAAGTTACAGGAATTAATCAGCAACATTTACAAGAAGTAATTACAGCGACAGATAAAGTAATTGGAAAGGCAAGTTTAGAACCGGATTTTGCCAATAACTTTTTGCCTGGAACTTTTGAAAATGGTGCAGAATCAATTTTCTCGATTCAGTTTTCAGATAACGATGGAACTTTATACGGAAGATTAAATTTTTCAGATGTTCTTTCGACTCCTCAAGGTTTAGGATGTTGTGATTTTCATAAACCAAGTCAAAACCTGGTAAATGCTTTTAAAACAGGAACGAATGGTTTACCTGAATTTGATACGTTTAACAATCAGGATTTTGATTATAAAAATATCAATGCCAATACAGTTGATCCAAGATTGTATCACACCGTTGCAATGCCAGGATTGCCATATAAATATGATCCTGAATTTTTATATGTTGAAGCTTGGGTAAGATCTCCGGGAACGTACGGTTATTTTGCTTCATTAAAAGAAAATGTAGCTCCAAGTTGTAGTTGTGTGGTGAATATTGATCCGTTTTATGGAAATTCAAAAAACAGAATTCAAATTCGTTATGCCGATGTGATTTTGATGCGTGCCGAAGCTTTAATTGAATTAGGAAGACAATCTGAAGCTTTACCGTTAATCAATCAAATTAGAGAAAGAGCTGCTCAAAGTACAGGAAGACTTCCGTACGTAAACAACTTTAAAATAAATACTTATGTTGATGGAGTTAATTGCAACTGGACACAAGATTTTGCCCGTAAAGCCATGCGCTTCGAACGCCGTTTAGAATTGGCGATGGAAGGAAACCGTTTCTTCGATTTAGTTCGTTGGGGTGTTACAGATCAGGTAATGAATGACTTTTATGCAGGAGAAAAAACAAAACGTACGTATTATCAGGATGCCTTTTTTGATGCTCATAAAGAAGAGTATTGCCCGATTCCGTTGAAGCAAATTAATTTCAGTCAGGGATTATACAAACAAAATCCAGGTTATTAATCTATTTTAAGAACATCAATATGAGAAAATTTATATATAAAAATTGGACCAAAGTGTCTTTGATATTGACAATGGTTTTTATGATTACTGCCTGCGAAAATAGTTTTGAAAATGGCGGTTTTGATGTCAATTCACCATCTAATGTTACTTCTTTTAAAATAAAAGGAGTAACAGGAGAAATCGATCAGAAAACAGGAAAAATTAATGTGACGATGCCTTACGGATCAGACATAAAAGCTGTAACGCCGGAAATTGTTTTAGAGGATGGAGCAACATCAAATCTAGAGGTAACAACACCAATCAATTTTACAAATCCGGTGACTTTTAGAGTTATAAACGGTAATTTATTTAAAGATTATACAGTTACGGTAGTCGTTTTAAGTCCGATTAAGAGTTTTAAAATCAATGGAGTTACAGCAACAGTCAACGATGTAAACAAAACCATCATAATGACTTTACCTGAAGATACAAATTTGAAAGCCTTGAAACCAGTAATCGAATTGACCGAAGGAGTTTCGATTTCGCCTGTTTCAGGAGCAACAATTGATTTTAGTAATCCGGTAACTTTCGTGGTAACGTCTAATGGAAAAAGCGTGAATTATACTGCTAATGTTGGTGTACCTGTAACAGGTTTAGTTGTGGCCTTTTTAGGAACAGCCGCAACAAGAGCCGAAATTACAAATATGGATGAAATTACAGCCGCAGACTGGTTCTTTGCAACTTTTAGCGGAGCAAAATACATTTCATTTAATAGTATTCAAAATGGTGCCGGTTTAAGTGACGTAGATGTAATTTGGTGGCATTTTGATTCGGCTGCTAACTTACCTTCGGTAGCTTACAATCCGGCAGTAACAACAGCTTTGAAGAATTTTAGATCCAACGGAGGAAATTTACTTTTGACGTCTTTTGCTTCTCAATATGTAGATGCGTTAGGAATTGTTCCTTCAGGTAAAGGACCGAATAATGTTTTTGGAGATTTTCCTCCCAACGGATTTGTTGATGGAAGCTCTTGGGGAATGTCATTTGTTGGGCACGAGAATCACCCAATTTTTCAAGGATTAGTCACTTATGAAGCTGGAAAAGCTAATTTACTGCAAAGCGGAACTTTCCGTTTAAATCATACCGCATGGTGGTTTGTACCGGAATGGGGCGGCTATGTTAACGGAGAAGGTTGGAGAAACCAAACAGGAGGAACCAACTTAGCGAGTGAAGCTTGGGATAATAACCTTGATGGAAGAGTTACAATTGCAGAATTTCCAAAAACAGGAACAGATAAAAATGTGATCGTGATTTCGATGGGAGCATACGACTGGTACAATGAAGCTAATAGCAGCGGAGTTCCAAGTCAGTCTAACGAATTCATCAATAATATCAAGCTTTTGACACAAAACAGTATCAATTATTTGGCTAAAAATTAATCTACCTTGAATTCAATTAAAATGAAATATAGAAATATAGTAACGATAGCTTCCATTTTCTTTTCGCTTGTTTCGTGCAGTCAGGAAGATACCTACATTGGAGGTTCAATTTCCGGTGGCAATTCTGAAATAGCCAGTATTTTTCCTGTGCCGCCTTCACAATGGATGGGAGGAAATGAGCCGTATTATAGTGCGGGTTATACAGGAGATATTATGCCGTTTTTTGACAATGGAAAATTCCATGTTTACTTTCTTCATGATGCACAGAATAAACCTGCCGGAAAAGGTTTTCACGATATTCATGAATATTTAAGTACCGATTTGGCTCATTTTACCTACGAAGGTCAAATGATTCCATTTGGAAAAACTACTGATCCTGATTTTGCAATTGGCACAGGATCAGTTGTAAAAGTCGGTAATCTTTATTACTTTTATTACACTGGACATAATGAGACACCTGCTTTTGTGCAGTCAAATGCAAGAGAAAGTGTATTGTGTGCTACAAGTACTGATTTGAAAAACTGGAAAAAAGTTCCTTCGTTTAAAATCACTGCGCCAACCGGATATTATAATTATGATTTTAGAGATCCACATGTATTTTATAATGATGAGTTGAAAAAGTATTCGATGTTGGTAAGTACGCAGACAGAACCGGGCAGAAAAGCCGTTTTATTGCATTTTACAAGTACAGATCCCGCTTCAGGAAAATGGGATGTTCAGGCGCCAATTTATACCACAACTCCACAGGATAATTATTTGATGATGGAGTGTGCGGATGTATTTAAAATGGGGAGTTATTGGTATTTAGTTTTTTCTGAAAACTGGAGTGGCAATAAAGGAACACATTACAGAATGTCTTCATCAATAAATGGACCTTGGAATAAGCCGGAAAATGATATGATTGACGGGGAATATTTTTATGCCGGAAAAACAGCTTCAGATGGCAATAAAAGATATGTTTTTGGATGGAATGCCAGAAAAACTCCGGAAAATGATTTAGGAAATAAAGACTGGGCCGGAAATATGGTCATTCATGAGTTAATACAAAACTCAGATGGAACTTTAGGAACTCAGGCACCACAAAAAGTAAAGGATTTATTTTCTAAAAAAGTAACCGCCGAAGTTGACGCAACTTCAGGAAATGTAACCGCAACTTCAGGAAATTATGCCTTGTCCGGTGTAACGAATAAAGTGATAGTAACGTTTAAAACGGTAGGTAAAAAAGCCAAAATAAAAGCTGAGGTTACTTTAGGAAATGCGTCAGGAACGTCGGGATTTGTTTTTCATACCAATGATACCGGAAGTTTTTACAAGATCATTTTTGATGTATCAAAAAGTAAAATTATAGGTTATAATTCGGCATCGCAGGAAGTAACCAGAATACCATTTCAATTTCAGGTCAACACAAAATATGATATTGAAATAATTACTGAGGGAAGCGTTGTTGTACTTTACTTTAACGGAAAAACGGCTTTAACGAATCGTATTTACGGAAGAGACAAGAATAAATGGGGATTGATTGCTGAAGGGCAAAATAGTACTTTTTCAAACCTTCAGATTACACAACCAGAATAACATTAATATAAAACAATTTTAGAATGAATAACGGAAAAAATCTTAAGGCAGTAGCTTATGGAGAGGTACTTTGGGATGTTTTTGCCAATGAAAAAAAGATTGGCGGAGCACCATTAAATGTAGCTTTGCGTATGAAAACATTAGGTTGCGAAGTAGCCATGATTAGCTGCGTAGGAAAAGATGAAGATGGAAAAGCGATTATCGATCAGGTAAAAAGTTTGGGACTTGAAACGAATGCAATTATGCAAACAGAAGATTTTCCAACCGGATTAGTAAACGTAACACTAAATGAACGTGGTTCTGCTAGTTATGAAATCAGTTATCCATCGGCTTGGGATAAAATTGTATTGAATGATTTTGCCAAGAAATTAGTTGCCGATGCCGATGTTTTAATTTACGGAAGTTTAGTTTGCAGAGATCAAGTATCAAGACAGTCTCTGGAAGAATTGCTCCAGACAAAAGCTTATAAGGTTTTTGATGTCAACTTAAGAAAGCCTCATTATTCGTACGAAATTCTGGAACAATTAATGCATTCAGCCAATTTTATAAAGTTTAATGATGAAGAATTGTTAGAGATTGCTGCAGCAATGAATTCGTCTTTTACAAGTCTTGAAGATAATATGCGCTTCATTGCACAAAAAACAAAAGTGACTACCATGTGTGTGACTAAAGGCAAGCACGGGGCTTTGTTAATGTGGGAAGGACAACTTTACGAAAATGGTGGATATCCTGTTGAAGTTGCCGATACAGTAGGAGCAGGCGATTCGTTTTTAGCGGCTCTAATAACATCTTTATTGACAGGAAAAGCACCACAAACCGCTATCGATTTTGCGTGTGCAGTGGGAGCTTTAGTTGCTCAGGCACCGGGAGCAAATCCTGAGATATCAAATTCTAAAATTGAAAATTTAATGTTGAAGGTAAAAATATAACTTCATTAATAGATTTTAAATAAAAACCCTTAAACTAAATAATAGTTTAAGGGTTTTATGATTTAAGCATTTTTAGATGTATTTTTTATAATACAAAATACTTTTTATACCGTCTGGTCGTCTGTGGTTGCGTCAGCTGCATTTTTTTTAACTGATTCAATTCCGTTTTCTCTTGCAGATACACTTTCATACATTTCGCTCGAACCAATGATTTGACCATTGCTTGCTTTTAAGTTGAAATACGGTTTTCCGTTGCTTGATTCTTTTCTGTCAAAACGGCCATCATCCTGCGAGTTGGTTTTAACTGATTCAATTCCGTTTGTACATGCCGCCTTTGTTGTATATCCTTCACTAGTAAGAATGGTTTGACCATTTCCAGCTTTTAAATTAAACTGAAATTCGCCGTTGGTTCTTTTAGTAATTACAAATTTTCCCATTTGCTTTATTGATTAAGTTAAAAATTAAGTACTTTCTTTCCTATAAAAATACAAAACTTCATCATACAAAGTATAACTCTTTAAAAAAAATAAACAAATTTATAATCGCTTAATCTTAGCGTATTTTAAAAACTGACATTTTTTCATATCAAGCTAATATTTAGTTGTTTGAATGTTGAAAAAATGTCAGTTTTAACCGTTTGGTATTTATTTTGTATTTAAACTAGTCGGGAAAAATAATTAATGTATAACTATTTAAAAAGTAGAAATTATGTTAAGTATCAGAAAAAATGAAAACCGTTCTCAATCATTTCCGAGATTATTTGACGATTTTTTAAATCGAGAACTTTTTAACTGGGAAAACAGTAACTTTTCTTCTACCAGCACTACTGTGCCTTCAATAAATATCAAAGAAACAGATAAGAATTTCGAAGTTGAAGTTGCTGCTCCGGGACTTGATAAAAAAGACTTTAATGTTACGCTTGATGACAATTTACTAACAATATCCTGCACTAAATCAACTACAAAAGAAGATAAAGGAGAAAACGATACTTATACTCGTCGTGAGTTTAGTTATCAATCGTTCCAAAGAAGTTTTGAATTGCCAAAAAATGTTGCAGATGAAGATAATATAAATGCACACTATGAAAATGGATTGTTGCGTTTAAGCATTCCTAAAAAGGAAGAAACAAAACAAAAAGAGCCAAAATTAATTGAAATTAAATAATTGATTTTGATTTAAATTTTGATGGTTGTAATCTGTTCTATTGATTAAAAAAAGAAGCCGTTTCAAATTTGTTTTGAAACGGCTTTTTTATTTTTATAGCTAAAGTATTATTTGATTGTGATTGGAACTTCAACAGTTGTTTTATCCCAGCCAATTACCAAATTTGCAACAGAACCTTGAGTTGTAAAAGCAATTGACAAAGCTTCAATTACATTTGATACCGGTTTAACAGGAACACTTACTCTTACCAGATCTTTAGATTCGTCATAGGCATAAGCTCCCCATAAATCAATTTCCTTATTAATAATAATGGTCCATTTGTCTTTTTCAGGAATAGCAAATAAACTATAAGTTCCTGCCGGAATTTTTTTACCATCAATTGTAACCGGTTTGTAGAATTTGATTTCAGTATTTTCGTTTGCACCAACTCTCCAAACTTCTCCATACTTAATTAAATCTCCAAAAATAGCGCGTCCTTTTGCAGATGGTCTTGCATAAATAACCTTAATTACCGGTGAAGGATTATCCGTTTTTTTAAATTTAACTGCTTTATTTGGAAAATAAGCAATATCAACCGGACTTGCATCTAATGGAGCGAATTTCACTACTTCTTGTGCTTGAACTGTAAAGGCAGCAAATAAAGTAACTGCCAGTAAACTTAATTTTTTCATAGGATTACAATTTTTAGAATAACTACAAAGTAAGTTAATAATGAAGAAAAATCATATCATTACAGTTTGTTTTTTGTTAATGAATTGGTAACAGTTCTTAATTTTTATTGTCTTTTTTCTTTTTGGCGTACCAATCCTGCATAATGTAAAAAGCTTTCTTTTTATTACCATCATTTGAAATTAAACCTTTACGGTTATATCCGTCCTGAATTCCCGGAAGTAATCGTTTTGGAGATCTAAAATCGACCAAAATCCACGGACTTAAACCGCTAAGATGTGGTATTTTTTCGATCATTTTTAAATTCTGAATGTATAAATATTCCTGATACTCTTCTGTCCAGCGTTCATTTTTTTCTCCATGAAATCCTTGTTTTGCATCTCCGCCAAATTCAGAAACGATCACAGGTTTATTATACTTTGTTTTCCATACTATTTTTTCGGCATCTTCTAAGTTCCCGCCGTACCAACCTAAATATTGATTGAATGAAATAAGGTCTAAATATTGGCCAATTTCGTCATTGATTGTCTCATTTTTAGTTAATAATGCTGCGCTGATTAATCTTGTATTATCTAAAGATTTAGTGTGATCGACTAAATTTTTAATAAAAGTATTTCTGGCGTCAGAAACCGGAGTTTCATTTGCCATTGACCAAATAATAATACAGGCTCTGTTTTTATCTCTTGTAATTGCTGCGGTCAGTTGATCTTCGGCATTTTTGTAGGTGTCTTTATTTGTGAATTCAACCGTCCAGTAAACCGGAATTTCTTCCCAAACCATTAAGCCCATTTTATCGGCTTCTCTGATAATGTTTTCGTTATGCGGATAATGAGCCAAACGTACATAATTGCAACCCAATTCTTTTGCCCAGTTTAATAAACGCAAAGCATCTTCTTCAGAGTTTGCGCGTCCGCCTTTAGCATTTTCTTCGTGAATAGAAATGCCGCGTAAAAAGATCTGTTTTCCGTTTAATAGAATTTTATCTTCTTGCGTTTCAATCGTTCTAAAACCTATTTTATCATTTAACTTTTGTCCGTTATAATCAATTGTAACATCGTATAATTTTGGATTTTCCGGAGACCAATAAGAGATTTTTTTCGCCGGAATTTCGAAGTTTGCAATTCCGTCAGATCCAATTTTTCCTTTGTAATTAATTTTCAATTCAGGAATCGAAATTGTAACTCCATTTTGTGCCGAAGCAAAATTATTGATTTTAATAAAGCCCGAAATTAAAGCTGTATTATTCTTTTTAAGTTGAATATTATAATCTTCAACAAACGATTCATTTTCTTCGATTAAAGTAACATCGCGCGTGATTCCGCCATAATTCCACCAATCCGTATTAATAGTCGGAACATCTTCTTTGTGACGTGTGTTGTCAACTTTTACAACTAAATAATTGTCTTTTGGTTTAATGATCGAGGTGACTTCAAAATTAAAAGGTGTAAAACCACCTTCGTGAGTTCCCAGTTTTTTCCCGTTCAAATAAATATCCGCTTTATAATTAATTGCTCCAAAGTATACAAAAAGACGTTTTTTTGCTGCTAAATTATAATCGAAAGATTTCTTGAACCAAACATTTCCTTCGTAATATTTAAGTTCCGGAACTTGTGAATTCCAATCTCCCGGAATATTGATTTTTGGAGATTTATCAAAATCATATTCTACCAGTTCCTGTTTGTTAACCGCATGATAATTCTTGAAAAAAGCACCGTTTGATGGCTTTTCCTGCTTGTCATATTGATCGTGATGAAAGCTATAGAACCCCGTTTCATAAGGATCTATTATATAATTCCAAACGCCGTTTAAAGAAGTTGTATTTCGATTTGAAACATTTGAAATCAGGTTTTGCGTAAATCCAAAAATGGATGAGATTAATAGTAATGAGGTTAGTAATTTTTTCATTGGGATTATTTATTTTTTAATCATTTTTATGCCTTTTGAAGTTGTATTTCCTTTCTTGAATTTAACAATATAAAGCCCCGATTTTAAAGTCGATACATTAATGTTTTCAGAAAGTGTATCGTTAGAAATCACTTGCTTACCAATATTATCATAAATCTTTAATCCTGTATATTGATTTAAAATAGCTTCTGAAAGTTGCAGTTTATCGGCAACAGGATTTGGAAATTGAATTGTTTCAAGAGAATGATCTTTTGTAGATAAAGTAGTCAATTCTTCAATACTAAAATCCGAAAAACGCATGGCTTCATCTCTCATATTCGCGATGTCGGCCAAACTGCGATAAATTCCCCACTTAGGTCTAATAAAAGAATTTGCTGCATAAACAACGCCAGTTGCCGAAGTATAGGCAGGACGAATAGTTTGAATATTAGGATTGCTATAATCCATTAAAATGGCTCCGTCGCTTACTTTTTTTATTGTTATAGCATATGTCCCCTGTAAACCTACTTTGATAGTTTCTGTCGCTTCAACCCAAACTCCTTCAAACAAAGACATGTTTGGGTTTAGATATTTTATAGTTGCAGCTGCAGCATCTTTATCATAAATCAATTCTAATTTTGTTCCGCCGTTAGACAATTTTCTTAAAGTTAAAGTAAAAAGCGGATCGTCGTCATCGCCATCCACAGCTTTAACCTGATGGATATGCGTAAAACTTGTCGTTGGTTTAAATCCTACAGGAACTTTAAAACGCCATTTGTATTGTACCGTTTCGCCAATTACTCCCTTTAAATTATCAGGAGAAGGTGCGTACGATTTTATTTCGACACGCTGTCTGTCTGTTTTTCCTGCCACAGGTTTATTATCCGGAGGTGTGTTGCTGACGTGAGAATAAAATTCAAAAACATATTTATTCAATTCAGTATCAAAAACTTCAGCGATGTGCGGTCCAAAACTTGGGTGAATGGCATCTGGCGCTTCTATAGCTCCGTTTACTGTTCCGGGTGCCAATGCATTTGTAATTAATTCATAGGTTCCAATTCCGTCAGGACCATCAGCATTTAATGTTACTTGTGCATTTGCTGCAAAACTTGTCAATACTAAAGCAGCTCCATAAAAGATTGTATTTTTCATAATTGAGTTTTTAGTTTGCTCCCGAAACTTCAGGATTGTTATTTTTTGCACTCATTTTTGTCATTTCGACCGAAGGGAGAAATCACACTAGAAATTCCGTAAACAATGTCGATAATCTTTGTCGAGCTACGAGTGTAATTTCTCCTCCGTCGAAATGACAAACTATACATCAAAGCGTGATAAACAAAAATCTTTATAATCCTTTTAATCTGTGACTAAAAAAAATCTAGCTTTCAATCAATTCGTAATCTTCAAATATTCTCCTTTAAAACTTTGATTTAATGCCGTCATTTCAATCGGAATCCCAGATCTATCAGGAACCACTTCAATTGAAGCTTTACCGTTTGCCATTTTTATAGATTCACTTCCAGTTGGAGTTCCCTGACTTTTCATGGTTTTTCCGCCTTTTAAGCATTGAAAATAAACACTTTCTTCATAATCAAGACAACGTAAATTATTGTTGTCAATTGCAATTGCTGTTACCAGATAATTACCGTTTTTTAATTTTTCGTAAGACAGTTGTAATGCCGTTGCGGTATCATTTTTATTGAAACGATAATTTACTTTAATAGTATCAGAAACCTTTTTGCCGTCTTTCGTTTCTCCAATGGCAATCAAAACATTTTCACCTTTAAAAAAATTGACATCCCAAGTTAAACCATTTGCGGGATAAAGAGAAAGATTTCTCTGTTTTTCTCCAAGTGACTTTCCCTGATGAAATAAAGTAACCTTTGGACAATTGCTGAAAACGCTTAGCGTTCGTGGCGTATTTTCAGGCCCTTGACGTTCTGTCCAGGTATGCGATTCGATGTAAGTAAAAGGTTCGTCGCTCCAATAACTTTTAAAAACATAATAAGCATCTTTTGGATTCCCGTTTCGATCCACAAGTCCTTTTTGATTCATGTACGGAATATCATCTTCCGGACGTAAAGGCGTTGCAAAATCCTTAAATGCCCACTGAATATTGCCCACAAACTGTGGATCATTTTCGGATATATGCAAATGCCAGTCAAATAAATCAACGATATAATTCTCACTCCAATCGCCAATTTGTGCAATATTAGCCACTTTGGTTTGCACAATTGCTTCTTCCCAACCTTCGGCTTTTATGATATTTTCGCCTGTAATCGGGTTTTCGCTATGACGGCCAACGTGACTGTCTCCTCCATATTCGGCATGAATAAAGTGTTTGTATTCTTTTTTGTAAACATCAATTGCTTTTTGATAGTTTTTATAACTTCCTGAATACCAGCCAGACCAGATAGAAGGGGAGAAAACGTCGACAATTTGCGAGCCTTCATAATACTTTCTAATGGCTGTTTTTCGGGTTGGATCCATTCTATGAGCGATGTCGTTTAATTCAGTCAGGAATACATTTGTTTTTGCTGTATTATCTCCGTCAGGAAAATCAGGAAGCCAGTTCATTTCATTACCCAAAGACCAAATAATAATACTTGGATGATTGTAGTTTTGATTGATGATTTCGGCCAGCATATTTTTAGTATTCGTTTGCCAAAGTTCACCGCCAATACCGCCGCGACACCAAGGCAATTCATCCCAAACTAAAAGTCCCAATTCATCACAGGCTTTATAAATTTCAGGATCTTGCGGATAATGTGCCAACCGAACAAAATTGGCTCCCATTTTTTTGATTGATTCCATATCAGCGCGATGTTGTGCATTGCTCATCGCAGCGCCAACTCCGGCTTGTTCTTCATGACGATGTGTACCACGAATCAATAGTCGTTTTCCGTTGAGGTAAAAAGGACCGTGATCTTTAAATTCAAACCATCTGAAACCTACTTTTTCGTTAACGCTGTCCCTAATTTGATTTTTCTCTGATAAAATAGCTGTTACGCGATATAAATTGGGTTTTTGAGTATCCCATAATTCTGGATTTTTAAGATTCTCAAATTTAATAGTTGTTGTTTTATCAGCAACCGGAATTGTTTTGCTGGCAATCTTTTTTCCTTTCGGATTTTTAAGAATCACTGTTAAAGACAGGTCTTTTGTGTTTTCAAGATTTATGGTAGAAGCAATAATACTCAAAGAAGCTTTTTTAGCTGAAACTTCAGGAGTTGTAATTTTTAAATTCTCAATATGATTTTTGTATTTAGACAATAACCAGACATCTCGGGTTATTCCGCCATAAATAAAGAAATCGCTTTTTTGAGACGGAATGATTTCAATATCATAACTGTTATCAACCCGTACAAAAATTTCGTTGTTTCCTTCTTTGATAAAATTAGTAATATCAATTGTAAAACCAATGTAACCGCCAATGTGTCCACCGGCTTCTTTTCCGTTAACATAAACCTTCGTAGTTACATTTGATCCTTCAAAATAGAGATAATAACGTTGGTTTTGATCGATTTTAGCAATATTCAGTTTCTTTTGATACCAACTTGCATCACGTCTGTAACCCGGGTTTAAATCGGTTGCATCTTCTGCATTCCAGGTGTGCGGTAAATTTAAAGAAGCCCAGTTTATGGCTTTTTGTGCTTCGCTAAGATTTGAAGTATTATTTTCTAAATATTGCCAATTTTCATTGATATTCATTTTTGTCTGAGCGAAACTGCTGCTCAGACAAATTTGAAAAAAAACAAAAAGTGAAAAAATAGAAAATGTATTATAGTGGTGCAGTCGGTTCTTCATAGATCATAAAGGTTTTTTTAGGTGCAAAGGCTTAAAGTTGCAAAGGTTCAGAGGTACATAGTTTCAAAGGCTCATAGTTTCAAAGGCTAAAAACCTTTGTCGCTTTGGATCTCTGAACCTTTGAACCTTATTAATTACTTTTTCCTTAATAATGCTTCCAGAAAATAATAGTCAGCATAGATAATTGGTTCGTCGATTTCGTCGTGTTTTGGCCAGTTGCCTGTACTGTGATCTAAAATAAATGGCGCATTTACTTTAGGATCTAAAATGTATTTATCTGAATGTAAAGACGCAATTACTTTATCGGCGAAAGCCAAGTAAGTTTTGTTTTTGGTATAACCGTATAACTCATACAAAGCTGAAGCCATCACAGTTGCAGCAGAAACATCACGTGCTGAATTTGGAATACTTGGATCCTTAAAATCCCAATACGGAATTCCGTCTTCAGGCAGGTTTTTATTGTTTATAAAAAATTGTGCAGTTGCTTCGGCTTGTTTTAAGTAAGCAGGATCTTTGGTATATCTATACGACATTGTAAATCCATAAACTGCCCAACCTTGTCCGCGTGCCCAAACCGAATCATCATTATATCCCTGAAGTGTAGTTTTTTTTCTGACAGCGCCGGTTTTAGGATCATAATCGATCACATGATAACAGCTATTGTCTTCTCTAAATTGATTTTTTAAAGTTGTATTGGCATGTTTGATTGCTATATCCTGATACTTTTTGTTCCCAGATAATTTAGAGGCTTCAAAAAGCAATTCAAGATTCATCATATTGTCAATAATCACAGGATAATCCCAAATTTCTTTGTTGAAATCCCAAGAGCGAATGGCGCCCACTTTCGCATCAAAACGAGTGCATAAAGTTTCAGCTCCTTTAATGATGACGTCTTTGTATTCTTGTTTGTTTTCTACTTTTAAAGCTTCTCCATAGCTGCAATAAACTTTAAAACCAACATCGTGAGAGTTTCTGTTTACGCTTTCTTTTTTACTAAAAGGCGTCCATTTTTCCGCTTGTTTTTTATATTCAGCGTTACCGGTAAGTCGATATAATTGCCAAAGATTTCCAGCAAAAAAACCACTTGTCCAATCTCTCGACGGAACTTTTTTGATAAGATCTGTTTTGATGGTCATACTTCTCGGCATTGACATCGAATCAACAGGATAATCCAATAGCATTTTGTATCGTGTATTCAGCAGATTTTCTACTGTACCGGTATTTTTTGTTGGGGAATTAACTCCGGATTTGCACGCTGTTGCCAGTAATGCAAACCCTAGAATTAAACTGAAAAAACTAACTTTATTCATACTTACTAATTATTTTTAATGAAATATGTAATTTCACTTGTTGGCTTTATTTTAATACCTATAGACAACATTTTTGATCTAGGTTTGCAAAGTTTTTTTAGCCACAGATTAAAGAATTAAAAAGATTTCTGAAAAATAGAAATACTTAATCTGTGTGAAAAAATTAAACACATAGAGACATAGTTTTCATAGCTTAAAAAGACGTTTCACTTTGCATTAAAACATCCCGATGCTTCGGGACTATGTGCGAGAAACTCGTTTCTTTTTATTCTCTTTTTTTAATTTCTATATATAAAATCTATGTCTCTATGTGTTTAAAAAATAATCTTAATTGGTTAATATAGTATTTAGTAACCAGGATTATTTGGTTTTAAATTAGGATTGATTGCTAACTCAGTTCCTGGTAATGGAAACAAATAATCTTTATTTGGATTAAAATTGGCATGCGGTTCAAAACCATTTGGACCAAAAACTTCCGGACCATTTTTTAATCTTTTAATATCGTACCATCTGATATATTCAAATGCCAATTCTAGTCTTCTTTCGTCAATAACCATTTTTCTAAAATCGGCCTGAGACAAACCGGGTGTAACATTTGCAGGAAAGGAAACCAGTTTTCCGGCTTTGTTTCTGGCTCTGGCGCGTACTCGGTTAACATAACCATCAGCTTCTGAAGTTCCCGGAGTAATTTCGTTCAAAGCTTCGGCAGCAGTTAGCAATACTTCGGCAAAACGCATCGTGATATAATTGTGCTGTGAAGTTCTTCCGTTAGCTCCTGCTTTTCCCGGGAAACGGTAATACTTGGCAATATGTGGGCGAGGCGCTTTTTCGTTATCACTTGAAGGGAAAATTTGTAAAGATCCACCCGGACCAGTTTTCTTTCTAATAATAGTATCAAAACTTACGGCTCTTCTGTAATCTCTTTTGTCCCAATCGTTGAATACTTTTAATGAAGGCACGGCAACAGAAAACCCTTGTCCGTAGCTATAACTATCGTCTTTTAAGGAACCTGTAAAAAATGCGGTATAATCCTGACCGTAGTTCCCTGAAACTAAATTGTTAAAATCGATTGTAAACAAAGGTTCTTTTAGCGAAGCTGTTTTTGTAGCATTAAATAAATCCTGAAAATCGGCATCTAAACCTAAACCAAATTTTGCTTCGTTTGTAATTACATATTTTGCTTCATCATACGCTTTTTGGTAATTTCCTAAAGTCAAATAAACGGATGCTAAATAACCTGCAGCAGTACCTTTTCCGGGAACGGCTTTTACTTTTGGTTTGTCTTCCAGCCATTGTTTTGCAAATTCTAAATCGGCAATAATTTTTGGATAAACTTCGGCTTCTTTAGTTCTGCTCAAAGAATTTACTTGTTTTACATCGTTAACCACAAAGTCAACGTATGGAATGTCTCCAAAGATTCGAACCAAATGATAATAAGCAAAAGCTCTTGCAAAATGTGCCTGAGCCACAATGGCGTTTACTTTTGCAGGATCACCAGGAGTTTTTTTAGCACCTTCAATGGCTTGATTTGCTGCTGTAATGATAATATACGATTGAGGCCAAAAGTTAGCTACAAGCGCGTTCGTATCGTTCATATTCATGTCATTCACATCGATACGCGCTGCCTGAGTTGTTCTGTCACCAATATCGGCCATATCATCGCGTAACATTAGTGCGATCGTAAATTCTCTTCCCCAATAATTATTATGGGCAATGTTGGCAAAAGCTCCGTTTACAGCGGCTTGCAAATCGTCTGTATTGTTGAAGAAGTTGTCTGGACGAATAATTCCTACCGGATGTTCTTCTAAATCTGAACATCCGAAAGCGAATATTCCCAAGAAAAGAAAAGCTATATATTTTTTCATAATTATGATATTATTTTTTAAACTAGAATTTTAAATTGAAACCTAAAGTGAATGTTCTTACGTTCGGATAACTTCCATAATCCAATCCTAAGTTGGTATTACTCCTTGCATTCGTGTCATTTAAGTAATTTACTTCAGGATCTGAACCCGGATAATTTGTAATCGTCCATAAGTTTTGTGCACTGATGTAAAAACGAACTTTACTCAATCCCATTTTTGATACAATTTTGTCATCTAAACTATATCCTAAAGAGATGTTTTTTAAACGAATGTAACTTGCATCATACACAAATCTCGAAGTAACTCTTTTTGTTCTTGCTGCATTTATTGGCACGTTTGTATCTGTGTGCGTAGGTGTCCAAGCGTCTAGAACTTCGGTGGTTGCATTGTTGTTTCCTGAAGCCAATTCCATTAAAGTGTAGTTTAATATTTCATTTCCTTCAGAGCCTTGAAAGAAAATGTTCAAATCAAGGTTTTTATAGGTGAAGTCATTATTGAAACCAAAAATGAAATTAGGATTTGGGTTTCCGATAATAGTTTTATCATTCGAATCTAATTTTCCGTCACCATTTACATCTTTGAATTTTTCTCCACCGGCAATCGTTTCAAAATTCCCCGGTAAAACGGTTTCTCCTTGTTGAATTACGCCATCATAAACAAACCCAAAGAAAGAACCTACAGGCTGTCCAACTCTTAAAATCTGAGAATCTGTTGCAAGGAAATGTCCAGGTGTAGAGTTGATTAAAAGATCTTTATTATCGGCTAATTTTAATACTTTGTTTTTGTTTGAAGAAATATTAAAATTCGTTGACCATGTAAAATCAGCACCAATAAAGTTTTTGGTATTGATACCCAATTCCCAACCTTTATTTTCTAATTCTCCAACATTTTGAAGCTGAGAAGCAATTCCTGAAATTCCGGGTAAAGGTCTGTTGAACAATAAATCCTTGGTAATTGTTTTGTAATAATCTGCAGTAAGACTGATTCTGTTGTCAAACAAACCCAAATCAATTCCGTAATCTTGTTGGTATGAAGTTTCCCATTTTAAGTTCGGATTATCTAATGAAGTCAATTGAACTGCATTTACAATAACGTCGCCGCTTACATCATAAATTTCAGAGAATCTCGATAAAGTAGAGTAGGCGCCAATCGACGGATTTCCTGTTGCACCATAGCTTGCTCTTAATTTCAAATTAGAAACTGTTTTGTTGTCTTTTAAGAAATTTTCTTTGCTAATATTCCATCCAATTGCTCCAGAAGGGAAAGTTCCGTATTTGTAGTTTTTACTAAAACTTGAAGAACCGTCGCGACGTGCCGTAAACGTAAATAAATATTTATCAGCATAATCAAAATTCAATCTTCCAAAAGCCGAGATTAATTCTGTTTCAGATAATCCAGAATCCGGTTTCAAGAAAACAGTTCCTGCGCCTAAATTATGGTAAGAGTTGGTATTGGTCAAAAATCCTCTTGAAGCGGCATACGAATTTTCGTTTCTGTTTTTTTGATACGAATAACCTCCAAGAACCGTCAAGATTCCTTTTTCGATAATTTCGCGTTTAAAAGTCAGATAGTTTTCCGTTAAGAAAGAAGAAAATCTGGTGTTGTTTACAGAAGCTTCTCCTTTGATATTTTTTCCTGCAATTAAAGTTGATGGAATATATCTTCCGGTTTGAGAATTAGATTCTGTTAATCCTAAAGTAGTTTTGAAGTTAAGATCTTTCGTAATTTGATACGATGCGAAAAAATTACTTCTGTTTGTAATATTGATTACTTCAAGAATGTTTTCCATCGCAGTCGCATAAGGGTTATCAATGTCGTCTCCAATTGGAGCTGTTGAGGTATAAGAACCATCAGCATTATAAATTCCTTTATCCGGCATAAATCTGTAAGCAGATGCAATTACTCCTGCAGCTCCTGTTCCTCCTGCACCAGTCTGGCTGATGATTCCGTCTTTGTTTTGTTTACTTTGAAATAGATTCAAACCTACTTTAAACTTGCTTGATAAGTCGGCTTCAAGATTACTTACAATAGTATATCTATCAATTCCGGAATTGATGACAACACCATTTTGATTGAAATAATTTCCTGAAACATAATACTTGATTTTATCAGATCCGCCTGAGAATGATAATTGCGAGTTAGAAATCATTCCATCACGATAAATTACATCTTGCCAGTCTGTGTCAGAACCTGCATCAGTGTGTGTGGTAAAGCTTTTTCTGTAGGCTACAAACTGATCTGCATTTAGCAAATGCAATTTATTATTAACAGATTGTACTGAAGTTGAATTACTAAATTCAATAACCGGAGCGCCTGGTTTTCCTTTTTTGGTTGTAACCATAATAACTCCGTTTGAACCTCTGGATCCATAAATGGCAGTTGCCGATGCATCTTTTAAAATCTCAATCGAAGCAATATCCTGAGGCGCGGGCATCGAAGCGCCTGCAAAACCATCTACAACAATAAGTGCATCTCCGCTCGCATTAATAGAAGTTCCTCCACGCACTCTGATTTTTACCGGTGCACCAGGTTCACCACCATTATTTGATTGTACAGAAACCCCAGCAGCACGACCTTGCAAAGCCATTTCGGCATTTAAAGTTGGGTAAGCAGTAAGCTCTTTTGCTGTTACCGAAGATACTGCACCGGTAATATCACTCTTTTTACGTGTACCGTAACCCACAACAACTACTTCGTCAAGGTTTTTGGTATCCGGTTTTAAACTCACATTGATTACGGTTTTATTTCCTACCGGAATTTCTACCGATTGATATCCTACATAATTGAAAACTAAAACAGCGTTTTTTTCTGAAACTATTACACTGTAGTTTCCATCCATATCTGCAGATCCTCCAACAGAAGATCCTTTAATATAAACATTAGCACCAGGAAGCCCGAGTAAGTCTTCGGAGGAAGTAATTTTTCCGGTGACTTTTTTCTCCTGTGCATTCATCACAATATTTACCAGTAAAAAAGCGACCAGCAAACACCATTTAAGCGGTTTGAAATTTTGGTTTGTAAACATTCATTTTTGGTTTTAGGTTAATGTTAGATAAAATAAAAAAGCAATAGACTCATTCCGATTATCAGCAAGGTAAATACAATTTGCAGTAATATGAATTTTGTTTTTTTGGTTTTCATAGTCACAAATGTAGTAGGGGAAAAGGATATAGAAATACAAAAAAGGGTATCTAAAAATACAGATACCCTTTTTTAAACCCTTTAAAATAACGAATTCTTTAAAATACAGTCGAAGACTTAAAAAATTTGTCTGCAAATTGAGTTGGTGTTTCTCCGTACTTTTTTTGGAAACATTTGCTAAAGTATTTTGGATTATTAAAACCTACTTTATAGCTAATTTCTGAAACGGTTAATTTATTTTGTTCCAATAATTGAGCAGCGCGTTTTAATCTTATTTCGTGAATAAATTCGTTTGGCGTATAATTCGTCCAGGCTTTTATTTTTAAAAATAACATAGTGCGGCTTACGCCTAATTCAGTACAGAAATACGGAATATCAAATTGTTCGTTCGAAATATTTTCTTCTACAATTTTGAAAGCCTTTTTTAATAGTTCTTCGTCTAATGAAGAAACGGTTATTTCCGATGGAATAAAATTATCATCGCTTGAGAATTTGTTTTTCAAACGTTCTGTTGAATTCAAAAGGTTTTTAACCCTAAGTTTGAATTCAATTAAATTGAATGGTTTACTGATATAATCGTCGGCACCACTTTCCAATCCTTCAAATTTATACACTAACGAAGTTCTTGAGGTTAACAGAATAACCGGAATATGGCTTGTTTTTAAATTTTCTTTGATTTTAGAACAAAGTTCAGTTCCAACCATTTCGGGCATGATTACATCACTGATAATTAAATTCGGAAGATGTTGAAGTGCTTTTTCAAAAGCAATTTTTCCATTTTCAGCTTCGATAATATTGTATTCTTTTTTAAGAAGGTTTTTCATGAACGAGCGAAGAATTTTATGATCTTCGACAATCAAAATGGTTTGCTTTTCGTCATTCACTACAAAATCCTCGATGTCTTCGTGTTCAATTATTTCCGAAGTTTCAAGTTGAGCGTGATATTGCTCAATATCATCACTAATTTTAAAATCAGAAATGATTTCATTTTCCAGAAGATGCGCTCTTCCTAGCGGAAGCGTTACTTTAAAAACAACACCTTGTGTGTTTTTGTTCGTTACTTCAATATTTCCTTTATGAAGTTTTACAATGTTTTTTACAATCGAAAGACCTATTCCGGTTCCTTTATTATAGTTTTTTTGAACATTGTTGTGCGTTGGAACTTCAAAAAACAAATCAAAAATTTTGTCAATATGTTCCGCTGCAATTCCAACTCCGGAATCTTCAACAGCTATAAAAAGGTTTTCGTTATCGTGTGAAATTTTAAGATGAATATTGCCGCCTTTTGGCGTATAACGGAACGCATTCGATATTAAATTATAAAAAACACGCTCTAATTTGTAACGATCAAAATACAAGAGAATTTCTTCTTCTGATGATTCAAAAATATAATTGTAACCGCCATCTTTGGCATATTCGATAAACGATAAAAATATTTCTCTGGTAAATTTCACGATATTTCCTTCTGCCGATTCAAGTGTAACCTGATGGTTCTCCAATTTTCTGAAATCCATTAAACGGTTAATCAGGTTTAAAAGATGATTGGCACTTCCTTCAATAACCAACAACTTTTTATACATTTCATTAGTTCCGTTATAATTGGCCAGAATTTGTTGTAAAGGTCCTAAAATCAAAGTTAAAGGCGTTCTGAATTCGTGTGATATATTAGTAAAAAAATCAAGTTTAGCCAGATTATTTTCTTCAATTCGTTTGGTTTCAAGATATTCCAATTCCAGTTTTTGTTTCAGTCTGGCTTTTGATTTCATGATCCAGATTAAACCGTATAATCCTAAACCAATTACAATTCCGTACAGTAAAAATGCCCAAATACTGCGCCACGGAGCTGGTTTTACAACAACAGTTAGCGTAGTCGGGACTTTATTCCAAACGCCATCATTGTTAGCGCCACGAACCTCAAAAGTATACGTTCCCGGATTCTGAATTGCAAAAATGGCTTCGGTACTTTTAGTCGTTGTCCAGTTATTTTCCAGTCCAACCAAACGATAACTGTATTGATTGTTTTTTGATCGGATGTAATTTGGAATGGCAAAATCAATAGAAAAATTAGCTTTGTCATAATCTAAAATAATGGTTTTGGTGTAGCCAATACTTTTTTCTAAAATCCTAATTGAATCGTTGGGATGAATGGTTTCATTTTTGATTTTCAAATTAGTAATCAATACCTGAGGCGCATATCTATTTAAGGAAATTTTCTTCGCGTCAAAATAGGTGGCTCCAGACGGACTTCCGAAATAAAACTTGTTTGAATCTAATTTTAAAGCCGAGTTGTCATTAAATTCGTTACTGGCCAAACCATCTTTTTGATCATAAATAACAACGTTTTTTTGATTTGTATTGTATTTTATAATTCCCTGATTGGTGCTGATCCATAAATTTTTATCATCATCTTCAAGAATGGAATGTATTGAGGTTATGACCGTATTTCCAACCTTTAGATTGATTTTATTGAATTTTTTTCCATCAAAATAATGCAGTCCTTTTGCTTTTGTTCCTACCCAAATTTTCTTTTGACTGTCCTGAAACAAAGTCAAAATATCATCGCCTGATAATGATGATGAATCAAAAAAGTAATGTTTTATTGTGTATTTGTTAGAATTGAAATTATATAACGGAATATAATTGAGTCCATTTTGAGTACCAACCCAAACACCTTTTTTTTGATCGACTAAAATTGTTCGAACAATGTTATTGGTCAAATAAGTAGGTTTATTGTTGTCGTTTTCAAGAATTAGAAAGGTTTTAGAAATGGTATTGTATCGAATCAAACCTTTGCCAAAAGTACCAATCCAGATGATATCATTTCCTTCAGGTTTGATGGAATAAACGCCGGATTCTTTTAATAAAGTATTCAAATCTGTGGCAATTCGATTGTCTTCAATTCTTTTTGAAATCGTGTTGTAGGCCGATAGTCCTTTTGAGAAAGTACCAATCCATAAAATATCACCGGCAAGACACATCGACTTAATATCATTTTTGATGGTTTGTCCGCTTTTACTGTTGATGTAACTTATGGCTTCGGTATTTTTGTTATAAATGGTAATTCCGCCACCTTCAGTTCCAAAATAAATGTTGTTGTTTTTATCTGCAATTATAGAACTTACAACATCAAAACTCATCGGAATCTTTTTAGAATTCTGATTGTAATTGGAAAAATTCACATTCGAAATATCCCAAATATTAACGCCTTTGTAATAACAACCAATCCAAACGGAGCCTTTTTTATCTATAAAAACCGATTTTACTTTATCTATTCCGCTGCTATTGTTGTTGTTATTTATTTTCTGAAGATCGTTGTCTTGTCCTAAAATATAGATACCGTCATAGGCTCCAATCCATAAAGAACCTTGATTGTCGATAACCAAAGAACGAATGTCGGTATTGATTTCGCGGTATTTTTCTGAAGATAAAAAAGAAACAAAGGCATTAGAATTGTTATCAAATTTTAGAAGTCCTTTGTTTTTAGTCCCAACCCATAAATTTCCTGAAGCATCTTCTGTAATGGCTTGAACATTAAGTTGATCAACAGCATTTAGAGGATAGTTTTTAAATTCGAATTTCCCGTTTTTTCTGCTTGTAAGCTGGCACAGACCTTTTGTAGTACCGATCCAGATTTCTCCTTTTTTAGATTTTAGAATCGTAATAATATTATTGCTTGGGACAGTTGTATTATCAGTATCTGAGTGAAAAACTGAAATAAATGTATTGGTTTTCTTATTGTAAATCGAAAGCCCTTTTGAGGTTCCGAACCACATTTCGCTGCCAATTTCTTTGATCGACCAAATGGCATTGCTGCTAATAGTATGATTCGTTTTCGTATGTAAATATCGCGTAAAAGCATTAGTGATCGGATCGTAGCAATTTAATCCGTTATAAGTTCCAACCCAGATTTTTCCTGTATTGTCTTCTTCGATCGATAAAATGTCGTTGTTGCTGATAGAATGTTTGTTGGTGACATCATTTCTGAAAATAGTAAATTTACTTCCATCATATTTATTTAAACCATCGCGCGTACCAAACCACATTTGCCCAAATTTATCCTGATGAATAGCAATAACAGAACTTTGCGAAAGCCCGTCAGTAGTTGAGATGTTTTTTAGACGATATTTATTTTGAGAAAATACATTTCCGAAAATAGATACGATTACTAGAAAGGCTATTTTGTATTTCATCGCGTTTTTTTTAGGTTCAAAGTGGCAATCCCGAAGCTTCGGGAGAAAGCGACAAAGTTTTAAAGGAACTTAGGTTTAGCTTTTTCTCTTTGGGTCTCCGTTACTTTGCAAGATTAATTTAAACTATGGTAAAATATTTAAACACATAGAAACATAGATTTTTCTTCTAAAAGAGGATAATAAAAAAAATAGTTTTTCACACATAGCTAAACGTTAAGGACTATGTTTTTTAATGTAAGTGAAACGCCTTTTATACGTTCCCAAAAGCTATGATTCTATGTGTTTGAATTATTTTTTTAAGCGTTTACTTAATTGATAATCATACAATGAAGGAACTTTATCCATCGCCGTATTTAGAAATTCAATATAAGCATCAGGTTCATATTTTACTTCATATTTTGCATTGCCATTCACACCAATTATTCTTGCAAATGGTCCATCTTTCATTCCGTATAATAAAACGGGTTTATCAGAAGGGTTTGAAAGCTGAACATTCAGATTCCAAAAAGTGCTAAAAGGAGCGTGTGAAGGTTTCCAATAATCAGCACCGCCGCCGCCAAACAAATAATAACTGTTGTTTTTATCAGCCGTAATATGAACCGTAATTTGATCAAATAAATTTTGGTGATTCGCTCCCGAATGCTGATCTAAAAGTGCATCGGCAAAAATCTCACAATTTTGATACACGTTTTTTGTAGCAAAAGTGTTAAAACTCAAAGGATGAACTGCTTTATTATAGATTTTTAAATTCTTCACCAAAACATTATGAACGCCGCCCAAAGTCACGGTATAATGCGACATATGCGAACCATCAGTTACGATATCCTGAATAGTTACATTTGAAATTTCTTCACCTAGAATTCCGCTATCAGAATTTGTAATCTTGACATCTTTGACCCAACTATTAAAAAGACGGGTTAAAAAGATGGCATTGTTTCCCGGTTCAACGTGATGTGCCACTCTTGGAATATCAGGAAAAGTGAAACGAAGATGTTCAATTCCAACTTCATTCAAATGTTTCCATTCAACCAATTGAGCCTGATAACTTGGTTTTATAGCAATAGTTAAAGGGGTTTTAATCGTTATTTTAGATCCCGAAATTTTGGTAATTTCAACTTGTTGCCTCACAATTGGAAGCATTGGAAATTTCCAGTGATGAGAACCCGGTTTAACGTTTGCGCCTTTGTATAAGTCTTTTATAATTGCACCATTTTCACCCTCTTTATTGAATAATTGCAGCTCTACAATATCACCAACTTTTAGCCCTTTTACCTCAAAAACATTAATAATGTGTTCGCCCATATTTCCGGAACTCACTTTTGCAAAAGGATTTGGAGTAGGTTCGTATTTATCAAGATATGATTTTACGCGTTCACCGGGAATTTGCGTCCAAATAATTCCGCCTGACCACGCATATTGTGAGAAAGGCAAATCGACATTATTCTCAGGTTCGCGTTGTCTTTTATCAAACGTGGTCAAATACTCTCGAAGTTCTTTAAGAGATTCCGGATCTTTAAAATACATCATTGGTCGCGGGCAATATATTTCAGTTCCATTTTCGCCAGATCCTGTCCCACGAAGAACAAAATTGCTTCTTTCGATATACAAAATGTCACTCAGAATAATTCGTCCCGCAGGTAGTTGTAAAATAACATTTCCTTCAGCCTCATTTGCAGCTTTTACAGCCTTTAAAAGTGCTTTAGAATCATCTAAACCATCATTAGCTTTGACGCCGTAATCTGTTGCGTTAATGATTTTTCCTGCTGCATCGGGAATTTGGCTTTCGCCGAAATGGTATCCGGCATAGCTAAAATCTGGTAAATAGTTTGTTTTTGAATCTGTCAGTATTTTTGGTGTTTGCTGACTAAATGCAATACTATTTACAAAAAGGCTGCAAAGAATAATGAAGGTTTGGTTACTCATGGTTGTGGTTTTTTGGTTAGGTTAGTAGGTATTGTTTGCCGCTAAGGCACAAATTTTTTAAGTCTAGTTTGTCGACGGAGGAGAAATCACACCTGTAACTCGACAAAGATTAGAACTCTAGGAACGGATCTTCTAGTGTGATTTCTCCTCCGTCGAAATGACATAAAAATGAGAATAAAACTTCGCGCCTTAGCAACATAAACATTTTAAAGAGACTTCTTAATACCCATTTCAAGCCCTCTTAATTCAGCCAAACCGCGTAAACGCCCAATAGCTGAATATCCTGGATTTGTTTTTTTATTCAAATCGTCCAGCATTTGGTGTCCGTGATCCGGACGCATTGGCAATTGGCTATTATTTCTTTTTTCAACTTCAACAATTGCCTTTACAACTTCGTACATATCAACATCACCTTCAAGATGATTTGCTTCATAAAAACTTCCCTCTGCATCTCTTTCAGTACTTCTTAGGTGAATAAAGTTCATTTTATCGCCGTGACGTCTTACAATTCCGGGCAAATCATTATCAGCTCTTACGCCGTATGAACCTGTACACATTGTAAATCCGTTAGATTTAGAAGGTGCAGCATTCATAAGTTCCATTAAATCTTCTTCCGTGCTTACAACTCTTGGTAATCCTAAAATCGGGTAGGGTGGATCGTCCGGATGAATTGCCATTAAAACTCCTTTGCTCTCGGCAACCGGAATAATTTCTTTCAGAAAAAAGAATAGATTTTCTTTCAAAGCTTTTCTATCAATATGATTGTAACCACTTAAAGTAATTAAAAAATCTTCAACAGAATACGCTTCTTCAGCTCCGGGAAGTCCAGCCAGAATATTTTGCTGCAATTTTACTTTATCAGCATCTGTCATAGCTTCAAAGTATTTAGTCGCTTTTTGAATCTGTTCCTGCGAATATTCTTTTTCAGCGCCGGGTCTTTTTAGAATAAACAATTCAAAAGCTGCAAAAGCATTAATATCAAAACGTAAAGCTTTTGATCCGTCTGCTGTTGTATAAGCCAAATCAGTTCTTGACCAGTCTAAAACCGGCATGAAATTATAGCAAATGCATTTTATACCGCATAAAGCTAAGTTTAAGATGCTTTCTTTATAATTTTCAATGTATTGAAGATAATTTCCGGTTTGTTTCTTAATATCTTCATGAACCGGAATACTTTCAACAACTGACCAAGTCAAACCTGAAGCTCCTTTTTTTGGATCGCCATTTTTATGTTCAATTTCAACTTTTCGTTTAATAATTTCTTCAATTTCCCAAACTTGTCCGTTCGGAATATGGTGTAATGCTGTAACAATTCCGGTAGCTCCGGTTTGTTTTATATCTTGTAAAGAAACTGGATCGTTTGGTCCGAACCATCTTAACGTTTGTTCCATTTTTGATTTGTTTTTATTGGTAATTATTTAAATACTTGTAGCGGCGAATCCTCCGTCAACTTTTAGGATTGTTCCCGTTACAAATTTGGACATGTCGCTGCATAAAAATAAAAGAGCTCCATCGATATCTTCAGGTGTTCCAAATCTTCCCATCGGAGTATGTTCGATTATTTTCTCGCCTCTTGGAGTTAATTTTCCTTCTGGAGTTAGTAATAATGCACGGTTTTGTTCTCCAATGAAAAATCCCGGAGAAATAGCATTTACACGAATACCTTCACCATATTTTGAAGCCAGTTCAACTGCCATCCATTGTGTGAAATTATCAATTGCCGCTTTTGAAGCAGAATACCCAACAACTCTTGTTAAAGGCCTTTGTGCTGATGCGGATGAAATATTGATAATATTTCCCTCTTTTTGTTTCGCAAAAAGCGCTGAAAATACTTGAGATGGCAACATAGTTCCGATGATATTCAAATCGACAACTTTTTGTAAATCATCAGTTTTCATGTCATAAATTGCCTGATCTGGCTGGATTGTTGCGCCCGGCATATTTCCGCCGGCAGCGTTGATTAAAATGTCAAGACGCCCGTATTTTTCTACGATAAAATCTCGGGCATTTTCTAATTCTTCTTTGTTTAAAACATTCGCCTGAATAGCAAAAGCTTTTCCGCCATTGCTTTCTATTGTTTCAACTGTTCTATTGGCTTTTTCAATCGATTGAGAAACGATTCCTGTAATAACGCCTTGTTTTGCCAAAACGTTTGCAAAATTGCTTCCTAATACACCCGCACCGCCAGTAATTAATGCAACTTTTCCTTTTAGATTAAATATTGAATCCATACTAAATTAATGATTTTTGATACTTTTTTAGCCGTAGAAACACAGTTTTTAGATCTTAAAAAGACGTTTCTATGTGCTTAATATTATTGTGTTTTATAATTGTTTTATTTTCTTATGGTCTCAATGATCTCCAGCATTTTCTTGGTTTCACTTTCGATTACGTCATAATCTTGTTCCTCCATGCGTTTTTTACTGATGAGTTTGCTTCCCAGTCCAACCGCTGATGCTCCGGCAGAAAACCAGCTTTGAATACTTGCATGCGTTGGTTCAACCCCGCCTGTAGTCATGAAAACCAATGATGGAAAAATATCTTTTATACTGCTTAAAAATTCTGTACCGAGTATATTTCCCGGGAAAAGTTTAACGAGTTTTATTCCAGCATTTTCAGCTGTAATAATTTCTGTTGGTGTCATGCAACCTGGTGCATACAAGACGTTTTTGCTTTTTAAGAATTCCGCAACTTCAGGAACAAATCCGGGACTAATAAAAAAGTCAGCTTCAGCAGCGTGAAAATCTTTGGCTTGCTCTATATTCTTTATTGTTCCAATACCCAGTAACATTCCAGGCAATTCAGTATTTCTAACAGCAACCATTTTTTTGAAGTTTGTTATGGCTTCAGAACCTCGGTTTGTGTATTCTACAGCTCTGATTCCTGCTTTGTAAAGCGTTCTCAGGACATCAACACTAACAGTTTCGCTTGTTGCAAAATACAAAGGAAGAATTCCTTGCTGCGCAATAATAGCAATGGTGTTTTGAATCGTTTTCATACTTTAGATTTTTACTTTAATAACAATTTTTTTCAGTGTTCCGTCTCCAATCATTGCCGCATGAACATCTTCGGGAAACAAAATAGCAAACTGTTTTTCCTGCAATTGAAAAAACATATCAGGTTTGTCGTGAAAAAAACGAACATCTCTTTCGTCACTATAATCTCCATTTGGACTAATACATTTTTCTCTTGGTTTCCACGCAAAAGTTTCAGGTCCCTTTATAGAAATCTGTATGTCGATATTTTTATCATGACATTCAAAACCTTTTATACTTTCTTCTTTTGTTGCTCCTTCGCCAACAATTACAATTACTTTTAATCCGTCTGCAATTTCAAATGCACCTTCTTGGAGATTGTTAATGTCATTTTGATTTACATAATCAAATGCTTTTTTGAAATTAGGATGAAGGCTGAAATATTTTGCAGCGTTTTGTAATGAATCTACAATCATTTTATTTGGTTTTATGTTTTATTATATTGTTTTTTAGTTCTTGAATAATTAGCCTTTTTTCTTATAAAACCGTACTTTTTTGTGGTGATTTATAATCTTATAAATTGATTTAAAACTATTTAAGTATTACTTTTTATAAATTGATTTAAAATACTGGTTTTTAGTTATTAATGTATTTTATGTCAGTGTGAATCATTAAAAATGTGTCATGAGCTTTTATAGTTACTTATAATGCTTTTTTTATTCGTTTTTTATTTAAATTAATAGTTTATATAAATGAATTAAATGATTTGAACAATAAGTATTTATTCTTTTTTATGATCTAATTTTATGATTTTGTTTTTTGCTCTAAATATGTATTACAATCTTTATTGGCTAAAATCTTAATAATTTTTCACTTAATGTTATGATTTTTTCAAACACATGTGTATATTTGCGTGTACGCACACGGGCTTTTACAAATGTATATAAAAAGTTAGGTAAAACAACTTATATTTAATAAAAAATATAATAATTTATTATTGTTAATCAAGTCTTTTTAACTTAAAAACCATCATTATCATAACAATTAAAAAAATTGCTGAACTAGCAAATGTTTCACCGGGAACGGTTGATAGAATTATCCATAATCGTGGGCAGGTTGCTCAGGAAAATGTGGATAAGGTCAATGCTATAATTGAAAAATATGGCTACAAACGAAATATTCTGGCAAGTAATCTTGCTTTGAATAAAAAGTTTCATTTTGCCGTTTTTCTGCCACAATATGAAAATTTGGAATATTGGAAAAGCCAGATTGCAGGAATTGAGAAAGCAGCGATTGAGTTTAGTAAATTCGGAATTGTTTTGGATTATTTTTTCTATGATTTTAATATCAGTTCTTTTAAGGAAGCGGTGAAAAAAGTACTGGAATTTGATTGCGATGGATTGCTGTTTGCACCTATTTTCTATGAAGAGTCTGTTCAGTTTTTAACCGAATACAAAAAAACAAATATTCCGGTCGTGATGATCGACTCCAATATTGATTCGGGCGTTGAACATGCTTATGTTGGACAAGATGCTTTTCAGAGCGGATATTTAGCTGGAAGACTTATTAGTTTTGCGGTGAAAAAGGAAAGACAGATATTGATTTTTAAAATTGCCAGAGAAATCGAAAGTACCTCTGTTTATCTGCAACGTATTAACGGATTTTATTCTTTTTTTAAAGATCATGAAAATCTTCAGAATTTTAAATTTTCAGAAATAACGATAAAGGATTCTGGAATTGATCAATTGAGTTTGGAGATGTTTTCTGGGATCAATAGTGTTTTCGTGCCCAATTCAAGAGCTTATATTGTAGCTCGATTTCTAGAGCAGCACCATATAAAAGGTGTTCGAATTATTGGTTATGATTTATTAAAAGAGAATATTGAATATCTGAATAAAGGTGTAATTGACTTTTTAATCAATCAAAGACCCGAAGAGCAAGGTTATATGGGGATTAATCATTTGTATAAAAAATTAGTTTTACAGGAAACTGTAGAAAGCACGCATTATATCCCGTTAGAAATTATACTGAAAGAGAATTATTTTCCTGCTAGAAAGAGTTAGCATTTTACCCATAGATTTTTCATTCCAATTAAACCCGACAGTCCCGAAGCCTCGGGACTGTCGGGTTTGCTTATAAGTAAGGAGAAGATTGCAAACAAAAAAACTGCGAAAATCAGTAAAACCCGTAGACAAATAGACTATTTCTTCAACTTAACAACCAAAGGATTGTTTATCTTTTTTGCAAACGTACTCAAATACGTTTCCCATTGTTGTTTGGTTTGAAACGGGCTTCCTTTTTTCCATCCAAAACCAACATAATAAATTACTTTATTATTTTTTACATTCAGATTTCCGTACAAATTACTTAAGTCTTTGTCGTTAGTAATGTGATTATCAAAGCTTGTTAATGTGTTTTTTGGTACGACTAATCCTGTACCAATTTCAGAATCGTCAATTGGTTCCCAATGTGAGAGCCAGCCTTCTTTTATGTTTGCACCAATAGTTCCTTTTTTATCATGGAGTGTTAATCCTGCAGCAATTGATTTTGTTCCTGTAATATTGATTTCAAAACGCGAAAGATAGCTTCCGTAATCCAGACTAATCAATTTCGATTCGGTTATGGTATTGCCATTTGCATCCCAGTTGGCGTACGTAAGAATAAAACTCGTTCTTATTGGTCCGGTAGTGATCGTTTTCCAACTGGTAAAATTCTTAGAGAAATAATATTTACCATTGGCCTTTACAGCAATTCCGCCTACGCCGCGACTATCGCCTACATGAAAATTATCCAAACCTTCGCCAGTATCTTTATGATACGTTCCGGTGCCGTTAGTAGCTTTTTCATACCATTTATTGATAATCGGATAATCTACTCTTTTCAACCAAGCATCAATTCCGCTTGTTAAAGTTCCACCGGGAATTTTATCTTCCACCATTTTTTGCGCCACAGGACCATATGTTCTAAAAGCTACTTTATTATTTTCCCATGCATAATCATCTGTGCGTTCAGGAACAAATCGGGAGTAACAACTAATTGTGGTTTCTTTTGATGGTTTTTCACCTTCAATAATTTCAAAAACCAGATGAGATGAAGCTTTTATTTTAGGCTGGAATAAAATCAAGTCTGCAATTCCGTCAGAATCATTATCTACGGTTTGAGTTTCTAAAAAAGTATTTGTACCAATTTCTTTTACAGCATAATTTTCAAGTTTGGCTGTTACACTCAATCCAAGTGATTTTTTAGTCAATTCAATTGTTTCAAATTCTCTGTCAACGGGTAGAGAATTGGTAATTGTGATAATTTTGTTTTGAGAATGAACTGCAAAACCGCTAACGAGAATTGCAGTGAATAAGAAATGTTTTTTCAAAATCTATATTTTTAAATGTTCTAAAAAGGCTTTTTTGATTTTATAAAATTACAAATGAAGTAATGAACAGGAATACAAAATAGGAGTAAAAATGTACAGAAAACGGAAAGTGAAATCTTTTTAAAGAGAAATATAAATATTCGATTTTGTAGAACTCAATGCTTTATTTTTTTGTAATTTACAATGCCTGTCAATAAAAGCAGGTTTTTTATTAATTAAATGTAAATCAATACGATGGTTAAATGTATTATTTTCGATTGCGATGGAGTTCTTGTAGATACTGAAAAAATTGGTAACGGAATTTTGCTTTCGATGGCAGCCGAACTTGGTTTTGAGATGAAATTGGAAGATGCTTATCGCGATTTTAATGGTCGTAATTTAAAAGAATGTTTTCAGGAAATAGAAAAAGGTATTGGTAAAAAGCTTCCTGAAAATTTTGAGAGTGATTATCGCGAAAGAAGTTTTGCAGCTTTTAAAACACAAGTTAAACCTATGGAAGGGATTGTCTCATTCTTAGAAAACTTAAAAATACCTTATTGTGTTGCATCTAGCGGCCCAGTTGACAAAATCAGGTTGAATCTTGAAGTTGCGGGTTTACTGAATAAATTCGAAAATAAAATATATAGCGCTTACGAAATCAACAGTTGGAAACCGGATCCCGGAATTTTTCTGCATGCCGCTAAAGAAATGGGATTTGATGTTGAAGATTGTGTTGTAATTGAAGACAGTAAAGCTGGAGTAATGGCCGGAGTACGAGGAGGATTTACTGTTTATGGTTTTGCAAATGGCTATAACAACACCGACTTAGAACAAGAAGGAGCTATACTTTTTAATACTTACGGCGAGTTGAGTGCTCTTTTGAAATTGTAGTAATAGGAGGAAGGATTTAACCGCAAAGGTTTTTATATGTTGTGGTTTTATAAAAAAACGTAAAGTTCGCAAAGCTAGAAGTTAATTTAGCTTTGCGAACTTTGCGTTTATATGCTCAATAAAAGTAAAAAACTTTGCGCCCTTTGCGTTTAAAGTCAAAGCCAAAGTAAAGTGAGAAGAAACATTATCATTCGGTAACAATAGGTTAAACGTCTTTGCGGTTTAAATGCATAAAATTGCGAACTTATTTTAGATAGTCCCAATTTCAAAGTTTAACTTATGAATTTTAAAATCAACCTTCGTTGTAAATACTATTTCCCAATTCTTATTTTAGTTTTTTTTAATTCGAATATTGCAGCTCAAAAACAGAATAATCTTAACGGTGTTCAAATTGCTTTTTTATCCGATGTGCATTTGCAGGATTTATTCGGATCATTTTCGGATAATGATTATAAAGGCGTTTTGAATCCGAAAACCGGAAAATATGTTTTAATGCGAACGATGGCTTCTCAATTGCATTCGACGCGAATTTTTAATGAAAATTATTTTGCTTTTATTGCCGCTTTAGAAGATATCGCAAAGCGAAAGATAAAATACGTCGCACTTCCCGGAGATTATACAGATGATGGTCAGCCAATACACGTGCGCGGATTAGAAAAAATACTGAAACAATACAGCAAAAAATATAATATAGAGTTTTTTATCACAACGGGAAATCACGATCCGGTTGGGCCTTTTGCGCAAGAATCAGGCAAAGAAGATTTTCTTGGTAAAGATGGAAAAAGTCAGCCCATTTATAGTAAAGATGGACTGTATAAGCCCAATTTAGCTATTGAACAGCCTGTAGTTATTACTGCAGATATTGCTAAAATGGGTTATTTAGGAATTACGGACAATTTAAAGGATTTTGGTTTTTATCCGAATAAAAATTACAAATTTTGGACAACTCCATTTTCAACTTATAACAGTCAAAATTATAGTTTCGAAAAAGCTTCTCAAGCGGCTTTATTATCTAATCGTGTTTATGAGGTTGCGCCCGGATATGAAGTTCCGGATGTAAGTTATGTTGTAGAACCTGTAGAGGGATTATGGTTAATGGCGATTGATGGAAACGTTTATATTCCGAAGAAGAATGAAGTAGTTGCTCCTAAAGATTCTAAAAATTACGGAGAAGCAAGTACAGGTTATAATAATGTGCTCTCGAACAAAAAGCATCTTATAAAATGGGTTGAAGAAATTTCGGCTCAAGCCAAAAAGCAAGGCAAGACTTTAATTGCTTTCAGTCATTTTCCGATGATTGATTTTAATGATGACGCTTCCGCGGAAATTAAAGAGTTACTCGGCCCTAACAAATGGCAATTGAACAGAGTTCCGGTCGAAGAAGTGGCGCAGACTTTTGCTGATGCAGGATTGAAAATTCACTTTGGCGGACATATGCATATTAATGATACAGGAATTCGTACGACGGCAAAAGGAAATACTTTGGTAAATATTCAAACGCCGTCATTGGCAGCTTATATTCCGGCGTATAAATTATTGACTATTCAGAAAAATAATTTAGTAGACATTCAAACCATTACTATTGATAATGTCCCGAGATATAACGAACTTTTTGATTTGTATAAAATGGAATATCAGTTCTTAGAAAGTCAGCAAACTAAAGACATTTGGAATATTGATATTTTGAAAACCAAAAACTATCACGATTTTACCGATTTTCATTTGAAAGAATTAGTTCGATTACGATTTCTAGCAGATGATTGGCCCGTTAAATTCAAAGATTTTTTCCTGAATATTTCGGCTCAGGAATTATTGATTTTGGCTAATATTCAATCCGATAAAGATTTTGATGTTATTTTGAAAGGCAAAGAAAATTTCAAAGATGAATATTCTAAAGCAGAACTAAAATTAAGTAAAGTACTAACAGAAAACAATCTCAAAAAAGGAGATTTTAATTGGACTGGTTACGATTTTCTAGTTGATTTTTATCGTTTCAGAAGCGCTGATGAATTGGCTTTAGTTGATGTTGGAACTGAACGGGCAAAACAATATAAAGTCCTGTCTCAAATGTTTTTTGAAAACCATAAGGAAGATGCTTTAAAAGTGAAGCCACTGCAAAATCAAGTACGATTGTTTTTAATGATCTTCAATAAATTCATGCATGAAGTTCCGGCAGATCATTTTTCTTATGATTTAAAAACTGGCGAAGTTAACCGCAAAGACCGCTAAGATTTACGCAAAGACCGCAAAGATTTTATAAACAGAAAGTTCGCAAAGCTCATTGACATAGCTTTGCGAACTTTGCGTTTAGAAACGTAAGCTTAGATAAAAAAACTTTGCGCTCTTTGCTGTTAAATTTTTCATCATTTCAATCTGAAAACTGTGACTGAAAACTACTTACCATTAACTGGATTATTTCTAACATAAGTTCCATCATCATATTTAATTTGATATGGAGAATTGAAGAAAGTACTTGGTAAATAATAATCGGTAGTGATGATTTGTGCGCCTGATTTTTTGGCTGATTCAAAATGCGAATAATCATTCGCTCTGGCTTCTTTAGTATCAGAATCTGCTCTTGTACGGATTATGTAACCTTTTTTTACTAAATCAGTTATTGTAGCATCTTCAGAGTTGTTTCTGAATAAAGTTGCTGCTTCAGGTTTTCCAGGTTCTGCATTAATAAAAACCGCGCGACCTTTTAATGAAGGATGATTTAAAGCATACAAATCTCTTTTGGCTCCGTTATTATCCAAAATAAATAAAAACTTGCCTTTTGCTTTTTTTAGAGTTGGCCAATTGTTGTTTAGGACAGCTTCTTCGAGTGTTTTGTATTTTCCTCGAACCATATCTGGCGTGATTAATTTATTTCCTAAACCTTTTCGAAGTTCTTTATCCAAAGCATCAAATAATTCAGGTGTAAATTTCTCGGCTTTTGTACCTAAGTAACTATCATCATCTTTCGGCTCTAAAGTAATAAAAACAGGAACGTGATCCGGATTGGCATCAGACCATTTTTTTAGTTCTGCAAGACAGCCTTGAAGCGTGTAGCAAGAAGTTCTAAAATCGATATCAATCATATGAAAAACTTTAAAACCCGGTTTTTTCATTTCGCCATTTGGGTCATATGCTTCTTGTGATTTTGCGAGATCTAAACCTTTTGGATGTGTAAATTTTCCACCTTTAGAATCGGCTTGAACATCAATTTCAAGATTTCGCAAACCTTTATTCAATTGTTCTGTAATGCCAATATGTGTGTATTGCAAACCTTTTAGAGAACGGCTTGTGTCTTTGGCCTGAATGGTATTGTATAAATCGGTTTCAATCGCCTGACGGTAACTGTTGTGAGAACCAATAACTTGAATTTGATTGATTTTTAAAGTATCATTTTGTGCCTGAACGCTGCTATTAATCGCACTGGCAATAATTAAGGAAAACAGAATTTGTTTCATTTTTTAAAAGTGTAAAATTTATTAATACTGAGGACGCAGCATTAGAAAATTACCTTTTTTTAGCGTGTACTAAATTAGATTCTGTATTTGATTTTTGTGTTAGTTAAAGAAAAAGAAATCGCAAACCGATTGTCATTTTTAGGCGAAAATAGTAGTATTAATACAGCAAAAGAATTCTTTATTTAATTTAAAGTTAACCTTCAGACAAAAAACTTTGGTATAACATTTTATTATTTTACATCACCAAATAGTCCCAAAATAAGTTATGAAAAACCCTGAAATTTTTGAAAAAACGTATAATGATTACTGGAAAAAGCTTAATGCCTTTTCGTATACGATGACTCAGGATAAAGACTTGGCACAGAACATTGTTCAGGATGTTTTTATTGATTTATGGGAACGAAAAGACGAGGTGAATATTAATGCGATTGAACCTTATTTGTTTCGTGCAGTAAAAAATCAGGTTTTTAAGCATTATCAAAATAACCGCTTTGATAAGACAATTCTGGAAGATCAGTTTGAGGATTACATTATTGATAATTTTGCGACGATTGATCCTGAATTAATGGATTTACTTTATTCTTTATTAGATCAACTTCCGGAGAAAAGAAAAGAAGTTCTGTTGATGTATAAATTTCAGGATATGTCGATTGATCAGATTGCTGATGAACTCGGAATTTCAAAACAAACGGTTAAAAATCAAATTTCTTCGGCTTTAAAACAATTGCGTATAGGCCTAAAAGACTTGGCTTGGCTGGCTCCATACATTATTTTACATCAAAAGTTTTAAGATAACTTTCTGTTGATGTTTTCATAATATTTCTCGATAGTACGATTTCGTGATTCTGGTACTTATAGGTAACAAAAAGCTTTTGAGTGTAATTGCAATTTTGTTTTAACACATAGAAACATAGATTTTCTTTTTTGAAAGGGAATTTCAAAAAAAACTAGTTTTTCACACATAGTCAAACGCACAAGGCTATGATTATTAAAATAAAGTGAAACGCCTTAATTAGGTAAAAAACTATCCCGAAACTTCGGGACTATGTGTTAAAAGAATTACGCCAAAGGTTAACAATAAGTATTATGATAAAAAGAATCAAACATAGTTTAGAACATCTTATAGATAAAAGTTCTCAAAATAAAACTTCAATCGCAGAGGAAAATCTACTTGATGATTTTGCTTTTACTCAATATCAAAATTCAAAATGGAATGAAATTTCAATGGGTAATCCTGATGAAGTTTCACGAAACATATACGAAGATATTCAACTTCGAATAGGAAAGAAAAAAACTTTCAATCCTTATTTAAAATACATGGCAGCTGCCAGTATACTTTTTCTTGTTGGTTTAGGATTTTTCTTCAAACCGAGCCTTCCTAGCGAAAAGCAATTATCATTTAAAACTTCGTCGATCCCCAAATCTATCAAACTAAGTGATGGTTCGAAAATTTATCTGGCAGCAAATTCATCATTTCAATATCCTGAAAAGTTCGAGGGAGATGAAAGAAAGGTTTCGCTATTAAAAGGAAATGCATTTTTTGAAATTGCCAAAGACAAAAAGCATCCTTTTATTATTGCTTCGGGCGAAATTAAAACAAGAGTGGTTGGAACTTCATTTCACATTCAGCTATCAAAGTCTAAATGTGAAGTGATTGTTGTGACCGGAAAAGTAAAAGTTACATCAAAAGGGCAGAGCGTTGATCTGGTTCCAAATGAAGAGGCTTTGTTTCATTCTCAAAAATTGACCAAACAATTGGCTGATACATCATTTTTAGTCAATTGGTATGCGACTGATGTAACGCTAAATCAAACTACCCTTAAACATGTAATTGCAATTTTACAATATAAATACGGAGTTTCATTTCAATACGATAATGAACATGTATTAGCAACGCCATTAACGGTGTTCATAAAGAAGGACGCATCATTAGAGAATGTTTTAGAGCAAATAAATTATATCACAAACCTAAAATTTAAAGTTTATGGCGAAATAGTAAAAGTGAATTAAAAAAAAAGCAGTTGCTGAGAACAACTGCGATTAATAATTAAGTATCGATAAAAACCAATAACTTAAATCATGTATTTTAAACTTACCTATTTAAATCTAAAGAGAATTGTCTTTTTAGTACTAGCGTTACTGACCATTCAGACGGGTTACAGTAAGACTAATGTCTTAGAAAATTCAAAAGTAAAAAATAAAATAGAAAAAGCTACACTTGTTTCTATTTTTTCAAAACTAAGTAAACAAACGGATTACAAATTTAGTTACGGGCAGGCTATTATAGCTGACAATACAGTTTATACGGTTGATTATTCTGATGAATCGGTGACTTTAATCTTAAATAACCTTTCTAAAAAAGCTAATTTCAATTACAATATAAACGGTAAATTAGTTTTAATTCAGAAAACAGAAGCAGCAAAACCTGCAACTCATAAAATGATTGACAGAGTGAAGGTGAAAGGAAAAATTGTAGATGAAAACAAGGTGCCGATTCCTGGTGCAAGTGTTTTAGAAACGAGTACTTCAAATTCAACAGTTTCTGATTTTGACGGAATATTTGAAATTACGATTGGAGAAGGAAAAACACTTCAGGTTTCGTATGTTGGATATAAAACAAAAACAGTTGTAGTTCAAAATGGTTTTATGACTGTTCAGTTAGAACCAGATACAGCTGAGCTAAATGAGGTTTTAGTAGTGGGTTATGGTAAACAGTCTAAAAAAGATGTTACCGGTGCAGTAACACAATTAGAGGCCGCCAATTTTAAGCAAGGGATTACAATTTCTCCAGATAATTTATTGCAGGGTAAAGTGGCCGGAGTTCGTGTTGTAAGTACAAGTGGAGAACCGGGAGCAGGTGTTAATGTTACCATTCGTGGAGTTGGATCTATTAGAAGCGGAAGTACACCTTTGTTTGTTGTTGATGGTGTTCCGTTGGCAAATGATGACGTGAGTCCTTCCGGAAGTAACGTTGGTTTTGGAGCTTCGGCGGCTAAAAATCCGTTAAACTTTTTGAATAGCAGCGATATTGAATCGATTACGGTTCTTAAAGATGCATCGGCGGCAGCGATTTATGGTGCAAGAGGATCAAATGGAGTTGTTTTGGTTACGACTAAAAAAGGCTCTAAAGGCGAAGCGAGTTTGACTTTTGATACTTATACTGGACTTTCGACTGTAGCGAATAAGCTGGATGTTTTAAGTGCATCTCAATACAGAAGTGCTATAAAGGAACCTGCTTTTGATCATAAAGGAAATACAGATTGGCAAGATGTAATTTACAGAACGGCAATTACAAAAAACAATTCATTGTCTTTTTCTAAGCAAACTGAATCTGGAAATTATTATGCTTCTGTAGCACAAATGGATCAGGAAGGTATTATTCGCAACAGTAATTTTAAACGTATGTCGGGTAGAATTAATGCAGCTGAATCGTTTTTAGATAACAAACGTTTAAAGGTAAAAGTAAATCTTACGGCTAGTGAAACTAAGGACGATGGTGTGCCTACAAGTGATGACGGAGGTTCAAATGGTCAGTTGATCGTACATACTTTAATGGCAAACCCAACGAGATCCGTTTTTGATGCTAACGGAAAGTACACCAATTTCAATATGAATGCGCATTACAATCCTGCTTATTTATTGAGCATCTATGAGGATCAAACGCGTACGTTGAGAGTTTTAGGAAATCTTGAAGCTTCGTTAAGAATTATCGATGGATTAGAGTACAAACTGAACATTGGTATCGATCGTTCTACTGCCGAAAGAAATACGACAATTTATCCAAACGTAACCGATTTAAATCCAAAAGGGAAATATGTTCAGAATAATTTAGATTCAAAAAACTCTTTAATAGAGCATTATTTAACGTACAATCTTTTGTTAGATAAACATAAGCTTGAAGTTTTAGGCGGTTTCTCGTATCAAAAATTTGAAAGATCAGGAACAGCATTTAGTATTGATGGAATTTCTGGTCAGGGAACAGGTGTAAAACCTTCTATTAATCCTGGATTTGCCGGAACACAATCTGGAACAACCGGTTATGCTCAGGAAAATGAGTTGCAATCTTATTTTGGAAGGGTTAATTATACTTTCAATAACAAATATCTTTTAACTGCTTCGATGAGAGCTGACGGTTCGACTCGTTTTGGAGATAATAATAAATACGGTTACTTTCCTTCATTTGCTTTAGGATGGAATGTGTTTAAAGAACGTTTCTTAGAAGATGTTTCAGCAGTGAGTAACTTAAAATTAAGAGCAAGCTGGGGGCAAACAGGAAATCAGGAAGTTGAAAATAAAATTACGCAGGCAAGTTATTCTCTTGCCGGAGCAGATGGGTATTATTTATACAATGATTTGAATTTAGTAAACGGAGTTTCAGTAAACAGAACACCAAATCCGGATTTAAAATGGGAAGTTGTTACGCAATACAATCTTGGTTTAGATTTTAGTTTATGGAATGATAAATTGTACGGAACTTTAGATTATTTCAATAAGACAACTACAGATGCGATTTTAAATGTTCCGTCTCAGGCTTTAAGCCCAACAACTACAATCTGGACAAATATTGACGGGGAAATTATCAACAAAGGTTTTGAAATTATGTTAGGTTCAAAATTAGTTGATAATAAAAATTTTACCTGGAGTATTGATGCAAACGGAGCTACTTTAAGAAATAAAATTGAGAATCTTCCTGTTTCAGAAATTTTAACGGGAACTATTTCCGGCCCGGGACAATCAGGTGTAAATGCAAATATTTACAAAAGCGGATATGCTGCTGGTTCATTCTATTTATTAGAACATACGGGATTTGATGCAAACGGTGCGAATGTATTTAAAGACCAAAACGGAGACGGTAAAATTGACAATAGTGACAGAATAATTATCGAAGGTGCTTTGCCAACTTTCTATTACGGATTTAATAGTGATATGAGATACAAAAACTTTACGTTTTCATTCTCAATCATTGGTCAAACCGGAGGATATTTATTGAATAACACAGGGTTAAATGCTTTAAACATAAATAACCTGGCTTCTGATCGAAATGTAGCTACAGGCTATTATGAATCAGGTGCAAATGCAACAAACTCACCAATTTTATCGACGTTGTTCTTAGAGAAATCAGATTTTATCAGATTGAATACGGCACGTATTGGTTACAATTTTGACTTAAAAGGAGTGAATTGGTTAAACGGATTGACGCTTTACGTTACAGGTCAAAACTTAATTACAATTACCAACTATTCAGGTTATGATCCTTTAATCAACAGTCCAAAATCAAACGGAGGAAATCAATCTATAGGTATTGATTATGCTAGTTACCCAACTTCTAGAACGTTTAGTTTTGGAGCAACTTTAAAATTATAATTTATTATGAAAACAAATACATTTTTTAATATAAAAGTAATAACGGTATTCTCATTTATCTGGTTGTTTGCCAGTTGTACCAATCTCGATGAGGTGGTGCTTGATGAGGTATTAGGAGATAATGCTTCAAATCCTGCGGGAGCGCTTGCAGCAGCTTATGACAGACTTGGAGATGGAACTTTTGTAGATCATGGAGGAGTTTTTTCGTTACAGGAATACACAACAGACGAGGCTATTTTACCAACTCGTGGAAGTGATTGGGGAGATGGAGGAAAATGGAGAGATATGCATGAATTTACATGGAAGTCTGACAATGCAATTGTGGGAAGCAACTGGAATTTATTGACCAACGGTATTACACGATCTCTAACAGCAATTCAGTCAGTTGAAGAAAGCTCAATTCCGCAAAAGAAATTGTTTTTGGCTGAAGCAAAAGGGCTTCTGGCGTATTATTTATACACAACTTTAGATTTATATGGACAAGCACCATATAGAGATCCAATGAATCCAAATGCACCATTACAAATTTTAAAAGCCGATACTCAAATTGATAAATTAATTACCGATGTTGAAGCTTTAATTCCTGATTTGGCTGATCTTGGAGATCAACAAACCCATAACGGACGTTTTACAAAACAAGCTGCATATGGTTTTTTGAGTGTTATGTATCTGAATCGTGCTGTATTTAAAGATCGTTTCAGTGCGACTTCAAATTTTAATTTTAATGAAGCTGCCGTAACCGGATCAACAGGAACAGATATGGATCGTGTAATTTATTACACTTCATTGTTAATCAATTCAGGAAAGTTCAGTTTAGAAAGCGATTATTTCAAAAACTTTGCAAGAGATAATAGTAATGGTAAAGAACTTATTTTTGCTATAACTCAAAAAATTGACTACATCCGTAACGGTTCAAACAGTTTTGCTTATGTATGTATGGAGCGTAACCAGAGAACATCAGCAGCAAATAGAGGTACAAATGCAGCTTGTACAACTCCGGAATTCTACGCAACCTGGAATGGCAATCATGACGATCCAAGATTTAATCAGGCATATCAATACTCAGATGGAACATGGTTTACAAATGATGGTACAACGCCTAGTGTTCCTGCAACAGATATTGTACCTAAAAGCACTAATTTGCCTTGGTTTCACTTTACAAGAGGTATTGTAGCCGGACCACAATATGGACCAATATTACTGCCTTCAGGGTCTCTTGAAATGGTTGGTAATCGTATTAAAGTTTCTCCATTATATATGGAAAAAAGTACTACTACAAGAATGGATTTTACGCCATCTTTAACTTTTAAAAATCCATCTCAGGCAGTTTTTGCTCAAAACGAAATCAATCAGGGAGCACGTATTTTTAAATACGAATTTGATCCTGAAGGAGGAAACGGAAATAGTAATGTTGACATTCCGTTATTTCGTTTAGGTGGAATTTACACTATTAGAGCTGAGGCTTATTTTAGAAAAGGAAATTCTGGATTAGCGATGGACGATCTTAATAAATTGCGTACAAGCAGAAAAAGAGAATCTCTATACGGAAGTGCTACAGGAAAAGCATTAACATCATTAGATGCAACGCAATTGTACAACGAAATAGGTTTTGAGTTGTATTGGGAATTGTATAGAAGGCCGCAAATGATCCGTTTTGGTAAATTTGATTTACCTGGAACTGCAAAACCAGCCTCACAACCCTTTAGAAGAGTATTCCCAATTCCACAAGGAGTAATAGATGTTACTAAAGAATTCAAACAAAATCAAGGATATAATTAAAAGTTTGTGTTAGTGTTTATTTATTTTTTTTACAAAACGCCTGTTTCGAAAGAAGCGGGCTTTTGTTTTTTTAATTTAGAGCGTAAGGGTAAGAATGTGGCGGCATAAGTTTTAACTTTGATATAGTATAGTGTGAAGCTAAACCTTTGTACCTTTGTGTTTTATAGTTCTTAATTCTTAAAAATAAAGCATAGTTATTTTATAAAAACGCGATTAGAAGATATAATATTTGAATTGTAATCTGTAAGTACTTTTGATAAGATTTTGTATTCAAATATGAAAACATAATAACTTAAAATTAGTAACAATTCAAAACAAGAATATCATGATACATCAAATTGACACTACTGATAATATAGTAGCTTTTAGAGCATTGGCAGAAGTAACAAACGAAGATTTTTTAAGTGTCGTTATTCCTGCAGTTGAACATTTGGTAAAACAAACCAATGAAATTAATTTTTTACTGGTTTTGGATACCGATAATGATGCTCAAAGTTTTACCTCGGGTGCGTGGTTGCAAGAAGCATTACTTGGATTAAAACATTTAGGAAAATGGAATAGGGCAGCTATAATTTCAGATTCTGAAGAAATTATTTCTTTTACAAACGGATTTAGTTATGTAGTTCCGGGAGAGTTTCACGGTTTTAAAAAAGAAGCTTTTAATAGAGCCTTAAATTGGGTTGAAGGAAATATTAATATTTCTTAAAAAGAATTTGTTTCAGGTTTTCTTTGTTTCAGAGTTTCAAGTTGTTTTTATCAAGTATTAAAAAATATACTCTAATAAGTTCAATAGAAAAACTAAAATCTAAAACAAAGAAAACGTGAAACTTGAAACAAAAAATTAGTGATTGTATTCGATACCACTACTATCTGTGATTTCTTTTTTTGCTTTATGATTTTTAGATATCTGCTTGTAACAAGCTGAGGCTAATAAAGGTAATGCAAGACTTCCAACAACTGCAGCTGTTTTATTTTGTCCTGCTTTTTTTAATACAGCACCAACTAAAAGAGAACCTACTCCGGCTAAAACTAAATTTTTTACAGAAAGCTTAGAAGGCGGATTTGGTGTAATTCCGTGCAATAATGGGTCTATAAAATTTAAATTTTCCATGATTATAATAATTTATTTAATTAAACGTGTTTGTATTTACTGAGATAGTTTCTCACTATCTACTTCATTTTCTATTTTTTCGATTTCTACTTTTTCTTTTTTTATCGCCTGTCTTAATAGTGCAAAAAGACTCATATAAATATTTGCCATAAAAATAAGCGAAAATCCTGCCAAAATGTAACCGCGCCAATCATTTAGCAAAAGTTTATAATTACAAAGGATCAAAAAAGCAATCGTGACATAGTGGCTAAAGCAATATTCGCACGTAAAGAGATAAAATGCCTTTCGCACGAAAAGAGACCTATTATTTTTAGAATGTTTGATGCACCATTCCCGAGGTTCTTTAAATATTTCTTCATGTGTTACAGTCCAGCTAATACAAGCTATCGGAAGAGCTAAAACAAACAACCACACGATTTGAATTGTTAGATCCATGATACAAATGCATTTTCTTAATCCATTTTAATTTGTCTAAAACGGATATCCTAAAATTACTTAAATTCAATCTAATAAGATTATATAGTTTTGAATTTTTATTATAAAATTTCATTCTAAATTTCAAAAAAAATAACCGTTAAAGCTCAAGTCCTTAACGGTTATTTAATTATGGTGTATCACAATGTCTAATATTTTTCTGGATTTATACTCGGAAAAGGATCGTGTGTTACTTCATCTAAGTCTTCGTCGAGATCATCTTCGTCTTCTTTGAAATCATCGTCATCGTCATCGTCATCGTCATCGTCATCAAGATCGCTTTGATTAGGGTCGTTGTCAATGTCATCAGATTCTTGATCATTTGTAATTTGATCTTCCCCATTTAAGATTGGTTCTTCACCCGGATTATTTTCGTTTCTGTTATAATCATTTGTTTGATGATTAACATCATCAATAAATTCTTCCTGATTTTGATATTTATCATTTAGATTATCATTATCCTTATCGATAAGAGTATCTAAGTCTTGATTAAAATTACGATTATCTCGATCGTAATTTTCATTGTTTCCATTTTTCATAGTCATTCATACTTTAGAATTAATTACTTTTTTGCTGTCGAAGGTTTCTTATCGTCTTTTTCATTATGCTTAACTTCTCTTTTTGGAGATGTTTCTTTCTTATCTATTTTTTTATCCATAGACTTTGGCCCTGAAGTCGAAGTGCTGCTGTTTTTCTGATATGTACTTTTCATGATAATTTCTTTTTTAGCTTGTTATCATACAAATCTACTTCCAAATGCTTCCTAACTCCTTACAGAAAAATATATTCTAATTGTATAATTAACAGTAGTTTATAATTTTAGGTTTAGTTTTTTAAATTTTAGTATTACAAATCCTTAGGCCATTTCCAGGCATAAAATACTATCAAGCTCGTAATAACGCTTTCTAAAAGTGCCAGGAAAACATAAAAACTTTTCCAAGGTGTAAGTGAAGTAAAGGCGATTAAAACCATAATTGCAGTAAAAAATATTCCAATCAAAATATTGAGAAACCTATTAAATTTCGGTTTTAAAAATATAGAAAGAAATACCATTACAGCAGGAATTGCCAATAGAATGGATGCTGAAAGTAACTTCATTGGACTATTTAATAAATTATCTCCGTTTAAAAGACCTGTAGTTTTTTCAGGTACATACAATTCAAAGTAATCTCCATACAAATAACATAAAGTTACCGCTGTCCAAAGAAAGGCAAGTTTAATTTTTATGTTCACTTCGAAATCTTTTAAGTTGCTGGTTTTCGTTTGAGTATCCATACTAAAGTTGTTTTTTTATAGGTCTAAATTATCGTTGTTTTGTTACAATTGATAATTGATTTTCGAAGGACTTGGATTGTGTTTCATAAATGATTTCTTATGTGAGATAGTTAATTGTTGATGAGGTTGAAATATTTAATTTGATAGACAATCGCAAGTTTTTTTTAGTTGGCTTATTTTGATAGCATTATGACTTTTAGAAGACGGTTAAATTATTAGAATTAAATATTTTTATAAGAGACAAGTAAAGTCGGTTGAAAAAACACAAGAAAAAAATTAGCACAATCATTTTATGTTCCGATGGAACATAAGCTATTATTTGAAAGTCAGTTGTTTTTTGATAATGTTGGTTAATATTAAATAAAGAGGGTTGATTGGTTTCATAAAAATGAATCAGGATAAAACATGCCTGAAATATTCTAATTATTCAATTAAATATTATTTTTGCAAGACGAAAAGTTTCTGAGATATTCTTGAAATTTTGATATTCAATTAAACAATTAAAAAGTATGAAAAAGCTATTTGTAATTTTGTTGTTGATCTTGCAAATCCCTGTGACTTTTGGAAATAACCAAAACGAAGATCCTTCATCTAAAAAAATTATTGGAACTTGGTATACTGACGGAAACCGAAGTACAAAATGGGTCTTTACCCAGGATGGTAAGGTATACAATTATAGCAATGATATGTTTAAAGTAATGTATCATTATAAAATTTCTAATAGTTGTCAAAATAACTCCGATGATAATGCTGAATTTTTAACCTTAATGGATAAAGAAGCAAATGAATATTGCTTTCGAATTAATGGTATAAATGTGAATAAAAATGGCATTTTATCTCTTTTAAATATGAGTAATATGCAACCACTTTTGTTTGTTAACGATGTTAATATAAAAACAGGGAAGTAATTTTTCTAAGATGATTTAATAAATCATTAAAATTAAGCTCATTTAAAGCTATTTCGTATTAGGTTTTTATTAACAAAAACTAAAATTTCATTCGATTATATTTGTAAGGCACAAATTAATCCTAAGCGTTTTACTTTATGAAAATCAAGTCAATATTTATTTTTTTGATATTAATTTTTTCAACATCGGCGTTCAGCCAAAATGTAAAACTTATAAATATCGATCAGCTTAATGAAAGGATAAAAAACGGAAAAGACAGCACTTATGTGGTTAACTTTTGGGCAACTTGGTGTGCACCTTGCATTAAAGAATTGCCTCATTTTGAAAAGCTGAGTGCCGAACATAAATCAGAGAAATTGGCTGTTTTGCTTGTAAGTCTTGATTTTAAATCTAAACTCACTTCGAATGTAATTCCATTTGTGAAAAGAAAAAATTTAAAAAATGAAGTTTTTCTCTTGAACGAAAGCAGCCCGCAGGAATTTATTGATCGCATTGATCCTTCGTGGTCAGGGAGTATTCCGGCAACGCTTTTTATTAAAAATAATAAACGAAAATTTGTCGAAACTGAATTTACCTATGAACAATTATTAACTGAATATAAAAAACTATAAATCCATAAACCATGAAAAAAATAATTCTTTTATTAGCATTGGCATTTTCGGCCTTTCTTTCTCAGGCGCAAACAACAACATTAAAAGCCGGAGATACTGCACCGGATTTTAAACTTAAAAATGTAAATAACAAAGAAGTTTCATTTGCCAGTTTCCCAAAAGCAAAAGGATTTATTATTGTTTTTACTTGTAATACTTGTCCTTATGCGGTAGGTTACGAACAGAGAATTATCGATTTAGATAAAAAATTCAGTTCACAGGGATATCCTGTAATTGCCATTAATCCAAATGATCCGGAAGCTTCAAAAGCAGATGCATTTAATAAAATGCAAGATTTAGCGAAAGAGAAAAAGTATCCTTTCCCATATTTGTTTGATGCCGGACAAAAAGTTACAGATCAATATGGTGCAAAACATACACCACATATTTTTATTGTTTCTAAAACAGCAAAAGGTAATGTTGTAGAATATGTTGGAGCAATTGATAATGACCCTGAAGGAACGAAAACAGAAAAAATAAAATATGCAGAAGATGCGATTGCAGCATTAAAAAGCAATCAAAAACCTGCCGTTACACAAACCAAAGAAATTGGCTGTACTGTAAAAAGAAAAGCAAAAGCTTAATAATAAGTTTATAAAAGACAAAAACGCCTCAAAAATTTGAGGCGTTTTTTATGCAATTGCTGCATTGTTTTTCAGTTGTTCCTGAAGCTCCAGCTCGGCAATAATTTGTGTTTTCATTGTAGTATGAATGTAATCTTTTACCTCCGCATATGAGATGTTGTATTGACGCGGAATATCTTGTAAATGATCGGGAAAATGAGATAGTAATTTATTATAGTAAACATCCAGTTCTTTATTGTTGGGCATTTCAAATTTTAAACGAATCTGAAATCTTCGTAATATAGCCTTATCAATGCTATCGTAATAATTTGTAGCACCAATAAGTAAAGTATCTGTAGGCAGATAATCAATTAATTGAATTATAGTATTTACTAAACGTTTCATTTCGGCTACATCTTTATCTTCGCTGTCACGACTTTTGCTAATTTGGTCAAATTCATCTAGAAATAAAACGGCTTTTTCGCGAATAGCTTTATCAAAAATAGCTTTTACATTTTTTGAAGTTTCACCAATTCGGGCATTAATCAAAGTACTTAAATTGATAATTACAATAGTTTTGTTTAAAGCCTTAGCAATAGCTTTGGCAGTGGTTGTTTTACCACAGCCGGAATGTCCGTGGAGCAGTATTTTATTATCAACTTTAAGATTGTATTTTTTTAATTCGTCAATATATTTATGTTCTTTTATAATCTGCAGCAATGCAGTTTTATTTTCTTCGCTGAAAAGTAAATCGTTAAGTACAATTTTTTCAGTATCGTTTACAACAAGTTCGTACAGATTCATTTGAGATTTATTTGGTGCAAAATTATGTTTTATTCCTGAATATTTTCATTCCAGATTTCTTTTCCTAAAAATCGGTTTCCAAATATTGAAGTGCCAATTCTAACAATGTTTGAGCCTTCGGCAATAGCCAATTCTAAATCCTGCGACATTCCCATAGAAAGTTTTAAAGGGTTTATTCCGTCAATTTTTGCATCGTAGATATCATCTCTTATTTTCCGAAGTAATTGTAAAGAAGGACGCATTTTTTCTTTTTCAACATCTAATAATCCAATCGTCATTAATCCTTTAATTTTTAAAGTTTCGTACTTTTTTATTTCTTTTATAAATGAAATAACATCAGAAGGAGCTAGTCCAAATTTACTTTCTTCGAAGGATGTATTAACCTGAACAAAAACATCAAGATGTCTGCCTTCTTTGCTTAATTGTTTGTCTAATTCGGCAGCTAAACTTAATCGGTCTAAAGATTGAATACAGCTAACGTATTTTAAAACATCTATCACTTTATTAGTTTGAAGATGCCCTATAAAATGGCGTTCGATATTTAAGTCTTTTAACTCTGAATCCTTATCGCGGAATTCCTGCATTTTATTTTCGCCTATTAAAGTTTCTCCGGCCTCAATTGCTACTCGTATGTTTTTGGCATGAACTGTTTTAGTAGCCAATAAAAGTTGCACATCTGAAATATCTCTGCCTGATATTTCGCAAGCATTCTTGATACGAATGTGAACTTGTTTCAAGTTAAAAATAATTTCTTCTTTCATGATTGCAAATTTAGCTGCAATGTACAAGATCCGTAAGATCCAGTTTTAACTATTTAAAACAGTCCAGATTGTAGTTTTAACTGGACCAGAAAACCATTACAAATCGAAAAACTGGATTATTTACCAGCGAAATGTTCTGTCTAATTTTGTATAGAAAATTAAAAATCAATTAAAATGAAAAAATCAATTTTTTATCACGCCGGTTGTCCGGTTTGTGTAAGTGCAGAACAAGATATTCTAAATTTAATAAATGCTTCAGAAATTGAAGTTGTGAATCTTGGTGAAGATAAATCCAGAATTCCAGAAGCTCAAAAAGCAGGATTGCAGTCTGTTCCCGCATTGGTTACTCCAAACGGAAATGTATTGCATATTAATTTTGGCGCCTCAATGGCAGATGTGATTGGGTAATCTGTTTTGTAAACAGATTTCAAAACTAATTTAGATCTATAAAATTAATAACATGAAAATAGCAGTATGGGATACTTATGTAATTCGAAAAGATGAAAAAATTATGCATTTTGATATTCTTGTGAATGAAAATAATGATGCAGATCAGGTTTTTGAATACGGTAAAAACTACCATAAAACAGTTTCTCAGGATGGCCAAAGCTTAACTTCAAAAGAATGTAAGTTTTGTCACATTGATAAAGCTCCCGAAGCAATAGAAAACCAAATTTTAAAAAATGGATTCTCTATTATCGAAATGGAAAACTGTAATTAATGGATTCTTTTTTAAATGATAATTAGACTGAAAATTATGTTTTCAGTCTTTTTTTTGTGTTACAAATATTTAGAAAGTGCTATAATACCTTCTTCCATTTGTTGTTCTGTAAGTGAAGCATAACCTAATCTAAAGCCATTTACAGGACGTCCAAAACTAAATTTTTCTGAATTCATCAGTAGAATTCCTTTTGAGAGTAAATCTGCGCAAACTTTCTCAAAATCAATAGTTTTGTTGGGTACAATCCAAAAAGCTAAGCCACCTTCTGGTTTAGAAAAAGTAATTTTATCTTTAAGATGAAGCTTACACAAACCTGTAAAATGATCTCTTTTTGCCTTATATATTAGGTTTGTTTTTTTGAGATGTCTTTTAATTTTTCCTTCATTTATAAGATGCAAAACGGCTTCTTCCATAATATTATCACCTTGAACGTCAATAATTTTGCGATGGCTGGCAATTTTTGAAATGTTGTCGACTGAACTGGCTACATAACCTATACGTAATGCAGGTGCAACAATTTTACTTAATGTGCCTATATAAATAAAGTTTTTTACATTACCGTAACTTGAGATAGGCAGTATAGGTCGTTGTCCAAAGTGGAATTCATTATCGTAGTCGTCTTCAATTATTGTAAATCCGTATTGATTCGATAATTCAATAAGTTTTAATCTTTTCTTTAAACTCATTGTCACGGTAGTGGGAAATTGATGATGTGGTGTTACATAAATTGCTTTTATAGAATCATGATTTTTTAAATGATTTTCAACTTCCTCTAAATCTAAGCCATCAGCTGAAACATTTACAGGAAGCAAGCTGGCTCCGGCATTTTCAAAAGCCTCCCAGGCAGGTTTATAACCCGGGTTTTCGATCATAACAAAATCTCCTTTCGAAAGTAAACAGTGTGCAGCGAGATACATAGCCATCTGACTGCCGCGTGTTATGCAGATTTGTTCGAGAGAAACATTCATGCCGCGTTTAAAATTCAGCATTTGAACAATCGCTTTTCTAAATTCGATATTTCCCAATTCACTGCTGTAGCCCATAATCTGCCAGCGTGATTTTCTATTAAATATTTCACGATACGCACGTGCCAGATCATTCATAGGGGCAAGGCGGCTGTCAGGAAGTCCGTCATCAAAAACAAGATGCGGTTTATGGTCTTCAACGGCAATATTAATTTGAGTTTCACTTTTTTTATTGCTGCTGATTTCAGGAAGAATATCTGCGATAAAAGTTCCTTTTCGATCTATAGTAATCAGCCAGCCTTCGGCAATTAAAACATCCAGAGCTTCAATTACCGTGTTTCTATTCACATTTAATAGTCCAGCTAATTGTCGGCTTCCGGGTAAAGCATTTCCGCTTATTAGTTTGCCTGACTTTACAGCACTGATTATAGCATCAGCAATTTGTAGATAGAGTGCTTTATCTGATTTTTTATCTAATTGAATTTCAAATTGCCAAGGTCTTAACATCTGGACTAGGTGTTTATATTAAAACTGTGTTATATGTACAGACCAAAGTTACAATAATTTTGTTGCGCAATACTGCAGTAATTAAAAATATAATAAACATGGAAACGAAAGAAAAAAAATTCTCATCAAAAGATTTTCACCAAACTTATGCAAGACCAAGTTTTGTAATGCCGGATAAATTGATTCACAAAAATGTCGAAAATGCCGGCATACACAACGAATTTTCGACTGAAAGAAAACATCCTGTATTTTTTGTAGATCTGCCAAGTAAAAATGTGAGTATGACAATTGGCGGATTGTTGCCAGGCCAGCTTACAAACCGACACAGACATACGTACGAAACACTTTTATATGTAATTGAAGGGACAGGTTATACGGAAGTCGAAGATCAAAAAGTAGAATGGAAAGCCGGTGATGCAGTTTATATTCCTGCCTGGACATGGCACAGACATCAAAACTTAAGCAATACTGAAAATGCAAAATATATCGCGACTGAAAATGCTCCGCAATTGCAAAATTTAGGTGTAGCATTAAGAGAAGAAGAAGGTAGAGATTTATAAAATAGAAAGAAATGAAAGACATAAAATTTAAAGGAATTATCGCTTATCCGATCACGCCATTTGATACAAATGAGAAAGTAGATATCAAACTTTACAAGCAATTGTTAGAAAGATTAATTGTATCAGGATCTCATGCTGTTGCTCCTTTAGGAAGTACAGGAGTAATGCCTTATTTGAATGATGATGAAAAAGAAGCTATTACAGAAGCTACTGTAGAACAAACAAAAGGCAGAGTTCCAATTTTAGTGGGCGTTTCTAATTTGACAACTGAAAGAACTATTTATCATGCCAAATTTGCTGAAAAAGCAGGAGCAGATGCGGTAATGATTATTCCGATGAGTTATTGGAAACTCAGCGACGATGAAATTGTAAAACATTATGATACCGTTGCGAAACAAATTTCGATTCCAATAATGGCTTATAACAATCCGGCTACGGCAGGAGTCGATATGTCACCGGCTTTATTAAAAAGGATTCTTGAAATTCCGAATGTTACGATGATAAAAGAAAGTACCGGAGACATTCAAAGAATGCATTATTTAAAGAAAGAATTGAGAGAAAATGTGGCATTTTATAACGGATCAAATCCGCTTGCACTATCTGCATTTGCAGCGGGAGCGACAGGATGGTGTACTGCGGCTCCAAATTTAATTCCGGAATTGAATATTGCATTATACAATGCTGTTCAGGAAAATGATCTTCTGGAAGCGCAAAGATTATTTTATAAACAAATTGATTTATTGCGTTTTATTGTTGAAAAAGGACTGCCCAGAGCAATTAAATCGGGTCTTAAGATTCAAGGAATTGATAGCGGACATTTAAGAAAACCACTTCAACCACTTACTGAAAAAGAGATTACTGATCTCGGTAGTATTATAAAGTTAGTTAACGCTGACTAAAATAGCAAAAGGCATAACTTTATTAAAGTTATGCCTTTCTTTTATGTAATTTACAAGCTCTTTAATTTTTTCATAAATACAGGAAACACTTCGTTTAACTCATCAAAAAGCGGATTTTTGCGATGTTTGAGTTTTATTTCACTAAATAATTTAAGACCCAGCGCAAACTGTGTCGCTTCTTGATGATTATCAAATAAGTTTTTGTCTTTTATTTTTTCGATAATGCTAAAAATTTCGTCGTGATTGTCAAATTCTATTCCAAGTTCTTTTGCAGGAGTAGTTTCGCCATTTGCGTATTCTTTTAAGCTTAATGTCAAATAATATTTGTTCGATCTTTTTTCCATGGGGCTTTAAATTATATTTACTTCAACCATTTTTCAACGATGGTTTTAAAGGTTTCTTTGTATTGCTCACCAACTGTTATTTCAGTTTTATTTACGAATATTGAGTTTTTACTGATGGCGTTTATTTTTTCAAGAGAAACAATAAAAGAACGGTTAATTCGCATAAATTTTGAAGCAGGTAATTTTTCTTCTAATGCTTTTAAAGAAATCAAAGAGACTAATGATTTTTGCGCATCTTCAAGATGAACTTTGACATAATCTTTAAGACTTTCGATATATAAAATGTCTTTTAGAGGAATTCTAACCCATTGATATTCTACTTTTAGGAAAATAAATTCGTCGTCAGTTGTTACAGATTGGTATTGATTAGAGGCTTCTTCAGACAATTGTAATACTTTGTTGGCAGCGCGCAAAAACTCTTCGTAGCTAAAAGGTTTTAAAAGATAATCTACTGCATTAACTCTGTAACCTTCAATAGCATAATGATTGTAAGCAGTTGTAAAAATGATTTTTGGCAAGGGCCCGGGTTGTTCTTGCAAGAGTCTTGCCAGTTCCATACCTGTTAAATTAGGCATATTGATGTCTAGAAAAACAATGTCTGGCTGTTGTTCGCGTATCAAACTCATTGCTTCAACCGCATTATCACAGCTGCAAGCCAATTGCAAAAAAGGAGTTTGTTCAATAAAGGTCTCCACGAGTCTTAATGCTAGTGGTTCATCATCTACGGCGATACATTTTAATACAATCATTGTTCTAAAGTTATTTGCAGATTCACTTTGTATTTTCCATTTTTGTCAATACCCGCCGTCATAATATGTTTGTTTGGATAAATTAAATGCAATCTGCGTTTTGTATTCGTTAATCCAATTCCGCCTTGATCTGTGGTCGAAGTTTTTTCAAAAAAAGTATTTTCGACTTCAAATTCAAGATTAGTTTCATTTTGCTTCAGCGTAATATGTATTTCACTTTTATCTGTAGCATGTACGCCATGTTTAAAAGCATTTTCGACTAAAGGTAATAACAACATCGGAACAATTGGATGGTCGTGTATTTTTTCCGGAATATCTGCTGTAATTGTTAATTTGCTATTGGCACGAAGCTTCATCAAAGCTATAAAATCTTTCATGAATTCTACTTCTTTTAATAAAGTAGTTCTTTCTCCTTCGGTGCTATAAAGTAAATAGCGCATCATTCGGCTTAAGGTGTGAAGAGCCTTGCGAGAATCTTCGATATTGCTATAAGTAAGCGAGTAAATACTATTAAGTGAATTAAAGAAAAAGTGCGGGTTAATCTGAGCCTTTAGCATTGCTAATTCTGCCATCGTTTTATCCTGCTCCAGTTTTTGTTTGTGTTGTGCCGCTTTTTGCCAATGATGCAACATTGCCCAACTTGTACTAATTCCTAAAACCAATAAGGTAATTGTGAAAACATAATTGTCAAAATAATCATTTCGGTATTTTTTAAAACCAAGTATTTCTGCCAGTTTACTATGTAGATCGGTGTTGATATTATAGACATAAGCAATAAGCTGCATAGCAAAAATGATAAAAAGCGCCCACAGGAAAAAGGGACTTATATTATCTCTAATGATCGTTTTTGGAACTATTATTTTGGCATTAGAATAAAAAATAACAATCATAAAAAACAATACAATCGATTGCCATATCCAAAAGATTCTTGGAAGAACAATATTCCAGGTTAATGGTATGTAAAACAACAGAGTAAATCCTAATAATAACCATCCCAGAATATGTAATCCCGCGTAAATATAAGGTTTGAAAAAGGTTGGAGACATCTTAATTTATGATTTTAATGACAATATTACGTTATATTTATACATAATATAAAATCAATCGCTCAAAATGGAGTTAGAACCTCTAAAAACCATTTTAGAGCCGACGAGCCTTTTTAAAAATACCTATTTAGAGCAGAATAAGTTCCATCGGTTCTTATGTTATATCTATCGATTGTCTTTAGGTCTTCGTCTATTGAAAATTTTTTGTTTGAGTTATTTTAGTTCTTTTGTTCACATATAAATTGATAATTACACATTTCTCACAATGAATAAGCAATCCTTTTTAAGCATTCTCGCAGTAGCAGTTATGATCGCATCGTGCGGTAATAAAAACGACAAATCGGCTCAGGCCGGAGGTGCACCACAAATTAAAGATTATAAAACGTTGATTTTAGAGCCAAAATCTGCAACGTTAAATACAGACTTTCCTGCAAGTATCCAGGGACAGCAAAATATAGAAATCCGACCTAGAGTTGAAGGTTATATCGAAAAAATCTTTGTTGACGAAGGTGCTGTGGTAAAAGCAGGACAGTCTTTGTTTAAAATAAATGCTCCTGAATATGAGCAAGAAGTTCGTACTGCTACAGCAAGTATAAAAAGTGCCCAGGCAAATTTAAGTTCGGCAAAGCTGGCTGTAAATAAAGTAAAACCGCTTGTAGAAAAAGGAATCATTAGTAAATATGATCTGGAATCAGCTCAATATACTTACGAGTCAGCTTTAGCAACTCTAGCTCAGGCAAATGCAAGTTTAGTAAATGCAAAAGTAAATTTAGGATATACTACAGTAACAAGCCCTGTAAATGGAGTTGTGGGTTCAATTCCGTTTCGTTTAGGAAGTTTGGTGAGTTCTAATACTACAGAACCATTAACTACTGTTGCAAGTATTGGAAACGTATATGCTTATTTTGCATTGAACGAAAAAATGCTTTTAACCTTTACTGAAAATACAGGGACTTCATTGAGTCAGGCAATTAAAAAAATACCAGCAGTTTCATTACTTCTGGCAGATGGTTCTACTTACGGAGAAAAAGGATATGTAGAAACTGTGAACGGATTAATTAATACAGAAACCGGTTCGGTAAACATTAGAGCACGTTTTCCTAATCCAAAAGGAATTATCAGAAGCGGAAGCAGTGCAACAGTAAGAATTCCGAAAGAAGTTAAAGATGTAATAATAGTACCTCAGAGTGCTACATTCGAACTTCAGGATAAAATTTTTGCTGTGACAGTAGGAAAAGACGGAAAAACAAAGAATGCTAATATCACTGTACTTGAAAATACTGCAGGAAATTATTATGTCGTAACCAGTGGTTTAAAACCAGGTGATCAAATTGTATTAGAAGGTGTAGCTTCATTAAAAGACGGAAGCGAAATCAAACCTCAGAATCAAAATGCCGAAACTGTTTACGCAGACTTAAAATAAGAAAAAAATGTTTAAAAAATTCATACAAAGACCTGTACTTTCGACAGTAATATCTGTTATTATTGTCATCTTAGGTGTTTTAGGCTTGATTGAACTGCCTATTTCTCAATATCCTGATATAGCACCACCAACAGTAAACGTTGCAGCAAGTTATACGGGAGCAAATGCCGATGTTGTATTAAAAAGTATTGTAATTCCGTTAGAAGAGCAAATTAATGGGGTAGAGAACATGACATACATGACTTCTACAGCAACAAATGACGGAAATGCATCTATAAAAATCTTCTTTAAAGTAGGAACAAATCCTGATTTAGCAGCGGTAAACGTTCAAAACAGAGTTTCGAGAGCTACAAGTTTATTACCTGTAGAGGTAACTCAGGCAGGGGTAACGGTAACAAAGAGTCAGAGTAGTAACTTACTGATTTTCTCTTTATACAGTGATGGTAATGCTTATAGCCAGACTTTCCTTCAAAATTATGCTAAGATCAACCTTGTTCCACAAATTCAGCGTGTAGTTGGAGTAGGTGATGTTACGGTTTTTGGAGCAAACGATTATTCTATGAGAATCTGGTTAAGACCAGATGTAATGCAACAGTACAAATTGATTCCTAGCGATATTTCGGCTGCTTTGGCAGAACAAAATATCGAAGCGGCGCCAGGTAAATTTGGTGAGAATGGAAATCAGGCTTTTCAATACGTAATTAAATATAAAGGTCGTTTAACAAGTGCCAAAGAATTTGGTGATATTATCATTAAATCTGTTGGAAACGGACAAGTGTTGCGATTAAAAGATGTTGCCAAAGTTGAGCTGGGATCGCTTAGTTATGCTTCTACAACCAAAACAAATGGTATTGAATCTACAGCTATGGCAATCAGCCAGACTCCGGGATCTAATGCCCGTGATGTAATCATCAACTCAAAAAAGCTTATCGAAGAAGCTGCAAAGACTTTCCCGAAAGGAGTAAAATATACAATTCTGGTTGATGTTAATGAAAATTTAGATGCTTCGATCTCAAAGGTAATTCATACTTTAATTGAAGCTTTTATATTGGTTTTTATCGTAGTATTTATTTTCCTTCAGGATTTTAGATCAACTTTAATTCCGGCGATCGCAGTTCCGGTAGCTATTGTAGGAACATTTTTCTTCCTGAATTTATTTGGGTTTACAATCAACTTATTAACGCTTTTTGCATTGGTTCTTGCCATTGGTATTGTGGTCGATGATGCTATTGTCGTCGTCGAGGCCGTACATGCCAAACTGGATCATGGTTATAAATCGTCTAAAAAAGCAACGATTGATGCCATGGACGAAATTTCAGGTGCGATTATTTCGATCACGCTTGTAATGGCGGCGGTATTTATTCCGGTTACGTTTATTAACGGTTCTACCGGGGTTTTCTATAAGCAATTTGGTATAACATTAGCGGTTGCGATTATTCTTTCGGCAGTTAACGCTTTGACGTTAAGTCCGGCATTGTGTGCTTTACTTTTAAAACCTCATGCTGACGATCATAAACATAAAAGTTTTATTCAGAGATTTTATACCTCGTTTAACGTTGCATTTGATAATGTAACTGGTAAATACAAACGTTCGGTTCAGTTTCTTTCTGTAAAAAAATGGATTGTATTAGCCTCAATTGTGGTTGCCGGTGCAGCGTTATTTTATATGATGAAAACTACACCATCGGCTTTTGTTCCTGCAGAGGATCAAGGTACTGTTTTTGCCAATATTAGTTTACCACCATCAGCTTCTATGGAGCGTTCTGATGTAATTGCTAAAAAAGTAGATAGTATTGCCCAAACAATTCCGGGTGTTAAAAATACACTTCGTATTGTGGGACAAAACTTTACAGCTGGAGCGGGAAGTGCCTACAGTATGGTTATTATAAAATTAGAAACTTGGGAAAAACGTGATTTAAGTGTTAATGATGTAATTGGACAGCTTTTTGCTAAAACAGGCGGTATTCGAGAAGCTAGCATTTTCTTTATTTCTCCGCCAACAATTCAGGGTTTTGGACAAAGTGGTGGATTCGAATTCCAATTACAAGATAAGGGAGGACATACTACAGCAGAATTCTTTAAAGTGAACACAGACTTTTTAGAAAAATTGGCTAAACGTCCGGAAATACAGTACGCAACAACACCTTTTAATCCAGGATTCCCTCAATACATGATGGATATTAATCTGGCAAAAGCAAAAGATGCCGGTGTTCCAATCAATACAATTTTGTCAACGATGCAAGGTTATTATGGTGGATTGTATGCTTCGAATTTCAATAAATTCGGAAAACAATACCGTGTAATGATCCAGGCTTCTCCAGAATTTAGAACAAATACAGAGGGGCTTAATAAGATCTTTGTTAGAAACAGTTCAGGAACAATGGCCCCAATTACAGAGTTTGTAAAAATGACAAGAGTTTTTGGACCGGAATCTATTTCAAGATTTAACCTTTTCTCTTCTATTTCGATAACTGGAGCTCCAAATCCTGGATATAGTTCAGGAGATGCGATCAAAGCCATTCAGGAAGTTGCTGCACAAGAATTACCGGCAGGTTACGGATATGAATTCTCTGGTTTAACACGTGAGGAATTGGCTTCAGGAAGTGAAACTATTTTCATCTTTATATTATGTCTGGTATTCGTTTACTTCTTATTAAGTGCACAATACGAGAGTTATATTTTGCCATTTGCAGTATTATTTTCGATTCCGTTTGGATTAGCCGGAGCGTATTTATTCTCCATTATATTCAAATTGAATAGTAATATTTATTTACAGATTTCCTTAATCATGCTTATTGGACTTCTCGCGAAGAACGGTATTTTGATTGTTGAATTTGCTTTGGACAGAAGACGTAAAGGAATGCCAATTGTACAAGCAGCTGTTGAAGGAGCCGTAGCACGTTTAAGACCGATTTTAATGACCTCTTTTGCTTTTATTTTAGGACTTGTTCCTTTAATGTTTGCTTCTGGAGCCGGAGCTGTCGGAAATAAATCAATCGGAACCGGAGCCGTTGGAGGTATGTTAATCGGAACCATTTTAGGAGTATTTGTTATTCCGGTATTGTTTATCATTTTCCAGACTTTACAGGAAAGAGTGAGTGGTCCGCCTAAAGAAAATTATGATGATGAAGGAGACGATGAAGAGGAAATTCAACAGATAGAAGCTCATAAAGAGTAAATAATTTAATTAAGAAAAAATGACTCATAGTTCAAATAAATATATTCTTTTGGTAGTTGCAGCCGCACTTTTAAGTGCGTGCTCAATTACGAAGAAATACGAACGTCCTTCGACAATTTCGACGGATAAGTTATATCGAGATCAGGCTTCTGCCGATTCGACTACGATCGCCAATATGCCTTGGCAAACTGTTTTTAAAGATCAGAAGTTGAATGCTTTAATTCAAAAAGGATTAGATCAGAACTTGAATTTAAAAAATGCGATAGAAAACATTGTTCAGGCACGTGCTACTTTACGTCAGACTAAGTTGGCTTATTATCCAACTTTAAATTTTGATGCAAATGCAACGCGTAACAAGCAATCTAAAGCCGCGTTAAATTTTCCGGCGGGAATTAATATTAATACGTTAACCACGACTTATAAATTGGGATTAAGTACTTCTTGGGAAGCTGATATTTGGGGAAAACTGAGCAGTTCTAAAAGAGCGGCTCTAGCAACGTACCTTTCGACAGATGCGGCAAAACAAGCGGTTCAGACACAGTTGATTTCAGATATTGCTAATAATTATTTTTTACTGTTATCGTATGATAAACAATTAGAAATTACAAAAGCAACATTAGAAAGCCGTATTAAAAATGTTGAAGTTATAAAAGCTTTAAAAGAAGGAGCGATTGTTACAGGTGCTTCTGTTGTACAAAGTGAAGCCAACCAACATGCCGCCGAAGTTTTGATTCCGGACTTGAAAAGAAGTATTCGTGAGACTGAAAATGTGCTTAATATTTTATTAGGACAAGCTTCAGGACCAATTGAAAGAGGAACTTTAAGCGATCAGGTAATTCCTGAAAAAATTGCTATAGGTTTACCGGCTCAATTGTTAGAGAATCGCCCGGATGTTCGTCAGGCAGAGTTTAATTTCAGAACTGCTTTCGAAACAACGAATATGGCTAAAACTTATTTTTATCCAAGTTTAACGCTTACAGCAAGTGGCGGTTTATCGACTCTTGAATTAAAAAATTTCTTTGATCAGTCTATTTTTTATTCTATAATAGGAGGATTAACACAACCTATTTTTAATCAAGGGCTTAATAGAGAAAGGTTAACAAACGCACAATCAAGACAAGTTCAGGCTTTCAATACTTTTCAACAAAGCCTTTTAGTTGCTGGTCAGGAAGTATCAAATGCTTTATATGCTTACGAAATGGCAGTTGCGAAAGAAGATTCAAGAGAGAAACAAATTGAAGCTCTGGAAAAAGCAGTTGATTTTACACAACAACTTTTAGAGTACAGTTCTGCAACTAATTATACTGATGTATTAACATCAGAACAAAATCTTTTAGCCGCACAATTAAGTGGTGTAAACGATAATTTACAGAAATTACAAGCTGTAGTCGATCTGTACCGCGCTCTCGGTGGTGGATGGAAATAGATTTATAATCTACTGTTACTAAAAATTGTTAAAAACGAAAAGCGCCTCAAATATTTGAGGCGTTTTTTCATTAAATAAGTTTATGTCGGGTCAAAATGCGTATTCGTCGATTGAGGTAGTGATTCTGTATATTGAGTGCGATGAATCTGAATATTGGCACTACTTTAGCTTAGTATTAAATCATATAAATACTTAATACTATAAAAAATGAAAAAAATAGGAATTGCATTAATACTCTTGATGAGTGTTTTTGCTCATGCACAAGTTTCGATCAATGTAAATATTGGAACACCCCCAAGTTGGGGACCACAAGGAAATGATGATGCCAGATATTATTATTTGCCAGATATCGATACTTACTATGATGTTGCTAAAAGCCAATACATTTATGATAATAATGGTAGATGGATTCGCGAAAATAAACTTCCGTCAAGATATAGACAGTATGATTTGTATGGAGGTTATAAAGTAGTTTTAAATGATTACAAAGGAGACGCTCCTTATACATATCATAACAAACACAGAGCTAATTATCCTAAAGGGTATCATGGAAAACCTCAGAAAAATAGAGGAAATAAACCTGAAAAAAATAATAAATCAGATCATAAACAGAAATCTAATAAAGAGTATTCAAAAAATGAGAAAGAACATTCAAAAGGAAATTCTAATAAAGATCAAAAGCATTCACATGATGATCATCATTAATTAAAAATATACTCCAAAAAAAGCCTTCAGTGATGAAGGCTTTTTTTTGGTTTAGATTGATATTAAATTTTTAAAAAGTTAAAAGAGTTTTAATCGAAAAAGGAATGAAAATAATTGATTATCTTTAGATTACCTCAAAAATAAAATTGAATAGTAAATTCTTCTATGTTACATTAAACTTAAAAAAATCTAAAAAATGAATCCATATAATAACTTAACAGAGGCTTTAGAGGGTTTGATTTGTCAAGGATATAATAGAAATTTTGTCTTGAAAAAGGATTTTTTAAAAGAGAGGAACAGCAGAGAAAAAATAAACAAGGATGAGTTTGAAGTACAACAGATTTATCATTTTGTTGATTCCGATTCGAAATTCGATGCTGTTATCTATGGCGTTTCTTCTGAAAAACATCACATTAAAGGTTTGATCGTAGCAGATCGTGAGATATTGCCAAAAAACAATTCCCATCAAACAAAAAGTAAGGTTGACGAGAAATCAATTTTATAGTTATCTGGGATAGTAAAGAAACATTTTTTTTGTACACTTTTCTAACCTTGTTTTTGCTTCTTCTAAAAAATCAAATAATAAAAGAATTCCAATACATACCCTTCAAAGTATTAATTCAAAAAAGAGATTCTATGAGTAAGATAGTGGCAGAACAATTAGTCGATATGTTGGTAGAAGCCGGAGTAAAGCGTGTATATGCAGTTACTGGTGATAGTTTAAATCATTTTAATGATGCAATACGCCGAAATGGAAAAATAAAATGGATCCATGTACGCCATGAAGAAGTAGGAGCATATGCTGCTGCCGCTGAGGCCGAACTGGATGGATTTGCAGTTTGCGCCGGAAGTTGTGGTCCGGGACATGTTCATTTAATAAACGGTTTGTATGATGCCCATCGTTCTCATGTGCCTTTGTTAGCCATTGCTTCTACGATTAATACAGGCGAAATGGGGATGGATTATTTTCAGGAAACAAACACCATTAGACTTTTTGACGACTGCAGTTGTTACAATCAAATGATTATGACGGCCGAGCAAGCGCCACGAATTATACAAACGGCTATACAGCACGCATTAGGAAAAAAAGGTGTCGCAGTTATCGGTTTACCCGGCGATGTATCTCAATTAAAAGCTGTTGAAAGTAACATATCTACTCAGTTTTTTAAATGTAATCCTGTTATCAGACCTTCTGATTCTGAATTACAAGAGTTAGCAAATGTTATAAATGAGAGTACAAAAATAACTTTGTTTTGCGGAATAGGATCTGATAAAGCACACGATCAGGTTGTACAGTTATCGCAACATATTAAAGCTCCTGTAGGATACTCTTTTAGAGGAAAAATGAGTATTCAGCCCAATAATCCTAACGAAATCGGGATGACAGGTTTACTCGGTCAGCCTTCGGCATATCATAGCATGCATGAATCTCATTTAGTACTATTATTAGGAACCGATTTTCCTTATGATAAATTCATGCCCACAAACAATAAAATTATTCAAATAGATACAAGTTCTGAGCGTCTCGGGCGAAGAGCCAACCTTCATCTGGGATTATGTGGAGATGTTGCCCATACCATAGACGCCTTATTGCCATTATTGGATGTAAAAACGGAGGATAGTTTTTTACAAGCGCAACTTAAATTCTACAGCAGTGTAAAAGAAAACATGAATATTTACATTGATGATAATGGAGGAGAAGATACGATACAGCCAGAATACCTCGCCCACATTATTGATAAATTGGCTAATAAAGATGCCATTTTTACTGTTGATACAGGAATGACCTGCGTTTGGGGAGCTCGTTTTATAAAAGGAACCGGAGAACGAAAAATGTTAGGTTCATTTAATCACGGATCAATGGCAAACGCAATGCCAATGGCTATTGGAGCAGCTTTGGCTCATCCTGAAAAACAAATTATCGCTATGTGTGGCGATGGTGGTTTATCGATGCTTTTAGGAGACTTGGCAACAATTCATCAATATAATCTTCCAATTAAAATTATTGTTTTTAATAATCGTGCATTAGGAATGGTAAAACTTGAAATGGAAGTTAATGGTTTGCCAGATAACGAAACAGATATGGTAAATCCTGATTTTGGATTAATTGCTCAGGCAATGGGATTTCAAGGTATAAATGTTCATAAACCTGAAGAAGTTTTAGAAGTAATTCAAAAAGCATTTTTATTTGACGGCCCCGTTTTACTTAATGTCTTTACTAATCCAAATGCATTGGCAATGCCTCCAAAAGTAGATTGGGCGCAAGTTACAGGTATGGCAAAATCAATGACCAAATTAATGCTTGGCGGTAAAATGGACGAAGTTTTCGAAACAATTAAGTCTAATTACAAACATCTAAAAGAAGGTTTGTAAATTTGTATTTTAATTAAAAAATCGATTTGATGGATGCAAATAGTAATAGGTCGTATACCAAGTATTATATTATTGCTTGGGGGTTTGGTTTAGTTTTTTACTTTTTAGATTATGTAATACGTTCTGCTCCAGCAGTAATGATTCCGGAGCTTTCGCATAGTTTTTCTGTAAGTGAGGTAGGATTAGTGACTATTATAGGTACATATTATTATACATATTCAACCTGTAGTTTAATTGCGGGAATAGCATTGGATCGATTTGGAGCTAAATATTCACTTTTTGCCGGAGCACTTATTTTAGGAATTGGCTGTTTGTTATTTTTAATTTCGAGTCAGTTTGCCGGAACCACCGGACGATTGTTTCAGGGCGCGGGATGCGCATTTGCATTTCCGGGTTGTGTTTATCTGGCCAGTAAGGGGTTTTCTGCAAAATCGCTTGCAACGGCGATAGGATTTACCCAGTGTTTTGGAATGCTTGGCGGATCAGCAGGACAATTTGTTGTAGGACCTTTGATTGAAAAAGGAATCGACAATACCATTTTTTGGTTGTGGATTGGAGTTTTTACGATACTTGTAGCTTTTGGACTTTACTTTGTGATTCCGGCAAATAAAACGGAGAAAAGTGAAGAAATTAGCCCCAAAAAACAAAGTCTATTAAGTCCCTATAAAATTGTTTTCAGTAATCCACAATCGTGGTTTTGCGGTATTATTTCTGGATTATTATTTGCTCCAACAACAATATTTGCAATGACATGGGCAGTTGATTTTTTTCAAAAAGATCGTGCCTTAGATTTCCATACAGCCACAATTTCGAGTGCAATGGTAGCATTTGGATGGGTATTTGGTTGTCCGTTGTTAGGATATTTTACAGATAAAATAAGAAAACGAAAACCAGTTTTAGTATTGGGAGCTTCAATGATGATTTTAAGCCTCGTTCAATTATTGTATTTTCCTGAATTACTTCCCATTAAAGTTAGTATGTTTTTATTAGGAGTTGCTTCTGGTGCAGCAATGATCCCATATTCTATAATTAAAGAAGCAAATCCTGACAACGTAAAAGGGAGCGCCACGGGAGCTATCAATTTTATAACTTTTGGAGTTACTACTATTTTAAGCCCGATTTTTAGTCATTTGTTTGGACAAACTCTTGGAAACACTACTGATAAAATGGTACACTTTCAAGAAGCTGGTTCATTCTGGATTATCGGAATCGCCATCGCTATTTTAGTTAGTTTTATGTTGAAAGAAACTGGTCAGGGAACTATTACCAAAGATGCGGCTGGAAATTTTATAAAGGATTAAAATTTAAAAACGGAAACAGCTAATTCGTGCATTTTCCCCCGAAACAAATATATACCTCTCTAATATTTTAATATGAAATTAACCCCACCGGAACAACCTACAAAAAAACTTGATCAACAATTTTCTTTTATCATCACACTCTTAAAAGGCGTAGGGCAAATTATGCTTCAGGAAAGCGTATTTACTGGTTTGTTATTTTTGGCAGGTATTTTTTATGGATCGCTCAGTATGGGTTTTGCAGCACTTCTAGCAGTTTTTATTGGTACCATTACAGCAAAGATATTAGGCTTTAACAAAACAGAAACAGCGCAGGGAATTTATGGTTTTAGTCCGGCTTTGGTTGGAGTTGCGCTTTTGTTTTATTTTGAATCTAATTTAATTGTTTGGTTATCGGTAATTGTAGGTTCAGTATTGGCGGCAATTGTACAACATGGGTTTAGCGTTAAAAAAATACCGGTTTTTACATTTCCTTTTATTGTGGTTACTTGGGGTTTAATATATGTTCTAAGAAATAGTTTTGGAGTTCCAGCTGCAGAATTTCTAAATAGCACCGCAGTTTTGACACCTGATTTTGCTTTTGCACTTAGAGGATTTGGTCAGGTTATATTTCAGGGAAGTACTTTTGCAGGTGCCGCTTTTTTTATTGGCGTATTTGTTTGTTCTCCCATACGTGCTCTTTACGGATTAGCTGCAGCATTGATTGCAGGAATTTTGGCTGGTTTATATAATGCTCCTGCAGACGGAATTATGCAAGGTTTATTTAGCTATAATGCCGTATTGTGTGCAATTGTTTTTGCAGGTAATAAAGCAATAGATGGAGTCTGGACGTTCATAGCTGTGGCTTTGTCGCTTGTAGTTAGTTTTGTGATGAATGCGTATAATTTTACGCCGCTTACTTTTCCGTTTGTTGTAGGAACCTGGATTGTTTTAGTATTGCAAAAAAGTACTAAAGGCTTTTTTTTAGATGGAAAACCAGCTATAAATGAGTAATATTGGATTGTTACTTTTAATATAAAAACATATTTAAAACGAAAAAAGGGTTGAATCTAAAATATCTGATTCAACCCTTTTTTATTTTTTTAAACAATTACTTCACAGCTTTTACTTTGTGTCCAGAAATACCAAAATAAAGAATGATGAAGAAACAAAGTAACGGAATAATGTATCCAGCCTGAATATCATCATGTTTCATATCGATTAAAGTTCCCATTCCGTAAGGCAATATAGCGCCACCAACAATGGACATTACTAACCACGAAGAACCTGTTTCTGTGTTTGATTTTAATTCCACCAATCCCAAAGAAAAGATGGTTGGAAACATAATTGACATAAAAAATCCGATTCCGCCAAGAGCGTAAATCACGTAAATTCCAGTTCCGTAAATTGCAACCAGACACAATAAAATGCTGCAAACGCAGTAGATAGAAAGCAAGACATAATCTTTAACAAACTTCAAAAAGAACGTTCCGCTAAAACGTCCAACCATAAATAAGAAACCATAAGCAGTTAGATAATAAGCCGCCGTTTTTTCATCAAGTCCGGCTCCTTTTTGTGCTATTCGAATAAAAAAACTGGTTATACAAACTTGTGCGCCAACATAAAAAAATTGTGCAACAACGGCCCAACTTAAGTGTGAGAATTTCAAAACTGAAAAGAATCCAGGCTTGACTTCCGTTTCTGTTGGTTGAGATTTCATAGACGGTAAGTGCATGAAATAAAATACAATCGCTACTAAAACCAATACAGTTCCTAAAATAATATACGGCAATTTTACAGCCGATGCTTCTTCCAGTAAATAAGCTGCTTGTGCTGTTTCAGACATAGCAGACATTTGTTCCGGAGTATGATTGACACCTGAAAGTATAAAAACACCACCTAACAAAGGAGCTAATGTTACCGCTAAGCCATTAAAAGATGCTGCTAAATTCAATCTGGTTGAAGAGGACTCAGGAGGTCCTAAAATCGCGGCATAAGGATTAGCACTTGTTTCTAAAATAGTTAATCCACAGCCAATAATAAATAAAGCCAATAAAAAAAGTTCATAAGTTCGAGTGTTTGCGGCCGGTACAAATAGAAATGCTCCAACTGCAAAAACTAACAAACCGGTAATAATACTGTTTTTATACCCAATTTTTTTGATAATAATTCCCGCAGGAATCGCCATTATAAAGTAAGCAAAAAAGATCGCAGTATCAATCAACGTAGATTGCCTGTTGTTAAGCTGACAAGCTTTTTTTAAATGCGGAATCAAAATTCCGTCTAAACCATGTGCCATCCCCCAAAGGAAAAATAAGCTCGTAATTAATATAAATGGTAAAAGGTATTTTGTTCCCTGTACTTTTTCTGTAGTGACTTCATGTTGGTCACTAATTTGGTTGGTTATTTGCATAGTTTTTTTTAAAGGTTGATAGTTAAATAGGTGCTAAGTTACTAAGGTCCTAAGTTGCTAAGGTTGTGAGTTGTTAAGTTTTAGAGATTTGAGTTTGGTAACTTTTTTTCTAAAAAAAACTTAGAAACTTAGCAACTCAGAGCCTTAGCTGCTTTTCTTGACTAATAGTAAATGATCACAAACAAGAACGACTTCACCTCTTTGATTAATAATTTCTACGTGTTCCGTTACGGTTCCCATATCTGGTTTTTTTGCTTCTCCTTTTTCTGAGATCGTAATTTCAGAATGAATAGTATCACCAATGTGAACTGGTTTTACAAATCGCATTCTGTCATAGCCTTTCGAAAAAGCTTCGGGATTAATTTCAGAAGCTGTTAAGCCAATACCAATGCTGAAAACCATTGTTCCATGTGCGATTCGTTGACCAAAAGGTTGTGTTTTACACCATTCTTCATCCATATGATGTGGAAAAAAATCTCCCGTATGACCTGCGTGAACTACAAAATCAGTTTCGGTAATCGTTCGGCCAAAAGTGACGCGTTTTTCGCCAATTTGATAATCTTCAAAGAAGGTTGATTTGAAATACATATATTTTTTAGTTTAATAAAAGTTAGATTTTAGGAGTTAGGAGGAAGATGCAAGATGTAAGAAGTAAGATGTGAAATATTAAAAGTGAAATAAAAATAAAAATTGTTTAATAGCAATTGTTTCAAAATAGCTATCAACTAAAACTCTGTATCTAGTTTCTTGCATCTTGCTTCTAATATTTCACATCTTGCATCTTTCTTTCAGATTATAATTCGTTAAGTGAAACTCCTCCGTTTGTGTTGCTACTATAACAGGCTTCAACGACTTTCATCGTGTCTAAAACGTCCTGAACACTTGCTAAAAGTTTGGTGTCAGAACCTTCTTTAAAGCGCATTAAATTTGACATTGTTCCTATGAAAGCTTCGGGAAACCAGGAACCTTCCAGTGCTACTTTTTTCCATTCGTATTCGCCTTTTTCATTTAATACTGAATATTCAAATTCGTCCGGTAAACCATCAGGATAATTCATTAATAAGCCCATTTTAGCTTTAATAGCGCCTTTTGTGCCTTCCCATTTAATGTAACTTTCCTCGTGTTTAGGCCCAAAATGATGATCGTGATTGGTATTGATTACCACATGTTTGTCTTCTCCATAATCCAGAATAATTGTAGAACGGCAAGAGGATAATTTTTTTAACGGATGTTTTGCCGTTTTTGCCATCACACTTTTCGGGTTTCCTAAGAACGATCTTATACAATCAATATAGTGAACACTATGAAAAAGAATTTCTAATCTGGGATGTTCTTTAATAAGAGGAAACAATTCCCAAGGCGTATTAACGGTTACTTTAAATTCAAAATCATACAATTCGCCAATAATTCCCTGATCGATAAGATGTCTTGCTGCACTTACAAAAGAGGCAAAACGCAACTGAAAATTAATCGCTGCAACCAGATTTTTACGTTCGCAAACTGCAACAATTTCGCGTGCCTGAGCAAGGTCATTTCCCATTGGTTTCTGAATCAAAACTGCTGCTCCGTCTGGCAGTTGTTCTAAAATTTCAATGTATTGGTCGGGTAGAACCGTAATATCGTAAATTGCATTTGATGGTGCATTTTTAACCGCATCGGCAACATTTTCAAAAACATGAGCGATTTTAAATTGTTTTGCAAGATCGTGTGCTTTAGAAACCGTTCTGTTTGTGATACCAAAAACTTCAAAACCGGCCATTTCATAAGCAGGTAAATGCGCATCTTTTACGATTCCGCTTGCGCCGATGATGATGATCGGCTGGGTTGTTTCCGGTAATTTTGGTTGATATGGAATATTCATGTCTATTCTATTTTTTGAATATTAATTTGTGTTTCTTCTAATAATTGTGCCGAAGGAATATCACTATTTATAGCTTTTAAAACCATATGATCGATAAATTCAGCAACTTTTGGCCAAATTGGGGTTTGTGGTAATGTCAGCGCATTTTCGTGAAGCATTTCCAGTTTATGGTAGAACGGAATTAAAGTATTAATTTCTTCATCTTTCCAAGTTGATTTTCGACAGCCAATTCCGCCTTCGATAGTCAATAATTTGTCACTTTCCGGTGTAGTTGCAAACCGTAAAAAATCGTAAGCTAATCTTTTGTGTTTGCTTCCGGAACCAATTGTATACAACCAATACACATTCAAAGAAGCGGTTTTATGATTCGGATCAGATGGGAGAGAAGCAATATCAATTTTGCCTTTTACTTTCGATTCTTCGATAACTTCAGCCATCGAAGCAAATCCAAACCAGTTGATTGCCATTGCAGCTTGTCCATCTGCGAAAGCCAAACCTGCTTCTACAGAACCAAAATCCTTAGATTTTGGATGAACAGCATTTTTGTCATTTACGATTTTACGATAAAAATCTAAAGCCTGAACCGCTGCATCACTATTAATAGAGATTTGATTTTTATCGTTGATTAAAGATCCGCCACGGGTCCATAACTGCAGGCAAAAATCAAAAACCATATTGTGCCCGTCTGGATAATTGGCAAAAATACAGCCGTATAGATTTTGCTCGGGACGATTAAAGAATGTTGCGATTTCCGTAAATGCTTTCCAGGTTTTTGGAGTAGAAAGCTCATGACCAAACTGCTTTTTGAAATTCTCTTTTTCAGTTTCATTTTCGAATAAATCTTTTCTGTAAATCAAACATTCGGGTCCATCGTGAAAAGGAAGTCCATATGTGCCGTTATCCAATTGTTGTAAATGCAGAAGCGATTTGTGCCAGCCGTATGGATAATTTTCAGGAGGATTTTCGGCTATAAAGGAATATAAATCAACAACCGCTTTTTCGTGTACAGCATCAAAAATCCAATCGGTATTGAGGTGTGCAATATCCCATTTCCCTTCCTTTAGACCTTTTTTTAAAATTGTAGTTTCGTAAAGTTCGTGCAATTCCAGAGGAATCATTTCGACTTCAATCTGAATATTGTTTTTAAGACAAAATAAATCCCACAGCTTTTTCAGTGTACTTTCGAACGGATCAAATTTGCGAACAGCGATTCTTATTTTTTTCATTATATGGAAATAAATTCTTTAATAATTTTCTCGTTGTCCTGCCCTAATTTTGGAGAACCTTTACTGGAAGTCAGGTATTCGCCATCAATTTTTATTGGGCAACGCGTTGTTTCATAAGAGTAACTGTCAAGCATGAATACTTTCTGAGTAAAATCCAGAACTTTGAATCCTTCTTCAGCAAAAAGCTGTTGGTAGTTTAAAACTCCGGCGCACCAAATGTCTGCAGGTTCTAAAATATTCAGCCAAAAATCAGTATTTTGAGTTTGTAAATGTTCCGCCAGAATATTCTTGATTTCATCTCTTAAAGTGAATTTATTTTCAGGAAAAGCCAGAAGGGCATCACATTTTAAAAGCGAAGCCAAAACCGGAATAGAACCCATTGCCAAAGCTAAAAAGCCATTTTTGGTTTTGTAAATTCCGTACGGCGCACCCAAGTAAGCGTGCGCATTATTAGTTTTCGTTCGAACAGGTAATTCGCCACCATCATTAAAATAAGTCGTAATCGTTTCAAACTGAAAATCAAAAGCCGATTCTAACATACTTACTTCAACTAATGCACCGATATTTTGAGTAGCTTTTCGATATAAAGCAGCTAAAATTCCCTGTGCCAAATGTGCTCCCGCCAACATATCTACAATAGATAAACCCATTGGTACCGGGCCATCTTCTTGATTTCCGCTTAACCAGGTTAAAGCTGTTAAAGATTGTAAAAGTAAATCCTGTCCCGGTAAATCTTTAAGTTCGGGATGATTTCCAAAACCTGAAATTGACGCATAAACAACATTCGGATTTATTGCTTTTAAATCATCATAACTCAAACCCACGCGTTCCATAACTCCGGGTCTGAAGTTGTGCATAACGACATCGGCTTTAGCCAACAATTTTTTTAATTTTTCTAATTCTGATGGTTCTTTAAAATCAATAGCAAAAGATTCTTTGTTTCTGTTAATCGTATGAAAAACAGAAGATTCACCATTCATAATTAAATCAGAAGTATATAAGGTTCTGCAGATATCGCCTGTTCCCGGTTTTTCAATTTTTATCACGCGCGCACCCAAATCAGCCAATCGTAAACTCGCTGAAGGGCCAGAAAGAAACTGACTAAAATCTACTATTAAATAATCTTCTAATGGCTTCATTCTATTTGCTTAAAAATTGTTCGTGTATATTGAGATTATCTTCTCCAACTTTGGGAGCTGCTTTTGAACTTGTCAAAATCTTTCCGTCGAGCTGAATGGGACTTCTTGTAGTAATTAAAGTTTCTCCATCAGAGTTTTTGACGGTTTGTTTCAATTGCAATTCATTTACAAAAGGCTGATTGTCGAGTTCTTCATAATTGAATACTTTTCCGCACCAAATACCTTGTTTTTGAAGTAATGAGATCCAATAATCAGCTGATTGAGTTAATAATTTCTCTGCTAATATTGTTCTGATTTCATCTCTTTTTTCAAACCAAAGATGTTTATCAGTGTATTGTTTTAAATCAACGCCGAGTGTATTTCCAATAAAAATTAAATTACCCATTGCCAAAGAAAGATAAACGTCTTGGGTCTGATAAACTCCGTATGGAGCACTTAAAAAAGCATGCGCACTTCCTTTAATATCGCCTCTTTCGGGCAATTGACCGCCATCATTTAAGAAAGAGGTAATAGCTTCAAACTGTACATCTAAAACGGATTCGAGTAAACTCACTTCAACCAAAACCCCTTTACCGGTTTTAGCTCTTTTAAGCAATGCTGCTAAAATTCCTTGTACAAAATGATTGCCGCACATTAAATCGGCTACAGCCAAACCAAACGGAACGGGTTCCTGACTTTTTCTACCGCTTAACCAACTTAATCCGGATAGCGATTGCAACAATAAATCCTGCCCCGGTTTTTTTGCCCAAGGCCCAATGTTTCCATAGCCTGTAATTGTTCCGTATATTATTTTTGGGTTGATTGCTAATGATTCATTAAAATCTAATCCAATTTTTTCCATTACGCCCGGTCTGAAATTATGCGTCATAATATCTGCCTGAGCGATTAGTTTTTTAATCAGAATCAAATCTTCAGGGTTTTTAAGATCGGCTGCAAATGATTCTTTATTTCTGTTAATGGTATGAAACAATAAACTGCTATCATCAAGAAAAAGATCTTTGATACTCAATTGTCTGCAAGCTTCGCCTTTTACCGGACGTTCTATTTTAATGACTCTTGCACCCAAATCGGCCAGTTTTAATCCAGCTGAGGGACCTGCCAAAAACTGGCAAAATTCCAAAACCACTAATCCTTCTAACGGTCTCATGTTGTTTGCAGGTTTAAAGATTTAGCATAAAGAGAATTCAATGTTTCTAAAACCAATTCTTCATTTCCGCCATTCATTAAATAATCACGAACAACATCGCCTCCATGATCCTGAAAATACATATGCCCGGAATATCTTGGGCGTAAAAAAGCGCGTTCTAAAGCCGGTAAAGTATTTTTGAAATAGTCATGCGTTACAGCATTGATTCGGTCGCTTTTCCACGCTTGTAAATGACCGGGTTGTCCGCCATTATCGGCGAATATATTTTGCTGAACCTGTGAGGATCCGGTAAATTCGGCATATTTAATAGCTTCAGGAATATGCTTGCTGAATGAGGAAACAGCTAAACCTGTTCCGCCCAGCGAACTAATCATTGGATTATTATTCAAACGAACTAAATCGTAAAAATGAAGCAGGTTTTTACTGTAACCCGTTCTCGAATAATTCGAATAACCATAAGCAAAAGGGCAATAGGCAATTGTATCAGAATTAACCATTGCTTCGTAAACCTGAATTGGATTTCGGTTAAAATTTGCAGGATCAATTAATTGTGCCAATTCTCTAAACATTTGCAAAGCCTTTTTTCCTGTTTCTACAGAAATTACTTTGTCATCAGATTGAAAAGGAGCTTCACCTAAACTGCAGCAATACATATAAAAGCTCATTAAAACATCGACAGGAATTCCGGCAAAAGCAACTAATCCTTTCTTTGCGAGTGTTAATAATTCGTCGTATGTCTGAGGTACTTTTAAACCTTGTTTTTCTAAAATATCCAAACGAGCTGCGGCAACCGGTGTGGCTGCATCAATAGGTAGCGCCCAAAGTTTGTTGCTAAAAACGTAACTTCCGTACGAATATCCAACCGTATTGATTTCCTGATCTTTTATATATTCAGCTGAAAGATGATCGGAGAGGGGAAGTATTGCGTTTGTATGAGCGCCAAAGCCGGTCCATGGATGATCAATAACAAGAAGATCAAATCTTTTTGCCAAATCTTCAATTGATGCATCTGCAAATTCCTGTAAGCTCCTTTTCTCCCATGTGATTTCTACGTTAGGATTTAGTTCTGTAAAACGCTGTGCTGTAGCAACCATTGGCAATAAACCTCTAGTGTGATTCCACGTTATCCCTTTTAATACCGTCATTTTTATTCTAATTTATAGGTGATGATTTTGCTTTAAAAATAATAAATGTAAAAAATACAATTACAAAAATAGAAATAAGATTGAATTGCGCAATGAATGATCTGTTTATTAACAATAGTTTTTTGCAGTATGTGAATCAGGTGTCTTCTTTTTTTACAAATGATATAATAAATGTTATAAAATATTAAAGTATGATCATTTTTAAAGATTCATATGAAAATATATCTCATATATAAAATTAAAAATTACTTTTGTAATTGTGTTTTTTACATTTATTATTTTAAGAGCACTATAACAGGACAAATAAGGACTAAATACAAATAAAAATGTTTTCATTAAAAAATAAAAAAGCCGTTGTAACTGGAGGCGGTAGCGGAATAGGAAGAGCTATTGCGACGTTGTTTGCAAAGCAGGGTGCGGAAGTACATATTTTAGATTTAACTCTAGAAAGTGCTCAGGAAGCGGTAGACGATATTAAGAAATTGGGAGGAAATGTTTTTTCATACGCCTGCAATGTAGCGAACCAAAAAGAGGTTATTGCAACATTTGAAACCATTGGAAATATCCACATTCTAATTAATAATGCAGGAATTGCAAATGTTGGAAAAGTTGATACAACTTCAGAGTCTGATTTTGATCGTGTGATGGAAGTAAACGTAAAAGGTGTTTACAATTGTTTGTACGCAGCGATACCGCAATTTCGACTTTCGAAAGGTGGCGTTATTTTAAATATGGCGTCTATTGCGGCATGGGTTGGTATTCAGGACAGATTTGCATATTCGACTGCAAAGGGCGCTGTAATGGCAATGACTTTGTCTGTAGCGAGAGATTATATTGGCGAAAATATTCGTTGTAATTCTATTTCTCCTGCACGTGTCCACACACCATTTGTAGATGGTTTTATTTCGAAAAATTACGCTGGAAAAGAAGCTGAAATGTTCGAAAAACTTTCACAATCACAACCTATTGGCAGAATGGGAAAACCGGATGAAATTGCAACGCTTGCCTTGTTTTTATGCAGTGACGAAGCAGGATTTATCACCGGAAGTGATTACCCAATCGACGGAGGATTTATTAAACTAAATAATTAAGGACAGGTACTAAGGTGCTAAGATTCTGAGGTACTAAGATTTCTTAGCACCATAAAAAAATAAAAATAATAATTAATTAAAAAGTTACTAAGGTCCTAAGCAGCCAAGATTTAAAAAACTTAGCATCTAAGAACCTTAGCAACTCAGCAACTTTAAATGATATGAAATTAATACGTTTTGGAGAAATAGGAAAAGAAAAACCAGGAGTTTTAATTGCTGAAAAAAGATATGATGTTTCTTCTATCGTTTCAGATTTTAACGAAAGCTTTTTTGAAGAAAACGGTTTAGAGAAATTACAAAAAGCTTTAGAAGCAAATCCAACTTTACCAGAAGTTGATGCGAATGTACGTTTAGGATCTCCGGTAGCGAGACCATCAAAAATAATATGTATTGGTTTGAACTATGTAGATCACTGCAAAGAAACCGGCGCACCAATTCCAACAGAACCAATTATCTTTTTTAAATCAACGACTTCATTGTGTGGTCCTGATGATGATGTTGTAATTCCTAAGAATAGCGTAAAAACTGACTGGGAAGTTGAATTGGCTTTTGTTGTAGGTAAAAAAGCAAGTTATGTAGAAGAAGCTGAAGCTTTAGATTATGTTGCGGGTTATGCTTTACTGAATGATTACAGCGAAAGAGAATTTCAAATTGAGCGTGGCGGACAATGGGCAAAAGGTAAAGGCTGTGACACATTTGCACCGCTTGGTCCCTTTTTAGCTACTAAAGACGAAGTAAATGATGTTGATAATTTATCGATGTGGCTTTCTGTAAACGGTAAAAAATACCAAGACAGTAACACGTTAAATTTAGTTTTCAAAATACCTTATTTATTACATTACTTAAGTCAGTTTATGACTTTGCTTCCTGGCGATATTATTAGTACAGGAACACCTCCTGGAGTTGGTTTAGGAATTAAGCCTGATCCAATTTACTTAAAAGCTGGAGATGTTGTAGAGCTTGGTATTGAAGGTTTAGGAACAAGCAAGCAAACTGCAGTTGCATATAAAAAATAATTATTAATTCGTTGAGCATAATTATTTAAACACATAGAAACATAGATATTCGATACGCAAAAAAAGGCGTTTCACTTGTCTAAATACACATAGCTATGTTTAAATGATATATCATTTATTTTGGTTTTCTTATTAAAAAATGAAAAATCTATGTTTCTATGTGTTTTATAATTTTTTTTAATTGTGCCCTGCGAGTTAGCTAAAAAAATCTAAGATGAAATTTATCGTATGCGAAAAACCGCAAGAGTTTGTAATTAAAGAAAAAGAAATTCCAGAGCCAAAAGAAGGTGAGGTATTGCTAAAAATAAAAAGAATCGGAATTTGCGGAACTGATATTCACGCTTTTGGCGGAACGCAACCTTATTTTGAATATCCCAGAATTCTGGGGCACGAGTTGGCAGCAGAATATGTAAAAGGGAATGCTGAAGGTTTTAAACCAGGTGATAAAGTAACTTTTATTCCGTATTTTAATTGCGGAAAATGTGTGGCTTGTCGCAATGGATTAACAAACTGTTGTGTAAATATCAAAGTTTTTGGAGTTCATATTGATGGAGGAATGTCTGAATATGTTGTGATTCCGGAACAATATTTATTGTACGGTCAAGGATTAGATTACGACCAATTGGCATTGGTTGAACCTCTGGCAATTGCTGCGCACGGAGTGCGAAGAGCGGCTGTTGGACCAAACGATACAGTTTTAGTTATGGGTGCAGGACCAATTGGTATTGGATTAATTCAGTTTGCTAAAATTGCCGGAGCAAAAGTTATAGTGATGGATATCAACGATTACCGATTAGGTTTTTGTAAAAATGAATTGAATGCTGATGCTACAATCAATCCGTTGAATGAAAATGTAAATGCAAGACTGGCAGAACTTACCAACGGCGATATGGCAAATGTAGTTATTGATGCAACCGGAAATAGAAATGTTATGAATGACGCTTTTAATTACATTTCGCACGGTGGAAGATTTGTTTTGGTTGGACTTCAGAAAGGCGAATTAACGTTCAGTCATCCGGATTTTCATAAAAGAGAATCTACTTTAATGAGCAGCAGAAATGCCACGATTCAGGATTTTGAATATGTAATGGAATGTCTTAAAAACGGTAAAATAGATCCTAAAAAATACATTACACACAGAACAAGTTTCTTTGAAATGATTACTGATTTCGGAAAACTAATTGATCCAAAAAATAATGTCATTAAGGCATTGATTGAGATAGACTAAGAGTTTAGTAAATAAAAGTTTTATGACACAGTTGTATCATTCCACGTTCCTCGGAATGACACAACTGAGAAAAAAAATTAAATACATAGAAACATAGTTTTTATTTTTTAAGAAAGGCGAAAGAAACTCGTTTCTCACACATAGCTATGTGTGTTAATGCAAGTGCAACGACTTTTGTTACGTCTTCTAGATCTATGATTCTATGTGTTTAAAAAATCTAACTATTGATAACCTCAAATAACCACAAAATAAAATGGATTTAAATTTAAAAAATAAAATTGTCGTGGTTTCTGGTTCAGCCGGAAAAGAAGGCAGTATAGGTGAAACCATCATCAAAAGATTAGCAGATGAAGGCGCAATTCCGGTATTGGTAGATCGAAATAGCAGAGGGTTTGGTTATGCAGAAGCATTGCAGAAAAAAGGAATTGATTCATTATTCGTTCAGACTGACGTTACGGATCCTGTCGAAATAGAAAATGCAGTAAAAAAGATTGTTGAAAAATACGGAAGAATTGATGCTGTAATCAATAACGTTGGTGTCAATGATGGCGCAGGTTTAGATTCAAGCTACGAAGAGTTTATGAATTCTTTGAAACTGAATGTAGTAAGCTATTTTTTATTAGTGAAATATGCTCTTCCGTACTTAAAAGAATCAAAAGGAAATATTCTGAATATAGGTTCTAAAGTCGCTTTAACAGGTCAGGGCGGAACATCAGGTTACGCCGCTGCGAAAGGTGGAGTTTTAGGATTAACCAGAGAATGGGCGGTTGATTTGATTCAGTTTGGAATTCGTTCAAACGCGATTATTATTGCAGAAAGTTATACTCCGGCATACGAAGATTGGATTAAGACGTTGGAAGATGGAGAGACAGTTTTAAATAAAATCAATAAAAGTATTCCGTTTGAAAGCAGAATGACCAAAACTGTAGAAATTGCAGATACGGCACTTTTTGTAATTTCAGATCGTTCATCGCATACTACAGGACAATTTGTTTTTGTTGATGGCGGTTATGTGCATTTAGATCGTGCGTTAATTAGTGATGTAAATTAATAAAGATGAATGATCGTATTGATTCACATCAGCATTTTTGGAAATTTGATCCTGTTAGAGACAGTTGGATTGACGATTCAATGAAAAAGATTCAACGTGATTTTTTGCCAGATGATCTTTTGCCTTTGCTTCAGGAAAATCAGTTTTCAGGATGTGTAGCCGTGCAAGCAAGCCAATCTGAAGATGAAACGAACTTTTTAGTCGATTTGGCTTCAAAGAATGATTTTATAAAAGGAATTGTAGGTTGGGTCGATTTACGAAATAAGAATATCTCAGAACGATTGGAATATTTTTCGACTCATAAAAAGATAAAAGGATTTCGACATGTTGTTCAGGGCGAAGCGGATGATTTTATGTTTGGAAAAGATTTCCGTAACGGAATTTCAGCTTTAAAACAATTCAATTATACGTATGATATTTTAATATTTCATCGTCAGTTGCCAGCTGCACTTAGTTTAGTTCAGGATTTTTTGGAACAAAAATTTGTGATTGATCATATTGCAAAACCTGATATTAAATCAGGCGATATTGACTCTTGGAAAAAAGGAATTCAGGAAATTGCAAAATACGAAAACGTAAGTTGTAAAATTTCCGGAATGGTTACAGAAGCCAATTGGAATTCCTGGACTGCAGAGAATTTAAAACCGTATTTAGATGTCATTTTCGAAAATTTCTCCACAGATCAATTAATGTTCGGATCTGATTGGCCGGTTCTCAATGTCGCTTCAGATTATACTGAAGTGGTAAAAACTTTGGAAGATTATATTTTGCAACTTTCAATCGAAGATCAAAACAAGATTTGGTTTAAGAATGCGAGTTCTTTTTATGATTTGTAAGATTACCCTACAGTTGCCGCAAAGAATGTCATTTCGATCCTGAGGCTTCGCGATCGAAATGACAAATAGGAAAAAAAAGCAGGCTGTTCATTATGAACAGCCTACTTTTTTTAAACATCTAACATCTAACATCTAACATCTAACATCTAACATCTAATAAAACTAAAACTTAACAGCTTTCTTTTCAACGGTTTTATCAATAGTCGTCGTCTTAGAAAAACTAACAGAAGAACCGCTCAAATCGATGTTTTTGCAAGCTTTACCGTTAATTGTAATCGTGTTAGATGAAGCTGGAGTAAATTCTATATTTTTAAGCGAAAGGTTTTGAGTATTGTAAATTTCAAATGCATTTTTGGCCTCAATATCTAATTTTGCATTGCTAATTTTGATTCCGTTTGCGTCGATGATTGAAAAGCCTTTTTCAGCTTTAGCAATCAAATTTGTGATTTCGATATTTTCCAGATTCATTTCAGGTAAACCTTGTAAAAATACTGCTTGTTGAGCACCTTTTATCGTAATGTTTTTGATCGAAATATTTTTGAATTGTGGTGTCTCCTCGTTTACAGGCACCGCTTTTGTACTTACCGTGTTTCCACCTTCGGCCAAAGTTTCTGCGATTGATTTTCCTCCGTAATACAAATCAAAAGAAATAGCCTGCGATGGAATATCAGTCATAAAAATATCTGAAATAAAGATGTTTTCTACAATTCCGCCACGCCCGCGTGTACTTTTAAAGCGTAAACCAACATCAGTTCCCATAAAAGTACAGTTAGATACATGCAGATTTTTTACACCGCCAGACATTTCACTTCCAACCGTTACACCACCATGTCCGTGATATACGATATTGTTTTTTACGATAATATTTTCGCAAGCAACACCACGATCACGACCATCTTTATCTTTCCCTGATTTAATACAAATGGCATCGTCACCAACATCAAAACTTGAATTTTCGATAATTACATTCTTGCAGGATTCAACATCAAGACCATCTCCATTTTGAGAAAACCAAGGATTGCGAACCGTTATATTACGTACAATTAAATCCTCAATCATAAACGGATGAATGTTCCAGGCTGGAGAATTCTGAAAAACAGGACCATCAAATAATACTCTTTTACTATTTTGAATACTTACCAATACCGGACGAAGAAAATCATGAATCGCTTCAAAATCTTCTTTAGTTTTTAGATCAGGACGTACATTTTGATCAGCGCCTTTAGCACCTTTTAAATATTGTTCAGATGGATACCAACTGTCTTTTTTCTCATTTAAAACGCCGCCTGAAGCGACAAATTTCTTCCATTGTTCGTCAGTTAATTTGCTTTTTTTAACCTGTCTCCAAGCTTCACCTGAACCATCCCAAACGCCATTTCCAGTAAAAGCTATATTTTCTAAATTTTTACCATAAATTGGAGAGATGCAACGCCAAGTATTTAAACCTTCAAAACTGGTTTCAATAATTGGATATAAAGTTTTATCAGTCGAGAATTTAATTAAAGCTCCGGTTTGTGCATGTAATTCAAGATTGCTTTTTAAAATAATTGGACCCGTAAGCCAGATTCCGGGAGGAATAATAACTTTTCCACCGCCTTTTTTCGAAACCGCTTCTATAGCATCGGCGAAAGCTTTAGTATTTAAAACATAACCACCATTTACGGCACCAAAGTCCTTTATGTTTACTGTGTTATTTGGAATAATTGGTTCGTTGACTTTTGCCATTTTAAATTCAATGTTTGCATAAGTATCATATGGTTTTGAATCTTGTGCAAAAGTGTTTTGCGAACAGCTGGTTATCATAAAGACCAGAGCAATACGTAAAAGGTTAATTGGGTTAGTTTTCATTCTGATTGAATTTTATTTGAAATTTAATTATAAATGCAAAGCGTTTGATTACTAAATCTAGTATCGAATGATCTTTTTTTATGAATTTGAAAAAAAATCCGTTTGATAAAAATCAAAACTTAAATGTAATCGATTACACAAATCTAATAAAAAATATTTTATAAAAAATAGTTCAGTAGTCGTTTCCACAAAAGAAAAGTTAAAAGTTATGAATTTGTTTTCTGTAATTCATTTGAATAATGCAGGAGGGTACAGGACACTTATGTTTTTAGGTTCTGCTAAATTGTGCCATATATTTAATATTAATGTTAAAAAAACTTGAGATGTAAATTTTTTATTACTATAAATTATGTCTCCAATAATTTTAATAACTAAAAGAAGCTAAAAATTAAAAATAATGCGATTAAATACTTTTACCAAACTACTATTGGCCATTTTTATATTCTGTACAATATTTTCTGTGAATGCAGCTGAAATTTGGGTTTCTCCAACTGGAAAAGACAGCAACATTGGAACAAAGTCAAGTCCGTTGGCAACTGTTCAGATGGCGATGAGAAAAGCAAGAGAATTACGCCGACTAAAAGACGCATCGATAAAAGATGGTATTCGTATAATTGTAATGAATGGTACGTATTATTTGAACGAACCGTTGTTTGTGAGACCCGAAGATTCAGGAACTCCTGAAAGTCCTACTACAATTGAAGCCGACACGAATTCGAAACCAGTTATAAGCGGTGGATTCGAAATAAAGAACTGGAAAAAAGCCGTTTCTATAAATGGAGTAAAAAAGTCGAATGTTTGGGTTGCCGATGCACCTCAAATTGCGGGCGAGATTATCAATTACAGACAATTATGGGTAAATGATAAAAAAGCAGTAAGAGCAAAAAGCACGGCAGGAAACACAATGGATCGCATTTTATCGTGGGATAAGGAAACAGAAACTTGTTGGATTCCGTTCAAAGATAAATCGATAAAGTTTGAGCCGGGAATGGAAATGTTTATTGTACAATGGTGGTCGATTGCGAATCTTAGAATCAAAAACATTGAAATTAAAAAAGACAGCGCCAGACTTTCGTTTGAACAACCAGAAAGCCGTATTCAGAGCGAACATCCTTGGCCAGCGCCATGGATTTCTAAAAACAACGGAAATTCAGCATTCTATTTGAATAACGGAATTTCAATGCTAAATGAACCCGGAGAATGGTTTTTGGATAAAAAAAATGCCAAAATCTATTATATTCCAAGAGTTGGTGAAGATATGAATTCGGCTAAAGTAATCGTTCCAGTCTTAGAAAATTTAGTCGAAGTAAAAGGAACAATTGATTCTCCAGTTCATGACTTTAGATTTAAAGGAATTTCTTTTCAATATAGTAATTGGCTTCGTCCATCGCAACAAGGACACGTTCCGTTGCAATCAGGAATGTATTTATTGGATGCCTATAAGTTAAAAATTCCGGGAACTCCAAATCAAGCAACATTAGAAAATCAGGCTTGGGTAGGAAGACCACGCGCTGCAGTCGAAGTAAACTATTCGAGTAATATTCAGTTTGAATCCTGTCGTTTTGAACATTTGGCTTCAACAGGTTTAGATTTAAATAAAGGAACAAATCACAATACCGTAAAAGGAAATTTATTTAAAGATATTGGTGGAAGCGCTATAAATGTTGGTGTTTTCTCTGAAGAAACTTTTGAAGCGCATTTGCCTTTAGTTATAAAAGACGAAAGAGAAATTTGCTCTGATGAAGTTATTGCAGATAATTTAATTACCAATGTTACGACTGAAGATTGGGGAACACTAGGAATAAGCGCAGGTTTTGTTCGCAATCTAACGATAGAACATAACGAAATATCTGATGTATCATATTCCGCAATCGCAATGGGTTGGGGTTGGACGCACACCGCAAATGTGATGAAAAACAATAAAATTTCGGCCAATAAAATTCATCATTATGCCAAACATTTACACGATGTTGCGGGAATTTATACCCTTTCGTCTCAGCCAAATAGCCAAATCGAAGAAAATTACATCGATAAGGTTTATAACAGTCCGTATGCACACGATCCGTTTTTATGGTTGTATTTGTATACAGATGAAGGATCAGAAGGTTTTACAATCAAAAATAACTGGATTGCAGAAAAGAAAATACTAAAAAATCATAATGGTCCAAAAGGAAATATCTGGGGAAATAATGATCCTTATGTAAGTGCAAAAATTAAAGATGCTGCCGGAATTAGAGCGCCATATACTGATTTAACAAAAGAAGTTGTAATTGACGAACCGTGGGGATTGCAAGAAATGCCAAAAGCAGTTGCAATCGAGTTGATTGGTTCTGACTTTGATATCGAAAAAATTAGATCGACTATAAAAGGTTTCCGAATTGTGGGTGAAGAATTGTATCAATGGAAAAATCATTTGGTGATTTACGGTAAAATGAATCAACCCGAAAGAACCAAACGAAAATTGGCTTTGGTTTATCCATCTGCAGAAATTAAAGTATATGAAAATCCAATTTATGACTTTCAGAATTTTGAAAGATGCAAAGATTCAAAACCGGCAGCAGAATGGGAAAACATTGTTTTGACTGCCAATTTAGTAAATGATTCAAAATTGGAAAAAGAATATATTGATTATCATGCAAGTCAATTTGAAAAATGGCCGGAAATCGCAAAAGGATTCTGCAATGCCGATTTTCAGCAATTACAAGTTTTCAAGTTTGAAAAGCAATTGATATTGGTAATCAGTATTCCAAAAGGAGAAAGTCTGGATAAACTAAACCCAAAAACAACTCAAAATAATCCACGTGTAGACGAATGGAATGCTTTAATGAAAAAATACCAAACCGGAATTGATGGCGCAAAACCAGATGAAACCTGGATTTTCCTGAATAAAGTGAATGTAGAAGAGAAAAAATAGAATAAAGAACAGAGAATATAGAGAAATCTGCGGAATCTGCGTGAAAAAACAATTAAAACTAACTATTTAAAATATAAAATAACCAATGTTAAAAATAGCCATTTTAGGACTCGGAGAAGGTCGAAGCACAATGTCGGCAGCTTTAAAGAGTTCAAAAGTAGAACTCGTAAAAGTTTGTGACCGAAACGAAGATTTGTGTAAACAAAGAGCAAAAGAGTTTGATTTTCATTCGTATACCACAAATTATGAAGATATATTAAATGACAAATCAATTGATATTATTGCCATTTATACGCCTGATCATTTGCATGCTCAACATGTAAAACAAGCATTATTACACGGAAAACATGTAGTTTGTACAAAACCGTTTGTCGATGATCTTTCGGATGCGGCTGCATTATTAGAATTAAGCAAACAAACAGGAAAAAAGGTTTTTATAGGTCAAAGTTCACGCTTTTTTGAACCAGCAAAACGTCAGCGAAAAGATTTTGAAGAAGGCTTAATAGGCGATTTAATTACTATAGAAGCACATTATCATGCAGATCACAGATGGTTTTTAGAAAAAGAATGGTCGTTGTTGCAATCTTTCAAATGGTTATACGGCGGTTTAAGTCATCCAGTAGATTTTATCAGATGGTATTTACCCAATATTGAAGAAGTAATGGGTTACGGAATGATCAGTAGCAACGGAAGTGCAGCGGGTTTAAAAAACGAAGATACCATGCACTTTATCTTTAAAGCAACCGATGGAAGAATTGCAAGAGTTAGCGGAGTTTATACTTCGCCAACACAACCTGCACAACGCGATAGCGGAATGAGTACAATACTAAGAGCGACCGAAGGCGCGAGCCAATCTGATTATCACGAATTGCGTTATGCGATTACAGATAAAACAGGCGAAGAAAAAATAATTACTTGGGGAGATTCGACCTTAAAACACTATTTCCGATTTGAAGGGCAAAGCCATCACGCAGGCGAATATCAAAATTATCTGGAATATTTTGTAGACAGTATCGAACTCAATTTTACGGCATATCCAGATATGGAAGAAGGAATTGGAACCGTAGCTTTATTGCAAGCAATGGATAAAACTTTAAAAACCGGAATGCCAGTAAAAATAGCTGATATTCTTAACGAATACGGACTATGAACAATAGCATCTACGATAAGTTAACGACCTTAGATTTTATAATTGTTGGGGTTTATTTGGCCGCTTTATTAATTATAGGATACGTTGTAAGTGTTAAACAAAGCAAGAAAAATGAAACCCTTTTTCTGGCCGGAAATTCCTTAAAATGGTATAGCATCGGGTTTAATATGTGGGGAACCAATGTTGGTCCATCGTCATTACTGGCTTTTGCAAGTATTGGTTACGCAACCGGAATTGTAGCCGGAAATTTTGAGTGGTATGCTTTTGTTTTTTTACTGCTTTTGGCAATGGTTTTTGCACCGCGATATATTGCGAGCAAAGTAAGCACAATGCCCGAATATATGGGAAAACGTTATGGCGACAGTACACAGAATATTTTAGCGTGGTATGCTTTAGTCAAAATTTTGGTAAGTTGGTTGTCATTGGGATTATTTAGCGGAGGTGTTTTAGTGCGCCAGATTCTTGGAATCCCAATGTGGCAAAGCGTTACCGTTTTAGTAATCTTTTCCGGAATATTTACTTTCGCAGGAGGACTAAAAGCAATTGCCAAAGTCAACGTTTTTCAGATGATTTTGCTAATTGTGGTTTCGTTAACCTTATCTTATTTAGGTTTGCAAAAATTAGGAGGAATTGATGTTTTAATTGCCAAAACGCCGTCTAATTTCTGGAATTTAGTGCAGCCAGCAAACGATGCGCATTATCCGTGGCCGGCCATTCTTTTGGGTTATCCTGTTGCAGCTGTAGCATTCTTTTGCACAGATCAATCGATGGTTCAGAGTGTTTTAGGAGCTAAAAATTTAGAACAAGGACAACTTGGTGTAAACTTTATTGGCTGGCTAAAAGTAATGGCATTGCCGTTGTTTATTTTACCAGGAATTCTTTGCTACGCATTATATCCGGAACTAGGAAAAAACTCCGATTTGGCTTATATGACAATGGTTACAAACCTGTTTCCAAGCGGAATGAACGGTTTGGTTATTTGTGTTATGATTGCCGTTTTGGTAGGAACAATTGGTTCTTCCTTAAATGCATTAAGTACTGTTTTTACCAATGATATTTATGTAAAAAAAATAAATCCAACGGCAACGATTAAAGATCAAATTAAAATTGGAAGAATCACCATTGCAGCCGGATGTTTGTTTGCAATTCTTATTGCGGTTGCGATTGATAATATCAAAGGACAAAACTTATTCAATATATTTCAGGCGGTTTTGGGCTTTTTAGCGCCATCTTTATCAGTAGTTTTTCTGTTGAGTATCTTCTGGAAACGTACCACAAAAAAAGCGGTGAACGCTACACTTTCTTGGGGTTCAGCTTTTAGTTTATTTGTTGGAGTTTTATATTTATGGATATTCCCTGCCGATGTTTATACCATTTGGCCTCACTTTTTATTAATCTCATTTTACATTTTTGCAGTTTTATTAGTTGCTGCAATTATTATTTCATTAGCCGATAAAAATCCGGAAGTTAATTTTTCTGAAGAAGCCGATATTCCTAAAACAAGTAAAAAGGTAAAACTGTTATTTGGATTATTAGGATTGACTATTTTGGTTTTGTATTTGTTTTTTAATGGGAATTAATAAAATATTTTCTTTTAAAAATCTCTAGTATTCTGATAGTAGTAGTAGTTAAAAAGAATATTTTATTAATATATGGATAGATTTCAATGATTAACAATTTGAAGGAAAATAAATAAAATTAAGGAAAATAAGTATTACGTTTGTTAAAATTAAAAAACATAATCAAAAGCAATTTATGGAAGAAATTAATGAGATTGAAAATTTTAATGAACATATAAATGCTAACTCACTTGACTATAAAGTCTATAGAAAACAAGAACTGGAAGAAACTAAAGAACGTCTTTTAGGGAGATTGCGAAGACAAAAAAAATTGTCAAGATTTTCGATGTTAACAGGAATTTTTATAATTATAGCTACAATTGCTATGTATTATATCTCCGATTTTTCTAGAATGTATTTTGTTATAATGATAGGCTATGCGATAATTATTTTATCATTTCCTTTTATAAATTCAAATCCAGAAGCAGAAACTCAAATACAACAAGTACAAAACGAATTAGATTTATTAGAAATTGAAGATTCAAGTATCGAGATGCGTGCTGAAAAGCTTTTTAAGTATCATCAACTTGAGTTGAAAAAGTATTATGATCAAACATTAAGGCATAGCTCATGGATATTTTTGACTGGATTATTTTGCATTATTTGTGGATTTGCATTTATTGGTACCACTTTGTATTTAATTTTTAATAATAAATCAATTGAATTCAATGAAAAAATTCTTTTAGGTTCAATTGGGACTTTATCAACGTTACTTTCAAATTTTATTGGAGCAATATATTTAAAAATGTATTCAGAAACACTAAAGTCATTAACGGAATTTCATAATCGATTAGTAATTACACATCACTTACATTTTGGAAATTATTTAACTTCGAAAATTACGGACAAAGTACTAAGAGAAAAAACTTTATCTGATTTGACTTTAAAAATTGCAGAAAATAAATCTTGATATTAATTATACAGTTTTTTGTAGTTATCCACTCGTAAATAATTAATTCCTTATATAGTGAAAAGAAGTCGTTGAATTTAGAGGCTGTTATTTATGTTTTAATTTTAATGCTGCAACTTTTTTGAGTAATTTTAAAAAATATTTGTCATAAAATATGTCGATAAAAGTAAGAACTAGAAAAATTCTGTGGTCTAGATCCGGAAATAGATGCGCAATTTGCAAGAAATTATTAGTTCATAAAATAGATGTTGCTAATGCAGATTTTATTGTAGGTGAAGAATGTCATATTGTTTCTTCTAAAAAAAATGGACCTCGAGGTGAAATAGAGATTTTAAATGACTTTGATGATTATAAAAATCTTATTTTGCTTTGTGCTAATGATCACAAGTTAATTGATGATTTTCCTGAAACTTTTTCTTTAGATATTTTAATTGAACTAAAAAATAATCACGAAAATTGGGTTGAGAAAGCAATTGAAAAAGATTTACTAGAGTACATACAAAGCACTAATAATATTCAAGTGCTTGATGAAGTAAAAGGGCAAACAGAACTTAGATCAATAATCCCTAATTCACATATTTATTTTTTCGATTTTTCAACCATAAAAGATCGAAATTTATCTATTCGAGTTAGTGAATTTTTCGAGGATTTAAGAGACTTGATAGATATTTATTCAGAAATTGAAATTAGCCAATTGCAACGTTATTTATTAAACTGTGAAGATGAAATTAAAGAATTTAATAAGGAAGGAATACGCATTTTTGGAAAAGGATTGGTTAGAAAATATAAATTTCAAAATGTACCAGAAAGTGATTACAAAGTAGCAATGTTTATTGCATTTGATCCAAAAGAGAGTCCTCAATCTGTGGAAAATAATAAACTTACAGTTAAATTGCCGGATGATTTTAATCCATTAATGTAATGTTGGTAATTTCAAATTTAAAATACTATTTATTCCCCGTAGAAACCAACAACTCCCGAATATCAATTTTCAAATATTTAGAAATTTCATAAAGTGTTTCAACAGATGGTTGAATTTCATTTGTACACCAGCGAGAAACAGTTGTTTCTGTTTTGCCTAAATGACTTGCTAAATCTTTACCATTTCTATTTTTTTCTGCCAAGACAGATTTTATTCTATTCAAGTTTAATTTCGACACATTGTTAATTTATGAATTCTCCTGCAAATATCGCAAAATTTTAATGACTTGAAAATCAAAGCGTAATAAATTAAAATCAACATTATTTGTTGATTTATTTTCTTTTTAATATAATTTATAGTAATATTGTGTAAATTACTAATAATCATGAAGCAAGAAAATATAATTGAACGTGCAGGAAAACGGCAATTAAAAATCCATAGTAAGTATATTCGAAGAGCATATATGCGTTATGTGGTATTTCCTGAAATCCGTCTTTGCGGAAAATGGCTTCATGATATTGGTTTTGCTCACGGAAAATTTGTAACGGTTCAACACGAGGAAAATAAAATCATTATCACGGTTAACAATTAAATTGAGAAGAAGACAAAGTAGTGCGTATTAATTATTTTATTTTTAATGGAAACTAAAACTATCAGATAAACTTTAGAAAATAATTAAAAAATGCTTCAGAAACCCTGAAGCATTTTTTTATGACGATTTTCAAGAAGCCTGAATGATAAATCTCACAACCCATTATCTATTTAAATAAAAATGAAATAAAATTTAGAGAATTAGATAAAAAAATGGGACTAAAATTATGTTCAATGTATTAAAAAAGTTAATTATTCCGCGTAAACAGGACAGTACAGGTTATGAAATGTAAAAAGAACGTTTATCTTTAGCGTTAAATTATTTTTATATGCAGAACCAATTTTCAATTTTTAAAGTTATTCTTCTTTTTGTCGCTCTTTTTACTTGTTCTTTAGTATCGGCACAGGAAAAATCCAAAGAAGCAACATGGATCTGGTATCCAGGTGATTTTGAAGTTTGGTTAAGCAATAAAATGCAAGTAAGACGTACAGAACGCGAAGCAGTATTTCCGCCGCTTTGGCAATATTACAGTCCTTATGCCTTAGTAACTTTTCAAACAGAAGTAGATATTCCAAAACCAGACGAGGTAAAAATCTACTCAGAAGGACCTTTTCAATTACTTTTAGATGGTGTTCAGGTTTATGGACAGCCAAAATCAATAACAATTCCAGCAGGAAAACACAAAATTTCCTTCAAAGTGTATAATCAGGAAGTTTTGCCAGCGATTTATATTGCAGGTAATTACGTTAAATCTGATGCCTCCTGGAAGGTAACAAACGAAGATAAACTTTGGATTGATGAAACTGGAAAAGCACAACAATCTGGTACACCTTGGGTTCCTGTTGGTTCTTGGAATTTTGATGTACCAGAGCATAAACCATCTCAATTTAAACTAACAACCAAACCTTTAAACGCCAAAAAAACAGAAAAAATAGCTGGTGGTCAATTAATAGATTTTGGTAAAGAAACGTTTGGTTATATTAAAATTCACGGCTTAAAAGGAAAAGGTAAAGTAGCACTTTATTATGGCGAATCTCGCGAGGAAGCTTTAGATTCTGCTAAATGCGAAACACTAGATCATTTATCTTTTGATGGAAAACAACCGGAAACATATACACATAACGGATCAAAAGCATTCCGCTACGTTCAGGTTCATGCAGATGCATCGGTAAAATATGATTCAATTTCGATGCTTTACGAATATTTACCATTAGACTATCGTGGTGCATTCAAATCATCAGACCAACAATTGAATCAAATTTGGGATGTGTCGGCTTACACGATGCATTTAACATCTCGCGAATTTTTTATAGACGGAATAAAACGCGACCGTTGGGTTTGGTCTGGCGATGCTTATCAAAGCTATTTAATGAATTATTATTTATTTTTTGATTCGGCTTCAATAGAACGAACGCTGTTGGCACTTCGTGGTAAAGATCCTGTAACAGCTCACGTAAATATTATAATGGATTATTCGCTGTATTGGTTTGTAGGTGTTTATGATTACTATTTACATACTGGAGATACGAAATTCATCAAAACTTTTTATCCACGAATGAAATCACTTATGGATTTCTGTTTAGAAAGAAGAAACAAAAACGGATTCCTTGAACCATTAGAAGGCGACTGGGTTTTTATTGACTGGGCAGACGGATTACCAAAAACTGGCGAGGTTAGTTTTGAGCAAATGCTTTTAGTAAGAAGCTTAGAAGCCATGGAAGTTAGTGCTAAAATTGCAGGTGAAAATGAGGACCAAAAACAATATCAAAAATTATCTAATGATTTAAAAACAAAATTATTTGAGGTATTTTGGGATAAAAAAGAAAACGTCATGAAGCACCAGCGTATCGATGGTAAAGTGCAAAACATTGTAACCAGATACGCTAATATGTTTGGTATTTTCTTTAATTATTTTAATGAAGAACAAAAGCAAAGTGTAAAAAATAAAGTATTGCTCAATAAAGATGTTCTTCAAATCACGACTCCATATATGCGTTTTTACGAGTTAGAAGCATTATGTGCGATGGGCGAACAGGATTACGTTTTAAAAGAAATGAAAGATTATTGGGGCGGAATGTTGAATGAGGGCGCTACATCTTTCTGGGAAGAATACAATCCAAAGAAAAAAGGAACCGAACATTTGTCGATGTATGGGCGTCCTTACGGAAAAAGCCTTTGCCACGCTTGGGGCGCGAGTCCAATTTATTTATTAGGAAAATATTATTTAGGTGTAAAACCAACCTCTCCGGGTTATTCAGAATATGAAATTAAACCAAATCTTGGAGGTTTAAAATGGATGGAAGGAAAAGTGCCAACACCAAACGGAGAAGTTGCATTGTATTGCAGCACCAAAGAAATTAAAGTAAAAGCAGGTGAGGGAGAAGGAAAATTAATTTTTGAAAGTTCAGCTAAACCCAAAACAAACTCTGGAACGATTACAGAATTAGCCAAAAATAAATATCAATTGACCGTTAAACCGAATGTAGAATATAAAGTGAGTTATAAAGCGATTTGAGTTCTTAGTGTGTAAATGTCTAGTTTGTCATTTCGAGGAACGAGAAATCGCACGCGTAACCACAAAGATTATAACGCCAGTTTGTCATTTCGATCCCGAAGCTTCGGGATCGAAATGACAAAAAAATCAAAAATAAATAACCAATGTCACCAAAAATTACAAAATACACCTTCAAATTAAAATGCACTTTTCTAATGCTGTTAACTTTCTGTATTCAAGTTTCAGCACAAAACTCAGCTTGGAAACCAGCGTCTTTTGAAGTAATCAATAAGTACAAAACTTTCAAAACAACCAAGTATGCTCATGTGTTTTCAGGAAGTAAACACAATATTGTCAAACTTGCTCCAGAATTAGAAGGATTAACGGGAATTGAATTGCCATTAGAAAGTTATAAAAATGGAAAAAATGCTCCATTAAAATTGAAATTCAAAGAAGACGTTCAAATTCTTATTGGCGCTTTTCAGGAGAAAAATAATGTCGATTATCTTCAATTGAGTGATAAATCAAATGCCAAATTAATTCTTGAAAATGGAGTTACTGTATCAGGTTTGTCTCCTATAAATGTTTATGCAGTTTCTTATCCTAAAGGGACTCAAACTATAAATTTAGGAAAAGGATTATTCACAGTTTTAGGAATTGTGAAAAGCAGCCAAAAATTAGAACCAAGAAACGCAGCACTTCCAGATGGAAAACTTTGGAATCCAACATTTATTGTTGAAGGATTCTCAGATGAAAAACCACTTTTCGAAATTATTGGCGGTGAAAATAAACCCGTTGTTGAAGAAGGAATGCCCGGAACAGAAGGTATTCAAGGGGGTTTTGAAGGCGGAAGAGTTGTAAAAGTTGGCGATACCTATCATATGTTTCCCACCGAAAGAGCCGGAGAAAAAGGAGTTGATTATTATTATGATCGCGTAAAAACCAAAATTGGACATTGGACTAGTAAAGATGCAATTCATTGGAAACGTGAATCGACAATCTACCAAGCCAGCGGAACTTACGCCATAACCGAAGATGATAACCCAATGAATGATCGCCGTGCCGCTATTTGGTCGTATATGCCTGTTTTTAACGAAAAGGCAAACAAATGGTACGGCTATTATTTAGCGTATACCGTTCATAAAGAAATACAGCCAAACCATTCTTTTGGTAGAATCTGGCGTTGCGAATCAACCGTTGAAGGAATCAACGGAATTGGTGGCCCGTATAAAGATATGGGAATCATTATGGAACCTGGCCTAGATTCTCAACCGTGGGAAGGCCGTCAGGGAGTTGCCTCATTTTTTCCCTATAAAGTTGGCGATAAGTACTTCGGATTTTATAGCGGGGCATATCCGTTCAATTCTTGGGCAGATTATCCAAAGAAATCAGGAAAAGGCTGGTTTGTAGCTTTGGCCGAATCAAAGAGTTTAGAAGGTCCGTGGACAAGAATAAAAGACGAAAATACACCAATCAAATCCATGCATCCGTTTTTTGTGGAGAATCCAATTGTGAGCCAGCTTCCAAACGGAATGTACATCGCTATTTTTGATGGAGGCCCAGAAGGTTGGGGACATCATTTGCCTAACATGATTGCCTATTCATTATCCAAAGATGGAAAAAAATGGGGTGAAGCAAGATATCTTCCAATCGAAACTAAAGTCGATAAATGGTGGGATATAATGAGAACGCCTTTATGCTTAATTCCAGAAGGCAATGATATTTATACCATAGTTTATGCAGCAATCGACCTAAAAAGAAGATTTCACCCAATGGGAATGGTAAAAGTAAAATTGAATAAAGAGGTGATGGAATCCCGTTTAGAAGAATTGAAGAAATAGAAAAAGGATACAAGATTTTAGAGAATAGAATATAGAGAATAGAATATAGAGAATAGAATATAGAGAATAGAATATAGAGTAAAGAATATAGAAACTTTGTGACTGAGCGACTTTACGAGATTATTTCAATAGCTAAGATTCGTAGTGAATAAAAAAATTAGCGCCTTTGAGGCAAAAGTAATATAATATGAAAATTAAATTCTTATTAATCGCCATTTCTGTACTTGCTATAACAAGCTGTGCAACCAAATATAAGAAAAGAGAAATTACTGAAAACGTAATGCAGGAGATTTACAACGAAGTAAAAACGCCTTACAAATACGGTTTAGTAATGGTTCCCACAGACAACTCATACAAAATGGATTGTCCGAGTGTTTTTAGAAAAGACGGTAAATGGTATATGACGTATTTAATTTACGACGGTAGAGGTTATGAAACGTGGTTAGCAGAAAGCGACAATCTACTAGATTGGAAATATTTAGGAAAAGTAATGTCATTCTCAGAAAACGAAAAACACTGGGATGTGAACCAAAAAGCCGGATATATTTCATTACAAGACCCAACTTGGGGCGGAAGCTACGAATGGGAAAAATACGAGGATAAATACTGGATGAGTTATTTTGGAGGAGACAGTAAAGGTTACGAAGCAGGCGTTTTATCAATCGGAATGGCGTATACCAAAGAAGCACCAACAAAACCACACGAATTTCAAAGATTAGAAAATCCGGTTTTAACGCCAAAAGACAAAGATGCTAAATGGTGGGATAATAGTACGATGTACAAAAACAGTGTGATTCGTGATAAAGATAAATTGACAGGACACAATTTTATAATGTATTATAATGCCCGTGGCGATAGTATAAATCCTGCTAAAGGTGCAGAACGTATTGCGATGGCAGTATCGAACGATATGAAAAAATGGGAGCGTTATGGCAATAAACCCTTAATCAATCATCATAAAGGAATCTCGGGAGATGCTTATATTCAGCGTATTAACGATACTTGGGTGATGTTCTATTTTGGAGCTTTTTGGACAGGTTGGAATCAAGGAGCATTTAACCGTTTTGCAGTTTCGAATGATTTAGTAAACTGGACTGACTGGAAAGGCGAGGATTTAATTAAATCATCTGAACCTTATGATAATATGTTTGCGCATAAATCATTTGTCGTAAAACATGATGGAGTGGTGTATCATTTTTATTGCGCCGTAAACAAAGCCGAACAAAGAGGAATTGCTGTTGCAACTTCGAAAGATTTAGGAGTTAGCAAATTGAATTTTGTGGCACCACCGGAGAAGGTTAAAAAGAGTAAAGAGTAAAGAGTAAAGAGTAAAGAGTTTCGATAGAAAACCTGTTGGGACTTATAACTACAAGATAATAAAGACACAGTTTGTCATTTCGAGGAACGAGACCCGAGCAATAGCGAACAGACGCAGTAAATCACACAAGTAACTCTGTATAGAAAAGTTAATAATATTTGTTAATATACGAGTGTGATTCCTCCTTCGTCGGAATTGCAAAAAACTAAAAAAAATAGAATTAATGTTCAAGCCAGTTCAAATAAATCACTTTTCCAGGTTTCGATTTTCGATACCAAAGTCAGTATTCACATGTTGCATTTTATTATTCACATCTTACACACACGCACAATCTGTAACCGGTGAACCTGCGGGAATTCCTGAGATACCAAAAAAGTATGAATTTGCACCTTGGGAAGATCCAACCGTTACAAGTATAAACCGTCAGCCATCACGAGCAACAGCTTATTCATACACCAATGTAGAAGATGCTCTAAAAGGTGATAGAACCAAAAGCCGTTTAAAAATGCTTGCGGGCGACTGGGATTTTAAATATGCATCAAACTTAAAAGAAGCATCAAAAGATTTCTATAAAGGAAAAGTGGAAGGTTGGAAAAAAATCGAAGTGCCATCGAACTGGGAATTAAAAGGATACGATATTCCCATTTATAAAAGTGCTGTTTATCCGTTCAGACCAATAAATCCGCCTTTTATACCCAAAGATTATAACGGAGTTGGTTCCTATCAGCGTAGTTTTACCGTTCCCGAAAATTGGAAAGATATGACCGTAACCCTACATTTTGGTGCTGTAAGTTCAGGTTTTCAAGTTTGGCTTAATGGAGAGTTTTTGGGATATGGAGAAGACAGTTTTCTACCATCAGAATTTGATATAACACCTTATTTAAAAGAGGGAGAAAATGTAGTTTCGGTACAAGTAATTCGTTGGACAGATGGTTCGTATCTTGAAGATCAGGATCATTGGCGCGTAAGCGGAATCCAGCGTGAAGTTTTTATAATGGCAGAGCCAAAACTACGCATTCAGGATTTCTTTTATCAAACCAAATTAGACAAACAGTATAAAGACGCCTCATTTCAATTACGACCAAAAGTAGAAAATCTAACAGGCGAAAAAATCAAAGATTATACCTTTCAGGCACAATTATACGACGCTAATAATGTGGCTTTATTCAAAGAACCACTTCAGAAACCCGTTATCGACATGATCAACGAAAGTTATCCACGTTTGGATAATGTTCGCTTTGGAATGTTTAAAGAGAATATTGCAAATCCAAAAAAATGGAGTTCAGAAGAGCCAAATTTATATACTTTGGTAATGTCGATAAAAGATCCAAAGGGACAAATTACCGAGGTTAAAAGCTGTAAAGTTGGTTTCCGTTCTGTCGAATTCTCTAAAGAAAATGGCAAAATGCTCATCAACGGAAAGGAAACTTATGTGTATGGAGTAAACCGTCACGACCAGCATCCAACAAGGGGAAAAGCCGTTACAAGAGACGATATTAAAGAAGATATTACAACCATTAAAAAATTCAATTTCAATTTTATACGAACAAGCCACTATCCAAACGATCCCTATTTCTACGATTTATGCGATCAATACGGAATCATGGTAATGGACGAAGCGAATCAGGAAACGCACGGAATTGGCGGAAAATTAAGCAACGACCCAAAATGGACAAACGCCTATTTAGAGCGTATGTCCAGAATGGTTGAAAGAGATAAAAATCATCCATCAGTAGTTTTTTGGAGTTTAGGAAACGAAGGTGGAAAAGGCCCAAATCATGCAGCAATGGCTGGTTGGGTACATGATTTTGACATTACACGTCCCGTACATTACGAACCAGCGCAAGGAAATCCAAGATTAGACGGATACATTGATCCGTTAGATCCAAGATATCCAAAAACAATCGATCACGCGTATCGATTTGAAAATCCACAAGACGAACCGTATGTTGATATGGTCAGCCGTTTTTATCCGGGCGTTTTTACACCTAAATTTTTAGTCGATCAAAAGAAAGATACACGACCAATTATTTTTGTAGAATATTCTCATGCCATGGGAAATTCAGTTGGAAATTTAAAAGAATTATGGGATGAATTCCGTTCGCTTCCACGAGTTATCGGAGGTTGCATTTGGGAATTTAAAGATCAGGGATTATTGAAAAAAGATCCTGCAACAGGACAGGAATTTTTTGCACACGGAGGAGATTTTGGCGAAAAATACCACGATGGAAACTTTAATACAAAAGGAATTGTCGACTCAAACGGAAAACCAAAAGGTTCTATTTATGAGAACAAATGGATTTATCAACCTGCAACAAGTACATTAAAAGAAGGTTTTCAATTAGAAATAAAAAATCGTCAGGCAGTAAAATCGCTAGGAGAATATATTCCGGTTTTGAAAATTCTGGAAAACGGAAATGTTGTAAAAACTCAAATCTTAAAACCTTTCAATTTAGAAGCGGGACAATCTACGATTTTAGATGTAAAACAGTATTTGCCAAAGCTGAAAAAAGATGCTGAATACTTTCTAAATATCGAATTTCAGCTTTCAAAAGATGAACTTTGGGCAGCAAAAGGTTACGCTGTAGCGGAAGATCAATTTTTATTAAAGAAAGCTGATGTTTCTTCCGATTTTGCAAAAGGAAACAATCTTGGAATGAAAGGAACTGATACTGATTCAGATTTTAAAATTAAAGGAAAAACTTTTCAAATCAATATTAGTAAAACAAACGGGGCATTAAACTCTTATGTTTTCAATGGAGAAGAGCAAGTTTTTGCTCCGTTGTTGCCTAATTTTGTGAGACCTCTTACCGATAATGACAAAAGAGGCTGGAAATCAAATAAGGTTTTGAAACCATGGTATCAGGCAAAACCAAAATTAGTGAACACTAAAATGGCTACAGCAATTGAAGGAATAGTTGTTACCAGTGATTACGAAATTATAAAAGACAGTGCGCAAGTACAAGTTGTTTATAAAATCAATGAAAATGGAATTATCAAAGTTGATTACAGTTTGAAAGCCACAAACAAATTGCCAAACATTCCAAAAATTGGAATGCAGATGGGCGTTCAAAGAAAATTCGATCAGATTTCGTGGTATGGAAAAGGGGAATTAGAAAACTACAATGACAGAAGTTTCGGCTCATTTGTAGGCAAATATTCTTTACCAATAAATGATTTTCTGGAGCATTATGTGAAACCTCAGGAAAATGCCAATAGAACAGAAGTGAGATGGATGGCTTTTACAACGCCACAAAAAAACAAAGGTTTATTGGTTGTCGACGATAATAAAGTTTTGAGCATGAGTGTATGGCCGTACACACAAGAAAATTTAAGTGCTGCGAAACATACTTTTGATCTAAAAGATCCAGGATTTTTGACTGTCAATATTGATTTGATTCAGATGGGAGTTGGAGGAAATGATAGTTGGACAGCCGTTGCTCAGCCTTTAGAAAAATATCAAATTAAATCAGGAGATTACCAATATAGCTTTTATTTAGTTCCATTTGAATCACAAAAAAACGGATTAGAAGAAAGTTTGAAGAAGTTTAAGTTTTAATTATTACGCTTTAAACCCGACATTCCCGAAGCCTCGGGACTGTCGGGTTTACATAAAAAGTGAAAGCTATGATTTTGTCATCTCGACGAAGGAGAGATCACATTAGTAGTTCGACAAAGATTGACGATTCTCTGTGTAGAGTTTCGTGTGTGATCTCTCCTTCGTCGAGAGGACAAAAGAAAAAACAAGAAAAGCAATGTTCAAAAAAACAACCTTCTTTTTAATGTTACTTTTTGCGGGATTAGTTTTCGCACAGGAAATCCATAAAAAAGAAAATACAATATTTCAGCCTACAAAAGAATCCTCAAAACCGTGGACGTATTGGTATTGGATGCAAAGTGCCTATTCTAAAGAAGGTATCACAGCCGATTTAGAAGCAATGAAACGTGCAGGTATCGAAGGAGCTTATTTAATGACGATAAAAGGGCCTGCAAATCCGCCATTAATAAATCCGCCAGTTTTGCAGTTAAGCAAAGAATTTTGGGATTTGGTACGTTGGGCTTTAGTAGAAGCAGATCGCGTTGGAGTAAAAATAGGGTTTCATCCCGCCGATGGTTTTGCCGTTGCAGGAGGACCTTGGATAACGCCCGAAATGTCAATGCAAAAAGTAGTTTGGAAAGATACAATCCTAAGCGGAAATAACTTTAAAAACTTAAAATTAGCCGTTCCAAATCATTACAAAGACTATTATAAGGATATTGCAACGTTTGCCGTTCCGGTAAAAGAAGGTTTTATTACATCAAATAAAAAACGACCAAAAATAACATCAACCAATCCCGAATCTGATGCGACAATTCTAAGTTCATCAGATAAAGACGGATTATTTAGAATGCCAAAAAAGGGTTGGATTCAATACCAATTTGATGAACCTTTTTTATGTAAATCCATTCAAATAGAAACCAAAGGAAATAATTATCAGGCGCATCGTTTAATAATTGAATATAGCAATGATGGCATAAATTTTAAAAGTTTAGGAAGATTAACAACGCCACGTCACGGTTGGCAAGATGTTGATGCATTTTATACGCACAGCATTGTACCTACAAAAGCAAAATATTTTAGATTCGGTTACGATCCAGAAGGAACAGAACCAGGCGCAGAAGACTTAGATCCTGCAAAATGGAACCAAGGTTTAAAAGTGGCAAAAATCTATTTATCAAACGAACCTTTAATCGATAACTACCAGGGAAAATCTGGAGCTATTTGGCGATTAAGTCCACAAGTAACCGAAAATGAAATTAGCACTACAGATTGCGTTGATCTATCAAGAATGATCAATATTGCGAAGTTTGTTGATGCAAACGGAGTTTTAAATTGGAAAACTTCTACGAAAGGAAATTGGAGAATCATTCGTTTCGGACATACTTCTACAGGACACGAAAATGCCACAGCAGGAGCAGGAAGAGGTTTGGAAGTAGATAAATTTAATCCCGAAGCCATTCGTTTTCAATTGGATCATTGGTTTGGCGAAATGCTTCGTGTTGCAGGTCCTGAATTGGCTTCAAAAGTCGTTAAAATTCTCCACATGGACAGTTGGGAATGTGGAAGCCAAACTTGGTCGCCAGTTTTTAGAAACGAATTTAAAACTCGCAGAGGTTATGATATTGTAGATTATCTACCCGTTATGGCGGGAATTCCTGTAAAAAATATTGAGACATCAGAGAAAGTTTTATATGATGTTCGAAAAACAATTTCAGAATTAGTTGCCGATAATTTCTTTGGAACTTTACGACAAATTGCTGACGATGCCAATGTAAAATTCAGTTCAGAAAATGTCGCGCCAACCATGATGAGCGACGGACTTTTGCATTTTAAATATATCGATTACCCAAGTGGCGAATTTTGGCTAAAAAGCCCAACGCATGATAAACCAAACGATATGTTAGACGCTATTTCGGGCGGACACATTTATGGAAAAGATATTATTCAGGCAGAAGCTTTTACGGCTCTAAAAATGGATTGGGACGAGCATCCGGGCAATTTAAAAGTCGTTGCCGACAGAAATTATGCTTTAGGAATTAACCGTTTTTTCTATCACGTTTTTGTACATAATCCGTGGTTGGACAGAAAACCGGGAATGACTCTGGACGGGATTGGAACGTATTTTCAAAGAGACCAAACTTGGTGGGAACCCGGAAAAGCATGGTTTGAATATTGCCAAAGAGTACAGTTTCAATTGCAAAAAGGAAAACCAGTTATAGATTTGGCCGTTTTTGTTGGCGAGGATTTACCTTCTCGTTCCATACTTCCTGATCGTTTAGTGCCTTTTATTCCGAATATTTTTGGAAAAGAAAGGGTAGAAAGCGAAGCCATTCGTTTAAAAAATGAAGCACAGCCTAGCGCTAAAATGCCAAAAGAAGTTAGTTTCTCTAAAAACTCAACCGATTTATCGCAATGGATTAACGCAATGAACGGTTATCAATACGATTCATTCAACTCCGATGTTTTGATAAATCGGGCAAAAGTAGAGAACGGAAAAATTTCTTTTGATGGCGGAATCGAATACGGCGCTTTATTGTTTCCGGGAAGTCATAAAATGGCTCCAAATAAGTTGCTTTCTTTGGCTTCCGCCGAAAAAATCCTGCAATTAGTAAAAGATGGAGCAACTGTTTTTGTAGACGAAAAACCAAATTTAGAACCGGGTTTACAATCCAATGAAGATTTTAAAAAATGGCAGAATGTAATTGATCAAATTTGGAATAAGTCTAACGCGTTAACTTGGAAAATAGGAAAAGGAACAGTTATCAAATTACCTTATTTAGAAAATGATTTTACCTCAATTGGAATTACGCAAGATGTTTACTTTCCAAATTTAAACAGAACCGATTCTGAAACAATTGCCTGGACACACCGAAAATCGGATACGGAAGATATTTATTTTATTTCGAATCAAAAAGAGCAAAAAAGAACATTTAAAGCTTCTTTTAGAATTGCGGGAAAAGTTCCGAAATGGTACAATCCTGTAACTGATAAAACTTCGGTTTTAGACAATTGGATGATTTTAGATGACAGAACAATTGTTTCGATAACTTTAGATGCTAACGAATCTGGTTTTGTTATTTTTAAAGATGAAATGGAAGAGCTCATGGTTGATAACTATAAAAAAGATTCACAATTTGAAAAAGTTCAGACTTTAGATGAAAACTGGGAATTACAATTTGATCCTGAGTTTAAAGGTCCAAAAGAAGTGGTTAAAACGAGCAAACTTTTTGACTGGAGTACTTCTGAAAATGATCAGATTAAGTATTATTCAGGAACTGTAATTTATAAAAAAGAGTTTCTTTGGAAAGCAAAAGACACTAATAAAATCTGGTTGGATTTAGGTGAAATTACCAATATTGCGGAAATCAAAGTCAATGGAAAAGACTGTGGAACGCTTTGGACATTTCCTTTTAAAACAGATATTTCGCAAGCTTTGAAAAAAGGAAAAAATACTATAGAAATCAAAACCACAAATACGTGGGCAAATCGATTAATAGGCGACCAAAAATTACCGAAAGAAGAACGATTGACGTGGACAAATGCTACATTTCGTTTGGAAGGTGAACCGCTGCTTAAAGCAGGATTATTAGGGCCAGTTGTACTTGTGAAAGAGAAATAAATAAAAATTTAGCCACAGATTAAAATGATTAGCACAGATTAAATATTAGCCATTTTTCTAATTATATGTTTTAAGATAATTTGTGAATTCGTGGCAGAAAAAATCAAAATAATCCTTTTAATCTGTGGCAAAAAAAAATATAAAATGAAAAAATTAATTATTGTTTTTTTAATGCTTTTGGCAAGTATTCAAATCAATGCTAAAATCAAACTGCCAGCGTTGTTTAGTGATAACATGATGTTGCAGCAAAAATCAAATGCACCAATTTGGGGCTGGGCAGAAAAGAACGCCAATGTTACCATAAAAACATCATGGAATTCTAAAATCTACAAAGCAAAAGCAGACAATTCCGGTAAATGGAAAACGGAATTACAAACGCCATCATTTGGCGGACCGTATTCGATTGAAGTTTCAGAAGGAATTGAAAAAGTAAGTATTAAAAATGTTTTAATTGGTGAAGTTTGGCTTTGTTCCGGACAGTCGAATATGGAAATGCCGTTGAAAGGCTTTCAAGGTCAGCCCGTTAAAAACGGAAATGAGATCATTGTAAGATCAACTAATAAAAACATTCGATTAATCACAATTCCGCGTGCAACAGTTTTAGAACCTTTGCAAGATTTTGATGGAAAATGGGAAGTAGCATCTCCAAAATCAACATCAAATTTTAGCGCAACCGCTTGGTATTTTGGTTCACTTTTAGAACAAGTTTTAGATGTTCCGGTTGGGTTAATTCATGTTTCGTACGGAGGTTCAAGTATGGAAGCGTGGATGAATCTGGAAATGCTAAAAGATTTTGCAAGTGCAAAAATTCCTACTACGAAAGAAGAATTAGCAAAAGATCCAAATCGTGTTCCGACGACTTTGTTTAACGGAATGCTTTCGCCTGTAGTTGGTTACGGAATAAAAGGCTGTATTTGGTATCAAGGCGAATCCAATTACGAAAGAGCTTCGGAATATACAGCTTTGATGAAGAAAATGGTAAGTAGCTGGAGAGCTTTATGGAAACAAGGAGATTTTCCGTTTTACTACGCCCAAATTGCACCGTTTAATTATGCCTCGTTTCATCCAAAAGATTATTTAGAAAAATACAATTCAGCCTATATAAGAGAAGCACAGTTGAAAGCTTCAAAGGAAATTCCAAATTCGGCAATGGCAGTTTTAATGGATGTTGGAGAAGAAAATAATATTCATCCAATGGACAAGGAAAAAGGAGGAAACCGTTTGGCTTTTCAAGCTTTAGCAAGAACGTACGGAATCGAAGGTTTTGAATTTGAGAGCCCAAAATATAAATCGATGGAAATAAAAGACGGTTCAGTTACGGTTTCTTTTGATGATGTTACCAACGGAATTACGTCGTATGATAAAGAAGTTTTAGGTTTTGAAATTGCAGGAGAAGATAAAGTGTTTTATCCCGCTAAAACGGTTGTAAGAAGAAAATCAGTAGTGTTAACATCAGATAAAGTGGCTAAACCAGTAGCAATACGTTATTTATGGAAAGATTTTGCAAAAGCGGAACTTTTTAGTGCTGGTGGTTTACCGGTTTCGTCTTTTAGAACTGATGAATGGTGATTTATAATGGTGATTTATAATGGTGAATTGTTAATTGTTAATGGTGAGTTTAAACTCTAGTTTGTCATTTCGAGGAACGAGAAATCGCACTAGAAGTTCCGCACAGAATTTCTTTAATCTTTGTCGATTTACGCGTTTGATTTCTCGTACCTCGAAATGACAAAAAAATAAAAAAAAGAGTAAAATTGAAATACATAAAATACATACTTCTCTTTACCACGCTTTGTATTAAAGCGCAGATTCCTGTGCTCGAGAATTACAATCAAATTTGGACAACGCAAAGCAGTAATTCATCAGAATCGATGCCTTTGGGAGGTGGAGATATTGGAATGAATGTTTGGGTAGAAAATGGAGATTTGTATTTTTATTTCTCTCGAAGCGGGACTTTTGACGAACACAATACTTTATTGAAATTAGGAAGAGTAAAAGTGAGTTTAAGTCCGAATCCTTTTGCTGGAAAAGAAGGTTTTCATCAGGAATTAAAACTAAAAGACGGATACATTTTAATTGGACAGAATAATACCAAAATCAAGCTTTGGGTAGATGTTTTTAAACCTGTAATTCATTTGGATTTAGAAAGTAAGACAGCTTTAAAAATGACAGCTTCTTATGAAAGTTGGCGTTATAAAAACCGCGAATCAAAAGGAAAGGCAAATAATGCCAATTCTTATAAATGGGCACCGCAAGGCGAAATTATAACATATAAAGATTCAATTTCATTTGAAAATAATGGAGTCAAATTTTATCATAGAAACAGAGAAAATACGGTTTTTGATGTTGCTGTAAAACAACAGAAAATGGAATCTGTAAAGGATCAAATGCTTAATCCTTTATCTAATTTAACTTTCGGCGGTTTTATGACGGGAAGCGGTTTAAAACCTGACGGAACTTATTTAGGGAAATATCAGTCAACAGATTTTAAAGGGTTCAGTCTTTCGAGTATAAAACCTTCTAAAAAACAATCTTTAGAACTTCATTTATACACCAATCAAAGTGATATAAATACTTGGAATAACGAATTAAAAAAACAGATTTCTGCAAGTAAAATTACTTCCAAACAAGTTGAAAAAAACACTGTAAAATGGTGGAATGATTTCTGGAATCGCAGCTTTATTTACACTCAGAAAAGTAGTGCTGCGGCAAGTGATTCTGTTTATCAAATTGGACAAAATTATCAGTTATTCCGTTATATGTTAGGATGCAATGCATACGGAAAATATCCAACAAAATTCAACGGTGGACTTTTTACGGTTGATCCAGTTTTTACAAATCCGGATTTAGATTTCACGCCTGATTTTAGGAATTGGGGCGGAGGAACAATGACAGCTCAGAATCAAAGATTGGTTTATTTTCCGATGGTGAAAACCGGCGATTTTGATATGATGAAATCGCAATTGGATTATTATTTGAATTTGCAAAAGAATGCTGAATTACGAAGCAAGGTTTATTGGAAACACGGCGGAGCATCATTTACAGAGCAATTAGAAAATTTTGGTTTACCAAATCCTGCGGAATACGATTGGAAACGTCCCGCAGATTATGATCCTGGTATGGAATATAATGCCTGGCTGGAATATGAATGGGACACGGTTTTTGAGTTTTGCCAAATGATGCTGCAACAGAAAGAATACGCAGGTGAAGACATTCAAAAGTACAATTCGTTTATCATAAGCTGTCTTCGATTTTTTGATGAACACTATCAATATTTGGCGAAACAACGAGGAAGAAAAGCGCTGGACGGAAATGGGAAGTTAGTTTTATATCCGGGGTCTGGTGCAGAAACGTATAAAATGACCTACAATGCAAACAGTACAATATCGGCTTTGCAAGTAATTACAGAACAGCTTTTAAACTTTTCAGAAAAAGAATTGTCTAAAGAAAATCTCGAATATCTGAAAGGTTTTCAAACCAGAATTCCGCCTTTAAATTTTGGAGAAATTGAGAATCATAAAGTTCTAGTTCCTGCAAAATCTTGGGAACGAGTTAATAATTCAGAAGTTCCTCAATTGTATCCTGTATATCCATGGGGAATTTATGGTGTTGGAAAACCAGATTTAGAAACGGCATTAAATACGTGGAAATACGATCGTGATGCGATAAAATTTAGAAGTCACGTTGGATGGAAGCAAGACAATATTTTTGCAGCAAGATTAGGATTAACAAATGAAGCAGCAAAATATAATGTATTAAAAATGGCAAACTCAGAGAGGAGATTTCCAGCATTTTGGGGCCCTGGTTTTGATTGGGTTCCAGATCATAATTGGGGCGGATCAGGTATGATTGGTATGCAGGAAATGCTTTTGCAAGAGGCTAATGGTAAGATTTATATTTTTCCGGCCTGGCAAAAAGACTGGAATGTTCACTTCAAATTACATGCAACACAAAATACAACTGTCGAAGCTGAACTTGTAAATGGCGAATTGAAAGTTTTAAAAGTTATTCCTGAAGAAAGAAAAAAAGATATAATAAATCTGCTGGACAAATCAGCAGAAGAAAAAATAAAATTAAATTAAAAAAACATGATAAAGAAATTAGTTAGTTCTTTTGCTTTAGCACTACTTTTTGCTGCAAATGGACAAGCACAATCAGCTGAAAAACAAATCGTAAAAGTCGATTTTGATTTTTTCCAAAGAAGATTAGAAGAAGTTCATGATCCAAGTTATGAATCGTGGGTTATTAACGATGCAAAAGAGGCTGAGAAATCGTTCAATAACGTTAGTTTTAAGCTAAAAGGCAGCTTTACTTCAAAATGGTATAAAGTTGGAATGAGCGCGCCTTATTACAACAGATTAGGAAGTGACGGATTGGTTACAAGTGAGAATTTAGAATTAAAAATTAGCGGATTAAAACCTGGAAAACACACGCTTTTGACTTTTCACAACGCTTTTGATGTAATTACGGGAAAAACTTTTTCGCCTATAAAAATCTTTGTGAACGGAAAATTGCAGGAAACTATAAATGCGAGTCAAAGAGCCAATGCTAAAATTGATGCATCGATGGCGTACATTACTTTTAATGCTGAAAAAGGAAAAGATGTGATCGTTCGTTTTGAAATTGATCCAACGACAAATCCAGATGTTGTAAAACAAATTGTTATTAATGGTTTTGAAATTGATACGCCAAACTTGATGAATCAGGCACGTACCCCGGAACCAAGAAATCGAGACGAACATGTTGAAGTAACTAAAAGTATTCTTTTGAAATGGGATGCACCAAAAAATGTGGCATCGCATAAAATTTATTTCGGAGAAGATAAAAATGCTGTAGAAAAAGCAACCGAGGCCTCAAAAGAATTTAAAGGAAAATTGACTGACAAATCTTTTTCAGTTTCTGATTTATATAGCGGTACAACTTATTATTGGAGAGTCGATGAAGTAGATAGCAAAGGCGATGTGACTTTAGGAAATGTATGGTCGTTTAAACCGGCACAATTGGCTTTTCCGGGAGCTGAAGGATACGGCCGTTTTGCTGTTGGCGGACGTGGAGGAAAAGTAGTTGAAGTAACGAATTTGAACGATGACGGTCCAGGAAGTTTACGTGATGCTGTAAATCAGGAAATTGGACCAAGAACTATTGTTTTTAATGTTTCGGGAAATATCAAACTGGCTTCTAGATTAGTCGTAAATCAACCTTATATTACTATTGCCGGTCAAACAGCTCCAGGTGAAGGAATCACGATCAGCAGAGCACCTATTGGTCTTACAGGAAATGATGGTGTTGTACGATTCTTGAAAGTTAGAATTGGCGGTGGAACTACTTATGACGGAATGGGGCTTACTGGTGCTGATGTTAGTATTATTGATCACTGTTCGATTAGCTGGACGATCGATGAATCGTTTAGTTCTCGAGGAGCACATCATATTACTTTGCAGCGTACTTTAATTTCTGAAGCCTTAAATGTAGCTGGACATGATAAATATGAAGTTGGAAAAATGCACGGATTTGCAGCGACAATTGGCGGAGATATTGGAAGTTTTCATCATAATTTATTAGCGCACAATTATGGTCGTAACTGGAGTATTGGCGGAGGTTTGAACGGAGATGGTTATTATACGGGCAGACTGGATATCAGAAACAATGTGGTGTACAATTGGGGGCAAAGAACTACAGATGGAGGAGCAAATGAAGTGAATTTTGTAAATAATTATTATAAACCGGGAGCATCTACTAAGATATTTGTTGCACTAAACGCGCAACACGAAGGAGTTGGAAAAGGAATGCAACGTTATTATTTTACAGGTAATATAATGCAGGGGTATTTTGATGAGAAATCGCAAGAGAAAGGCAGAAAGTCTACTGTTTCGCACAATGAAATTGTGAAATATGAAACTTTCGTAGACAAACCGTTTTTTGAATCGTTTGTTACAACTCAATCGGCTAGAGGAGCTTATAAAAATGTCCTTTCGGATGTTGGTGCCAATCAGCCATTTTTTGATAAACACGACAACCGCATTGTTGATGAAACTTTAAAAGGAACTTTCACCTTTAAAGGAAGCAAAAGTGGTTTGGGCGGAATGATTGATAACGAAGCTGATACAGGCGGATGGCCAAATTTCGCTACAGAAACACGTGCAGCTGATTTTGATACAGATCATGACGGATTACCAAATTGGTGGGAAAAAGCATTTGGTTTAAATGAAAACTCTAAAGAAGGCGATTTTTCAGATGCCAATTCAGATACAGATAAAGACGGATTTACACAATTGGACAATTATTTGGATTGGTTGTCTACACCTCATTATTTTGTGAATTTAGGAGAAAATAAAAAACTTTCTGCAGTTGATTATTTCAAAGGTTACGAGAACAAACCAGTTTATACTTTCTCTGATCTTAAAAATGGAAAAGTAACTTTAAAAGGAAAAGAAATTCAGTTTACAACAGTTGAGAAAGGATTCGCTTCTTTTATTTTAACTGTAAAAGATGCGGACGGAGATTCTATGAGCAGAACAATTAATTTCTTCGTAAAGTAGAAAAAAGGTTGTCTCGAATTGTACTAATTTCCACGAATTAGTTTTTTGCCACAGATTAAAAGGATTAGCACAGATTATTTAGTATAAAAATCAATTTAATCCTTTTAATCTGTGGCAAGAAAAAGAAAAAATTAATGCAATTCGTGTAATTCTTGGCAAATAAAAAATAAATTCAAAATGAAAAAGAATATCATCATCTCAAGTTTGTTTCTTTCAACCGTAATCTTTGCACAAAACAAAGGTCTAGTAGCCAATTCTCAAAGTCCATATTCTAAATTACAAAGCGTTGGTCTTGAAGATGTAAAATGGACAAATGGTTTTTGGAAAGAACAGTTTGATGTAGAAACAAAAAACACATTGCCATACATGTGGAATTTGTATCATAACGATTCGATTTCACACGCCTACAAAAATTTTGAAATTGCGGCGGGTGTAAGTAAAGGTACTTTTAAAGGTCCATCTTTTCATGACGGCGATTTTTATAAAATTTTTGAAGGAATGGCAGCAACCTATGCTGTAACGAAAGATAAAAAGCTGGATGCAGAAATGGATAAAGCCATTGCTCTTTTTGCAAAAGTACAGCGCAAAGACGGTTATATTCATACTCCGGTTTTAATCGACGAACGCTGGGGAACTTTAGGCCCGGAAGAAGTAAAAAAACAGCTGGGTTTTGAGAAATATAATATGGGGCATTTAATGACAGCAGCCTGCATTCATTATCGTGCTACCGGAAAAACCAACTTCTTGAATATTGCAAAGGGTGTTGCCGATTATTTATATGATTTTTATAAAAAAGCATCTCCTGAATTGGCGCGAAATGCAATTTGCCCGTCACATTATATGGGAATTGTCGAAATGTATCGTACAACTAAAAATCCAAAATATCTGGAATTGGCCAATAATTTAATTGACATTCGAGGTACTACAAACGACGGAACTGATGATAATCAAGACAGGATTCCGTTTAGACAACAAACCATCGCAATGGGTCACGCAGTAAGAGCTAATTATTTGTATGCAGGAGTTGCAGATTTGTATGCAGAAACGGGCGAAAAGAAATTGTTAGACAATCTTGAATCGATTTGGGATGATGTTACTTATAGAAAAATGTACATTACGGGAGCTTGTGGAGCTTTGTACGATGGAGTTTCGCCAGACGGAACTTCTTATGATCCAACAGTAGTTCAAAAAATTCATCAGGCTTACGGACGTCCTTTTCAATTACCAAATGCTACGGCTCATACTGAAACTTGTGCCAATATTGGAAATGTATTATGGAACTGGAGAATGTTGCAAATTACGGGAGATGCAAAATATGCTGATATTGTAGAACTGGCTTTGTACAACAGTGTATTGTCAGGAGTTAATCTTGAAGGTGATAAGTTTTGTTACAACAATCCGTTGAATGTCTCTGATGATTTGCCTTTTCATCAAAGATGGGGAAATGAGCGTGAAGGATATATTGCATTATCAAATTGTTGTGCGCCAAATGTTACCAGAACTATCGCTGAAGTTGGTAATTATGCGTACAATCTTTCGAAGGAAGGTTTGTATGTCAATTTATACGGAAGTAATAGTTTGAAAACAATCACTTTAAACGGTGAAGCACTTGAAGTTGAGCAACAAACGAATTATCCTTGGGATGGAAAAATTGTTTTGAAGATCGTAAAAGCGCCAAAACAAAATCAAGCTTTCTTTTTGAGAATTCCGGGATGGAGTCAAAATGCAACGGTTTCAATAAATGGAAATAAAATAAACGATAAAATTGAAGCTGCTTCATACTTAAAAATAAATCAGAAATGGAAGAAAGGTGATGTTATTGAACTAGATATTCCGATGAAAGTTGAATTGATGGAGGCCAATCCTTTAGTAGAAGAAGTCAAAAACCAAGTTGCCGTAAAAAGAGGTCCTATTGTTTATTGTTTAGAGTCAAATGAACTTCCTGCAAACATAAGTGTAAATGACGTTATTTTGAATGTAAATTCTAAATTCACAACAGATTACATCGAATTAGATAATAGAAAATTATTGTCTATAAATGCTACTTCGTTAATAAATGAAGACGCTTCTTGGGATAAAAAACTATACAAACCTTTGTCTGATAAAAAAACTAAAGAATATGATTTAAAGCTAATTCCGTATTTCGCATGGGGGAATAAAGGAAAAGGAGAAATGACCGTTTGGATGTCGCATTAAAGATTATAAAAATCACGGTTTGTCATTCCGAGGAACGAGTAATCTTCATAAGTAGCTCGACATAGATTAGCGCCTTTCTTTGCGGAATTACTGGTAAAGATTTTTCCTTCGTTGAAATGACAAAAAAACTGCTATACTTAATTAAATTAAATATCATGAAATATATTCTAGCTCTATTTACACTAGTAACATTTTCTATATCAGCTCAAACGCTTGAGAATAAATTAGCGTTAACCGTTGCTCAAGATGGTTCTGGAGATTTTAAAACCATTCAGGAAGCAGTAAATAATGTAAAAGACAATTCGAATAAACGAGTTGTTATTACTATTAAACCTGGTATTTATGTTGAAAAAATGGTTGTTCCGGTAACTAAAACATTCATTACTTTAAAAGGTTTAGATAGAAACAAAACGGTTATTTCATTTAATGATTATTCAGGAAAGCCACTAAGAGAGCCGGATGCTTCAGGCAAAAAGGAATTTGGAACTTCGACATCCTATTCATTTTTAATTTTAGGCGATGATTGCACACTCGAAAATCTTACGGTTGAAAATACTGCAGGAAGAGTAGGACAGGCAGTGGCATTGCATATAAAAAGCGATCGGGTTGTTGTAAAAAACTGTAGCATTTTAGGAAATCAGGACACACTTTATTTATCAGAAGGAACCAGTCGTACCTATTTTGAAAACTGTTTTATCAATGGTACAACCGATTTTATTTTTGGAGCTGCGACGGCTTATTTTTATAAATGTACAATTGAAAGTTTAGCTAATTCTTATATTACGGCAGCTTCAACACTGAAAGATCAACCTTTTGGGTTTGTTTTTACTGATTGTAAGCTAATAGCGAAAGACAATAGTGTAGACAAAGTGTTTTTAGGAAGACCTTGGAGACCTTATGCACAAACCGTTTTTATAAATACAGAAATGGGTTCACATATTATACCCGAAGGCTGGAATGAATGGATTGATAAAAGATTTCCTGATAAGGATAAAACGGCTTATTATGCAGAGTATGGAAGTAAAGGTGCGGGAGCAAAAGATGTATTTAAAAGAGTAAGTTGGTCGTATCAGCTAAAAAAAGCAGATATAAAAAAGTACAAATTAGAGAACGTATTGAACGGTTGGAACCCAAATAAATAAAAAACTGATAATTATGAATAACTACAAAATTCTCTCTATTTCTTTGTTTTCAATACTATTCTTTAGTGCTTTTAGTTTTAAATCGAAGACTACTACAATTTTTTTAATTGGAGATTCAACAGTTGCAGATTATTCATTAGAAGAAGATTATCAAGCTAAAAAATTCCCACAGGTAGGCTGGGGGCAAATGTTTCAGTCATTTTTTCAGAAAGACAGTTTGAAACTGGTTCAAGGTATTTTAGGAAATACCAAAGAAGTAAAAATTGATGACCGGGCCAAAGGCGGCAGAAGCACCAGAACTTTTTTTCAGGAAGGACGTTGGTCAGCAGTTTATAATTCACTCCAAAAAGGCGATATCGTAATGATGCAATTTGGACATAATGACGCATCGGTCGAAAAGACAGAACGTTATGTGAACATTGAAGGTTACAAAGAATTTTTGCGTCTTTTTATCAATCAAACCAGAGAGAAAGCTGCGACGCCAATACTTTTAACCCCGGTTGCCAGAAACTATCCTTGGAAAGAAGGTAAATTAACAAACGTTCACGGAGAGTATCCGCAAGCTGTTAAAGATGTTGCAAAAGAGTTGAATGTTAAGTTAATTGATTTGAATGAATTGTCGATGGAATTCTTTTCGTCTAAAGGGCAAGACTTTGTTACAACAAATTATTTTATGAATTTCGAAGCCGGTACTTTCAGCGCTTACCCTAACGGACAAAAAGACAATACACACTTTCAAACTGTGGGCGGACGAGAAGTTGCAAGACTAGTTTTTGACGCTATGAAGAAATTGTAATGGATTGTTCATTTTTTTTTTTCTTTTTGATAGATTCCAATATGTATTGATTTTACTATTGGTCAGAATTTACGTTTTAAAAAAAAGAACTGAAAAAATAATTTAGCAATATAATTTAATTTCTTTACTTTCTGTATTGTAAGCTTTTCTTTTATAAAGTGAGCGTTTTTGGTACTGCTAAAGTGTTTTTTTAGTTTTAAACAGATGAACTTAACCGATTCTGTATCAGTATTCAAATTTGCTATTTTTGCGAATAAAACAATAAAAAATTGGTTTCCTTATTTTTTTTCTAGTTTTTGCTCAAAAGATGTTTTTGTATTGGGTTATACGCAAACATATTCTTAATTTTTTTCTATTCTACCTATTATTTCTTTCTTATTTTTATTAATATTGTTTTTTTTACATGTTTTTTTTTGGATAATAGTATTAAAACAGGATAGAGCAGGACGGTTGTAATGTATCATCGTTATATTTTTGGGTATCAAAAAATAAATGTGTTTTAAACATTTAATAAAGAACTTTAGATAAATTTAAAAGTTGTTTTAGTTTAAAAGAGGCATATTTGTTAAACATGACTAAACTAAAGATTACTAACCTAACCAAAAAAAACATTTATGAAACAAGCACTTATAAAGAAATGTAGTTTTCTTTTGTTTACATTAATGACAGTGATGAGTTATGCTCAGAACACAACAACTCAAACTATTGTAAATGCTTCAGGAACAGTTACCGATAATTTCGGAGTTCCACTGCCTGGTGTAAACGTAATGGAGAAATCTACTAAAAACGGTGTTACTACAGATTTTAACGGAAAATATCAAATTAAAGTTAGAGCAGGAAGCACCTTAGTATTTTCTTTCATTGGAATGAAGAAAAGTGAATTACCATTAAACGGACGAGATGTTGTTAACGTAAAATTAGCAGAAGACTCGAATCAATTAGATAATATCGTTGTCGTTGGTTATGGTACTCAAAAGAAAAAGGAACTTACAGGAGCTATTGCTACAATAAATCCTGAAAATTTAATGGATTTGCCAACTACGAACTTGTCTGACGCTTTAAAAGGACTAGTTCCTGGTGTCTCTGTTACAAGTGGTTCGGGGCGTCCTGGAGATCAGGCGAGTATACAAATTCGTCAATCTTTTGGATTTTCTAAAGACGGAAACTCAACAATACCATTAGTAATCATTGATGATATGATTCAGGTTGATCCATCAAATGGTAAACCAACCTTAGAGCAATTCAATAGATTAGATCCTTCAGAGGTTGAAAGTATTACAGTTTTGAAAGACGGATCGGCAGCAATTTATGGAGCTCGTGCTTCGCAAGGAGCTATCGTTGTAAAAACGAAAAGAGGAAAAGCAGGAAAAGCAAAATTCTCATACAACAGTCAATTTGCTGTTAATGACGCTGTTAGTCATAGTAAAGTAATGAATGCTAATGAGTTTGGAGTTTTTAGTAATAGATACTTTACTTCACAAGCAATTCCACCATCTGTGGTTGATCCAGCTAAATTGTATTCGGCAACTGAATTAGAAGAAATGAAGAGTTTGGATAATAACTGGTTAAAAGAAGCTTGGAAACCAGCTATACAACAAAAACACTCTTTTAATGTAAGTGGTGGTAGCGAAGATATTACGTATTTTGCAGGAGCGACTTATTTTAATCAGGATGCCAATTTAGGATATCAAAAATATGACAAATGGAATTTCCGTACAGGGATTAATGCTAAAATTGCTAAAAATTTAGAATTTTCTGCTTCTATTTCTGGAACTTCAGGAACTATCGATAAGTCTTTTACTAAAGCGTCAGCAAATATTAGTGATGGAAGTTTTGGATCTACTGCAGGTGGAGAACAAGCTGATTATGGATTCTTATTACACATGCCTCAACACGTGCCATGGCAAACAGTAGTTGATGGAAAAACGTATTATATGTCACCATTTCCTAATGCAAATAAAAATTTAGGAAGCGCAAATGCAAATACAACAATTGCAGGATGGAATTATTTTGCTAATCTAAATAACGGTTCACATCAAATAAGTGATGATAACTCGTATAATGTAAACGCATCTTTAAATTATAAAGTTGCTGCTATAAAGGGGTTATCTATAAAAGGAACTTTTTCAAGAACACAAAGTTCTACTTATACAGAGCAAATTCAATTGCCATATGATTTAGCGCAAATTACAAATTATCAATTACAAGATCGTCACCTTGCCAGCTCAGCTTATCCAAGTTTTGTAACTAAAAATCCATTAACAGGTACGATAGATTATGCATTACAGACTAATAATAAAAATTCGAGAGTTTATTACAATAATACTGATAGTAAAAATACTCAGGGAGATTTCTTAATTAATTATGACAGGACTTTTGGAGATCACCAAATTGGCGCAATGGTTGGAGGAGAAGCATCTGAGCAGTATGTTACAAGTACTCGTTTGGCTTATGAAACAACCGGTAAAGATTATTTAGGTAGTTCTGCTACAGCAGGGACATTAAATGCTGGTAACAGTTTTGCTACTAAAACTGAAGGAGGAACACTTTCATATTTTGGACGTATTAATTATAGTTATAAATCAAAATATTTAGCACAATTCCTTTTCCGTAGTGATGCTTCTACAAAGTTTGCACCAGAACATTATTGGGGATATTTTCCATCTATGCAAGTGGGTTGGGTAGTATCTAAAGAAGATTGGTTTTCTAATAATGTATCTTGGGTTGATTTCTTTAAAATTCGTTATTCGATTGGAAAAACCGGAAAAGATAATCTTCAGGCTTGGAAATGGGTACAATTATATGATGTTATTGTTGATAAAGGTTTTCAATTTGGAAGTAAGGGAGGAGAAAATGCAACAGGTTTGACTCCAAGAGTAAATCCAAATAGAGATGCGGTTTGGGATTCAACATTAAAAAATAACATTGGTATCGATTTGAATGTTCTTAAAAATAGATTGCAGTTTACAGCAGATTTCTATTACGACAGAACTACAAATATGTTAACAGATATGAGTAGTGCTACAGGTGTACCAATTTCTATTGGTGGAGCATTTGCTGAACAAAATTACGGAGCTGTTGATGCTTGGGGATCTGAGTTTAGCTTGAACTGGAATGATAAATTGAATAATGGTAAACTTAGTTATGATGTTGGTATCAACTTTAGTTATGCCAACAATGAAGTCAAAAAATACCCCGATCAAGGAAATGTAATTCCTTCTAATAACGTAACAAGAGAAGGACGCTCAATAGGATTTAATCCTGTTTGGGGATTTGAAACATGGAAAGGAACTTCTACAGGTGATGGTATTTTACGTACAGATGCAGATATCGCTAATTACTGGAAATATTTAACAGATAATGCAACTGCAGCTGGTGGTACTCCAAATTATTTAGGTATTAGCAATCCTGCATTAATAGGAAAAGGTTCATTGGCTTATAGAGATGTTGCAGGGACGATTAACGCAGATGGAACTTTGAAAGGACCAGACGGACAGATTGCAACTGGTAACGATTACGTTAAACTAGCAAATAGCAGCAGAACGTACGGATTTACTACAAATTTAGGAATGAAAGCGAATGGTTTTTATTTTAGAACTCAAATTTCAACTTCGTGGGGAGGAGCAACTTTTGTAGATCTTGTAAATCAAGGAACATCTTCGGCATCAAATATGTGGTCGCACGAAACTTTCTGGAACGATATGTACGGAGCAGATAATCCGAACGGAAAATACCCAAGCATGGCGCAATGGGCAAATATATCAAGCCCTTCAGATTTTTGGCAACTAAACACTTTCCGTTGTTTTATCAGACAATTATCTATAGGATACGAGATACCTAAAAAAGTTTTTGCAGATACTAAAATATCAGGTATAACACTAGGATTAACAGGAAACAACCTTTGGGATTTATATAATCCTTATCCAGATCATTACCGTAATATGTATGACAATTCTTCTGTAGGATATCCTACAATGAGAACATGGGCACTTAATTTTAACGTATCATTCTAATTTCAAATTGATAGTAATTATGAAAACAAAATTTAATATATATATAACTTTATCACTTGTGCTTGTATTAAGTGCTTCATGTAGTGATAGTTTTCTGGAAGACAAGAAAAATTATGGTTCGTATGATGATACTTTCTACCAAACTCAGGAGCGAGTACAAAATTACGTAGACAATCAGTACTATGATTTTTATAATGCTTATAAATCGCCAACGGCATCAGTAGTAGGGTCGTACACTGATACTTATACAAAGATGACCGAAGAATTAGGAGGAACACAAGATTTAATTAATCCTGGTAAAACCTTTTTTAGGTCGGATGATGCTAGTGCTTATTATGGTGCTAAAATTGGAACAGGTATTGTGAATTCACCTTATAACAGAATCAGAGAATGTAATAATTTACTTGAAGATATCGATGTAAAAGGAGCAAATCTGGATAAAACATTTCGTGATCAGGCAAAAGGACAAATGTATTATATGCGTGCCATGCAGTATTATGATTTAATGCGTACTTACGGTCCAGTGCCACTTGCAACAACAGTTCAAAATGCGGCAGCAGATAATCCGGCTATTCAACTTCCTAGAGCAAAAGTTTCTGAGGTAGTAGATCAAATCGTAAAAGATTTAGATATGGCCGCAACTTTGTTACCAAAAGAATGGCCAGGTGCTTACGGACGTTTTACAAGAGGAGCAGCTTTGGCACAAAAATCTCGTGTATTGCTAACTTATGCAAGTCCATTGTTCAACAAAAATTGGGATGGATCTAACGAGCGTTGGGATGCAGCTTTGAAAGCTGGATTAGCAGCAGAAGCTCAGTTAACACAAGACGGTTACGGATTGTACGGAAGCTCAGCTAAACAATGGGAAGCAATGTTTTTGATTGATAATAGTTTTTGTTCAGAAGCAATTACAGTGCAACTTTGTGGATCAGGTATAACATCGACAGCCATAAATAATTCTTGGGAGAAAGCAACACGTTTAGTAAGTCAAGGTGGAGTTAGTGGTGGTACACCAGCTCCAAAAGAGATGATTGATTTATTCCCAATGGCAGATGGTAAAAGACCTACAGCTGCAAACGGATACAATGATTTTACTTTTTTCGTGAATCGTGATCCTAGATTTTACAGAACATTTGCTTTTTCTGGTGTAAAATGGGGATATAAAGAAAATGTTAATCCTGTTCTTTGGACATACCGTTGGTTAGATGCTTCTAATAAAATTGGTTATGCAGATGGAAATACTTCTGGTTCAAGTCCCGCTTTTGTTAGAAAAATGACTAATACAACAGCTAGTAATGCAACTAATTACCAATTTTCAGGAACTGATATTTTTGAATACCGTTATGCCGAATTATTATTAAACATCGCCGAGTGTTATGCAGCATTAGGACAAACAGGAAATACTTTAGCATACTTAGGAAGAATTAGAAATCGTGTGGGGATTCCTTCTGCAAATAATTACGGAATTGGAACATTGGCAGATAAATATGCTGCAATCGAAGCCGTTTTATATGAGCGTAGAGTAGAGTTAGCATACGAAGGAAAACGTTACTGGGATGTTCAGCGTTGGATGCTTTATGATAATGAAACACTTGCAGGCGTTACTGGTGGTACAGTTAGTAAATTAGGTTTAGCACCTATTAACGGAACACAACGTACAGGGAACTATTTGCAATATAAAAATACAGCTCCTATATCATCAGATCCTATATCAGCAGCAGCGCGTGCAGCAGTAGTAGTAGATCCAGATGCGGCTAATTTCCAGACACAATTAACAGCTTTAGCAACTTTTTACAACAATAACTTTATCCGTACGGCATTAATTACACCATTGGATAACTTTAGTGGATTACCTGTTAAAATTAAATTTAACCCAAATTATTATATAATGGGTCTTAATACGACAGCTTTAACTCAAAATCCTTGGTTGTTACAAACTATTGGTTGGAATGATATCTCTGGTGGTGCCGGAACATTAAATTATCAAGAATAATTTTATCTCAAAAAAGACAATATGAAATTGTAAAAACAATCACCTGTATTTCTAAAAGATACAGGTGATTTGTTTAAAAAAGCTTATCATAATTAAAAATTAGTATGAAAAATATCACTTTACCGGCTCTTTTCCTATTGTTTTTAGGAAGTTTCCAATGTTTTGCTCAATACCCAAAAATTAGTCCGGAAGTTCAGGCGCAATCTAAAGTTATTATGGATGAGGCCGACAAACTTTCTGACGAAGCTTGGGAAAAAGCACTTGTAATTATAGAAGAAGAAGCCAAACATGGAAAACCATACATTCCGTGGGCATCAAGACCAAATGATTTGCCACAGGCAGATATTCCTTCTTTCCCAGGTGCCGAAGGTGGAGGAATGTATACATTTGGTGGACGTGGCGGAAATGTTTACACAGTAACAAGTCTTGAAGACAGAGGACCGGGAACTTTACGCGAAGCCTGCGAAAAGGGCGGAGCGAGAATTGTTGTTTTCAACGTTGCTGGAATTATCAGAATCAAAAGCCCATTAATCATTCGTGCACCATACATTACAATTGCAGGACAAACAGCTCCGGGAGATGGAATTTGTATTGCAGGAGAATCAGTTTGGATTAATACACACGATGTAATTATTAGACATATGCGTTTCCGCAGAGGAGAAACTTTTGTAGGCCGTCGTGACGATGCTATTGGAGGAAACCCAGTTGGAAATATTATGATCGATCACGTTTCTGCAACTTGGGGATTAGACGAAAATATGTCTATTTACAGACATATGTACAGTCCAGGTGCGGGTTATCCGGACGAAAAGAAGCCTACAGTAAACATTACAATTCAAAACAGTTTATTCGGAGAAGCCTTAGATACTTACAATCATGCATTCGGAAGTACTTTAGGTGGAGAAAACTGTGCTTTTGTTAGAAATATGTGGGCAAATAATGCAGGTAGAAATCCTTCAATAGGGTGGAATGGTATTTTTAATTTTGTAAACAACGTGGTTTTCAACTGGTACAACAGATCAACAGATGGTGGCGATTATACAGCCAACTACAACATCATGAACAATTTTTACAAACCAGGACCAGTTACAGATTTAACACAACCAATTAGCTACAGAATCTTAAAACCGGAATCAGGAAGAAGTAAATTACCTTATATGGTTTTTGGTAGAGCTTATGTAAATGGAAACGTTGTAAATGGAAACGAAAAAGTTACTAAAGACAACTGGGATGGTGGAATTCAAATCGAAAACAAAAAAGGGGAGTTAATGCCTTACGATGAAGCCAAAGATTATTTTGCTAAAATGAAAAGCGACAAACCATTTCCGATGCCATGGTTTAATAAATTTATGACAGCACAAGAATCGTATGATTTTGTACTTAAAAATGTTGGAGCAACTTTACCGATAAGAGATAAAGTTGACGAAAGAATCGTAAGAACAGTAAAAACAGGAGTTCCTGAATATGCAAAAGGATTAGAGAAAAAAACATTCTATCAGTTTGAGCACAGACGTTTACCAATGGATTCTTATAAACAAGGAATTATTACTGATATTTCGCAAGTAGGCGGATATCCGGAATACAAAGGAAAACCTTATGTTGATACAGACAAAGACGGTATGCCGGATAAATGGGAAAAGAAACACGGTTTGAATCCAAACGATGCTTCTGATGCCAAATTAGATACAGACGGAGATGGATATGCTAATATTGAAGAATATTTGAACGGTACAGATCCTAACCAAAAAGTAGATTGGAAAGATTTAGCGAACAATCACGAAACGCTAACAAAATCTTTACAAGAATAATTTAAAAGTAATTAAAAAAAAGAAAATCTGCTAAATCTGCCATTCTAGCGATAGCGATCAGGCGAAGCAAATCGGCGAGAAAAAAGCAAGTAAGTAGATTTAGCAGATTTTAAAAAATATCATTGTAATTCATAATTTTTATTAAAATGAAATCAATAAAAAATATAAGTGTTTTGATGATGTTATTGGTATTCTTTACCAGTATAGCACAACAGCATTTAGATCCGGAATACATCAAAGTGACCAACGAAAGAGCTACTAAAATTGTTGCTAAATTAGCCTTAGGAAATACTGAAAAAGAAAAAGCAGTTACTGATATTGTAGCGCAGCAATTTAGAGATTTAAGCGAAATCCAGGATGGAAGAGATGCTGAAATCAAAAAAATAAAAGAAGACACAAGTTTATCAAAAGAAAAGCAAAACGAAAAGATTGATAAATTAAAAGCAAAAGCAGATCAATCTATTGAAAAACTGCATAAAGCTTATTTGAAAAAATTAGGCAAACAATTATCAGAAGATAAAATTACCGAAATTAAAGACGGAATGACTTACGGCGTACTTCCAATTACAGTTGCGGGTTATAACGATATGCTTCCAAATTTAACTTCGGAACAAAAAGACTATATATACAAGGCTTTGGTTGAAGCCAGAGAACATGCAATGGACGGAGGATCTTCTAAAGAAAAGCACGGTTGGTTTGGTAAATATAAAGGAAGAATCAATAATTATTTATCAAAGCAAGGTTACGATTTGAATAAAGAAAGTACTGACTGGCACAAACGTCTTGAAGAACGAGAAAAAGAAAAAGCAAAGAAATAAAAGGCACAAATTTTCAGATAAACAGCTATGTTTATCCTCAGTATAAACTTCAGATCAAAACTCTCATGCAAAATAACTTTCCAAAAACCACACTGAAACGAACAATGATGATTATTTCATTTTGTTCTTTCTTTTTATCTGCTTACGCGCAATATCCAGAAATTCCAAAGCCACTTCAAGATAAGACCGATGCAATTTTGGCCGATGAAGAAAAGCGATTGAACGAAATATGGAATGCAAATTATAATACTATTCTAGCTGAAACAAAACTAGGACGTCCTTATTTACCATGGGCTTCTTATCCAAAAGATTTTGTTCAGGCTGATATTCCTGCTTTTCCCGGAGCTGAAGGTGGCGGAGCTTTCACTCAAGGTGGAAGAGGTGGAAAAATATTTGTTGTTACAAGTTTAGAAGATAGCGGAAAAGGAACTTTTCGTGAAGCTTGTGAAGCTGTTGGAGCAAGAACAATCGTATTTAACGTTTCTGGAATTATCCGATTAAAAAAACGTATCAGTATGCGTGCGCCGTACGTTACAATTGCTGGACAGACCGCACCAGGCGATGGTATTTGTATTGCAGGCGAAACTTTAGAAATTGACACACACGACGTTATTATCAGACATATGCGTTTTCGCAGAGGAGAAACAGATGTTACAAGAAGAGACGATGCACTTGGAGGAAATGTAATAGGGAATATTATTGTAGATCACTGCTCTGTAAGTTGGGGATTAGACGAAAATATTTCTTTATACAGACATCAGTTTCAGCCAAACGACAAATCAAAATTAGAGAAATTACCAACTTGTAATATTACGATTCAAAACACTATTTCGTCTGAAGGATTAGATACTTATAATCATGCTTTTGGAAGTACTATTGGTGGATTAAACAGTACTTTTATGAGAAATTTATGGGCTGATAATATTTCAAGAAATGCTTCTATCGGGATGTATGGTGATTTTAATTTTGTCAACAATGTAATTTTTAATTGGTGGAATCGCTCTCTTGATGGAGGAGATTATCGTTCAATGTTTAATATTATTAATAATTATTTTAAGCCAGGGCCAATAACACCAACTGATCAGCCAATTCGTTATAGAATTCTAAAACCGGAATCTGGTTATATGAAACCCAAAACTTATGGAAGAGCTTATGTTGCAGGTAATTATATTGATGGATCTCCAGAAGTTACAGCAGACAACTGGAACGGAGGTATACAATTGGAAGATATGAGTGCTGAAGAAACAAAATCATATTTAGAATTAATCAAACAAACAAAGCCATTCTCAATGCCTAAAATTACTGTTATGAAGGCAGAAGAAGCGTATGAGTTTGTATTGAATAATGTTGGAGCAACTTTACCAAAAAGAGATGCCGTAGATGAAAGAATAATCAAACAGGTCCGTACAGGAAAAATTGAAGTTAAAGACGGATTAGAAAATGCAATTGGGAAGGAATTTATTAAAAGAAGATTACCAGCCGATTCTTATAAAAAAGGAATAATTACAAACCCAAATCAAGTGGGCGGTTATCCTGAATATAAAGGAAAAGCATACAAAGATTCAGATAATGATGGAATTCCAGACGCTTGGGAGAAAAAATACGGTTTAAATCCAAATGATGCATCTGATGCTAATAAAGATTCAAATGGAGATGGATACACCAATCTTGAAAAATATTTTAATGGGATAGATCCAAAAAGTAAAATTGATTGGACAAAATTTGAAAACAATACAGACACATTAGCAAAGTCTAAAGGATTGTTACAATAAAAGATTAAATTTAATCTCATGAATAATCTAAACGTAAACCTGTAAGGTTTAATAACACAAAGAGTACACCCAAAGTTTGTCATTTCGACGAAGGAGAAATCTCCGCAAGAAACTAACATAAAGTTTATCAAGTAGGCGGAGCAACTAACGGAGATTTCTCCTTCGTCGAAATGACAAGATTGTGGAAAATGTAAAATTCTAAAAAAGCATTAAATTGAATTTGTCTCAGTTAAAAAATATCATTTCTTTCAAAAACACATTATTGTTAATGTGTGTCTTTTTGTTTTTACATGGAAACATCACAACAGCACAAACCAATTTCCCAGACATCGTAAAAACCAAAGAAGGAAAACTTTCATTTACAGCAGATGTAAAAGGAAATCAAATTCCTGATTTTTCTTATGCAGGATATATGGCTTCTGAAAAAGCAATTCCCAATGTTGAGAATAAAATTTTTGTTCCGAAACAAGAAGAAGATGCAACCCAAAGAATTCAGGCAGCAATAGATTATGTTGGTAATTTGAAACCAAATAAATCAGGTTTTCGCGGTGCCGTACTTTTAGATAAAGGAACTTTTAAAATCAGCGGAACGTTATTTATTAAAAAAACAGGAGTTGTTTTACGCGGAAGCGGAAACAATGAAAACGGAACTATTCTGTTAGGAACCGGATTAAAAAGAGAAGCAGTAGTAAGAGTTTTAGGAATTGACGATAAAAAGTTGAGAGAAACTTTCGAATTCAGTACAACTTACACACCACTTGGAACAAAAAAGATTCAATTAAAAAATACGGCAAAACTAAAACCATCAGACGAAATTATTATCAGTAAACCTTTAACCACAAATTGGATAAAGGAGTTAAAGATGGATGATTTTGGAGCAGAAACCGGTTGGATTGGTTGGAAAAAAGACGATTGGGAAATTACCTGGAATAGAGTAATTACGAACATTAATGGAAATGAAGTAACACTAAATGCTCCATTGACAATGACTTTGGATGATATTTATGGAACTGCAAAAGTGACTTCTTATTCTTGGTCTGGACGAATTGAACAAATCGGAATCGAAAATATTTTGATGAAATCAACCTATGAAGAATCAAAACCAAAAGACGAAGAACACAGATGGTTTGGAATCAGCATCGAAAACACAAAAAATGCTTGGGTAAAACAAGTAAGTTTCAAACATTTTGCGGGTGGTGCGGTCTCATTATTAAAGTCAGCGCAGCAAATTACAGTTGAAGATTGTATCGCAACCGAACCAATATCTGAAATTGCGGGTTTTAGACGACATACTTTTTATACAGAAGGACAGCAAACCTTGTTTCAGCGTTGTTACTCAGAAAATGGTTACCATGACTTTGCAGTTGGCGGATTTGGAACTACTGGTCCAAATGTATTTATTCAATGCGAATCATTTATGCCATTTAATAACAGTGGAGCGATTGGAAGTTGGGCAACAGGAGTGTTATTTGACGTTTCGTATGTAGACGGACATTCTTTGAGTTACAACAATAGAGAACAAAATGGCAGAGGAGCAGGTTGGACTGCAGCTAATAGTGTTATTTGGGAAACTTCGGCATCTAAAATCGAATGTTACAATCCGCCAACGGCACAAAACTGGGCTTTTGGAGTTTGGGGCGGAATTATGGCTGGAGATGGTCATTGGAAAGATGTAAACAATCATATTTCGCCAAGAAGTTTGTTCTATGCTCAATTAGAAAACAGACTCGAAAAACTTCCTGTAAATCCGCATATTTATGATTTAGGTTCAGAACCTTCATCAAGTCCAACGATTGAAGTAGCAGAAGAATTGACCAAAAATTCAGTCGCTCCAAAAGAAAGTTTAGTTGAATGGATTGCAGAAGTTTCAAAATTAAATCCAATTGATACAAACGCTACGGGACTTAAAAATGCAAATGATTTAAAAATAAATTCAGTACAAAGTATTACTTCAAATAACACATCTAAAGTAGTTCTAAAAGAAGGTTTACTAACATACGAAAATAAACTAATTGCCGGAAATAGATTAAGTGTGCCTTGGTGGCGAGGAAGCTTAAGAGATAGTGATATTTCTAAATCATTGCCAGACGTTACAAGATTCGTTCCTGGCAAAACAGGAACAGGATTCACAGACAACATCAACGACGTAGTAGATTATTTGAGCGCTAATAATATGGTTGCTTTAGAACATAATTATGGATTATGGTACGAGCGCAGAATGGATGATCACGAAAGAGTTCGTCGTTTTGATGCCGATGTTTGGCCACCATTTTATGAACAGCCATTTGCAAGAAGCGGACAAGATTTTGCTTGGGATCAATTAAGCAAATACGATCTTACAAAATTCAATGATTGGTATTGGGAACGTTTAAAACTTTTTGCTGATTTGGCTGAGATTAAAGGACAATTATTAGTAAATCAACAGTATTTTCAACATAATATTATCGAGGCTGGAGCGCATTGGTCAAGTTCACCATGGCGTTCGGCAAATAATATAAACAGCACAGGTTTTCCTGAACCACCGCCTTATGCAGGAGACAAACGCATCTTCATGGCAGAACAGTTTTATGATGTTACAAATCCTGTTAGAAGAAAAATACACCAAGGTTTTATTCGTAAATCGTTAGAGAACTTTCAGGAAAACAGCAATGTAATTCAATTGACAAGTGCTGAATATACAGGACCGCTTCATTTTATGCAATTTTGGTTAGATGAAGTTCAAAAATGGAAAGATGAAACCGGCAAAAAAGCTATTATTGGTTTAAGCGCTACAAAAGATGTTCAGGATGCCATTTTAAATGATGCACAAAGATTAAAAATAGTAGACTTAATAGATATTCGTTATTGGTATTACAAAGAAGACGGTTCGGCATATGCGCCTGAAGGAGGAAAGAATTTAGCACCAAGACAACACGCCAGAAAATTAAAAACCGGAAAAGAAACTGAGAATCAGGTTTATCGTGCCGTTCGTGAATATCGCGAAAAATATCCTGAAAAAGTGATCTTGTATTCTACAGATGCTTCACCAAGATTTGGATGGCCGGCTTTAATGGCGGGAGCTTCTTTACCAAATATTCCACAAATTAAGCTTCCGGAATTTTATTCCGCTTTAAGCGAAATGAAATTTGTTGCAGGAACAACTTTTTCAGACAGTCTTTGGAAATTAGAAAACAAAGGTAAAAGTTATCTTTTCTATTTGAAGAATGATCAGGATATATCAGTCGATCTATCCAATTATAAAGGAGATTTTGAAGTTTACACAATCAACGCAACAAGTGGAGAATTGAATAAAAAAGTAAACATTAAAGGTGGAAAAAGTGTGACAGTTCCAGCTTCTGAAATAAAAGAAAAGGTACTATTTATAATTAAAAAATAATAAGGAATGATCGCCACGAATTGCACAAATTAGCACGAATTATTTTAAAAATAATTTGCTTAATATGCAAAATCTACGAGAAACAAAAGGTCAAACAGAATAAAAATTCGAGAAAATTAGTGCAATTCGTGGCAAACAAAAAACACCAAAAAACATAATTCAAAATAAAACCAAAATGAATCTGAAAATTAAATATTTATACGCTTTTTGTATATGCTTTTTGTTTACAGCGCAAAGCGGATTTTCGCAGTCCGCTAAAACAAAAACATCTCTGCCTGAAATCAAAGTTTCTAAAAATCAGCACTATTTTGTAACCGAAAACGAAAAACCATTTTTCTGGTTGGGTGACACTGGCTGGCTCACATTTGGAAAATTAGACAGAGCGGGAGTAGATAAATATTTTAAAGACAGAAAAGATAAAGGTTTCAATGTAGTACAAGTAATGGTTTTACATACCTTAAACGTAACAAACGCTTATGGTGATGCAGCTTTAACAAACGAAGATATTTCTAAACCATTAGTAACTACGGGGAACGATTTTAATAATCCGGCGGAGTATGATTATTGGGATCATGTAGATTATGTTTTAGATGTAGCTCAAAAAAACGGAATTTACTTAGCAATGGTTCCAGTTTGGGGAACAAACGTATCAAAAGGAAATAAAGTAAGTAAAGAACAAGCAATTGTATATGCTAAATTCCTAGCAGACAGATATAAAAACAAAACAAACATTATTTGGTTAAATGGTGGTGATACACACGGAAATGAGTTTATGGATATCTGGAACGCCATTGGAAATACTTTAAAAACAAATAATCCGAATCAATTGGTAACATTTCATCCTTTTGGAAGAACAGATTCATCAGAGAATTATCATAACGAAAAATGGTTAGATTTTAATATGTTTCAATCTGGGCACAGAAGATACGATCAGGATACATTACCAAATTCTTTTAAAGAAGACAATTACAAATTTGTTCAAAGAGATTTAACTTTAAAACCAATAAAACCAACTCTTGATGGAGAGCCATCTTACGAAGGAATTCCGCATGGTTTGCACGATACATTACAGCCAAAATGGACAGATAACGACGTGAGAAGATATGCATATTGGTCTGTTTTTGCTGGAGCTGCAGGTTATACTTATGGACACAATGCCGTAATGCAAATGTTCAAAAAAGGAGATAAAGGAGCTTATGGAAATAAAGTACTTTGGACAGATGCTATCAATGCACCGGGAGCAAAACAAATGATTTATATCAAGAAATTAATGTTAGAATTTCCATATTTAGAAAGAGTTCCAGATCAATCATTAATTGCCAAACAAGGCGAAAAATACGATTATCTGATCGCAACAAAAGGAAAAAAATACGCTTTGATTTATACCTACACAGGCCGAAAAATAGTACTGAACATGGGTAAAATAGCAGGAGAAAAAGTAACAGCAACCTGGTACAATCCGAGAGATGGGCAAAAGACAAAAATTGGAACAGTAGACAATAAAGGAACCAAAGAATTTCAGCCATCAGGCAGTAAAAAAGATGGAAATGACTGGGTTTTAATTTTAGAGTCAAAATAACGACAATCTTGTTATCCCGAGGAACGAGGGATCCTCACAAGAGACTTACATAAAGTTTTTGAAACATGTCGAGCTACTAATGGAGATTTCTCCTTCGTCGAAATGACAAAAAATGAGAATAAAATATTTCACGCAGATTTAAAATGATTTAAGCAGATTCTGCAGATATTTTGTAAATATAAATCTGCCAGATCTGCGTGAAACCAAAAACAACAGAACTATGAAAATCAAAAACATACTAATCATACTCAGCTTCATATTAGGATTTAATACCGCTTTCGCAAACGACGGTTGGCTTAATATCTTAAACGAAGGGGGAAACAATAAAGGAATAAAATGTACCGAAGCCATTCAGAATGCCATCGAAAAAGCATCTAAAAACGGCGGAGGAACAATTTTTTTTCCAGCAGGAGAATATTTGACCGGTGCTTTAAAATTAAAAAGTAATATCACGATTCATTTAGATTCAGGAGCGCTTTTGAAATTTTCAGACAACTTTGATGATTTTTTACCTTATGTAGAAATGCGTTATGAAGGATTAGTAATGAAATCATTTTCTCCATTATTTTATGCAAAAGATGTCGAGAATATTACCATAAAAGGAAGAGGTGTAATCGACGGACAAGGTAAAGCCTGGTGGAATGAAGTGTACAGAATTGAAACTGCAAAAGGACCAATTCCGTTGACGAAGTATCAAAAAATGTGGGAAGAACAAAATCAAGGAATTGTTTATTCTGATTATTATAAAAGAACGATCGATAAAAAGTTTTTCAGACCTTCTTTTTTCCAAGCCTACAATTGCAAAAACATTTTAATCGAAGGAGTTACATTTCAAAACTCTCCATTTTGGACCATTAACCCAGAATTCTGCGATAATGTAACTGTTACCGGAATTTCAATTTTTAATCCGCATTCGCCAAATACAGACGGAATCAATCCTTCTTCTTGTAAAAATGTACATATTTCAAATTGTCATATTAGTGTTGGCGATGATTGCATTACAATAAAATCGGGTAGAGATGAAGATGGGCGTAAATACGCTAGACCAACAGAAAATGTTACGATTACAAATTGTACCATGTTAAGCGGTCATGGCGGTGTTGTTATTGGAAGTGAAATGTCTGGCGGAATTAAAAAAGTTACGATTTCAAATTGTGTTTTCGACGGTACAGATCGCGGAATTCGTATCAAGGCAGCCCGTGGAAGAGGCGGAGTTGTAGAAGAAATTCGCGTTGATAATATTGTAATGAAAAACATCAAAGAAGAAGCCATTGTATTGAGCCTTTTTTATGATAAAGACACCAAAGTAGAACCCGTAACCGAGAAAACCCCTATTTTCAGAAATATTCATATGAGTAATATTACGGGTTCTAATGTCAACAAAGCAGGACTTATTTTAGGAATTACTGAAATGCCAATTCAAAACATAACTTTCTCTAATATCAATATGGAGGGGAAAGAAGGTTTTACAGTAAACACGGCAACTGATGTAGAATTTCATGATGTAAAAGTAAATGCTTCAATAGGTTCTTCATTCAAAATCTCTGATGCTAAAAATATCATTTTGGATAATGTTAGCTCTTCAACACCGATAAAAGGAGTTCCGGTAATCAAATTAGAAAATGTTTCGAATATGATGATCAATAATAATTTTCCATTTAATGCAACAGATATTTTTATCGAAGCTGATGGAAAAGAAACTAAAAATGTTTTCCTTAAAAATAATGTATTCAATAATGTAAATACAATTGTAAAAAAAGCAAAAGACTTAGATAAAAAAGCAATTACAGAATAAAAAGGGTCTGCCAGCTTTGTAAAAGTTTAAATGTAACATAATATGAAAAAAATATTCATCATAATAACACTTTCTCTTTTTGCGATCAGTTATTCGCAGAAAAAGAAAGACTTATATCTTTTTACTTCGTTTAGAGAACCGGCAACAGACGGTTTACATCTTGCTTACAGCGAAGACGGATACAACTGGAAAGCTCTTGAAGGATCATTCTTAAAACCTGAAATTGGAGCAAGTAAAATCATGCGCGATCCATCAATTACAAAAGGCGCTGACGGAACATATCATTTGGTCTGGACAACCGATTGGAAAGGCGGAAACGGTTTTGGATACGCAAATTCTAAAGATCTAATTCATTGGTCTGAACAAAAATATATTCCTGTTATGAAAAACGAACCCGAAGTAGTAAACGTTTGGGCTCCCGAAATTTTTTATGATGATGTAAAAAAAGAATACATAATTATTTGGGCTTCAACAATCCCGTTTCGTTATGCAAAAGGTGTTGAAGAAGAGAAGAATAATCATAGAATGTATTATGTAACCACAAAAGATTTCAAAACATTCTCTGATGCAAAATTATATTACGAACCCGGCTTTAGCGTGATTGATTGCGTAATTGTAAAGAAAGGCAAGAAAGATTATGTTCTAGTTTTAAAAGACAATACAAGACCGATGCGCAATATAAAAGTGGCCTTTGGAAAATCGCCTTTAGGGCCATTCGGGAAAAGTTCGGAACCTTTAACAGAATATTTATCAGAAGGACCAACCGTAGTAAAAGTTGGAAAAAAATGGTTGTTGTATTATGATAATTACGGTTCAAAAAATTATAAAGCATTAAGTACGTCAGATTTTATTCATTTTGATGATGTGTCATCAAAAATAAGCCTTCCGCAAGGACACAAACACGGAACGATTTCCACAATATCTGAAGACGTTTTAAAAGGATTAATCGAAAAGAAATAAAATATAGCCACAGATTATACGGATGCTCACAGATTAAAAAATTAAAGAAATCTGCCTAATCTGCTAAATCTGCGAGAGTAAATTTTTCACGTAGATTTAAAATGATTTAAGCAGATTTTATTTTAAATAATAGTAGAAAAGAATCTGCGTTGATCAGCCAAAATCTGTGAAATCTGCGTGAAACAAAAACATAAAAACAATGATTGCTTTCCAAAACATAAAAACCAACATCTTAACCACAGCCACAATTCTATTGATTTGTACCGCTGTAAATGCACAAAACGACACTGTGCGTTACGTTGGTAAAACACTTTCAAATATCGATTATCATCATGGACAATTGAGTCCGGCTGTGGGAGTTCACGCCACACAAATCATGCGCGCAAGCCGTGAACATCCTGAAAAAGCAGATGGTTTTGGATGGACATACAATCATCAGCCAACAATGGCATACTGGAATGATACATTTTATCTGCAATATTTGAGTGATCCTGCAGGAGAACATATTCCGCCAAGTCAGACATTGATTATGACTTCGAAAGATGGTGAAAGCTGGAAAATGCCAAAAGTAATTTTTCCTATTTATCACATTCCGGACGGGTGGAAAAAAGAAGGTGTACAAGGCGTTGCTAAAAATCTGGATGCGATTATGCACCAAAGAATGGGCTTTTATACCTCAAAAGACAAGCGACTTTTTGCGCTGGCGTATTACGGAATTGCAATGGATGAAAAGGACGATCCAAACGACGGAAAAGGAATTGGACGCGTGATTCGTGAAATCAAAAAAGACGGAAGTTTTGGCGATATTTATTTCATTAGGTGCAATAAATCTTGGGATAAATCGAAATCGGCATTTCCATTTTATACACAAGCAAAAGACAAAGGATTGAAAAAAGCCTGCGAAGAAATACTTTCAGATCCTTTGGTTTTACAGCAGTGGGTTGAAGAGGCAGATCGTGATGACGAATTGATTCCGTTAAAAAAGCCATACAAAGCACTTAGTTCTTACCATTTGCCTAACGGAGAGGTAGTAGGTTTATGGAAACACGCTTTAACTTCGATCAGTAAAGATGGTGGAAAATCATGGGAATATATGCCTGTTCGTGCTCCAGGTTTTGTAAACAGCAACGCCAAAATTTGGGGACAAAAAACATCAGATAACCGTTACGCAACCGTTTATAATCCATCAGAATACCGTTGGCCTTTGGCTATTTCTACAAGTGATGATGGTTTAAATTATAAAGATTTATTATTGGTTCATGGCGAAATAAGTCCAATGCGTTATGGTGGAAACTATAAATCGGCTGGTCCACAATACGTTCGCGGAATCTCTGAAGGTGACGGAACTCCGCCTGACGGAAAACTTTGGGTAAGTTACAGCGTAAACAAAGAAGATATTTGGGTAGCTTCGATTCCGGTTCCGGTCGTTTCTAAAGTAACAGACGATGTAAATGATAATTTTAATGAACTTCCAGACGGACAAGAATTAAAATTATGGAATACTTATGATTTATCTTGGGCATCAGCCAAAATCGAAAAGAAAGCCGATGGCAAAAAATGGTTAACCTTAAGAGATCAGGACTATTTTGATTACTCGCGTGCCGAACGCGTAATTCCGTTTGCTGAAAAAATGGAGGTGACTTTTGTCGTTAAACCAGAACAAAATAATCACGGATTATTGCAAGTTGAATTTCAAAATAAACAAGGATTACCTGCTGTAAGATTGATTTTTGATGCTGATGGACAATTAAAAACAAAAGCTGGAGCTCGTTTGAATAACATTGCAAAATACGAAGCAGGAAAAGAATATAAAATAACGCTGAAACTAAACGTTAAAACCCGTTCTTACACGATAAAAGTAAACGGCGAAAAAGAATCAACAAAGATTTTTTATGCTCCTGTAGATGGTTTTGAACGTATTATGTTCCGTACGGGTGAACAAAGATATTCTCCTAATCCAGACACAGCACCAGACACAGACGATTATGATGATTTGCCGCAAACTGGAAAATTAATTCCCGAGGCCGTATTTAATATTCAATCGTTGGTTACCAAAAAGAATTAAACTAAACCCGCAATCAAACCTGACAGGTTTCTAAACGTAAAAAAGAAGTGAAGTTTTTTAAATACATATTATTAGCAATTACACTTTTAGTCACTTTCATCTCGAATGGACAGATTTCTGTAGTGAGGCTAACTTGCGAAATGGCAGAAAATCCATTGGCTGTAGCTCAGGATCAACCGAGATTAAGTTGGCAGTTGGTTTCAAAAGAATCCAATGCATCGCAAATTGGTTATCAGATTTTGGTTGCTTCTTCTGAAGAAAAATTAAAAAATAACGAAGGAGATATATGGAACAGCGGAAGAGTAAATTCTAATAAAAACTTGCAGATTGTTTTTGGCGGAAGCCCGTTAAAAAGCGAAACTAAATATTTCTGGAAGGTTAAAGTGTGGAATCAAACAGGCAAAATTTCAGAATGGAGTAAAACGGCTTTCTTTAGAATTTCTCCTAAAGATTCTGATTTAAACCCAATTTGGATTGGCGCAATTACAAAAGCCGACAGTCATTTGCCGGAAGGAAGAAATTATCATTCGGCGACCTACAAAAGAGAGAAAAAAGACGCTATAATCAATGCTTCAGATTCTTTATCACGAAGAAGTATTATGCTTCGTAAACCTTTTTTAGTAAGCAAAGAAATCAAAGAAGCGGTAGTTTATATTTCCGGATTAGGGCATTATGAATTAACGATTAATGGCAAAAAAATTGGCACTAGCGAATTTGCTCCATTATGGACAGATTACGACAAAACAGTCAATTATAATACTTACGAAGTAACTTCTGAACAACTTAAAAAAGGCAAAAATGTAGTTGGTGTTCTTTTAGGAAATGGAATGTACAATACGCTTGCCGAGAGATATACCAAGTTTTTTGTGAGTTTTGGTCCGCCAACTTTATTTTTCAAAATGAAAGTTGTTTATAAAGACGGATCTGAAGAAACTATAAAATCAGACGAAAGCTGGAAATACAGTAAAAGTCCAATTACGTATAATAGTATTTTTGGAGGAGAAGACTATAATGCCAATTTAGAACAAAAAGACTGGAATAAAGCAGGATTTAATGATTCAGCTTGGAAAAAAGTTGTAGTGCAGGAAGCTCCAAAAGGAGTTTTAAGAGCACAAACTGCACCTCCAATTACAATTCAAAAACAATATAATATTGCTTCTGTAAAAGAACTTAAACCCAACTTTTATGTGTTTAATATGGGACAAAATCTTTCGGGATTTACGACTATAAAAGTAAAAGGAAAAAAAGGTCAAACGGTTCGTGTTTGGGTAGGCGAAGGTTTAAATGATGACGGAACTATTGGCCAAGGCAGATCAGGAAAACCATATTATTACGACTATACCTTAAAAGGTGAAGGTGTAGAAGAATGGCAGCCGAAATTCAGTTATTATGGTTTTCAATACGTACAAATTGAAAACATCAATTATAAGAAAACTAAAGATCAAAATCTGCCAACATTGGTTGATTTAAAATCAAATTTCATTTATAATTCGGCGGGAGAAGCAGGAACTTTTGAATCTTCGAATGTAATTTTTAATAAAGCGCACGAACTGATAAATAACTCGATAAAAAGTAACTTTCAGAGTGTTTTTACAGATTGTCCGCAGCGCGAGAAATTGGGATGGTTAGAAGAAGTTCACTTAAACGGTCCGGGATTAATGTTCAATTATAATCTGGAAAGTTATATTCCTGCAATGATGCAAAACATTTCAGATTCGCAACGAGAAAACGGATTAATTCCGACAATAGTTCCCGAATATGTGGTTTTTGGAGGTGATTTTACTGATTCTCCAGAATGGGGTGTAACCGGAGTTATTTTGCCTTGGATGTATTATGAATATTACGGAGACGCTTCTTTATTAGAAAAATACTATCCTGTAATGAAGAAATATGTTGATTATTTAGGAACAAAAGCAACGAATCATATCGTTTCTCACGGATTAGGAGATTGGTACGATTACGGAACGCACGCGGCGGGATATTCAAAAAATAGTCCAATAGCACTTTCAGCAACAAGTCATTATTTTTATGGAGCAAGTTTGGTTGCCAAAGCGGCTAAGTTGTTGAATAAAACCGAAGATATTTTAAAATATGAAACATTAACTGCAGATATAAAAAATGCATTCAACAAGGAATTTTTCAATGTAGAAACCAAACAATACGGAACAAATAGTCAGTTTAGCAATGCTGTTCCTGTTTACATGGATATTGTAGAACCGCAATATAAAGCGGCAGTAATGCAAAATTTACTGAGTGATATAAAAGCAAAAGGTGATCGACTGACAACGGGCGATGTTGGAAATCGCTATTTGTTTCAGGCATTGGCGCAAAATGGCGAAAATGAAATGATGTATAAAATGAACAATCATTATGATGCGCCGGGTTATGGATTTCAAATAAAATTTGGACTGACCACTTTAACAGAGCAATGGGATCCAAGAAAAGGAAATTCATGGAATCATTTTATGATGGGACAAATTGAAGAATGGTTTTACCAAAGTTTAGCAGGAATTGTTCCTGATAACAAAAATCCGGGTTTCAAACATTTTTTTATTCAGCCGGAAATTGTGGGCGATATGACTTTTGTAAAAGCAAGTTATAAATCGATTTACGGAAATATTGCCTCGGCCTGGGAGAAAAAAGACGGGAAGTTAATTTTGAAAGTTGAAATTCCGGTAAATACATCGGCAACAATAAAATTACCAATTGCAAAGAATTCAGAAGTGAAAGTAAATGGAAAATTGACGAAACATTTAAATTTAGGATCAGGAAAATATACAATTGAATGTGAAATTTAGAATGCAAATCCGTGTCAGCCGCGTTCAATTTCAAGCCAGTTTAATAAACAATAAAATGATGAAAATAAAATACATATATATAGCAATTTCATTCTTTGCATTAACACTTTCAAATGCACAAATAACCTCTGACGAAAATTTCAGAAAACCAGTTTCTGAAACGATAAAGAAAATCGAAACTGCTTTTCATGTTACTATAAACGATGATAGAGGTTTATTAAAAGGAAAAGAACTTGATTATGCCGATTGGAGAATAGAACCGGGAAATCTGGCAATTTCTTTGACTAATATTTTGGCGCCATTTGAATTGATGTATTTCAAACAACCAGACGGCACTTATATCATCAGAAAATATGAAAATCATAAAGTTTCGGTTGATAAAGGAAGAGAGCGTTTGGATTATTTGACGACTTTATATTCGAATGTGAAAGAATGGGAAGCAAGAAAAAAAGAGTTGAAAGCGTGTATGATAACATCTTTTGGTTTAGATAAAGCACCACCAATGCCAAAATCAAAACCAATTTTAACGCCAAAAAGAATTTATAAAGATTATAGTATTGAGAATATTGGACTAGAAATTTTACCAGGTGTTTATGCTACAGGCTCTATTTACAGACCTTATCCTTTAAATAAAAAAGCACCAATTATATTGACTCCAGACGGACATTTTGGAGATGGCAGATATAGAAAAGACGAGCAATATCGTTGCGCTATGATGGCAAAAATGGGCGCGATTGTAGTGAGTTACGATTTGTTTGCGTGGGGAGAATCGTTACTTCAATTCCCAGAAGAAACGCATAGAAATAGCATTGCATCAACTGTTCAGGTTTTAAGCGGAATTCGATTGTTAGATTATTTGGCAACAACCAAAAATGCTGATATTTCGAGAGTTGGCGTTACCGGAGGTTCAGGCGGCGGATCGCACACGATGTTTTTGGCCGCGTTAGACGATCGAATTACTGTCTCGGCTCCGGTTGTAATGGTTTCTTCACACTTCTCTGGCGGTTGCCCTTGTGAAAGCGGTCGCGGAATTCACCTTTGTGGAAACGGAACTAATAACGCTGAAATCTCTGCAATGATGGCGCCAAAACCTCAATTAATTGTTTCTGATGGAAAAGACTGGACGCTTGCAGTTCCGGAATTAGAATTCCCATTTATTCAGAGAACTTATGCATTGTACGGAAAAAAAGATTTAGTCGAAAATGCTCATTTTGCGAAAGAAGGACACGATTTTGGAATTTCAAAGCGAATGGCTTTATATCCTTTTATGGCAAAATATTTAGGTTTAGATTTGAATAAAGTAAAGAATGATAAAGGCGAAATTGACGAATCGACTTGTGTAATTGAACCGTATGATAAATTATATGTTTTTGGGAACAAAGCTGAAAACTTACCTAAAAATGCCTTGAAGGATATCAATAAATTATATGAAATGTTCGGGGAGAAAAATAATAAAGTTTACGAAGTTAAGAAGTAAAAAAGGTTGCCATGAATTACACTAATTAGCGCGAATTTAATTTTTTGCCACAGATTAAAAGGATTTGAAAGATTTTATTATCTGTATAATCTGCTAAATCTGCGAGAATAATTTTTCACGCAGATTTAGCAGATTTTTAATCAGTATAAATCTTTTTAATCTGTGGCAAAATAAAAAAGAAATTAGTGCCAATTCGTGTAATTCGTGGCGAAAAAAAAACATATTTATGAAGTTAAGAAATAAAATAACGGCAATCTGTTTTGGAATTTTCTCGTTTGCTGGAACAGCACAAAATAATGACTTAAAACTTTGGTATGACAAACCAGCCGCAATCTGGAACGAAGCTTTACCATTGGGTAACGGACGTTTGGGGGCGATGGTTTTTGGTGATCCTGCAGTAGAACGTTTGCAATTGAACGAAGAAACTATTTGGGCAGGTTCTCCAAACAGTAACGCACATTCAAAATCATTGAAAGCTTTGCCAATTGTTCGACAATTAATATTTGACGGAAAGTTTGATGAAGCACAAGAATTGGCAACACAGGATATTATGTCGCAAACCAACGACGGAATGCCTTATCAAACTTTTGGAAGCGTTTATATTTCCTTTGCCGGTCATCAAAAATATACTGATTATTACAGAGATTTAGATATTAGCAATGCCACTGCGAAAGTAAAATACAAAGTAAACGGTGTCGAATTTACAAGAGAAATTCTAACAGCGTTTTCAGATCAGGTTATTGTGGTAAAACTTACTGCCAGTCAGCCGGGACAAATTACTTGCAACGTTTTCATGAACAGCCCAATTGATAAAACGGTAGCTTCGACAGAAGGAAATCAAATTATACTTTCTGGCTTAGGAACTAATTTTGAAGGCGTAAAAGGAAAAGTAAAATTTCAGGGACGATTATCTGCCAAAAATAAAGGTGGCGAAATCAACGCCAGCAATGGAGTTTTGAGCATTAATAAAGCCGATGAAGTAACTTTATACATTTCGATCGCAACCAATTTCAAAAACTACAAAGATATATCAGGCGATGAAATTGCAAAGAGCAAAGAATTTTTGGCTAAAGCCGTAGTAAAAGATTTTGAAACAATAAAGAAAGATCATGTAGCTCATTATCAAAAATACTTCAATCGAGTTTCTTTTGATTTAGGAACAAATGAATTGGCGAAAAAACCAACAAACGAAAGAATTAGAGATTTCTCAAAACAATTCGATCCGCAGTTGGCAAGTTTATATTTTCAGTTTGGACGTTATCTTTTAATTTCAAGTTCACAGCCGGGTGGTCAACCTGCCAATCTGCAAGGAATTTGGAATGATATGGTTACGCCGCCTTGGGACAGTAAATACACGACAAACATCAATGCTGAGATGAATTACTGGCCGGCAGAAGTAACTAATCTTTCAGAAATGCACGAGCCGTTTATACAAATGGCAAAAGAATTAAGTGTTACAGGTGCCGAAACAGCCAAAATGATGTACAATGCAAACGGTTGGGTGTTACACCATAATACAGATATTTGGCGAGTAACCGCACCCGTAGATTCGGCAGCATCAGGAATGTGGCCAACAGGCGGCGCGTGGGTTAGTCAGGATTTATGGGAAAGATATTTATATACAGGCGATAAAAATTACTTGAAAGAGATTTATCCAGTAATGAAAGGCGCAGCAGATTTCTTTTTGGACTTTATGATCATCGACCCAAATACAGGTTATTTGGTTGTAGTTCCTTCAAGTTCTCCTGAAAACACACACGCTGGCGGAACCGGAAAAGCAACAATTGCTTCTGGAACAACAATGGATAATCAGTTGGTTTTTGATTTATTTACGAACGTTATTAAAGCTTCAAAAATAGTTTCACCTGACGAAAATTATATTAAAAAGATAAAAGAGGCGTTGGCCAAGATGCCGCCAATGAAAGTAGGGAAACACAGTCAATTGCAGGAATGGCAGGAAGATTGGGACAATCCGGAAGACAAACACAGGCACGTTTCGCATTTGTATGGATTATTTCCGAGTAATCAGATTTCGCCAATCAAAACGCCAGAATTATTTGAAGCGGCTAAGAATTCCTTAAACTACAGAGGCGATGAATCGACAGGTTGGTCAATGGGCTGGAAAGTTTGTTGGTGGGCCAGATTGTTAGATGGAGATCACGCTTATAAATTGCTACAAGATCAATTGCATTTGGTAACAGCAGAACAAAGAAAAGGCGGTGGAACGTATCCGAATATGTTAGATGCGCATCAGCCATTTCAGATCGATGGAAACTTTGGCTGCACCGCAGGAATTGCCGAAATGTTAATGCAAAGCCAGGAAGATGCCATTCAGTTATTACCCGCTTTACCAAGTGTTTGGAAAAACGGAAATATCAAAGGTTTGGTTACACGAGGCGGATTTGTAATTGATATGATGTGGGAGAATAATAAAGTTTTTATGTTGAAAATCCATTCTAAAATAGGAGGGAATTGTAGACTGCGTTTAGAAAATAAACTTGTTACAGAACATTTTACTTATGTTTCAAGAGACGGAAGACAAGCTTCAAGTCCTCAATTGTTGGGAGCTCCAATTTACGATACTTATAAGTCAAGACCTGAAAAAGGAATAAATATTAGAAAAGCAAAAGGTAAAAATCCAAATCCGTTGTTTTATGATGTAGAAGTTAAGAAACCGATTATAGCGAAAGAAGCAAAATTGCCTAAAGTAGAATTGCCAAAGTACAATGAATATGATATAGAAATGAAAGCTGGACAGACTTTTACTTTTTATGGAAATTAATTTTTTAAATATAGTATAAGTTAGTTTTGTCATTTCGAGGAACGAGACTTGAAATGACAAAATTGTACAATAAAAAATAAAATAAAGTAATGATGTTACAACATTTCAAATATAAAATAATAGCGCTTTCAATAGTAATTGCCAGCATAACGAGTAGTTGCAAATCAGGTTCAAGTGCATCAAATCAAGGAAGATCTGCGATTCTTAAAGGAAAAAACTTCAAACATTATGTTGATTATTTCAACACGATGGAAGATGAGAATTTAAAATTTGCAATTCCGAATGATTCTGCCTGGACTTGGATGGAAAAAAACATTCCGTTGTTCGAATGTCCGCAGCAAAATTTTGAAGAAATCTATTATTTCCGTTGGTGGAGCGCGCGTAAACATATTAAAAAAACGCCTCAGGGATATGCCATTACAGAGTTTTTGGTAGATCGTTCGTATGCTGATAAATACAATATGATTAGTTGTGCTTTGGGACATCATATCAACGAATTTAGATGGTTGCACAATCCGGAATATTTAGAGCAGGATGTTCATTTATGGTTTAGAGGAAATGATGGAAAACCAATGGAAAAACTCAGAAAGTTTAGTAGTTGGACAGCTGATGCTTTGTACAATCGTTATTTGGTAAATAAAGATGATAAATTCTTGTTGGATATGTATCCGGATTTGGTCGCTGAATATGCAGCTTGGGAAGGTGATCGAAAACGCAAAGATGGTTTGTTCTGGCAGTTTGACGTAAAAGACGGAATGGAAGAATCGTTGAGTGGCGCAAGAAAATTTAGAAATGCGCGTCCAACGATTAACAGTTATATGTTTGGAAATGCGACAGCTTTGGCTAAAATGGCGAAGATGAAAGGTGATACCAAACAAGAGCATTATTTTGAGGCAAAAGCAGATACGCTTCAGAAATTAGTTGAAACAAAATTGTGGAATACCAAAAGTGAATTCTTTGAAACGTTCACAGAAAAAGATACTTTAGCGCAGGTAAGAGAAGCAATTGGATTTATACCGTGGTACTTTAATTTACCACAAAAAGACAAAGGTTTCGAAAAAGCGTGGGAACAAATTAAGGATGAAAAAGGATTTTCGGCTCCGTTTGGATTAACAACGGCAGAACGCAGAAGTCCGCGTTTTAGATCGCACGGAACTGGAACTTGTGAGTGGGATGGCGCAATTTGGCCTTTTGCAAGTTCGCAGACGTTAACGGCTTTGGCGAATGTCTTAAATAATTACGATCAGAATTTTGTTGCTAAAACAGATTATTTCAAACAAATGAATTTGTATGTAGAATCGCAATATTACCGCGGAAGACCTTATCTTGGAGAGTATTTGGATGAAACTACCGGATATTGGTTAATGGGTGACAGAGAACGAAGCCGTTATTACAATCATTCAACTTTTAATGATTTAATGATTACAGGTTTAGTTGGTTTGCGTCCGCGAGCAGATGAAAAGATAGAAGTAAATCCGTTGATTCCACAAGAAAAATGGGATTGGTTTTGTTTGGATAATGTACTGTATCACGGCAATATAATTACAATTATTTGGGATAAAACCGGAGAAAAGTATAAAAAAGGAAAAGGTTTCAGAATCCTTAAAAACGGAAAAGAAATTGCGTTTTCTGAGAGATTGGAGAAGTTGGTTTCTGAGTAAATTGAAAATAGTTAGGCTGAATTTTTTCACGCAGATTTTAAACAGATTTAAGCAGATTAAAAAGGATTTTTTTATTCTTATTTTGTGGATAATTTGTGGTTTTCTGACATGAGAAATATGAGAATAAAATCTGCAAATATCAGCTTAAATCTGCAAAATCTGCGTGAAATAGAATCATCGCAAAGACAATAAAATATAATACCATGAAAAAGTTTTTTTTACATCTTACATTCATTATCATAACATTGATTTCTATTTCGGCGCAAGCCCAAACTAAAATCAACGTTAGTAATTTGCAATGCGAAATGCTAAACAATCCCGAGGGAATTGATGTCGTTCAGCCTAGACTTAGCTGGCAAATAAAAGCGGATGTTAATGATGTAAAGCAAACGGCATATCAAATAATCGTTGCTTCAACTTTAGAGAATTTAAATTCTAATAAAGCCGATTTATGGGATAGTGGAAAAGTAACAAGTGATGAATCAATTAATGTTATTTACAAAGGAAAAAAACTGGAAGACAGACAAAATGCGTTTTGGAAAGTAACAATTTGGACGAATAAAGGTGAAATTCAATCTGTAAAAAATGCTCATTTTAGTATGGGGATTTTGAATTATGTTAATTGGAAATCAACACGTTGGATTGGGTATGAAAAAACTTCAATTGGAGATAGTATTTCTCAATATTCAAGATTATCAGCAAGATACGTTCGAAAAGAAATTAATTTAAAAAAGCAAATCAAAAGTGCCAAGGTTTACATCATGGGTATGGGTTTGTATGAGTTATACATTAACGGAAATAAAATTGGCGATCAGGTTTTGGCTCCCGTCCCAACAGATTATACTAAGAATGTAAAATACAATGTTTTTGATGTGACTTCTCAATTGAAAGAAGGTAAAAACATGTTGGGAACTATTTTAGGAAATGGACGTTTTTTTACGATGCGCCAGGATTTTAAACCTTATAAAATTAAAACTTTTGGTTATCCAAAAATGGCTTTGCAATTGTTTGTAGAATATACAGATGGAAGTAAAGAAGTTATTAGAACTGATGATACCTGGAAAGTAACTACAAACGGGCCTATTTTATCTAATAATGAATATGATGGCGAGGAATACGACGCACGCAAAGAAATGAAAAATTGGAATACTACCAATTTTGATGATAAAAAGTGGTTTTTAGCTGAGTATGTGCAAGAACCGGGCGGTTTTTATGAAGCGCAAATGACTCCGAATATGCAAATTAAGGGAGAGGTAAAACCAATTTCAATCAAGCAAACTCCTAGAGGAACTTATATTTTAGATATGGGCCAGAATATGGTAGGCTGGTTGCAACTAAAAGTTAAGGGAAAAAGTGGTGATCAAATAAAACTGAAGTTTGCCGAATCATTACAAGCCGATGGATCTTTGTATATCGAAAATTTACGTGATGCAAGAACTACAGATGTTTATACTTTAAAAGGGGAAGGTGAAGAAACTTGGGAACCAACTTTTGTCTTTCATGGTTTCCGTTTTGTAGAAGTTACAGGATTTACAACCAAACCAACTGTAGATAATTTTACAGGAAAAGTGGTTTACGACGATATTAAAACAACCGGAACTTTTGAATCATCTGATGCTACGATGAACCAGATTTTCAAGAATGCGTATTGGGGAATAAGTGGAAATTACAAAGGAATGCCAATCGATTGTCCGCAACGAAACGAGCGTCAGCCTTGGTTGGGAGACAGAACGACTGGTGCTTATGGCGAAAGTTTTTTATTCGATAATCAAACCTTATATGCAAAATGGCTGGATGATATTAAAAACGCACAAACTGCCGATGGTGGAATTCCGGATGTTGCGCCTGCATTCTGGCGTTATTACGGAGATAATGTTACATGGCCAGGAACTTATATTACAGTTGCCGATATGTTGTATCAACAATTTGGAGATAAAAAAGTTGTGGAAAAACATTATCCATCCATGAAAAAATGGATTGTTTACATGGAACAAAATTATTTGGTTAAGGATTTAATGACCAAAGATAAGTATGGAGATTGGTGTGTTCCGCCAGAATCATTAGAATTAATTCACTCAAAAGACTCAGCAAGAACCACAAATGGCGAATTAATTGCCAGCGCTTTTTATTATCATTTATTGCAAAAAATGAGGAAGTTTGCGACAATTAATGGAACAAATTCTGAAGATATTAAATACTACGATTCACTTTCTGAAAGAATTAAAACAGCATTTAATGCCAAGTTTTTCAATGTTGCAAAGAACAATTATGCCAATAATACAGTAACAGCAAATTTACTTCCGTTGGCTTTTGGAATGGTTCCGGAAAATCTTCAGTCAAAAGTATTTGATAATATAGTTCATGAGGTCGAAGTAACTTACAAAGGACATATTAGTACTGGAGTTATTGGAACTCAGTTTTTAATGCGAACATTATCTGAATATGGAAGACCGGATTTGAGTTATAAATTAGCTTCGAATGACACCTATCCAAGTTGGGGTTATATGGCGAAAAACGGCGCGACAACTATTTGGGAATTGTGGAACGGAAACACTGCCGACCCTAAAATGAATTCGCAAAATCATGTAATGCTTTTGGGCGATTTATTGATTTGGTATTATGAAAATATTGCCGGTATCAAGAGTAATCCTGAAACTCCGGGTTTCAAGCAAATCATTATGAAACCAGATTTCGAAACGGGATTATCGTATGTAAACGCATCTTACGAATCTATTCACGGAACTATTAAAAGTAATTGGAAAACGGATAAAAAAGCTTTGCAATGGAAGATTACTATTCCTGCCAATACTTCGGGAGTGGTTTATTTGCCAACAAATAATATTTCGAATGTGAGTTTGAATTCAAAAAAAATAGATAAATCTTCACCAACTTACAAAGTCGAAAACAATACAATTATTTTGACATTGTCATCGGGTTCTTATAATATTAGCGTTAAACGTTAATTTTAAAAATTTCGGGACAGTACAGGATACATTTTTAATTTTTTAGTGTCATTTTTACACTTAACAAATAATTTTGTGCGAAAAATTATTTAGAATGCATTAAAAATCAAAAATTTTAATTCAAAATAAAATTAAGAATGAAGATTGTAAAATTGACTTTGGTCTTATTTAGTTTATTTCTTTTAGGAAGTTGTAAAACTGCTTTGCAGCAAAAAACGTGGAAAGAAGGTATTTTAGTAGATGAATTTATTTATGACAAAGCACCTTATCCATCTTGCCACGCCGTTACAATTGTCGAAGCGTCAAACGGAGATTTAGTTTCGTCATGGTTTGGAGGAACTCACGAAAGACATCCTGATGTTTGTATTTATGTAAGCATCAAACCTAAAGGAAGTGATAAATGGAGCGAAGGTGTAAAAGTTGCGGATGGTGTGATGAAAGAAGGGCCAAGATTACCAACTTGGAATCCGGTTTTATATCAAGTTCCGGGTGGCGATTTAATACTTTTTTACAAAATAGGACCAAAACCATCTGAATGGTGGGGCGTAATCAGAACTTCATCTGATGGCGGAAAAACTTGGTCTGAGGCTAAAAAGATGCCTGATGGTTTCTTAGGACCAATCAAAAACAAACCAGTTTTATTAAGTAACGGAACATTATTATGTCCGTCAAGTATAGAAGGCGACGGTTGGAGACTTCGCATGGAAAGCACATCGGATTTTGGAAAAACCTGGATAATGGGTGATACTTTAGCAAGAGGTAAACAAAAAATAAATGCTATTCAGCCAAGTATTCTTTTTCATAAAGACGGACGTATTCAAGCAATTGGAAGAACTCGAAATAGAGCTATTTTCAGCACATTTTCTAAGGATAACGGAAAAACATGGTCAGATTTAGAATTGATTGGTTTACCAAATAATAATTCAGGAACAGATGCCGTAACACTTAAAGACGGAAGACATTTGTTAGTTTACAATCATGTTCTGCCTCCGGGAACGGAAGCAAAAGGACCTAGAACGCCATTGAATGTTTCGGTTTCTAAAGACGGAATTAATTGGAACGCGGCTTTGGTTTTAGAAGATTCAAAAATCAGTCAATATTCTTATCCGTCAATGATTCAAAGTTCTGACGGAATGGTGCATATCGTTTATACCTGGAGAAGAGAGAAATTGAAGTATGTAAAAATTGATCCAAGTAAATTAAAAACCCTTCCTATCAAAAACGGAATCTGGCCGGGCGACGAAAACAAAGTCGTAACCGCTGTTAAGGCCGAAGAAGAGTAATTTTAAAAATATATTTGCCACAGATTAAAAGGATTCAATTGATTTAAAAAAAAATCTGCTAAATCTGCGTGAAAAATTTTACTCTCGCAGATTGAGCAGATTATAGATATTAATTAGAAAAAAATCATTCTAATCCTTTTAATCTGTGGCAAAAAAAAATATAAGCATGAAATCTAAAAGAAATTTATTTATTGCAATGCTTGTTGTTTTGTCGGCGAGTTTCAATAGTTGCGCAACGGCGCAGTCATCTAAAAACAAACAACAATACAAAGTTGCAGTATGCGACTGGATGATTCTAAAAAGACAAAAGCTTGGTTCTTTTGCTCTGGCGGCAGAAATAAAAGCGGACGGAATCGAATTGGATATGGGAGGTTTAGGAAACAGACCAACTTTTGACAGTAAATTGGGTGATCCGGTCGAAAGACAAAAATTCCTTGATAAATCAAAAGAGTTAAATGTTGACATAAGTTCGATTGCTATGTCTGGTTTTTATGCACAATCTTTTGCTAAAAGAGAAACAATCGCACCAATGATCGAAGATTGTGTAAAAGCAATGAAAGACATGAAAGTAAAAGTGGCTTATTTACCGCTTGGTACAGAAAGCGATTTGAATAAAAATCCTGAATTACGTCCTGTAATTATTGAAAGGTTAAAATGGGCAGGAAAACAAGTAGGGAAAATAGGAGGAGTAATTGCGATTGAAACCTCATTGAATGCAACAGAGGAGAAAAAACTACTTGAAGAAGTTGGTTCAAAATACATTAAAAGCTCTTTCAATTTTGCAAATGCAGCTGATAATGGAAGAGATATTCCGACTGAATTAAAAATTTTAGGTAAAAAACATTTGGCACAGATTCATGCATCAAACACAGATAAAGTTTGGTTAGAAAACGATACAGCCATTAATATGCCTGAGATAAAGAAAACGCTTGATGAAATGAAATGGAGCGGATGGTTAATAGTAGAGCGTTCCCGTGACGTAGCTCAAGTTCATAATGTTAAGGCCAATTATGGAGCAAATGTGGCGTATTTAAAACGCATTTTTCAAAACTAATTTTTATAGCCACAGATTAAAAAGATTACAATGATTTTTCTTAATCTGTGAAAATCCTTTAATCTGTGGCAAAAGAATAAAATCTCATTTTTGTCATTTCGACGAAGGAGAAATCACACTAGATTTTACAGTATTGTGGTTACGCGTGCGATTTCTCCTTCGTCGAAATGACAAACTAAACAGAATAAGATTTCAAGAACAAAAAACATTACAATGAAATATTTAAGCTTACTTTTTTTAGGTTTCTACGTCTCTTTCGCGACAGCGCAAAATGTTACTATTGTTAGTGATTCAAAATCACCAAGAGCACAGTTTGGAGCCGAAAAATTATCTGAAACATTATCTGCCAAAGGATTTAAAACAACATCGTCTAATAAAATATCAAAATCAAAAGATCAGGTAATTGTTATTGGCGAAAAAGGAACTGATTTTTGGAAACAAAACGCAAAAAGTGCAAAAATAGACGATAGTAAACTGACTAAAAAAGAAGGTTTTCAAATTCGTACCCAAAAAAATATCATTTACGTAGAAGGAACAGATGCTTCCGGAGCTTTGTATGGTGCAATGGAATTAGTAGATCGCATTAAAGATTCAGGAAAAATTCCGTCAGAAATAAATAAAGACGATAGTCCTGAAATGGTATTGAGAGGTGCTTGTATTGGGATGCAAAAAACAACCTATCTTCCAGGTAGAGATGTTTACGAATATCCGTATACACCAGAAACATTTCCTTGGTTTTATGATAAAAAACTTTGGATCAAGTATTTGGATATGATGGTTGACAATAGAATGAACTCGTTGTATTTATGGAACGGACATCCGTTTGCTTCATTGGTAAAACTTAAAGATTATCCGTTTGCATTAGAAGTAAGTGAAGAAGATTTTAAAAAGAACGAAGAAGTTTATAAATTTCTGACTGTAGAAGCGAACAAAAGAGGAATCTGGGTGATTCAGATGTTTTATAATATTATAGTTTCTAAGCCTTTTGCAGAACATTATAATATGAAAACGCAAGATCGTTCAAGACCAATTACGCCTTTACTTTCTGATTATACCAGAAAATCGATCGCTGCTTTTATCGAAAAATATCCAAATGTTGGATTGTTAGTTTGCCTTGGAGAAGCTATAAATACAATTGATGATGATGTTGAATGGTTTACCAAAACAATTATTCCGGGAGTTCAGGACGGATTAAAAGCGTTGGGAAGAACTGATGAACCGCCAATTATTTTGCGTTCGCACGATACAGATGGGCCTTTGGTGATGGAAAAATCACTTCCGTTATATAAAAACCTGTACACAGAAAGTAAATATACAGGTGAATCTTTAACAACTTACACGCCGGGAGGACCTTGGGGAGAAACGCATAAACAATTAAGTGCGTTAAAATCTATTCATATCGAAAACGTTCATATTTTGGCAAATCTGGAACCTTTTAGATATGGTTCTCCAGATTTTATCCAAAAAACAGTTAAAGCTATGCACAGCGTTCACGGTGCAAATGCGTTGCATTTATATCCGCAGGCATCGTATTGGGATTGGCCATATTCTGCAGATAAAACCAAAACTGGCGAACGAATACTCGAAATGGATCGTGACTGGATTTGGTACAAAGCATGGGCAAGATATGCTTGGGACAGTAAAAGAGACAAAAACGAAGAAGTTAAATTCTGGGACAAAGATTTAGCTGCGAAATACGGAACAGATAAAGAAGGTGCCAATAACATTTTAAAAGCATACGAAGAAACAGGAGAAATTGCTCCCAAAACATTAAGACGTTTTGGAATTACAGAAGGAAACCGTCAAACATTATTATTAGGAATGTTCGAAAGCCAATTGGTAAATCCATCAAAATGGCGTGTTTATCCTGGATTTCATGAGTCGTGCGGACCAGCGGGAGAATTGCTTTTAGAATACGCTAAAAAAGAGTGGAATAAAGAACCACATTCAGGTGAACTTCCAACTCAGATTATTTCTGAAATCACTGAACATGGAAGACTTGCAGTTGAAGCAATTGATAAAGCCGAAGCAAGTGTAACTAAAGACAAAGAAGAATTTTTACGTCTTAAAAATGATATACATGCTTATAAAGCTTTCGCCGATTTCTTCTCAGAAAAAGTAAAGACTGCATTATTGGTATTGCGATACAGTTATTCAAATGATATTGCTGATTTAGATAAAGCGATACCTCATTTAGAGAAAAGCATAGAATATTATGAATTATTGGTAAAACTAACGAAAGATACCTATTACTACGCAAATAGTATGCAAACGGCTCAACGACGAATTCCAATTGGTGGCGATGATGGAAACAATAAAACATGGGCAGAATTATTGCCTCATTATGAGCGTGAATTAGTTAATTTTAAAAGAAATTTAGACTTACTAAAATCATCCAAAGATGGTAAAATAGTAACTAAAGAAGCTAAACCATGGCAAACAGCAGAGGTCACTTTATTGAGTGAAAGCAAAGGAACTTACGCTGTAAAAAATGGAACAAAAGTTTACGGAACACCAATTTCTGAACTTACAAAAGTAGCACCGGAATTGCAAAACCTAAAAGGAATTACATTTGATGAAACTTCTCAAAACGAGAACGGAACACATTTGAAATTCAAAAATACCAAAGCCGTAAAATTGGTTGTTGGTTATTTTAATTCAGATCAAAAGAGATTTTTGTTTCCACCAAGTTTAGAAACAGATGCGGCAGGAAATGCACACGGTCAGGCCGAGGTAATTTTGGCAAGCGCCATGAATTTAAAAGAATTACCACGTGTAAATATTCATACATACACTTTTCAACCGGGTGAAAATAAATTAGATTTAGGCAAAGGAAGAGTATTGATTTTAGGATTTATAGATGCCAATCAAACCATTACGCCACGCGATGTTGGTTATATCGATGCAGGAGAAAAAGGAGCAATAGACTGGTTGTTTTATTAATGATATTTTGGGCGTGACCACAAGGGTCGGGCTGTACGTTCCCGCTTTTTTTAAGGCAAAGAAAAATTGCCTTAAAAAAGAGCTCCACTGCCATCCCTCACGCAAACCAAACGTCGAGTTAAAAAGTACAATCTTGTCACCCCGAGGAACGAGGGATCACACTAGAAACTCGACAAGGATTGGTAACATTTCTATGCTGAGTTTTATGTGCGATTTCTCTCCCGAAGCCTCGGGATCGAAATGACAAACAGAAGACTTTTGAGTCTTAATTGAATATAACTTAAATTGCCTTATATCAATTATATGGTTAATAGAATATGAAGAAATTAATATTTTTTATTTTTTGTTTTTGTTCAAGTTTTTGCCTTGTTTGGAGTCAGGGCAATAGTGGTTCAGCGAAGTTTCGTCAAGAAGTTTCGCTGAATTCATCTTGGTCAACGATCGTTTTAGATCAACTTCTAAAACAAGAAGAAACCTTTGTGAACGATCCTAAAGTTGATGCAAAATGGCAACAAGTAAATGTACCACACAATTGGGATCAATATTATGGTTTTAGAAGAACAAAACATGGTAATTTACACGGAACAGCGTGGTATCAAAAATCTTTAAAACTTGATAAAGCAACCAAAGGAAAACGACTTTTTCTATATTTCGAAGGAGTAAGTTCATATGCTACCGTTTGGGTAAATGGTAAAAAAGCCGGAGAACACAAAGGCGGAAGAACCACTTTTACAATCGACATTACCAATCTTGTGGTTTTTGATAAAGAAAATAATATTGTAGTCAAAGCGGCGCATCCATCATTCATTGCCGATTTGCCGTGGGTGTGTGGCGGATGTTCCGGAGAATGGGGATTTTCAGAAGGTTCTCAGCCAATGGGGATTTTCAGACCAGTTTCTTTAGTCATTACAAACGATGTTAGAATACAGCCTTTTGGTGTTCATATCTGGAATGATAAATCGACATCAAAACAAAAAGCTATTTTACATACCACGACAGAAATTAAAAATTACAGCAATTCAGATCGAAATTTAACGTTCGAAAATGTCCTTTTTGACGCCTCAGGAAAGAAAGTTGTGGCATCAAAATCAGATCTTAAAAATAGTGCAGGTGAGACAAAAGAAATAGCACAAACATTACCCGAAATTTTGAATCCAAAATTATGGTCGCCATCAAATCCTTATTTGTACAAACTGGTAACTTCGATTTATGAAAACGGAAAAATAATAGATCAGCTAACAACGCCTTACGGAATTCGTTGGGTCAGTTGGCCGGTAAGCCGTGACGGAAAAGACAATCGATTTTTTATCAATGACGAACCTTTATTCATCAACGGGACTTGCGAATACGAGCATTTAATAGGAAACAGTCATTCGTTTTCAGATGAAATGATTCACTCAAGAATCGAACAAATAAAAGCAGGAGGATTCAATGCTTTTAGAGAAGCGCATCAACCACATAATTTAAAATATCAGGCAGCATTAGACGAAAACGGAATCCTGTTTTGGAGTCAGTTTTCGGCACATATTTGGTACGATACGCCAGAGTTTAAAGAGAATTTTAAAACCTTATTGCGAGAATGGATAAAAGAACGCAGAAACAGTCCATCGGTTGTCATGTGGGGATTGCAGAATGAAAGTACGATTCCAAAAGAATTTGCTGAAGAATGCACAAAGATTATTCGCGAAATGGATCCAATATCGGCTTCACAGCGCATTGTAACCACTTGCAACGGAGGAGAAGGAACTGATTGGAATGTCGTGCAAAACTGGTCAGGAACTTATGGTGGTGATCCGTTAAAATACCATCTTGAAATGTCTACGCAATTATTAAACGGCGAATATGGCGCGTGGCGTTCGGCAGATTTACATACTGAAGGAGAATTTGATCAAAAAGGAATTTTGAGCGAAAACAGATTTTCTCAATTAATGGAAATCAAAGTTCGCGAAGCCGAATCGGTAAAAGATAAAATTGCAGGACAATTCAATTGGCTTTTTGCATCGCACGAAAACCCGGGACGCGTTCAAAACGGCGAAGGTTTTAGAGATATTGATAAAGTTGGACCTGTAAATTACAAAGGACTTTTCACGATTTGGGGCGAACCTTTGGATGCATTTTATATGTATCGCGCCAATTATGTTTCGAACAAAACAAACCCAATGGTTTATATTGTTTCGCATACTTGGCCAAATCGATGGGAAAGACCCGGAATCAAAAACGGAATTGATGTTTACTCTAATTGCGACGAAGTAGAATTGTTTAATGATGTCAATAAAGGATCATTAGGCAGATTGAAAAATCCGGGAATAGGACAGCATTTTCAGTGGAATAATGTCAATATTCAAAACAATGTTTTGTACGCCGTTGGTTATGTAAAAGGGAAAGCTGTTGCTAAAGATTATATAGTTTTAAGTGATTTCTATTTTCAAAAAGCACCAAATTTAAAAGCTTTATATTCTAATCAAGCCGATATTGTAAAAGCTGATAAAGGGTATAATTATTTGTACAGAGTGAATTGTGGCGGTTCTGAATTAACAGATTCGTCTGGAAATGTTTGGTCGACAGATACTCATAAAAGCGGAGCGAATACTTGGGGTTCACTTTCGTGGACAGATAATTTTGAAAAACTTCCGGATTTTTATGCTAGCCAAAGAACAACTTTTGATCCAATAGACGGCACAAAAGACGAAGCTTTATTTCAAAGTTTTAGATATGGAGCTTATAAATTAAGTTATGAATTTCCTGTGCCAAACGGAGAATATTTGGTAGAATTATACTTTACAGAACCTTGGTACGGAACCGGTGGTGGATTAGATTGTAAAGGCTGGCGTTTGTTTGATGTCGCGATAAATGATAATGTAGTTCTTAAAGATTTTGATATTTGGGCAGAAGTTGGGCATGATAAAGCATTAAAAAAGAAGTTCATTGTAAAGAGTATAAATGGAAAAATTAAAATTTCGTTTCCAAATGTAAAAGCAAGTCAGGCAATTATTTCGGCAATTGCTATTGCAACAAAAGACAAGAATATTAAATCCGCAAAAGAGTCTCCTAAAAATATTCAGAATGTAAGTTTAGATTCAGATTTGGAGTATAAAGTAGCTTCGTGGCTGGATAATAATTCAAAACAGTTTTTAGATTTAAAGTCGGGAATAGTTTTAACGCAAATACCGTCAGAAGTAGTAGGAGCAGAGTATTTACAGTTTTCAGATAGAAAAATAAGCGGAGGAAGTTTTAATCTACTTAAAGATTCAAATGTATATTTTTTCTTGCTTAATGGAGAAGAAGTACCAGTTTGGTTAGAAGGTTATACAAAATTGGAAGAAACGGCAAAAAACACTTTAGGATTTACATTTAATGTTTACAAGAAGAAGTTTAATGTAAGTGAAAAAGTATCTTTTAAATCTTTGGGTTCGCATTTTGTTATAGCTGCCGTTCCAACTTACGATATGGGCGAAAAAGACGATTCGAGACCTGTAGTTCTTATCGAAGCAGAAAATGCAAAAATTACGGGAACAGGAATCGAAAAAGGTAACTTTAAAAAAGCCGATTACATTGAGTTTACAAAAAAGACCAATAATAGTATTGAGTTTGAAGTAAAACCTGGAGTTGCTGGAATTTATTTAATGCGTTTTAAATTCATGAACAAAAACGAAACGCCATTAAAAGTAAAATTCAAAATGGAAGATGCTTACGGGATTTTAATGCGAAATGACACTATCGAATTTTTCCCTTCATCAGAAAAATGGAAAATTTTAAACACAACTTCCGGAGGTTATATTAACGCCGGAACGTATAAAATTACATTAGAAGGAGAAGATTTAAAAGGATTGATGTTGGATAATTTTGAGTTTCAGTAAGAGAGAAAATAGAAAATAGAAAATAGAAGAAAGACTATTTGAAAATGAGATAGACTAAAATAATGTTATAATGAATAAACTAATATTGACCTTAAAGCAATTTGGAATTGTATGTATTTTATTGCTTTCGATACCAACTTTCTCACAACAAAAACAAGCCAGGATTGTTGAAGATTTTAATAAAAACTGGAACTTCAAATTAGGAGATTATGCTACGGCAATTCAATCTAATTTTGATGCAAAAGATTGGAGAACGTTGCAACTTCCGCATGATTGGAGTATTGAAGGAGCTTTTGACAAAGACAGTAAAACCAAACAAGCGCAAGGATTTTTGCCTGCAGGAAAAGGCTGGTATCGCAAAGTTTTTACTGTTCCTGCAAATTGGAAAAACAAAACGGTTTCGGTTGAGTTTGATGGTATTTTTAAAAATAGTGAAGTATTTATAAACGGAAAATCTTTAGGAATACGTCCGAATGGATATATCTCTTTTGGTTACGATTTATCGCAGTATTTGAATTTTGGCAAAGAGAATATTATTGCAGTAAAAGTCGATAATGATGCACAACCCAATTCACGATGGTACACAGGTTCCGGGATTTATAGAAATGTACGTTTGGTTGCCAGTGAAAAACTGCATGTAGGGAAGTGGGGAACTTATGTAACAACTCCGGAAGTTTCTGAAGCAAAATCTAAAATACATTTAGAAGTTACGATTGATAATGACAATGTTACTACGAAAGAGTTTAAATTGGTGACTTCGATTGTAGATGCAAAGAATATAGAAGTGGCTAACTTTTCTTCAACAGAAAAAATAGGCGCTAAAACAACGGGAAAAAAAGTTCATGATTTGGTTTTAAACCAGCCAAAATTGTGGAGTACAGAAAGTCCGTACTTGTATAAAGTGATAACCAAAATTTACGAGAAATCGAAATTGGTAGATAATTATGAAACGCCACTTGGGTTTCGCTATTTTAATTTTGATGCTGAAAAAGGATTTTCATTAAACGGTAAACCAACGAAAATTTATGGAGTTTGTCTGCATCATGATAATGGAGCTTTGGGCGCGGTTGAAAACATTAACGCGGTTAGAAGAAAACTGAAGTTGATGAAAGAAATGGGAGCAAACGCTATTAGAATGTCTCATAATCCTCATTCTTTAGAAATGATGCAATTGTGCGACGAAATGGGATTTATTGTTCAGGACGAAGCTTTTGATGTTTGGAAGAAGAAAAAAGTAACCAACGATTACCACAAAGATTGGGATGCCTGGCACAAACAGGATTTGGAAGATTTTATTAAAAGAGATCGAAATTTCCCATCGGTAATGATGTGGAGTATTGGAAACGAAATCAGAGAACAATTTGATTCGACTGGAATTGCGATTACAAGAGAATTGGCTAAAATTGTAAAATCATTAGATACGACACGTCCTGTAACTTCGGCATTGACCGAAAATATAATTGAGAAGAATTTTATATATCAATCCGGTGCTTTAGATCTTTTGGGATTCAATTATAAACATGAAGATTATAAAGATTTTCCAACCCGATTTAAAGGACAAAAAATATTGGCATCTGAGAGTGTTTCGGCTTTAGAAACGCGTGGTCATTATGATTTTCCTTCAGATGGCGTAAAAGCCTGGCCTGCAAAATACGGTGCTCCGTTTGATGGAAATGCAGATTGGACAGTTTCGGCTTTCGATAATGTAAAATCGTACTGGGGAGCGACGCATGAAGAGAATTGGAAAACGATCAAGAAACAAGATTTCATGGCAGGAACTTTTATCTGGACAGGTTTTGATTATATAGGTGAACCTGATCCGTATCCGTTTCCGGCGAGAAGTTCTTATTTTGGAATTGTAGATTTGGCAGGACTTCCAAAAGATGTTTATTATATGTACCAAAGTGAATGGACAACAAAACCTGTTTTGCATATTTTTCCGCATTGGAACTGGAAAGCTGGTCAGGAAATTGATATTTGGGCGTATTATAATAATGCCGATGAAGTCGAATTATTCTTAAACGGAAAATCTCTTGGAAAAAAATCAAAACAAAACGACGATCTTCATATTTCATGGAAAGTGAAATTTGAGCCCGGAACTTTAAAAGCGATTTCAAGAAAAGATGGTAAAGTAGTTTTAGAAAAGGAAATTCATACGGCTGGAGAAGCTTCAAAAATTGATTTAAAGGCAGATAAAACGACCATCAAAAATGATACTTACGATTTGGTTTATGTAACTGTTTCTACGGTTGACAAAGATGGAAATGTATTACCGAATGCTACCGATTTAATTAATTTTGAAGTTACTGGCGGCGGAAAATTAGTTGGTGTTGATAATGGTTATCAGGCTAATTTAGATTCTTTTAAAGCCAATTCTTGCAAATTGTTCAGCGGTAAATGTATTGCGATTATTCAGTCGAACGGGAAAAAAGAGAATATTCAGTTGAAAGCTTCGACAGGTAGTTTACCTGCTTCAGTTATTGAAGTTAAAGTGCAGTAAAAATAGTTCTTACAAAGTCACTGAGGCGCAAAGTTTTTGAACCATATAAGTTATATAAGTTAATTTGAGTTTTTGTTAGTTATATTAGCACTAATAAATTATGCATTTTAATTAATAAAGAATATTTTCATAATTGCTTTATGTGGTATTGTTCTTTCATATACAATTCATGAATTTGGATATTTGTTTATGTCAATTCCTGTTTTTATTTTATTATCGTATTATTTAAGTGATTTGTTTTTGAAAATTACTGATAAAAAGAAGGACAATAAACGGGAACTAAGTAAAAATTTTCAATTCATTTTTTTTATAGGTCTTATTCCTTCCTTGTTTGTTTTTAGATATTTTGAAAATACAATTGGAGGTTATAATTTGTTTTGGAAGTTGGCTTTTTTTAGTTTAGTTTTTACTGTTTTAACCACAATAATTTTAAACCGATATTTTGATTTTAGCGGGGATTCTAAGGTTGAAAATTTATTAAGTATTTGTATTTGCTTTTTTTTATTGATTCCGGATGTTGGGATTTTTATGAATACACAATTTTCTAATGAAGGAGAGAGAAGACAAGTAACAATAATTAATTATAAAGAAATAAACAAAAGGACTAAAGGAGGAAATAGCTATAATCTTTTCATAAAAACTCCATATGACAGTAACGAACGTTTAGAGGTTGAAAAAAAATTGTATGAATCAATCAAAGAAGACAATCGTATTGTTTTGACCTTGCGAAAAGGAATATTAGGTTATGGTTATGTTACTAGATTTGATGCACAATAAAAAGGCTTTATAAATTGTAGAAAAAAAATAGAAAAGTTTGAATTTGAATATCCATCAAATATAATCTTAGTCAAACTAATTTAATTCAATAAAAAAACATTCCGCTTCAAAACTGAAACGGAATGTCTAATTAAAAAAAAAATCCAAGTAATAACAATTATTATAGTTGCCATTTCTGACAATGTTATTTTTTAGAATACACCAATGTAATGGTTTCCAGGTTTGTTTACCAATTTAGCACCTTTAGTAACTGCTCCTGTTGGAATATCAATAACATAAATGTTTCCGTCTTTTCCAACTGGTGTAACTGCGATGTATAAATCATTTCCATCAACTACAAAACCTTGATATTGACCAAAATCAATAGCTGAATCGTAAGCAATACCTTCTACTTTTGTAACTGTTTTTGCATTTAAGTCAATTCTAGCCACAAAACCTTGTTCTCCTGTTTCTGTTGCAGTATAAAGTGCATAAGCAATTCCATTTCCAGCATATCTCCAAGCATCGATATAAGATCCTTTTACGCCCAAAGCTGTATCTAAACTAAGAACAAAAGAGTTGTCGTATTGGTTGTTTTGGTTGATTTTTAAGATGTAAGAACCATTTTTTGTATCTCTTTGGGTTGCTTGGTAAATGTTTCCATCAGTTCCTACGAAGCTATTAAAACTACGGAAACCACTTGTATCTCCAAAAGCTACTGTAGAGGTAATAATTTGTGGATTCTCTAATGACGGATAATCAACCACTACAGATTTAGAACCTAAACGATCGAATGTAGTTTCAAGTGCTCCAGTTGCAGGATTTGTTTTACGCATCCAAGTACCAATAATCAATTTATTTCCTGCTTTGTTCAAAGTTGGAGCATCTAAACGAAATAGGTGATGTCCTTGTGCTTCTTCCTGAGCTGTTAACGGAAGTTCGTATTGTTTAAAACCTGAGATTAAAATGTTTTTAAGGTCTAATGCTAGAACTGTTGCGCTTCCTCTTGTATATTTATACGTTTTATCTGCATTGGTAACAACCACTGGAGTAGTAATGTTTACAGCGACACCAGTTTTATCTCCGTCAAAAAGTTTTGCCCATCTTGGAGACGTTCCTGCATATTGCGAAATATTTACGGTTGTTCCTGATTGTGTAAAACTCTTGGCTCCATTAACTTTATAAGTCATGAATTCTCCTCCGTTACTACCCGTATAAGTAATATTAAAAAGAGTACTTCCGTCTACAGATGATTGCAAACGAGCAGTTCTGTTAGATTGAACCGGCATTCCGCTTTCGTAAACATTAATAGAAAAGTTTGGATCTTTTGCGTTTTTCTTTGTCACAGCATAAACCATAGTTCCTCCGTTTCCGTCACCTGGTGCGTCTTGCATTAATGCTCCCGAAACCGTGATCCAACGATCTTGTGTTTCCGGATTTACAGGATCTGTACCTTTTTCATCATTACTGCTACAAGCTGTAGTTAATGACAATGTGCCTAAAACTAAACCACATGCAAGTAGTTTAAAAGTACTTTTTCTCATATTCATTGTTTTAAAAAATTAGATATTATAAATTATTTATGGTATAATTCAACTTTACATAAAAGGCACGTCCGGGTTTTTGAACGGCGTAATTGTCATAAATTTGTTTGTCCAGTATGTTTTTAGCATCAAAACTGACTACAAATTGTTTGTTTGGAAATGCATAACTCAAACCTAAATCCTGTACAAATTGTGCCGGAGTTCTATAGCTCTCCAGCTCCAGCCAAAGTGTATAAAACGGATCTACATAACCACAGTTGTAGTATACATTCATTTGAGAATTTTCTTGTATCAGATTCTTAAAGTTGTATTGTGCATTTGCATTTATAGTAAAATAAGGCTCGTTTGGTATTTGTTTATTGTAATTCTCTAGTTGCCCTCCGTTGTTATCGTAACGCATTTTGAACAACGAATTGAACTTCGACATATTAAACGACACAAATAATTTGTCTTTATAGACATAATCTACCGAAGCTTCAAAGCCTATAGATTGTGCTTTTCCTAGATTCTCGAAAGGCAATGTCTGTATTGCATCATTTAAACGAGAACTTGTAGTTCGAACAATTTTATCTTTTGTATCTCTTAAGAACCCAGAAGGAGCAAAGGAAATTTTATGTTCATTGATCATATAAGGACCAAATCGTAAACCAACATTCAGGTTATTACTAATCTCTGGTTTTATAGTAGGATTGGCAATTATGTTTTCTCCCGGGCTACCAAAAACTTCATTTTCAGAAGGCATTCTTACCGCTTTTTCTGCCGATGTCAATACCATTATTTTAGGTTGAAGTGCATAAGAAATAGCCATTCCATAACCAACAGTTGTAGTTGTATTAGAGAAAACAGTTTCAGTAACTTTACTCTGTCCATTTTCAGTTACAATAGTAGGATCTCTTTTTTCAATCTTTTGTTCGTAGAATTTTCCAAAAACACTAGTTCTCAGGCGAGAGTCAAACGCTTGCAATTCATATGCTAATGATGAAACCATTTTTTGCAGATCTCGCGTTTCCTGAAACGTTCTTTCCAATTCTGATTTTAATTCATCATAATCCTCTCGATCTACCGTGTTGAACATGGTACTGAATATAATTTTGTTATTACGATCCAGATTATAATTAAATCCACCTCTAACACTTAATATATTTCTTTGAATGTGGTTGATTGTTGGTGCACCTTGCTGAGCTCCAAGTGGAGACAAAATTGGTCCGCCATAGAGTCCAATTGCTTTTTCCCCGTTCCAGTTATAATTCCATTTTACAGTATCATTTACAACTTGTTCTCTTTGGCTGTATGCACCGGTTAGGTTGAAATCAAGACCTTTTGCCAGAAAATTTTTCTTATTATAATTTAAAGTCAAAACATTTGCTTCAGATTCGGTAAAACGGCCTTTGTAAGGTTTCGTCATAAATTGACCGTGTTGTATTTGGTTATAATCCTGCGATCCGTTATAGCCAATTAAAAAAGTGTCTGCCCATTTTACATCTGTAAAACCAGCTTCGATTCTTGCTCCGTAAGATCTGTAAGCATCGTTAAATCTTTTGGCTCTTACATATTCATAGCGTCCGTTAGGCAGAATATTGTACACAAATTTTCCCCAAACTTCGTAGTCATTATCAGAGTAGTTGTAGAAACCGGATCCTTTTACAGTAAAACCAGATTCTCCTCTATAAGTTGCGCTTAAATTAGATTGAAAAGTGTTAAACGAACCATACGATGCCGACGCGTTTAGCATGTTTTTAGCTCCTTTTTTTAGTATAACATTAATTGCACCACCCAAAGCATCATCGGCCAAATGGGCAGGAATAACCCCTTTGTACACTTCGATACGCTCGATTAAAGCCGGAGGAATACTATTTAAATTAAAAGATGAGCCGTATGTAGAAATTGGAATTCCGTCAATAAAAATTCGAACAGAGTTGCCGGACATTCCGTTTAAGTTATAATCAACACTAGAACCTAAACCTCCATTTTGACGAATTCTAACTCCAACAGAGCGATCCAGTAAATCATTGGTTTGTAAATTTCGTTTTGCCGCTTCTTGAGTTTCAATAACATTTACCGCAAAACCTTTATTGATAATCTCCTTTTTTACAGAGGTCTTCTGTATTACTACTTCTTTTAAAGCTTTAGGTGAATTTTTCTCAATAACAATATTTATTTGTTGAGATGAACTATTAAGAAGTACATTTACCATTTTGGTCTTTGCTTCGATTGAAAAGATTTCTAAAACGTAATTTCCGTATGCTAATCCTTTAATTTCAAATTGACCATCGTTGTCTACGATTACAAAATTTTGAGTTCCTGAAATCAAAACCGAAGCACCAAAAGCCGATTCAGTATTTTCGAAAGTAACTTTTCCAGTAATGTTTCCATTTTGAGACCAACCTTGAGAAAAAACGAACAAGAACACAAATAATAAAAACCTCATAACAACTTTACTTATCAATAGAATTGCAAACTTATATCATTGTTTATATTTAATCTAAATAAAGAGATTAGAAGATCATTAGAATTACATTAGAAATTCTAATGTTGGATTTTATAGCTTTTGTGGGGAATATTTTAGTAATTTTGGATGAACCGATTTTGTTGTATAATGGGTTGTATTTCAGTTTTATATGTCTTTGTTTTAAGGGTGGAATAGTTTTTATCTCAAAACATAAAAGAGATTTTGATTGGATGTAAGATTAGATTTCAAAACGCTGTTTGTAACAATCTGTGATCATTTTCTTAAATTTCAGAATTCAATTTGCTTTAAATATGCTTTCTTCAAAAATACTCCACAACGAATTTGATCCTCCTGAAGAATTACAGGATGTAATAAAATGCTTTTGGTACGAGAAAAGAAATCCTGAAACTGAACAGTTGAGTTTGGAGGTTTTACCCGATAGTTATGCCGAAATTATTTTTTATTTTGGAAGTGAATTGAGTATTTCTTACAATGGAGATTTTCAAATTTTGTCATCGCCATTTATTATGGGTTTGCTTAATCAGCCATTTACTATAAAGGCAGATAAAGGTTTAGAAATTATTGGTATCAGATGCTTTCCCTGGACGGTATTTGATTTGCTTGGATTGCCATCTGGAAAAGCAGGATTACAAATATTTGATCATCCAATAGGGAAACTTCAAATTGTATTAAATGAATTGATTGAAGCTAATAAAATCGATGAAGCGATTGATGTTGTAAAAGAATGTTTTTTGAACCTTAAGTCTCAAATTTCGAGTGATAGTATTTTATATAAAGCTGGACTTGCCATGCGAGAATCTGGCGGTACGTTACCAGTAAGTCAGGTAGCAAATGCTGCCCACGCAACGATTCGTACACTAGAGCGCAATTTTAAACAATCGTCTGGTTATACGGTAAAAGACGTTTCGGGTTTAATGCGTTTTGAGCAAGTACGAAACCAATTGTTACTGAATCCTGATTTGAATATATCAGCTTTGGCTCATGAATTGGGATATACAGATCAATCTCATTTAAGCAGAGAATTTAAACGTTACAGTGGCACAACGCCCGCGGCATTTGCAAGAAAGACAAAAAAGGAAATTCTAAACATTGATTTTGTCGCATTTATACAATCCTAAAAAAATAGCATTACGGAATTTTGTACTTCAAACTAAACGTGCAAAATAATGTTATTAAAAAATAAAAAGATTGCCATTATTGGTGCAGGATCTGTTGGTCTTACAATGGCGAGATTACTGCAACAAAATGGAATAGAAGTAAAGGTTTACGAAAGAGACAAAAACGCTCAAACAAGAATTTCAGGAGGAACACTCGATTTGCATAAAGGTTCCGGACAAGAGGCAATGAAAAAGGCTGGATTACTGGAACATTATTATGAAATGGCAACTCCGATGGGAAGAACCGTGGCGAACGATCAAGCTGAAATTTTGTTTTGTAAAGAAACGACAATCGAAAATCAATATGATAATCCTGAAATCAACAGAAACGATTTACGACAATTGTTACTTAAAAGTCTCGAAAAAGATACGGTTGTTTGGGATCGAAAATTGAATGATCTTAAAGAAGACAATGGAAAATGGATTTTGCATTTTGATAATGAATTTACAGCAATTGCAGATTTTGTCATTGTAGCCAATGGCGGAATGTCTAAGGCTAGAAAATATGTTACTGATGCAGAGATTGAATATACGGGAACGCTTATTTTGCAAGGCGATGTAATTCAACCAGAAACGGCATGTCAGGATTTCTATCAATTGTGTAATCATAACATCTTGATGGTAGCAAAAGACGGTAATTTACTTGTTGCAAACCCAAAGAACGGAAGTGTTTTGAGTTATAGTGTTATTTTGAAAAATCAGGAAGCAATTGGATTGGATCTTAAAAATACTGAAAATATTAAGTCATTTTTATTGACTAGATTTTCAGATTGGAGCGAATCTTACAAGGATTTATTTCGTGCGACAGCATCATTTGTGGCGTGGAAAACCAGAAAAATAACATTAGATACATCTTGGAAAACTAATCGGCTATTGCCTATAACGCTTGTTGGAGACGCTGCTCATATAATGCCGCCTTTTGCCGGACAAGGTGTGAATACTGGATTGATGGATGCTTTGATTTTATCTGAAAATCTTACGAATGATAAGTTTGAAACGATCGAAGAAGCGATTAATGACTATGAACAAAGAATGTTTGTGTATGCAAAAGAGGCTCAACTTGAAACATCTGAGAATGAAGTGAAAATGCTTAATCCTAATTTTTCATTCCAAAAATTGTATCAATAAAATGATTAAAGTTTAGCTTTGAATTTCTTGATTTGAAAATTTTTTGACTTTACCAATTTTCCGTTATCGGTAATCATTACACAACTGTATTCAGGATATTTTTTAAGTAAAAGTAATCCCTGAGTTTGTCCTAAAACCATTAATGAAGTGCTTAAACCATTTGCAGTTTCGGCATTTGGACCAAAAACAGATACGCTGCATAAACCTGTTGCAGGATAACCTGTTGCAGGATTAATAATGTGCGAATATCGTTTTCCGTTAAAAACAACAAACTTTTCATAACTTCCAGAAGTCGTTACGGCGCCGTTGTTTAAAGGAACTACGGCAAACAAATCATCAGGATGAAAAGGATTTGTCATTCCAATATTCCAATCTTTGCCGTTGGGTTGTTTTCCCCAAGCCGTCATATCTCCGGATCCGTTTACGATTCCGGCTTTAATGCCTTTTGCCAGCATCATATTTCGGCATTTATCAGTTGCATATCCTTCGCCCAAAGCACCAAATCCAATTTTCATTCCTTTTAATTTTAAGAATATAGTCGATTGCACAGAATCTAAAATGATATTTTTATAGCCTACTTTTTCGACAGATTTTTTGATGGCTTCCGCCGAAGGCATTTCGGTCATCGAACCATCAAATTTCCAGATTCTGTCCATTGCAGCAAAACTTACGTCAAAACCACCCTTTGTAGCTTCCGAAAATTGTATTGCTCTTTGTGTCAATTCAAAAACTTCACGATCAACTTTTACAGGTTTAATTCCTGCATTCTGATTGACTTCAGAAACTTGGGATGTTGATTTCCAATCGGATATTAGATTTTCAATTCGAGTGATTTCGGCAATTACCTCATCGATATTTTGTTCAGCCGAAAGTGAATCTTTTGCCACAATGGTGATGTCAAAACGTCCTCCCATAAGTAAAGTCGTTCTTTTTCGTAAAACTTGTGCGTTGCTTGATAAGCTGCACATTATTACAAAAATGAATAAGAGTTTAAAGGTTGATTTTTGAATTGACATATATTTTTTTAAATGCTATTAATAATTTTTATAGCTTCTTGTGTAAAGTTTTTTCTCTCGCAGATTTAGCAGATTCTTTTTCCAATCTATAATATAAAAAGTTAGTAACAATCCGTTAATAACTGGCCATTATTTTTATACTCTAAAATGCTTTTTGTGTTGTTCTCTAAGCACAGTTGATCAAGAATAGATTCAACATCTTTTTGCATCGCGAGCGATCCGCAAATCATGATTACACCACCTTGTTTTAGTAAATCGATAAAAAAGCAGGCATCACGTTTAATTAAATCCATTACATAAAAACGTTCTTCCTGACGTGATAAAGCGAGGTGAAAACTTTTCAGTTTTTGCTTTTGAATCATTTCTGATGCAAATTCTTTATAACCGGAAACATTTTCGGTTTCCATTCTAAATCCAGCGTATAAATGAGTTTCAATTTTAGCTTTATTTTGCTCAATCATTCCAAGAAAAGGAGCGATACCGGTTCCGTTTGAAATTAGCGCTACTTTTGATGCTTTTTTAGGAAAATGAAATGCTTTATTATTGATGATTCTTGCTTTAATAACATTTCCGGGAATCAGATTATTTAAAAATTCAGAACCCAAACCATGCGGATGTAATTTTACAACCAATTGTATATTTCCGGAATGATTTCCAATAGAGTAGAGGCGTTCTCTGGTGTCGTTTGCCGGATAAATGGCAAGTAAATCTCCTGAATTGAATTTTGCTCTCATGTTGGCTCTTAGCGTAACAATAAAAGTCTGTTCCGTTTCAGAAATTAGTGTTTTATTCAACACCATTAGTTTCTGTAAACCTTTTGGGACATGATTGTACAATGAAGGGGTCGTTGACAATGGAATTCCAGTTTTGGCACTCCATAATTTTATCCAATTTACAAATTCCTCAGCCGATTTATCGTTTACAGTTTGTACGTCTAAGAAACGTTCTGTCCAATTTTGATTGGCTAATGCTGTATCAATTTGATACGCAAAACCACAGAAATCAGGATATGCTTTTGAACCAAAACCAACTACAGAATAATTGATTTGTTGTTGTTGCGCATCATTCTTTAAAAGTGATACAAATTTATTCGCATTAGAAGGCGCATCTCCCATTCCGTGAGTAGATGAAAAAATGATAATATGTTTTGCCTTAGGAAAAGTAGTAAAACGATTCAATTCGCAAACAAAAGCTTTTTGTCCGTTAGCAATTAATTGTTTCAGAATGGCATTGGCAAATCGAAGCGAACTTCCGTTTTCAGAGCCTAAAAGTAAAATAAACTCGCTTTCATTGGCTTTGAATTTGTTTTTAATGCGGCTTGCTCTTCTTTTTAAAGTAATTGCAAAACCAGAATAGATAAAAAAGAGAATATTAATACTAGCAATAGCTAATATAAAAGCCCAAATTCCATTTGCTCTTCCTGTGTGAAGATCAAGACTTAAATCTGATAATTGAGCGGTCGTTGCAGTACGTTTTTCAGTAACAATTGCTCCTGTAACCTGATTAATCTCGATTTCTTTATCTTTTAATTGAATAATGTAGTATTCTTCGGGATCATCTGTAAAAGGGAATTCTATTTTTTTTACATCCGCTAAAAGAGTAGAGGTAAATATTGAAGTAGTTTTTCCTTTTGGAGCTTCTACAGTTTCAGTTTTTTCCTTTTTATCTTTCTCTTTACCCATGAAAAAGTTAAATCTTTCTAATGATAAATAAGTGCCGGAAAGCGCGATAATTAAAATTGGAATAAGAGCCAGTCTTCCTAAAACAACGTGGTAATATTGAGCAAAATACTCTTTGACTACTTTGGAGAAAAAATTGCGAATACCTCTTTGTCGGTTCAAAACTAAGGCAAAACCTGAAATCGCAATTAATACTAATAAAAAGGAAATGACCCCAACAAAAAACCGACCCGTTTCGTGAAGAAATAAAGAACGATGTAAACCAGTAACCCATTGAATGAATTCACTTTTCTTTACAGGTTTTCCCAGTTTTTTTCCTGTTCTGGGATCAATGTAAGAATTGATGTCATTGCCATCTTCATCGATTGCTTGTAAGGTTACAAACTTATTATTATCGACACTTAATTCGGTTATTTCAGGATAGTTTTTTTTGAGTACCGTTAAGGTTTCACCCAAATTTATTTTGTCGAAATTTTCTACTCGGTACGGAAGTGTTTTTTCTTGCATGGCATCAACTGCCAGAATAATTCCGGTTACTGATGCTAATATTAAAAATAAAGAAGAGAACAAAGCCAGAGCCAAGTGTGTGTAACGCCAAAAAGAAAGAGTCATTGAATGTAATCTAAATAGTAATCAAATGTAATTGAGGATGTAAAATATTAGATTTTACTTAATCGTACGTATCTAATATATCCTTTTCCTTCTGTTTTATCAGCCATTGCTTCAGTTGTAAGCGGAATTTCTAAATCGCTAACATAATATTTTTGATCTTCTACAGCCGATTCAAATCTAAGTTTATATCCTTTATTGATTTTAGAATCGTCAATTTCGATTGTAGTAATACTACGGTCTCCACCCGTTACAGATGCACCTGTTTTTGCGCTGATATCTGCTGGTTTTGACGTTTGAAATTTATTCCATTCTTTCAATGATTTGTACCATTTTTTATCGTCGCCCATTACATAAAGTGTTTTTTCGTAATCTCCTTTTGGATTGATTAGAGAGACAACGATATAAGCACCTTCTCCCATGTAATTAGACATTTGAAGCATACATTTGTATTTGCTTTGAGCAGAAGATTGAAATGAGATAAGACAGATTAATGCACCTGTAAGGGCTATTTTAAATATTGATTTCATATTGAGAATTATAATTGTTTTTTATTGGAATATAGGGTTGCCAAAGACCATTTCTAATCCTTGGCAATTTCTTATTATTATTTTAAAAAATCAACAGAGATGTTATTTTTAGTTAATGACTCATTTTCTTTTGCCAATGCATAAGCGCTTTCGTCAAATTCAGTATTAATGTCTTTTTTAGCACCAATTGAAATTAGATATTTCAAAATCGAATCGTCTTTTGAAACCATTGCAGCTTTGTGCAAAGCGGTTAAACCATCTTTGTTTTTAGCATTAACATCGATATTTAGATTCGCTAATTTTTTTACTAATGTTAAATCGTTTTTAGCGATAGCAAAGTGGTATAAAGTACTTCCGTCTTTTTGAGCAGCTGCAAGATTTAATCCTTTTTCCTGAAGTAATTTTACTTTAGCTTCAAAAGGATCTTTTGCTGCATTATCTCCACGACCTGCCGGGCGGTAAGATTGTACTAAATATAAACCTAAGTTATTTCCGTCTTTATCTTTTACATTTACATCTGCACCTTTGCTTAGAAGAATTGAAACTGCTTCAGGAGTTCCTGATCGCACTGCCATTGTCAATGCCGATTCTCCTTTAAGGTTTTGTAAATTGATATTTTTTGCAACTGAAAGTAATTTTTCTAATGAACCATTTTCTCTCGCTCCGGCAGCAATCATAAACGGAGTATTTCCTTCGTTATTCACTTTGTTAGCATCTACACCTTTAGCAAGGAAATAATTGATTATTTCTGACTGGTTTGGCTTGTTTGCTAAAATATGAAGTACATTATCTCCGGATTTATTTGTAGCTGTAGGTTTTAATTTTACATCTTCAACCAAATATTTGTACGTTTCAAGCGTATTAGTTTCTCTGCGTGAACCTTGAGCAGCGATAAGAAGCGCGTTATCTGTAGCTTTTACTTTTCGGTCTAATAACTTTTTTAAAAGTGCGATGTTTCCAGTTCTTGCAGCATAATCAAAAGCAGTACTTCCGTTAGCGTCAACATCTTTAAGAGATAATCCTTTAGTTATGAAATAATCAGTAAGGGTAAGATCTTTATCAGATGCGATTGCCATTAACAATAAGTTAGCGCCATCAGCGTATTTTTTCTTAGGATTAATTCCTGCTTTAAAAAAAGCATCATAAAGAGCCGTATTGGTTTGTCCGCTAGAAGCAGCAAAAGCTAGTGGAGTTGTACCGTGGCTGTCTTCAAGATTAATATCTGAACCTTTAGAAATTAAATATTGAACTAATTCAGTGTTTCCTCTATATGCAGCCCAGTGTAAATAAATACGATTGTCGTGAGTAGATTTATTTACTGAATTTCCTGGTTGGTCTAATAAGAATTTGATACTTGCTATAGGAGCATCATTGTTAATGGCAATAACTACAGCGTCAAAAGCACTTGCATTGGCTTCTGCCGGATTGTTTCCTTTTGCAATTTCTGCTTTAACTGCGTTAACGTCTGGTGCTGCTTTCCAAAAAGACTGTTCTAGTAAGATGTTTTTTTGCTGAGCACTAACAAATAAAGAAGCGACTAATGCTAAAGAGATAAAAAAATTCTTTTTCATATTTAGGTATTTACTGTTTTTTGTGAATTTGATTTGGTTATTTAATGTAATAGAATCAATTTTAAAAACGTATTCTATTTAGAATAAATAAAAATAACGCAAATGTAAAAATTAATATTAGTAAATCAAGTTTATTTGATCAAGAAAACGCCAATTCTAACGTAATTTTAATGTTGGAGTAAAAATTACACTTATGCTTTACTATAAAACCTTTTATGAGAATAGTGTCGATATTAAATAATAAAAAGCCTGATACGAAAAATAATCTTTCGTATCAGGCTTTTTATTAGAAGTTAATATAGTATTTATTTATTTATTTATTCTGTGAAATTATTTTAAACACATAGATACATAGATTTGTATTCTAAAAAAGGTGTTTCACTTATTTTAAATACACATAGTAACTATGTTTGAGAAACATATTTCTCTTTTGTATTCTTTCATTGATAAAAAAACTATGTTTCTATGTGTTTACTATTTTTATTGCGTTAGTAAATCGAATAAGCTAAATAATTACCACAAAGGCTTATTTTCAATTTAACTTTTTTGAGTTTTTTTCCTTCCTTCAATATTCGGAAGAAAACCAGTTAAAACGCCAATTAAAGGTAAGAAAGAACAAATCATAAAGACATATTCGATGCTGGTAGTATCGGCTAATTTTCCAAGAACAGCAGAACCTAATCCACCCATACCAAAAGCCAATCCGAAGAAAAGTCCGGCGATTAAACCAACTTTACCGGGAACAAGCTCAGTTGCATAAACCAAAATTGCTGAAAAGGCTGATGATATAATTAATCCAATTATTACAGATAGTACACCAGTCCAAAATAAATTAGCATAAGGCAATAGCAACGTAAAAGGCGCAACTCCTAGTATAGAAATCCAGATAATATATTTTCGACCAAAACGATCTCCTAACGGCCCACCAAATAGAGTTCCTGCGGCTACTGCACCAAGAAATGCAAAAAGATAAACTTGAGATTCTTGTACAGACAAATGAAACTTATCAATTAAATAGAAAGTATAATAACTCGTCATACTTGCCATATAAAAGTATTTTGAAAATATAAGTACCAACAAAATACCCAATGAAACAATCACTTTTTGTTTAGAAAATGCATGATGAACTTCTTCTGTAACAGTAGTTTTGCTTAAAGCTCTTAAATTTAAATGTTCTTGATACCATTTTGCAATTCTGGAAAGAATTCCAATTCCTAGAACAGCAATAATACAGAACCAAATAATATTAAACTGTCCATAGGGAACAACAATTAACGCTGCCAATAATGGTCCAACGGCACTTCCTGCATTTCCTCCTAATTGAAAAATAGATTGTGCCAATCCCTTTTTTCCTCCTGAGGCCAGATGCGCAACTCTCGAAGCTTCTGGATGAAATATTGAGGATCCAATACCAATTAAACTTACAGCAAATAAAAGATTTGTAAAGCTAGAAGCGATAGAAACCGCTGCTAAACCAATTAATGTAAAAGCCATCGCAATAGCCAATGAATAAGGACGTGGTTTTCTATCCGTATAAAAACCAATAAAGGGTTGTAAAATGGATGCCGTAAGTTGATAGGTTAGGGTAATTAATCCAATTTCTGTGAAGGTTAAATTAAATTTGTCTTTTAAAATTGGATAAACAGCTGGAATAACAGCCTGTAGCAAGTCATTTATAAAATGCGAAAGACTAATGGCAAATAAAATAGAAAAAATGGTTTTCTGTGCTAATTGCTGCGAGCTGCTTTTTGTGTTTGGTAAAGTAGTATCTGTTTTCATAATGTAAAAATAAATCAGATGATCTGATGAATTTGAGTAAAAAATTAGTAATTAATATGTCCTATTATTTTTGCAACAGTGTTCCATGCTTTTTTGGGATCTTTTGCAATAATGCTTTTTAAAAGTTGTTCATGTATGGTCGAGGTTTCCAGAAATATTTTGGTATCAGGATAAAGGTGAAGAAAACCTTTTTTAAGATGCACAGAAGCAGATTTGTACAAATCAGCAAGAATTTCATTTTTTGATGCTTCGGCAATAGCGATATGAAATTGTACATCGGCTTCTATACATTCTTCGATATTACCTTCATTGGCTGCTATCATTCGGTTAGAAAGATGCTTTTTCATGGCTATGATATCATCTTCAGATCTGTTAATGGCAGCTTTTTCAGCAATTTTCAATTCTAACAACTGTCTTACCTCATCGAGGTCCTGCACATTGGCGCGCATTAATCGCTGATCCATTGGCTCTCTTGTAGTATTGACTTCTTGTACAAATGTACCCACACCTTGCTGAATGCGAAGTAAACCTGAATTTGCCAATAACTTCATCGCTTCTCTAATAGACGAACGACCTACACCAAAACTTTTCATTAACTCCGCTTCAATTGGTAGCTTCTCATTGATCTTGTAATGACCTAGAGATATTTGCTCTTGTAGCTTAGAGGCAACTTCTTCTGCGAGAGATTTTCTTTGTATAAGTGCTTTCATTTATTTATCATATCATCTGATGATTGCAAAAGTAGAAAATAATTTTATAAAATGAATTTTAGGGATCATTTATTTTTGAGATTTATAAATTAGTTACGCTGTAATATGTTTTCGTTTCTATATGGTATTAGAATATTTTATAACTATTGTCAGACTGAGTAAAGTCTAAGTCCCGCAAAATGATTCAGTAAACGAGGCTCCTTCTGAAATTTTAGCAAGTTTAGCCTCATACTTAAACTTTAATTGTATTAATTTTTATATAAGAATTTTAATATCAGTTAATTGTGTAACTTTTAAAATAAATTATATAAGTCTTTCTAATTTTAATTTAAGAAATTTGGTTAAAATCCCCAATAACCATTTATTAATTTTTAAATCTACCCAAACATGAGAAAAATAAAATATATCGCCATTCTGCCGAGTCTATTATTTGCTTTCTTTAGTTGTGCAAACGACAAAGAATCGAATACTAACCCTGGAACTGTAACAAATCCTGTAGAAGGTAATGCTGCGAATACAACTTATAAACCTGCATTTTCAGGACAAACACGTATAAACGGAATTCAAACTAATACTCCTTATCAGGTAGATGTAATTACAAGCGCGCTTACGAGTCCGTGGGGAATAAAAAGCCTTCCAGACGGGCGTTTCTTAATTACTCAAAAAACGGGTACCATGCGTATTGTTACTGCTGCAGGTGTAGTAAGTGAGCCCATTACAGGTATTCCTGCAGTTAATTCTGGTGGGCAGGGAGGTTTGCTAGGTTTATGTTTGGATCCTGATTTTGCAACGAATAAAATGATTTATTGGGTTTTCTCTGAAGCTGTGGCTGGCGGAAATAACACTGCTGTAGCAAAAGGGAAATTAGCGAGTAATGAAAAAACAATAGAAGGAGCAACAGTTATTTATCGCGCAATTCCTGCCAATGCTAGTACGCTTCATTATGGAGGTCGTATACTTTTTGATAAAACAGGAAATCTTGTAGTAAGTACAGGTGAACGTTCTGTTCTTGAAACGCGACCTTTGGCACAATCACTAACATCTGGTTTAGGAAAAGTGGTTAGAATTACAAAAGAGGGACAACCTGCTTCTGGAAACCCCTCATTTGGTGTAGCTGGATCATTGCCTGAACTGTATACTTATGGACACAGAAATCCGCAAGGATTAGCACTTAATCCAAATACGGGAGAGATTTGGTTGGCCGAGCATGGACCACGTGGCGGTGACGAAATCAATCGCTTAAAAGCAGGTTCTAATTATGGCTGGCCAACGATCACATATGGAATTGAGTACAGCGGAGAAAAAGTGGGTGCAGGTATTCAGCAACAAGATGGTATGGAACAACCTGTTTATTATTGGGATCCGGTTGTATCGCCAAGCGGAATGACTTTTTATACCGGTAATCGTGTTCCTGAATGGCAAAATAACCTTTTTATTGGTGCTTTAAGCGGAATGCATATTGTGCGTCTTGCTATCGAAAATAATAAAGTCGTGGGTGAAGAAAGACTTCTTGCTTCTGAAAATCAAAGATTCAGAGATATTACTCAGGGAAATGATGGCGCTTTGTACGCTATTACTGATGGCGGAAAATTATATAAAATCGATAAGAAATAAATTTCAGATTTTATTTGAATTAAAAAAAATGGCGCTATTTAGTGCCATTTTTTGTTATGCGAAAAAGGGTTAGCTATATTTGAATAGATTAAAAACAAAAACGCTTGAAGAATACCATTTCAACATATTCGCTTACGCATCATAAAAGTCTGTTTTCAAATGAAGACAACAATGATGATTACTTCTATATTCAGGCGCAAGATCATCCTTATATAAATGAACCTTATCGAGCTGAAAGTTATGCTATAGAATTCCTCAGAAAAGGCAGTATTATAATGCAAACTCAATTGGAGAAAATCGTTATTGATGCTCCGGCAATCATTACATTAAGTCCGTCAGTGATACGAAGTTTTACTAAAAATAGTGATGAAATCTTAATCGACATCATTTTTTTTAAACCCCAGTTTTTTCTGGAGACGCAAACAAATGTTTTCTTCTTGTTGCAATATGAGTTTTTCGAGAATAATCATGTGTTTAATTTGGAAAAGAAATCTAGAAATAAATTTGAACAAATCTTTAATCTCATCAGCCAAACGTTAGCGGCTAATTACGAAAATCAGTCCCTTATTTTAAGAAGTTATCTTTATATATTGATTTATGAAATAGACAGTATTCAAAAAAGAAGCCCTAAAAACTCTGCGCAAAATCCTATTTTCGAAAAATTTAAAGAAATACTGTTCAAAGATTTTTTAAGTCAGCGATCTGTTCAGTATTATGCCAATTCACTGAATATTACCCGCAAATATTTATCAGAAGTCATCAAAAAGAATAGCGGAAAAACAGCGAGTAATTGGATTGATGATATGATAATTCTTGAAGCTAAAGTGTTGTTGCAGAATAAAGATTTAACGATTAATCAAATAAGTGACATTTTACACTTTTCTAACCAATCGGTTTTTGGGCGGTTTTTTAAAAATCATGAAAGTATTTCGCCTTTAGAATACCGAAAAAAACTACCGACATAGTGAACAAAATTGCCGACATTTTGCTCTTTACTTTAAATGTAAATCTGCGGAATTTTGTAATGTGATAATGAACGTAATTCTTGGCAGTAATTCGTTAAAATAATTAAAACACATAGAAACATAGATTTTGAACTTTTGAAAAAGGCGTTTCACTTATTTTAAACGAATCCCGAGGCTTCGGGACTATGTTAAAGAAGTGTATTTTTTTTGCATTCTTTTTTGCGAATAAAATCTATGTTTCTATGTGTTAGAATTAATTACCCCAACAGATTAGTAATTTATCATTTTAAACAGTTAAAAAAGTAAGCATGGTTAAAGTTGCAAAATTTGTTGTTATCATTAATGATAATGTGGTTTGGATGGAAAATAAAGCCATTCAGTTCTATTCCGGTTTATTTGGGCAAAAAGCATTAGGAGAAAAGTATGTCGATGAGAATCTTTCGCATCAAAAATTATTCAAAATACAAAATGATTTTTCAGTCGAAGTACTAATGGTTTATGAAGGTGATAATCCGTTGTCTTTTATGAAACTAAATTCTTCCAGGCTTTCAAATCAAAATTTGGGAGCGAACAAAGCGGTTGGGATTGAGCATATTGTTTATTTCAATCCAGAAGATGTAGCAGTATTGTTCAAGCGTGCTGAAGAAATTGCACTTCAAAGAAAATACGATTTGATTTGGGTAAAGGTTTTAGAAATTGATACTGTTTTAATAGAAACATTACAATCTCTGGATTACGAAAAGTTCAGTTTTGAAGAACCTATAAATAAAGAGTTTCATCAGAAGCTAGTTTATTTTAGAAAATCAGTTTAATTACGATTGCGGCTTATTTATTAATAGTTTCAATTATTTTTTCACGATGACTCAAACCCCATTGTACCAGAGTTTCAGTAACCGGAAGCACAGATTTTCCATATTCAGTAATAGCATATACCACCGTAATTGGTCGTGTTTGCTGTTCTGCTCTGGAAATAAGTAAATTGGTTTCTAATTCTTTTAATTCCTTGCTTAACATCTTTGCAGAAATACCATCGATTTCACGTTGCATTTTCTTAAAATGAATTACCTGATGCGTTCTGTTGGTTAAGAAACGTAAAATCATCAATTTCCATTTTCCACCCAAAACATCCAGGCTGTCGCGCATTGCCATCAATTCTTCAGAGCAATTGGCTTCTCGAAGCGTACCGTTATCGTTAATTTTTGCCATAGTAGTTTCTCTTAGGTAACTGGTTACCTTGGGTTAACCTATAGCAAAAATAAGGCATTTCTATTTTAATTTTGTAATCCTAAACAAATAAAAATGAAAGCAATTGTATTACATCAAAAGGGAACATTTTATCTGGAAGAGGTAAATATACCGCAACCTCAAAGCCATGAGATTCAGGTAAAAATAAGTGCGGCAGGTTTTAATCCGATAGACTATCAGATGACCGAAAATGCTATGGAACGCAAACTATTGCATTCGCCAATATTGGGTCGGGAATTTTCGGGAATAGTATCTGCAATTGGGAATCAAGTAACCGATTTTAAAATTGGTGATTCCGTTTTTTGTGGTTCCGGAAGTATGGGCTCAAATGGTACTTATGCAGAATATATTTGTGTTCCCGCAGCAATTGTAATGCATTTACCTAATACAGTTTCTTTAGAACAAGCAGCCGGAATACCTTCTGTCGGGCTTACTGCATTACAGTCAATTAATAGAATGAATGCCGGTTTAAATGATACTATTTTTATAACTGGTGCAGCTGGCGGAGTGGGGAATATGCTAATTAAATTACTCCTTGCAAAGGGCTATCATAATCTTATTGTTACTGCAGGGAATGAGAATAGTATTGCATCGTTATTTAACATTGGAGTAAAAAAGAATCAAATTATTGATTATAGAAATGATGCTGTATATGATACTGCTTTAAGGCTTAACAATAATAAATCGTATGATTTTGTGGTGGATTTGGTTGGAAATGAAATTGCTGTTGTAGCGGCTAAACTTTTAAAAGCAAATGGGACTTATGTTGATGTAACCAATTTTTCTACGTTGGATTCTCGTGAAGTACTTTTTAGTAAAGGAACAACAATTCTAAATATCTCTAACTACGTGTATGGACAGGAAAAGAGATATGATTATTATAAAAACGGATTGAGTGAATTAGCGTCTTTATTGTATCAGCAATTAATTACTCCGCCGGATATTGAAATGATTGGCAATCTGGAAGTTGAAACTGTTCTGAAAGCGCACACCATACTTCGCAAGAATAAAACGAATGGAAAGAAGTTAATAATGCAAATACAGTAGATTTATGAAAACAATTCCGAGGAGAATCGTTACAGGCTTACGAAATGGAAAATCAATAATTGAAAATGATGCAATTGTGTCTAATGTTTCAGAACATTTTCCGGGCTTGATTATCTCAGATATTTGGTCAACAGATAGTATGCCGGTTAAATTGGATGTAGAAAACGCAATTGAAAACACCGCTTTTCCTAATACACCAGTAAACGGAAGTTATTTTAGATATGTTCAGATTCCTCCGGATAAGGATCTTGGAATTGTAGCAAAGGAAGGTCAGCCGCATCCATTAATGCATCAAACCGATACGCTCGACTATATCGTAATTCTCTCAGGAGAAATTTATCTTATTGTCGACGAAGATGAAACGCTTTTGCAAGCCGGAGATATTGTTGTGCAAAGAGGTACAAATCATGCATGGAGTAATCGATCTGATTTGCCTTGTATTCAGTTAGCAATATTGCTTGATGCTTCAGAAAGGTATTAGTTAACTCTAGCTTTGTTGAAGTTTCGAACTTACAATGCGTTGATTATACTAATTTATTTGTTTCCATTCGTAATCTTTTCATTTTGAGCGAAGTCGTAGAGCACGACGTAACTCGACAAAGAATATCGATTTTGATTGCGCCCTTCGACTTCGCTCAGAGTGACATTAAAGTTTTGTAAATTTTAAGGTGTTTCACATTTTTGCATATATTTATGCATGAATAAGACTTGTAGTCAATAAACCCCAATAGCATAAAAGCATAAACAAGTCAAAATATTAATAAAAGAAATCAAAATTGTATGAAAGCAATATGTTCAAATTGTGAAGCTGAAAACGATGCAAATTCCAAATATTGTTCGGTTTGTGGATTTAAATTACCAATTCATGAAAATGAAAATACAGTTCCTGAAATTAAGAAACAGCAATCTGATAAACCTTCAAGAAAGTTTAATCTTAAAACTATTTTAGGATTTGTGGTTGGTTTTGCTATCATGTTTTTTTTGATGCAATTTTTATTAAATCCATCTAGTGACGCATCCGTTGACAAAGCCTTAGTTGAAGCAGCAAATGAAATAAATAAAAATTGTCCAATGAACGTTGACCAAAACACAACGTTAAAAAATGCTGTGGCTTTACCGGATAAAACATTTCAATATAACTACGTTTTGGTTGGAATTACTAAAGCCAATGTTAAAATAGATACGGTTCGAAAGTACATTTTTCCGCGTATTTTAGAAGAGGTAAAAAATAATCCACAATTGAAATCTTTCAGAGACAATAAAATTACTATAAAGTACAATTACACAGATGCAAATGGACAGTTTGTAACAGAGTATGTTGTTAAACCTGAAATGTACGAGAAATAATCTTTTGATATAATAATTCCAAATCGTTGATAAAAGCAGTATAATGCCTGATTCTCTAAGTATTCATCAATATTTCGCTTTAATTAGTCTATTATATTGATAGGATAATAAAAGTTTTGATAATTTTTGCTTTAATATTCAAAATATCTCTTTAAATTTGCCGCAGCAATGAAAAACAATAACCAGTATACAATTCATTATAGCTGCAACATGATAATGTGTTGTAATACAGCTATGAAAAGGTATGAACTGGCTTATATATAAAAGTAAATTTATTTATTTCTAAGGCCTTTCAAAATAAATTGAAAGGCTTTTTGATTTTAAAATTTGCAATTTCAGAAGCTATAAAAAATTATGTCAGTGAATTTTCCTGACTTAACTTGAATTAAAGAAATGATTGAATTAAAAAATGTTACCAAAAATTTTCATCAGAAAAACCGAATTGTTTCGGCTTTATCAGATGTTTCACTTAAGGTTCCGCAAGGAAAGATCTTTGGTGTGATTGGAACTTCGGGAGCTGGAAAAAGCACATTAATTCGATGTGTAAATTTACTGGAGCGACCAACTTCAGGAGAGATTGTAGTCGACGGAAAATCGTTGATGCAATTATCAAATGCGCAATTGGCTATTGAAAGAAGACAAATCGGAATGATTTTTCAGCATTTCAATTTACTTTCATCGCGTACCGTTTTTGATAACGTAGCTTTTCCTTTGGAACTTGTTGGAACTTCAAAAGCTGAAATCAATACTCGTGTTTTAGAATTATTGGATTTAGTAGGCTTAAAAGAAAAGGCAAATGATTATCCGGCAAGTCTTTCGGGTGGTCAAAAACAAAGAGTTGCGATTGCAAGAACTTTAGCTAATAATCCAAAAGTGTTGCTTTGTGATGAAGCTACAAGTGCATTGGATCCGGCAACTACAAGATCGATTCTTAATTTGTTGAAGGATATTAATCGCCGTCTTAATATCACTATTTTATTAATTACACACCAAATGGAAGTTGTTAAATCGATTTGCGATGAGGTTGCCGTAATCAGTCACGGAAAATTAATAGAGCAGGGAAGTGTAGGAGAAATTTTTGCAGATCCAAAACATGAATTAACAAAAGAATTTATTGCTTCATCATTACATCTTGATATTCCAAGAGTGTATCAGGAAAAATTGCATAAAGAAGATGGCGAAGGTTTATCTCCGTTGTTAAGGCTTGAAATGACAGGAAAATCGGTTAATGAACCTGTAATCTCTGAAGTTTCAAGATTGTTTGATACTGATTTCAAAATTGTCAGCGCACAAATGGATCAGGCCGGAGATGTAAATTTCGGAGTAATGCTGATCGAATTATCTGGTAAACGTGAGAATTACGAAGCAGCAATAGAATATTTTATTTCTAAACATATTAAAACAGAAATCATAGGTTATGTCTGATACGATTATTGAATTATTATTAAAAGGAACTTGGGAAACCATTGTAATGACTTTTGTATCGGGCTTTTTTGGCTTTGTACTTGGACTTCCAACAGGCGTTTTACTTTTCCTTACCCGAAAAAACCAAATATTAGAACAACCTGTTTTAAATAGAACCTTATCGGTTTTGGTGAATATTTTCCGTTCTATTCCATTTATTATATTAATTGTTTGGATGATTCCGTTTACACGTGCATTGGTAGGAACTTCTATTGGTGTAAGTGCAGCATTAGTTCCGTTGAGTATTGGTGCAGCGCCTTTTATTGCAAGACTTGTAGAGAATAGTCTTTTAGGATTGCCTTCAGGTTTAATTGAAGCAGCAAGAGCTTTAGGAGCAACGCCTTTGCAGATTGTATATAAAGTATTACTTCCAGAGGCTTTACCGTCTTTAATCAACGCAGCATCGATCACATTAATTACGCTTGTAGGTTATTCTGCAATGGGTGGAGCTGTTGGAGCAGGAGGTTTAGGACAAGTTGGTTATCAATACGGATACATTGGTTATGATGCCGTAACGATGAACTCGGTACTAACATTATTGGTGATCTTGGTATTCATTATTCAGTTTGTCGGAGATGCTTTATCAAAACGATTTGACCATAGATAGTTTATAGTCGAAAGTCAAAAAGTCAAAATATTAATAATTAAATGAAAATAGAGAAATGAAAAATAAACTAAATATTTTAAAAATTGCTGGAGTTATGGCTTTAGCACTTGTTTTATCAAATTGCGGAAAAAGTAAAACTAACGATCCGCACCACATTAAAGTTGGAGTTGCTTCGGGACCTGAATTAAAAGTTGCAGAAGCGGCTAAAAAAGCGGCAAAAGAAAAATTCGGATTAGAAGTAGAATTGGTTTCTTTTAACGATTATGTGATTCCAAATGAAGCTTTAAGTCAGGGAGATATTGATGTAAATGCTTTTCAGCACAAACCTTATCTTGATGAGCAATCGAAACAACGTGGTTACAAATTGGCGATCATTGGAAAAACTTTTGTTTACCCAATTGCTGCTTATTCTAAAAAGATCAAGAACCTTTCTGAATTAAAGAATGAAAGTACTATTATCATTCCAAATGACCCTACAAATGGAGGTCGTTCGTTATTGCTTTTAGAGAAAAATGGTTTATTGAAGCTTCGCCCAAATGTTGGTTTATTACCTAAAGTAACAGATATAGTAGGTAATCCTAAAAATCTGAAAATATTAGAGTTAGAAGCGCCTCAATTACCAAGAGCATTAGACGATCAAAACGTAACAATTGCAATTATCAACAATACTTTTGCTTCGCAGGCAGGATTGGTTCCGGCTCGTGATGCTTTGTTTGTAGAAGATAAAGATTCACCTTATGTTAACTTAGTGGTAAGTAGAGAAGACAATAAAAACGAAGAGAAAGTAAAACAGTTTTTACAAGCTTTTCAATCTGCAGAAGTAGAGCAGGCTGCCATTCGTGAATTTAAAGGCGGAGCAGTAAAAGGCTGGTAATCGATTAGTTTTAAGATATAAAGAAGAAAACCGCCAATATTTTGGCGGTTTTTTTTGTGTCTTTTTAAAGTGATGCTGCGGCTTCTAAAATTAATGCAGTTACTTCTTTTGGGTGTGTTGCCAAAGAAAGATGTCCTGAATCAAGGTGAATAATCTTTTTGGGATTTATTCTTTCCGCCATTTCTTTTTGAGTTTCAGGAGGAATCATATTGTCGTTGTCAGAAATCTGGTACCAACTTGGTTTTGTTTTCCATGCTGGTTCGCCAGCTTGATCTCCAAAACATTGTCCGTGTATTGCCTTTTGTGATAAAGACAATATTAATGACGATTCTTTGTCTAAATCCTGACAGAATGCGTCATGAAATTCATCGTATTTAATCCATAAAAAACCTTTTGAATCTGGATAAATACTTGCTCCGCCTGAACCCGGTCTTTTGCCTAAAAGTGCACCTAAACTATCTCCTGCATCTGGAGCAAATGCTGCGATATAAACCAATCCCGCTACTTTTTCATGATTTCCGGCTCCGGAAATTACTGCTCCTCCATAGGAATGTCCTACTAATAGAACTTTTCCATCTTGTGCATCAATTAAATCTTTAGTTTTATTGATATCATCTTGTAAGGATGTTAGAGGATTTTGAACGCTACGTACTTTATAACCTTCTTTTACCAATGCTGGAATCACATGTCTCCAATGCGAACCATCTCCCCAAGCACCGTGAACTAAAACAATTGTCAAATCTTTTGTTGCCATAATTTTTACTTTTAAATTGTTAATAAGACAAAATTACCCACTAGAAATTCAATAGACGTTCACTTAAGTTAACTAATGCGTTTGCGTATTCTGCTTAGAGATTGTGGGGTTATGCCTAAATAGCTTGCAACGTGTTTTTGATTGATTTCTTGAAAAATTAATGGGTTTTCATTTAATAAATTGATGTATCGTTTTTCAGGCGTGAAATACAATAAGTCTTCTATTCTTTTCTTGGCGTCGATATAGAGTTTTTCCTTTGTTTTTCTGCCAAATTCCTGCCAATAAATTCCTTTGTTGTATAAGGCTTTTAAATCATCTTTATGGAGTAGAAATAATTCTGATTTATGAATGGCTTGTATGTTTAGTTTCGATTTCTTGTCAAACAATAGACTTTCGTAATCTGTGAAAAATTGATTTTTAAAGTGAAAATTGAAGCTTATTTCATTTCCATTTTCACCACTATGAAAGCTTCTTAGAGTGCCCGTTTTAATGAAACCAATATATTCACATTTTTCTTCCTGTTGTAAAAAGAAATCTGATTTTTCGAGTGTAGTGCTTTTTAAAACAGAAAAAAGATCATCAAAATGTTCCTTATCTACTTGAAACAAATCGCCATACTTTTGAAAATTATCAGACATTCAGTTAATTTTTAATGTCTGTTAAAGATAAAACAATTTGGTGATAATTTTGATAGCGAATTTTGGGTGGTATTAGATAACTAATTATAAAAGTTTACCCCGTGGGTTCAATTAGTTTGTCCGTTCTCTTCGCTAGGGCATAAAAAAAATTAACACATAGAAACATAGTTTTTTTACGCACAAAAGAAAGCAAAAGAGAAATGTATTTCTCGCACATAGTTAACTATGTGTATTTAAAATAAGTGAAAAGCCTTTTTGAGAATATATAATCTATGTTTCTATGTGAAAATAATAATTTCACTCAACGGGTTAGAGTCTACATTATCTTAAAAAATGATAAATGTTTTTTTAGTTTTTAATAGTAACCACTTTTTCAAAACGACCATGATGACTAATCGATACATCTTGGGGTATATTTGAAAAGGAATTTATAAAGTACGGAATACCATTATTGTCTTTTATAATGTTTTTGTTTTCGATCTCAATTACATTCTGAAAATCAGCTATAGTATTTACAGCTATAGTATTAATACTTTCATGAGAAAGAATAGTTTTTGTATAATATATACTTTCATCACAATTTACTTTCCCAAGTACGCAATCTTGGTTTTGTGATGTTATAGTGCAAACGAATTGTTGTGGTATATAGCTGCGCAGTTTCGTTTTCCGATTATAAATTTTATAGGCTGCTTCTTTCATACTCCAAAGGATCCAAAGCATTATTTCTGAATCCTGGGCATTTGAAATTAATAATTGTTCTTCGACGGTAAAGATCTTTTGAATAAAACCTTTGCGCTGCCAATTGCTTTCGCGGCGGGATTGTACAATATCTATAATATCGTTACCAATCATTTTGCAGCCAGTTTGGTCGAGATAATTTCGACTGCAGTTTTAACGTCAAGCATATGCTCCATATCAGTATTATCAATTACGACATCAAACGTTTCTTCTATATCGAGTACGATATCTACCAAATTAGCCGAATTAATACCTAAATCATTAATGAAATCAGTTTCTTCTGTAAGAGTATCATAAGCTTCTGTATTTGTAGTGTAGGGCTTTATAATTACTTTTAGCTGAGCAATAAGTTCTTCTTTGTTCATATATTTTATTTTTGAAATTTTTTAAAGATGATACAGGCATTAACGTCACCAAAACCAAAACTTGCTTTGGCTATTGTATTGGGTTGAGTATTCATTGTTTTTAAAGGTACTTTAGATGGATCAATATGCGCTGTAATTTCGGGGTGAAGATCATTACAATTGATGTTTCCAAATATAAAACCTTCGTGAAGTTGTAGAATTGCGGCAATACTTTCTATACTACCTGCAGCACTTAAGCAATGTCCAGTCATACTTTTTAGAGAATTAATGTACGGAAAATCATTTCCACTTCTCCCTAAGGCTTTTGTCCAATTTTCAATTTCAAGACTGTCTTTTGTAGTCGCGGTAAGATGACCGTTTATAGCATCAATTTCATTTGCAGAAATTTGCGCATTATGTAGTGCAGTAGTAATACATTTTTGTACAGCAATACTGTTTGGCGCCGTCATACTTCCGTTTCCACGTTGTCCGCCAGAATTTACATTTCCGCCCAGAATTTCGGCATAGATAGTTGCGCCACGTTCTAAGGCACTTTCTAAATCTTCTATAACCAAAGCACCAGCACCACTGCCAGGCACAAATCCTGCTGCTGAGGCACTCATTGGGCGGGAGCCTTGCTCAGGACTGTCGTTATATTTAGAACTGCAAACGCGCAAAGCATCAAATCCAGCCCAAATATAAGGCCCACTATCGCCAGTACTTCCTGCCAATATGCGTTTTGCCTGTCCTGATTGTATGCGATCGTAAGCCATTAAGATAGCTTCTGTACCTGTTGCACAGGCTGATGAATTTGTCGTAACCTGATTTCCTAGTCCTAGTTTACCACCAAGATAAGCACTTACACCACTATTCATGGTTTGTGCTACTACAGTACTGCCAAGTTTTCGGACTTGCAATTCGTCTATTTTGTAAATGCTTTCGCGAAATTTATCGATACCGGATGTTCCAGAACCAAAAATAGTCCCGCTATCCCAATCTGGATTTTCATTGTTTTCTATTGGCAATCCGGCATTTTTCCAGGCTTCTATACCTGCAATAACGCCATACAAAATACCTGTACTATTAAAACCCCGAAGTTCAAGTTCTGTAAAATATTCTAATTTAAGCTCTTCAGATATTTGTGGCTGACCTGCAATTTGACAAGAAAATTGTAACTCCTGTAATTGTGCGTCATGCCGAATTCCGGATATTCCATTTTTTATGGATTGTGTAAATGCAGGAATTCCAACTCCGTTTGGAGCCGCAACGCCTAATCCTGTTATTACAACTCGCTTGCTCATAGTTTATTTGTAATCATACCAGCCAAAATACCTTTACAAACTTCTTGTCCGGCTTCGTTTTTCATAATTACATCACACTTCAATTTACCAAATCTGAAGAATGATTTTTGAGAGGTTACGGTTACTTTTTCGTTAGGATATACAGGTTTTAAAAACTGCATATCTGCCGATGTAAAAGCGATTACGGTATCTTTATTAAAAGCATCACCCAACAAATAAATACCAAGGCAAACCATTCCAATTTGCGCCATGGTTTCTGTCAGGATCACGCCCGGAGTTACTGGATTATCTTTAAAATGTCCTTTGTAAAAATCCAGATCTTCATTATAAGTATAAGTTCCTATAGCACTATTTTCGTCTACATGAAGCAATTCGTCTATAAATAGAAAGGGCTTGCTGTAAGGTAACTTTGTAATGATATTTTCGAATGCCATAATTTGTTTTGTTTAATAGGTTATTTTGTAATTGAACACTGATGCAACGGATTTCATTCTTTAAATATTCAAGAGATTTTAATTATTAAAAAAATCCGTATTTATCCGCGTTCTATTTTATCTAATAATTACCATTGCAATAAAACGCGTTGCGCTGAAAATCCCGGGCCAAAACTTAGCATCAATCCTTTTTCTCCCGATTTTGGGTTTCCGTCCATAATACGCTCTAAAACATACAATACAGTTGCACTCGACATATTGCCGTATTGTTTGAGAACTTCTTTAGTATCATCAATATTTTTACCCAATCCTGAAAAAAGAGCTTCGACGGTAGTAATGATCTTTTTTCCACCGGGATGAAATATCATGTGATGTATGTCTTTTATTTCCAGATTGTTTTTTTGTAAAAAGGGGTGAATAATAGTACCAAAGTGCGATGCAATTGTATCAGGAACTTCGATATCCAGCACCATTTGCAAACCGCTATTAGTGAGTTTAAACCCCATCATATGTTCTGCATCATAAAAATGATACATTTGTTCATCAAGTATTTCGGGACCGTTATCTTCTTCATAAGATGATAAAAGACAACAAGCGGCTCCGTCTCCAAAAATTGCTGCACTAACGATATTAGGCATCGAAAAATCATTCAGCTGAAAAGTTGCTGTTGGCGATTCGACAGCTATTACAGCGGCACGTTTACCGGGATTAGCTTTTAAGAAGTTCTTTGCATAAATAATTCCTGATATTCCGGCGGCACAACCCATTTCGGTAACCGGAAGTCGTACAATATCTTGTCTCAATTTCATTTTATTGATAAGATATGCATCTAGGGACGGAATCATAATTCCGGTACAACTTACCGTAATAATATAATCGAGCGTTTGTGGATCCCAGTTGGCTTTAGCAAGTGCTTTTTCTAATACTTGTTCGCCCAGAATAATTACTTCGCGAGTATAAATATCATTTTTATCTTCAAAGGAAGTTGCTGTAAAAACTTCTGCAGGATCCATTATAGAGTAGCGTTTGTCTACAGCGGCACCTTCAAATATTTTTTTTACTTTTTTTATAAAGCGATCGTCTTGTCCGTGCAGCCAAGTTTCCAACATTGGGAGTATGTCGGCTGTTTCACGGGAATATTGGGGTAGTTGCTTAGCAACAGTTACTATTTTTACACTCATTTGTTAGCGATTATCCACTGGTAGCGAAAAGCCCATTTCCAGCTTATGGTATAGTTTTTAAAATTTAGTTTTTTGGAGAATTCTTCTAATTCATTTTTCTTAAATCCTCTCAAAATAGAGACTAATCCATCTTCACGCGACATTTTATTCAAATTAAAAATAAAGCAAATTAATTGAAAAAGACGGTATGCTAATTTACTGCGATGCAAATCGTTAATGATAATGCCAATTTCAGCATTGTTATTAAAGGTAGTGATTATATTTAATATTTGTTCATTGGTAAAATGGTGCAGAGTAAGAGTACATAAAACAATATCGTATTTTAAGGCTTTAAAATCTGCGCTAAAAATGTCTTCACATAAAAACTCAATATTTGAATATTCGCTTGATAATGTTTTGGCATAATTTATTGTAAATGCATTGGCATCTATGCCTACAAGTATAAAATTCAGTTTGTTTTTTTTACCAAAATCCGATAGCATTCGCAGCATATCACCATTGCCACAACCTATATCGGCTATGGTTATGTTTTGAGATCTATTACATTTCTTTAATAATCTTTTGATTCCGTGCAGCGTAAGATTGTTTCCGCCTAGCAATTGATTTATTTGTGCAATTTGATCAAGTGCAACTTTTAATTCTTCTCCATGAAGAGAAAAATCATCCATTATTTCAGTTTCCTGCGTTCTGTATTTTGTGCTTATGATCATTTAATTGATTGCTATAGGTTTACCATGTGTTTGCTTAATTATTCTGCGCAGTATTCCGGGGAATGCTGCTACTATTCCAACGAGTATATTCGTGATGGTTTTATGAGTTAAGATCTGAGCCAGAATTCTGCCCATATATATTCTTTTTCCAAAATGGGTATTCCATTCTTCAGTATATTTTCGTTCTAATAATTCTCTGGACATTTCCTTATTCGAATAGTAATCTAGTATTAATTCGGATGCTATTTTTGCACTGTGAATTGCCATTGCCATACCATTACCACAAAGCGGATGAATAAGTCCGGCAGTATCGCCAATCATTAAAATATGGTTTTCTACAGGCTGCTTCTTATCAAATGATATTTGGCTTATTGTAATAGGCTTATCAAAAAGAAGTGAACTGTTTTCAAAAACCGATTTAAGATGCTTGTTCTTATAAAGTACGTTCTGTTGATAATCTTCAATGTTTTTATATTGTTTGAAAGTACTATAGTCGGCCAAATAACAAATATTTATAATGTTATTCTCCACTTTAGAAACGCCGCAATAACCTCCATTAAAATTGTGCAGTGCTACAAGATCATTATCTAGAGTACCTGAATAATGTGCTTTTACTGCTAACCAAGGTGATTTTTTATTGATGAAATCTCTGTCTAAAACCTGATCAATATTAGAACGTTTACCAAAAGCTCCCAATATTATTTTGGCAGATAAAATTTGATCTGGAAGTGTAACAGTGAAAATATCATTACTTAAAGAAACATTAGTAACAGTTTCTTTAATAATAGAGCAGTTGTTCGTTAATGCTTTTTGATATAAAAAATTATCGAGTGCATAACGGCTAATCCCAAATCCGCCTAAGGGAAGTTTTGCAGTTGCAGCTTTTCCATTAATTGTTGTAAACTCGAATTTAGTGATATTGGTAGGATTGAGTTTTGAAACCTCTACGCCAAGCCATTGTAAGTAAGGCAGAATTTCATTAGAGATATATTCTCCGCAAACTTTATGTCGGGGATAATCTGACTTTTCAATCAGGACTACTTTTAATCCCTTTTGAGACAAATGTATTGCTGATGTCAAACCAGCAAGTCCTCCGCCAATAATCAAAACATCAGGGCTTGTTTCCATGTAACTAATTTAGTTATTAAATCTCAAATAATGCACAGGAGGAGGAAACTAAGTTTATCTCAATAAAATAAAATAAGAACTCAATCGTATTGGATTTTGAGAATAGGTCAAAAAAAAGTCTCCCAGTTTCATAAGGGATGAAACTGGGAGACAATAAAAAAAATAAAACACAATCTTTAGAACGAATATCTCAGTCCAAGCTGTCCTTGGAATCTTGAAGCTAGTTGATCTACAGTATAAGGTGCTGACGTAGGTTTTTGGAAAGTGTAAGTTGGATCGCCAGTAGCAACTCCTCCTATATTTCCTGATTTTGTTAACCCAAGATTCGCTGTTGAATTGTAAGTGTTTGGAACAAAATAACTTCTTCCCCAATCTTTATTGATAAGGTTTCCAATATTTGCCATGCTAAAAGAAATTTGTAATGTACCCACTTTTGTAATTTTGATTTCATCCATTAATTTCAAATCAGCTTGTATGTTCCATGGTGTAGTGTCACCGTTTCTTTCTGTGAATGTTCCTCTTCTGCTTTTCAAATAGTCATTTCCGTTTACAAAAGCTTCGTAATTTGCTACCTGTTGTGCTGCTGTAGCCGATGGTACTCCAGCTGAATTTACTCCAATATATTTAGCAGCTTCTGTTGCATCTTTAAAAACGTAAGCTAATCCTGCTGCTTGTCCTGTTCCTGCAATTGTAGCGTTTACAAATCCCCATGAAAACGGATTTCCTGATTGCGCATTAAAGTATACGTTGGCAGAGAAAGTATTATTATCTGCTACTTTTACAGCATATCCAACATTAGAAACAATTCTGTGTTTGATATTAAAGTTAGAAGTTGCCAATTGAGGATCATTAGGTGTTAATGATTGATTCATTTGAAAGTTACTTTCCATAGAGTTACGAATTCCGTTTGTAACATCTTTAGAATTTCCGTAAGTATATGCTACCATAAAGTTAAGACCAAAATCGTATGTTTTCGTAATCATTTCAGTAATGCTATATCTGTATCCTTTATTAGTGTTTGACAATAAATAAGCATTTGAAAAGGCCGAATTGATATTGGCTGCATAAATTGGCATTTGATGATTGGTGTCGTAAGAGAAATAAGTTGGATTATCTGTCTTATTTACTTGCTGAAATTCAAGATCACGAATCACTTTTGTATAAATACCTTCAGTTGTAAATTTATACCCATTAATGATTTTATCTATAGCAAGAGAGTTTCTTAAAACAGCCGGCATTTTGAATTTATTATCAACTAAATCTGCCTGAACTTTTGGAGTTGCATCGTGATATCCGTTTAAACCGTTTGCTGCCAAAGGATCACCAGCCGCTGCAACTTGTGCAGGAGTAAGGTTGTTTTTGTCATAACTTCCGTAACCAACACCGTCATTGTAATAAGCATATCCTAACCATGCAAACGGAATTCTACCTGTAAATACTCCTGATCCACCTCTTAAAACTAAGGTTTTATCTTCGTCTACATTGTAAGTAAATCCAATTCTTGGAGAAACTAATGCTGTACTAAAGAAGTTGTTTTTGATTTGATTTAAAGGAGTGTATGTATATGTAGTTCCGTAATTTGGATCATTTGGAGAATTTTGTACTTGAGAGCTCAATTTTGGTTTATTTGGCAAGTCAGTATAATCAACTCTAACACCAGGAGTAACTTTTAGTTTATTACCAATTCTAATTTCGTCTTGAACGTAAACGCTATATAAGTTAATTTTGAATTTAGCATATGGATTATTAAAAATTTCATCTCTTGTTGAACCATCAAAAGGGTAAGTTCCACGAACACGAGTAGGAAGTTTATTGAAGAAATCTCCCAAAGATTTGTATGAAACTCTTCCGTTAAGAGCATTTACAAAACCGTAATTAATGTCATAAAATTCGTTGTGTGTACCAAATAATAAAGTATGGTTTCCTGTTTTGTAAGTAACGTTATCAGTGATTTCGGCAGTATTTTGTTTCATATTAAAAACAGTTGCTTCACGATCATTTCCTAAGAAAATTGTTCCGCCATTGTAACCAATTTCTGTTTGGGGAAACATAATGTTGCTTGATTTTGGATCACGATAATCTTTAATTGCTGAGTAACTTGCAATAAATGAATTTGACCATTGGCTGTTAAAATGACTTTTTAGTTCTAGAACAGTACTGCTAGATTGGTTTTTTTGCGTAAAATCCATGCTTGAGAACCTGAAGTTTGCCGCATCACGCTCTAAATTTGAAGCTTGAGAAACTACTGTATTGTTTCTTAACGAAAGAGAATGTTTGTCGTTAATTTTCCAATCTAATTTATTGAAGAATTTTTGACTCTTAGCAAAGTTATTGTACGAACCATAAGTTCCCGGATCAAATCCGTAGTTTGCTTTAACAAAATTCGAAATTTGTTCAGCTGTCGCATTATCTACTAATGAAGTTAGCTTTCCGTCAGAGTTTGTCGACCCGGCATTGTAAAATAAAGGATCAGTCCTCTCAGCATATTCCATATTGGTAAAGAAGAACAATTTGTCTTTTACAATAGGTAATCCTAATCTAAAACCAATTTGATAATCACCAAAAGAGTTTGGCATTTTAGATCCGTCACCCGCATTATTTGGGCCAGTAATGGCGGCATTTCTTCCGTAGCTATAAATAGATCCGCTCACTGTATTTGTACCGCTGCGCGTAACTGCGTTTACACTTCCGCCTAAAAAGTTTCCTAGTTTAATATCATAAGGCGCAATATAAACCTGAATATCCTGTATAGCATCTAAACTGATAGAGTTAGAGCGCGTACTGCTTCCCGGCATTCCTGAAGTTCCTGATTGACCTCCTAATGACGGACTAAAACCAATCGCATCATTGTTAATAGAACCGTCAATCGTTACGTTGTTATATCTAAAGTTGGTACCTGCAAAAGAGTTGTTCGAACTTTGCGGAACTAACTTTGTAACATCTTGTATTCCTCTGTTGATTACCGGTAAACCATTAATTTGTTTTTCGTTAATACCTGTTCCGTTATTCTTAGAGGATGGTTTAGAACTTGTGATAACTACTTCTTCCAAAATATTATTATCGGCTTTGTTTACCACGATTGTTGGCAAATCATTATCACCAAGTGCTAAATGGATTTGTGCATTAGAATAATCTTTAGTGTCCTTGCTTTTAATTTCTAATTCGTAAGGTCCACCAGCATTTAAATTTTCGAAACTAAACCGACCTTGTTTGTCAGTTGTGGCTTTGTAAACTGAGTTTGTAGGTAAATGTGTTAAGGTAACCTGAGCGTCAGTAAGCGGACTTGTACCATCATTAACTTTAGCAGATAAAGATGAGGTTGTAATTTGAGCAAAAATGTTCCCCATAACAAGAAGCATTAAAGCAGAAAAAAAGAGTTTTAGTTTTGTCATGTTGTTATTAGTTTTTATTTGACAAAGAAACTCAGTTTGTTTCGATCAGATTTAACGCTTTTGTTAACTTAAAATCATAAAAATTTTCATTGTTAATTTACAATTACGAATGTGTATTTATTGCAAAGATAGTTTAGCACTTTAAAATCAGTGTTTTGTGTAAGATGTTATAAATAAGTAGATTATGGTTTTGTTTGAAGTAGATTAGAAAAAGATTAGAGTGTTAAGTGAATGTTATCGGAAGGGAAAATCGATAATCTTAGAGATTCATAATCAATCAATAAATAAACAAATTTTGTCATTTCGAACAAAGAGTAAACCCAACAGGTTTTTATTCCGAGGCTTTGGAACTGTCGGGTTTACTTATGTAAACTTTGACTATTTATTTGCGAAGATGAAGTACGACACAAGAAATACCACAAATCTAATTTTAAAGTTGATTAATTCGACTGAGACAAAAATCTGTTTAATCTGCCAAATCTGCGTGAGATAAAAAAACCGTATTATATATTAAGGAAATACTAAAGAAAATGAAGTACCTTTTTCAAGTTCAGAATCTACGACCAAAGTTATATTATGAAGTTTGAATATTTGCATTGTTATAAAAAGCCCTAATCCTTGTCCTTGAATATGACGTGTGCGATCGCTTCTAAAAAAGAGATCAAAAATAGATTTTTTATCATCTTCTGAAATTCCCGGTCCCTTATCTGTGATTTTTAAGAGAAGTTTTCCCTCTTTTGAAAAAGCAAAAATTTCTACTGGCGCAGGAGATGAAAATTTAATTGCATTATCTAAAATATTATAGAGAGCAATAAAAAGCATGTGCTTATTCGCGTAAACAGACAGTGACTCTTCATGATTGGCAATCGCGTCAAAATTGACAGAAACCTTAGATTCAGGATATTCAATCGCTTTCTTTTCGAGAACATTCCATAATATTTCGTCTATTCTGACGGTATCCATTTGCTGAGGTTCTGAAAGTTGAAGTCCGGATAATACCAAAAGGCCTTCTAAAGTAGATTTTAAATGTAACGCATCTTTTTTTAGTGATTTTAGAATTTCTTCGTATTGTTCGTTTGTTCGAGGCTGTTGTAACGATACATCAATATCTCCAATAATAATAGTAAGAGGTGTTTTTAGTTCGTGCGAAGCATTTTTTAGAAAGTTGTTCTGAATCATGATTCCACTTTCAAGCCTTTCTAAAAGATAATTAAACGTTGTTATAAGTTCTTTAATCTCATCTTTTCCGCTTGTCTGCGGAACTTCTAATCTCGAATGAAGATTTTGAGTTGTTATCGTGTTTACCTTGGCTATAACCTCTTCAAAAGGACGAAAAGTTTGTTTGGATAAAAAAGTTCCTAAGAAAAAATTTAAAGCTATTCCAACCAAATAAAAAAGAATAAACATTAAACCAAGTGCCTCCAGTTGTTTGTTGCCAGTATGATCGATTCCCGAAACAACAATGATAAAATCGCCTTGATTGTCTTTGTAAAAAAGACCAACAAACTGTCTGTTGTCTAAGGTAAAATGAAGGATCTTGTTTTTTGTTATCGCATCTAGATAATGTTTACTTAATTTAATATCAACATTGTCACGTATATAAAGTTTTTTTGTTTTAGCATCGTAAACGCGTATCGACTCGTTATTAATTCTATTGTATTGAATTTCAATTTGACGATATCGTTCATTGTTAATTTCCTTAATCTCGTCTTTTTCAAAATAAAAAAGAGCAGTTATCATGGCATGATCTTCAAGATTATCAAAATAAAGATCTTTCATATGACTTCTAAAAAGAAGGAAAGCACCGGCCATAAGAAGTCCAACTGTAAAAGCAAAAAGCAGTGTCGAATTTAAAGACAACTTATTCTTTAGATTCATGACTCTTTATTTTTGAGCATATATCCGGTTCCTTTTATGGTATGAATAAGCGGAGTAGGGAAGTTCTTGTCTATTTTATTTCTCAAATAATTAATATAAACATCTACCGTATTCGATGTTGTATCAAAATCAATATTCCAAACCGCTTGCGCAATAGATATTCGGGATAAAGCCTTCTCGCGATTTTTCATAAAAAAGATCAAAAGTTTCAGTTCCCGGGACGAAAGGTTGAGTTCTTTTCCGTCTCGCGATGCACTTTGCTCTTTCATATTAATTTCGACACCTGCATACGACTGAAAATCAAGAATTCCGTTACTAAATTCTGCACGGCGCAACTGTGCATTTATTCTGGCCAGTAACTCTTCAAACAAGAAAGGTTTGGCCAAGTAATCGTCGGCTCCGGCTTGCAACCCTTTTATTTTTTCATGTGGCGTATCGAGCGCACTCAGAATAAGTATCGGAACAATAATTTTTCGGCTTCTTAAAAGCTCACAAACTTCAAATCCGGTAATATCAGGAAGCATAATATCGAGAATAATAATACTATATTCATTCTCCATAACCTCTTTAATCGCTTCAAAACCTTTTGTAATGGTTTTGACTTCATATAGATTTTCCTCAAGTCCTCTCGTAATAAAAGAAGCGACCCTTGGATCGTCTTCAACCAGCAATACTTTATTCATAACCAAATATAATTGAAGTGTTTATCATAAATTAAGTAATACAATAATCAGAAGTTTTATTGACTGGAGTTACTTTTTTACCATTTATTTCCTGTAATGTATTTTCAATCATTTGAGACATCGCATCAAGAGCAAGATCGTTGGGCTGTAAACCAAACGGATTTTCTAATTCATCTGCAATTGCTTCGAGAGCCACAAAAGTATAGGCAATAAATACTATTATAAACGGAGTAATCCAGCCCATTGTTTCAACAAAACCAAAAGACAATAAGAAACAATAAATGTAAACTGTTCGATGTAATAATACACTATAGGTATAGGGTATTGGCGTGCTGGCGATTCTTTCGCATCCGCCTACAATATCAGAGAGTTTGTTGAGGTTATCCTCAAAAGCCAATTGTGTAACACTGTCTATTTTATTTTCTAATTTTGTATTCTTCACCCAAATACCCAATTCCCGCAGGATAATTATGGGTTTATATTGTACTTCTTTGAGTTGTTCTACTAATTCTTTTGGTAACAATCGATTCAAATCCTGATCAGGATTAGTTTCTCTAAGTTGATGTTTTAGGCTGTATACAAATGCTGTGAGCAGGTTAATGAAGTTCGCACGTTTATCATTATAATCAGGATCATTGATCAGTGTGATACTTTGTCGGGCAAGAGATCGGGTGTCATTAAGCAATGCGCCCCAAAGTTTTCTGCCTTCCCAAAAACGATCATAACTTACGCTGTTTCTAAATCCCAGAAATATAGCCAGTGCAATCCCGAAAAGCGTAAAAATAGCAGGATTGATATGTAAATCATATTGTATTAAATAGGACTTAAAATAGACAACTGAAAACGAAAATAACAACAATAACAAAAGTCTCGGAAGAAGTTGGGGTAAAACAGAACCTCTCCATTCAAAAAGCATTTTAAACCAGGTGTTCTTTTTCTTTATAATCATTGGGAGTGATCAAATTTGATGATATAAAAGTAATTAAAAGTATTACCTCACGCAATAAATGAATTGAAAATACCAATGATTTTTCTCAGAAAACAACAAATTAATCTTCAAGAAGGCAAATCTCAAAAATAGTCTTTTCGTTTTCGCGTTTATAAGTAATATAACCGCCGTGGGCTTCAATAATATTTTTAGATAAAGTTAATCCAATTCCGGCACCTTCAGTTCTGGTGGTGAAAAACGGAAGAAATATTTTATTTTCGATTTCAGTTTCAATTCCATTTCCGCTATCTGTAATTTTGATGAAAGTTCTGTTTTCTTTGGCTTCCGCCGAAATTAGAATCTTTTTTTCGGCAGTATCTTTCACGGCATAAATACAATTTGTTAGAAGATTGATCAAAACCTGTTCTATTTGCTGCGGGTCGACATCGATGTATCTTTTGAATGAAATCGCATTTACAACTTCAATCTGATTTTCTCTAAACAGCGGATTCATTATTTCTATCGCAATATCGATGAGGTGATGAAGTTCTAATTTTTCCTTTTTTGGAGAAGGAAGCATGGCTAGTTTTCGATAACCTTCGACAAATTTTTGCAAATGATTGCTTCGTCTCAACATTGTTTCGACACTATTTTTTACATCTTCTAAATCTTCTGCAGACAACGAATCCTGTTCTACCAAATCCTGTAAGTTTTGGCAAATAGAACGAATTGGTGTTATCGAATTTAAAAGTTCATGCGAAATCACTTTCATCAAATTTACCCAGGCATCCTTCTCTTTTTTTTCTACTACATTTTGAATCGAATCGAGTAAAACAATAAAATAATCTTTTTCGAAAATCTCTGTCCTTGAAGCCTGCAAAACAAAAGTTTGCATATTTTGCTCGTTGATACGAATTTCTACAGCTGTTTTTATTTCCTGAAAGTTACCTTCTTCAATAATCTCACATAACGAAGGCAGTTGGTTTTTCAAGTACTTCCATTTTGAAACTTTAGGCACATTAAAATGGCTCGAAAAATAATCGTTCATCAAAAAGATATCCCAGTCTTCTTCTTGTTTTTGCAAAATGATAATTCCGGTTTCAATATTATTTAAAATAGAGCGGTAAATAATATCTTTTGAAATTTCCTCGTTTTGCTTGTTTTTTAGGTTGTCGTACAAAAGAAATAAATCATCGTAACTCTTGTTGAATTTGTGTTTGGTAAAATCTGATGTAAAATCATTTTGCAGAATCGACGCAATCGTTTTGTCATAAAGCATAACGAAATTACGAACATAAAAATACATTTCGCGAATGAGAAGAAAAACAAAAAAAAGACCAAATACTGCTGTGAAAATCAATCCTATTTTAAAAAAATAGATAGAAATTTCGATCATCACAACAATAGCAATTAATCTTAGAAATAAAAGTTTGTATGTTTTGAGTGCTTTAAACATATTAATTGATGCTAATATTATATTTCTCTAAACGTCGGTATAACGAACCTCTTGACAAACCAAGTTCTTCGGCAGTTTTACTGATGTTATTATTGTTTTTCAGCAAAGCTTTTTCAACAGCAGCTTTTTCAACAGATGAAAGCTGAATATCATCCGGATTTTCTTCATAAGCTGTTATTGTTTCTAAATCTAAATCAGAAACTGTGATTTTATTGTTTTCGCAAAGAATAACGGCTCGTTCAATTTTATTCTCCATTTCTCGGATGTTTCCATTCCAGGCATGTTTTTCAATTTGTTCTAAAACTTTTTTATCGAAAGTAATTTGATCTCTGCCGTATTTTTGAATCATTTTATCTAATAGATATTCGGCCAACGGTATTTTATCTTCATTTCGTTCGCGAAGAGGAGGTAATACTATTTCCATCGTATTAATACGATAATACAAATCTTCTCTGAAACTTTTATCAGCAACTTCCAATTTCAGATTCAAATTGGTTGCAGTAATAATACGAACATTTAAAGGTCTCGCCTTTGTTTCACCTAATCGTGTTACTGTTTTTGTTTGAATAACCTGCAAAAGTTTTGATTGTAAATGCAGCGGAACATTACCAATTTCATCTAAAAATATAGTTCCGTTTTGAGCCATTTCAAAACGTCCCGGCGTGTCTATTTTGGCATCCGTAAAAGCACCTTTGGCATAACCAAATAATTCACTTTCGAAAATATTCGAATTTAAAGAGCCTAAATCGACGGCAACAAAAGGACTGTTTTTTCTTTCAGACTGGCTAAAAATATGATGAGCCAACACAAATTTTCCCGTTCCGTTTTCTCCTAGAATTAGAACGTTTGCGTCGGTTTTGGCCACTTTGTCCGCCAGAGAATAGGCTTTTTTTATAATTTCCGAAGAGCCAACAAAAAAGTCATTTTCTATTTCAATATGCTTCGCTTTCTTTTGTTCTTTACGAGATTTATCAACAGCTTGTTTTACAGATTCCAGTAGTTTTATATTTTCCCATGGCTTCAAAATATAATCAAAAGCGCCAGATTTTAATCCTTCGACAGCCGTTTCTACTTTTCCAAAAGCCGTCATTAAAATCACAACCGTTTTTGGCGAAAGCGTTTTTATTTCTTTTAATAAATACAAACCTTCTCTTCCGTCTTCAAAACCAATTCTGTAATTCATATCGAGCAAAACAACATCGATGTTTTTTTTCGACAATAAATCGACAATATTTTTTGGATTATTGAGCGTATAAATCTCTTCAAAATACTTTTTAAGGAACACTTTTGATGCAAAAAGGATGTCTTCCTGATCATCGATGATTAATATTGAGGCATTTGTCTTTTTCATTTTTGTTCGGTTTTGGACGAAAGCTGTCCGATAATGGACACTTTAAATTTCTTTATAAAAATAAAAATGTAAAAATAAGGCAGTTACACTTTTTAAGTTTTTGGCACGAAAATCACATTATGGTTAGTAAATCATCAAACATGAATCTTATTATTGCTGGTAAAAGTAACAAAAATACATATCTAACAACGATATTGTTAATTATCTTCGTTTCTAGATAAGTTTCTTTTCCATCGGTAATAAAAATTATTAAAAACATCAATCTAAAAACAACAATTATGATCAAAATTGAAAAACTTTCGAAAGTATTTAGAACCGAAGAAATAGAAACTAATGCTTTAAGCGAAATTTCCTTAACCGTAAAAGAGGGCGATTTTATATCGATTATGGGACCATCCGGAAGCGGAAAGTCAACTTTATTAAATATCATTGGATTATTAGACAGTGCTTCTGGTGGAAGTTATCAGTTGCTTGGCCAGGAAATGGTTGGAACAAAAGAGAAAGCAAAATCAAAAGCAAGAAAAGAAAACATTGGATTCATTTTTCAGAATTTTAATTTGATTGACGAATTATCGGTTTTTGACAATATCGAATTGCCTTTGATTTACAATAATGTTTCATCATCAGAAAGAAAGAAAAAAGTAGAGGAAATTGCAAATATATTAGGTATTTCGCATCGTTTGAAACATTTTCCACAACAACTTTCAGGAGGTCAGCAACAGCGTGTAGCGGTGGCTAGGGCTTTAATTAATGACCCGAAAATTATTCTTGCCGATGAGCCTACAGGAAATCTGGACAGTAAAAACGGAAATGAAGTAATGGAGCTATTGACGGATCTTCATGCTAGTGGATCTACAATTTTAATGGTGACGCACTCTGATTATGATGCTTCGTTTTCGCAAAAAACAATTTTAATGAAAGATGGAGTTATCCTTTCGGAAAAATTAAACAATAAAAATGTTGACGTTTTTGCAGCAAACTTAAATAATTAAGATCATGCTAAAAAACTGGATTAATATATTTATATACCACATCAAAAACAATAAGTTCTTTACGGCGCTTAATGTTTTGGGTTTGAGTATTGGAATCGCAGGATTAATTTTTGCGATTTTGTATTGGAACGAAGAACATTCGTACGACAAATGGAATCCTGATAAAGACAGAATCTTTTTACTGGTAAACCAAATGGATGAAACTAGATTTTGGGCATCAAGTTCTTCTCCTGCTGGTGCAGCTATAAAAGAGAAAACACCAGAAGTAGAGGATTATTGTTATTTGACAGGTGACTATACCAATGAAATTATTAGGTTTAGAGACAAAAAAATACAGTCGGATAAAATTGTAAGCGCTCAGAAAAATTTCTTCACGTTTTTTCCTTTTGATTTTGTCGAGGGAAATAGAGCAAAAGCATTGCCGGACGAAAACAGCATTTGCTTATCTGAAGATTTGGCTTTGAAAATTTTTGGAAACGAAAGCGCTTTGGGTAAAGAAGTCGTTTTACAAAATAAAAAATTACTGGTAAGAGGCGTTTATAAATTAGACAAAAAATCGTCTTACAATCCGTCGTGTGTAGTAAATTTTGTTGATTATGGTTTAAGAGAAACGTTAGGGCAGTGGGGGAATTTTCAGCTTGTTTTATTAATTAAAGCTCGTAATGCCAATGCGACTTCTGATATAATTAGAAATCTTGATAAGCTATATTATACGAATCTTACCGTGCGTTTTGCAAAATTCAACGGAATGTCTCCAGAAGAATATGTAAAAAAATATGGTGTTCCTAAACCGCATTTAGAGTCGTTAGCTTCTCTTCGTCTGCATACTAAAACGGGTGGTTTAGTCGAAGGTAGAGGGAATTATCAATTTCTATTGATAATGCTTGGCTTATCTATTTTAATACTAATTCTTTCGATTGTGAATTACATCAATTCGGCGACTGCCAATGCCATTAAAAGAGCAAAAGAAGTTGGAGTTCGTAAAATTATTGGAGCATCAAAAGGTAATATCATTCAGCAGTTTGTTTTTGAAACGGTATTAATAGTATTGTTTGCCATTTTAATAGCGCTTGTAATTGTAGAGTTATCATTGCCTTATTATAATAATTTTTTAGAAAAAACATTAACGATAGAAGGCAGTCAGTTCTACTTGCAACTTATAATCATATTTTTTGTAACTGTAGGTGTTGCAGGAATTATTCCGGCAGTTTATGTTTCTAATTTTGAGGTTTTACAAGTTCTAAAAGGGAATTTCGGCCGCAGTAAAAGAGGTATTTGGCTGCGCAACGGAATGTTGATTCTTCAATTTACGATAGCTTCATTTTTCACTATTGGTTCGTATATCGTGTACAGTCAAATTGAGCACATGAACAAGAAGGATTTAGGTTTTAAAGCCAGTAACATTCTTGATATTTCGTACCGAAATACCTATAATGACAATGATGAAAAAATTAAAGTAAACAGGTTCAATCAATATTTATTGATTAAGAATGAATTGGCGCATATTAAAGGCGTTAAAAAAGTAGCCGGAAGCGGATTCGTTTTTGGTGGCGGTGTTTCGACTACAAGCTATCTATACAAAGATACTGAGGTAGATGGTAACAATATTGTAGTAGATTTTGGCTTTTTGGAAATGCTGAATATTAAAATGGCAAAAGGGAGATATTTAAGTCCAAAGTTTGCTCAGGATACCATAAGTTCAATGCTAATTAATGAAACGGCTTTAAAACAATTAAATGAAAAAGATCCTATAGGTAAAGTAATAAAATGGGGAGACAAAGATGTTACAATTGTTGGAGTTGTAAAAGATTTTAACCTTGGAAATCCAGGAGATCCAATTCCTCCAATGTCATTTTTTCATTTCAAAACATTTCCTTGGTTTGCAAATTCGTTAAACAATATTTATGTTGACGTAGATGCTGCGAACACAGAACAAACGTTGGCTGATATCGAAAAATTTTGGACCAAAAATGTCGATCAGGATTATCCGTTTACTTATGATTTTGTCGAAAAAGAATACAGCAGATCATACAGTAATTACATTAAACAAAAGAATCTGTTTTCATTATTGAATATAATTGTAATTATAATTGCACTCTTTGGTTTGTTTTCATTGGCTTCATTTTCTATCGAAAGAAGAATGAAAGAAATCGCGATTAGAAAAACACTGGGAGCAGAGACGAATACGTTATTACAAGAACTTTCTAAACAGTACGTATTGCATTGTATTATAGGGTTTTTGCTGGCTTTGTTTCCTACTTATTATTTTCTAAGCAAATGGCTGGAAAACTTTTCATACAGAATCAGTATTTCTATTTATCCGTTTTTAATAGGATTTACAGCGTTACTGATATTAACACTATTGGTTGTACTTTCAAGAGCATATCAGGCCACTAAAATTGATATTTTAAAATATTTAAAATACGAATAAGATGCTGAAAAATTGGATCAACATATTTGTATACCATATCAAAAACAACAAATTCTTTACGGCTTTGAATGTTTTGGGTTTGAGTATTGGAATTGCAGGATTAATTTTTGCGACGTTGTATTGGAACGAAGAGCATTCGTATGATAAATGGAATCCTGATAAAGACAAGATTTATTCTGTTATGAACGATATTGGAGGCGGTAATATTTGGACTGTAAATCCAACAACGACAGCTCCATTACTAAAAATGATTTCGCCAGACCTTGATAGTTATTGTTATACGCAATGTTTGTACACCAAAGAAACTGTCGCTTATAAAGGTAAAAGGGAATTATTCGATAAGATTTACACCGCACAAAGTAATTTTTTTACTTTTTTTCCTTACGAATTTATTCATGGTAACGGAAAAACAGCTCTAAAGGATATTAATAGTATTGCCTTGTCTGAAAAAACAGCTTTTAGATTGTTTGGGAACGAAAATCCGATGGGCAAACAAGTACGATTTCTGAGTAAGTTATTTGTAGTTAGGGGCGTATATCGATTAAATCAAACTTCATCTGTAATGCCGGACTTGGTTACTACTATTATTGAAGAAGATTTAGAAAAGGATCGTGGAAAGTGGAGTTATGATTATGGCTTGATGATTAAGCTAAAGAATCAAGGCAATCCTGATGCTATAGTAAAAGATCTTGACCATATATTTATTGAAAAATGTTTAAAAGTATCTGCAAAGGAGGAAGGATTAACGGTAAAAGAGTACATAAAAACGTACGGTGAACCCGTTAAGGCAAGTTTACTTTCATTACCAAATACAAGAATGCATATGGGTAATGATCCTTTTCCGGAAGGAAGCGGAAACTTGAGATTCTTGCAGATTTTGATGGGATTGTCTGTGCTAATCTTAGTACTTTCGATAGTTAACTATATCAATTTGGCTACAGCCAATGCAGTAAAAAGAGCCAAGGAAGTAGGAATAAGAAAAATTGTTGGTGCAGGAAAAAGGCAAATTATAGCACAATTTGTCTTTGAAACTGCGATGATCACACTTTTCTCTCTTTTACTCGCGCTGGTAATCGTTGAGCTTTCATTGCCATTTTATAATTCGCTGTTAGCTAAAAATCTTATGCTTGAAGGAGCTCAGTTTTATTTGCAGTTAGTGGTAATTTTTATAATTGTCATTATTGTATCGGGAGTTTTACCTGCCATTTACGTATCAAATTTTGAACCATTAAAAGTATTAAAAGGAAATTTCTCCCGCAGTAAAAACGGAATATGGCTAAGAAATGGAATGCTGGTTTTGCAATTTGCAATCACTACTTTTTTTATCATTGGTTCGTTTATCGTAAACAGGCAGGTAAAATATATGATCGATAAAGATTTAGGATTTAAAGGTTCGCAAATTATCGATGTAATTTTTAAACCTAAAGAAGGAAAAGATCAATATGCGAGATATAAAGTAATTAAGGAGCAAGCACTCAAAATTAAAGGAGTTGAAGCTGTTTCTGCAGGATTATTTTCAATTGGAACTAACGAAAACACCTGGGATAGTTATTCATACAAAAATAATAAAGGAATGCTAATTCAGCGAATGGGAGTTGATTTTGGTGTATTAGATATGCTTGGAATTAAAATCGTAAAAGGAAGAGATTTAAGCGAACAGTTTTCCTCAGATACCGTTACAAATGTTTTATTAAATGAAAGAGCTGTAAAAGTAATGCAGGAGAAAAACCCAATAGATAAAACCATCAATTGGAAAGGTAAAGATTACAAGGTGGTAGGAGTTGTAAAAGACTTTAATTATTTTGGATTGGAAAGTCAAATTAGTCCTATGATTTTTGTTCACTTGACGATGAAGGGAATTAATAAACAAGAATTGCACAATATATCTTTTAAAATTGCGCCAGAGGAAATGTCTAAAACGATCGCTGATCTGGATAAACTTTGGAGAACTAAAGTAGATTCTGAATATCCTTTTGAATACAATTTTGTAGATAAAAATTACGCTAGAAACTATCAAAAGTATGAGAGTCAAAGAGATCTGTTTTCTTTATTAAATGTGATCGTAATTCTGATTGCCGTTTTCGGATTATTTGCTTTGGCTTCTTTTTCAATGGAACGAAGATTTCGTGAAATCGCCATTAGAAAAACTTTAGGTGCCGAGACAAATGTTTTATTAAAAGAATTGTCAAAGCAATATGTAGCTTTCTGCTTTATTGGTTTTACTATCGGAATAATTCCGGCTTATCTTTTATTGCGAAAATGGCTTGAAGATTTTGCTTTCAGAATCGACATTCCGCTGCTTCCTTTTCTTGTGGCACTTGTATTCTTATTGTTTTTAACCTTAACAATTGTTTTGGCAAAAGCTTATCAGGTTACCAAAATCGATGTTTTAAAATACCTCAAATATGAATAAAAGATTTAATATCTTTTTTCAATTAACCATTAACTAAAACCATGATACTAAACTATATTAATATATTTATTTACCAGTTAAAGCACAATAAACTGTTTTCTTTTCTTAATATTCTAGGATTGTCAATAGGAATTTCAGGATTGATTTTTGCCTTGCTGTATTGGAACGACGAGCAGAGTTACAACGAATGGAATCCTGAAAAAGATAATGTTTATCAGGTTTTGGTTAAACTAAGCGATATGCCGGCTCTGTCAGATTGTGCCTTATTCCTGAAACCGACTTTAGACCAAGATCCAAATGTCAAATCTATACTATATGCTGATAGCTGGTATCAAAAGGATAAAATTATTTACAAAGGAAAAAAGGAGTTTGTAGATAAAATTATCAATGTCGAACAAAATTTCTTTTCTTTTTTCCCTTTCAAAATTATTAAGGGCGATGCAATTTCAGCTATAAAAGATGATGCGAGTATTGCTATTTCAGATGTTACGGCTAAAAGGATTTTTGGAAATGAAAACCCTATTGGAAAACAAATAAAATGTTTTGACCAGCTGTTTTCTGTAAGGGCCGTGTATCATATTCCAGGAAATTCTTCGATTGCGCCAAATGTCATCATCAATAAAATGAAACAATATACAACTTCGGGATTGACTGGTCCGTTTGTTTTAAAGTTATTGTTAAAAATAAAAGACCCATCAAAAGTGGATCTTACAAGACAAAAACTCGAAAGAATTTACAACAACGATTTTATTGCGATAATTGCCAAAGAAGCAGGTTTTACAGTCGCAGTTATGACTAAAAAAGTAGGTCATTTTACAGTTATTCTTGAACCTTTATCAAAAGCCAGATTACATTCGATAATAGATGGTTATCCTGAAACACGAGGAAATTATCAGTTTTTAATAATCATGATGGGGCTGTCTCTTTTGATTCTCGTTTTGTCGATTGTTAATTACATCAATCTCGCAACTGCTAATGCTGTAAAGCGGGCGAAAGAAGTTGGAGTTCGTAAAATTTCGGGTGCATCAAAAGGCGATATTATTAGTCAGTTTCTTTTTGAAACAGTTTTAACCACGACTTTTTCTATTTTACTGGCGCTAGTAATTGTAGAGTTGACTTTGCCGTATTACAACAACTTTTTAAACAAAAACATTGTACTTCTTGCCAGTCAGTTTTACATACAATTGATATTGATTTTTATCATTACAATTTTAACTGCTGGATTATTTCCGGCCATTTATATATCCAATTTCGAAACTTTTAAAGTTTTGAAAGGAAATTTCGAAAGAAGCAAAAATGGTATCTGGCTGCGCAACGGAATGCTTATTTTTCAGTTTGCCATTGCGGCCTTTTTTATTATTGGCTCAAATATCGTATACCAGCAAATTAAATATTTACAGAATAAAGATCTGGGTTTTAAGGGCGATCAGGTAATTTCGGTTTCTTTAAATTTTCCATCGGTTGATTACCAAGGAGAAAATGCAGCCAAAAATATTTACAACAAATACAACATCATAAAACAGCAGCTCAGCAAAATTAAAGGCGTCGAACAAATCTCTACAGGGCTTATTACGTTTGATGGTTCAGACAATTCTATATCGGGGGTTTTATATAATGATGAACTTTTTAAACAACGCGTTATCCCTTTAGATTTTGGCATGTTTGAAATGTTGAACATCAAAATAATTAAGGGAAGAAATTTTGATAGAAAACTGGCTTCAGATACTATAAATTCTGTGATCATAAACGAAAGCGCATTAAAATTAATGAATCTTAAAGATCCTATTGGCAAGGAACTTGTAATTCGAGAGCATAAAGTAAAAATAATTGGTATTGTTCAGGATTTCAACTTATTAAGTCCTGAAGTAGAAGTGCCGCCAATTGCTTTTTACAATATCAAAATGTTTGGTATGACGCAGAATATTAACAAAGTTTATGCAAAACTAAAATCAGACGATCTTGGAAACACTATTGCGAACATAGAAAAATTATGGTCGAAAGTCGATACCGAATATCCGTTTAAATATGATTTCGTAGATAAAGAATATGCAAGAACTTATGAAACTTATACGAAGCAAAAAAACTTGTTTTCGCTTTTGAATATTGTTGTAATCGCAATTGCGCTTTTTGGTTTATTAGCTTTGGCATCGTATTCTATACAAAGGCGAATGAAAGAAATCGCGATAAGAAAAACTCTTGGAGCCGATACAAAAGTTTTGCTGATAGAATTATCGAAACAATATGTTTTGTATTGTATAATAGGCTTTTTAATAGCCGTATTTCCTGTTTATTATCTATTGAACAAATGGTTGGAAAACTTCGCTTTTAGAATAGATGTTTCGCTATTTCCGTTTATTATAGGATTCATTGTGCTATTGTTTTTGACATTATTAATTGTATTGTCCAGAGCGTATGCGGCAACAAAATCAGATGTTTTAAGGTATCTGAAATATGAATAGATTTTGAAAAAAACAAAACCTCCAAGATGATTTTATTTTGGAGGTTTTTGCTTTTATAGAAAATTAGGTTATTTTATGTAATGAAATTTTAAATGTAAATTTTGACTAATAAAATAAATTGTAGTACTCAGGAAATATGTATCTTTAAATTCAATACTATCTTATTAATTTGAAACGTAATTCTTTAAAAGAGAAATAATACATGAAGATAATTTTTACTAAAATATTATTGTTTTTAATGCTCCTGACTTTTTTATCATGCGAAACTAAAAAGCAAAAAGCAGAACCAAAACCTTATAAAGCCGGAGTAATTTTATCTTTTGATGATGCTTATGTAGACGAATGGTACGAAGCGGATCAAGCTTTGAAAAAGTACGGATGGAAAGCTACTTTTAATGTTTGCAGAATTGATTCGATTGGCGAGCCTGAAATTAAAAAGTTGCTTCAAATGCAAAAAGAAGGTCACGAAATTGCCGGACATGGTTATCATCATTACAATGCCGTTAAGTTTGTAAAAAAACACGGAATCGATGCTTATATGAATCAGGAAATCTATCCGATGATAACTTCGATGAAGAATAAAGGGTTTAACGTTACTTCATTTGCGTATCCATACGGAATGCGATCTGATGCTCTTGATCATGCATTATCAAATAAATTTAAAATTATCAGGGGAAGAGCTTTTGGAGGTGAAATTCCTGAAAAACAAGACAGTTACTTTAATAACTCAAAAATTGTATTTGCATTTGATATCGACAATAGTCACATTCATTTTAGTATTCCATACGTTTTAGAGTTACTGGATTATGCAAAAAAGCACAATAGAATTTTACTTTTATGCGGTCACAGACCCGTTAAAAATGTAACAAAAAATTACGAAGTAAAAATCGAAACTTTAGAGTTTGTTTGTAAATACATGAAGCTTAATGATTTGAAATTCTACACTTTAAATGACCTTGACGATTTAATTCCGCAAAAGTAATAATGCTTTGAAAACTAATTTAAAGGAGCTTTTTTGTTGTAGAGTATCAACTATTTTTTCTTTCTCCCTAACCAAATCAAGAGTCCCGTAATAGGTAAAGTTACAGCAAAAAGACAAACCAAAAAGGCTATTATTTTAGTGGTGTAACCATAAATACTACCAGTATGAATAGGGTACATGAGACGCTTTAATTTGTCACCATTTGAAAAAGATTCATAAGGTCTTACTTCGATATTCTTAGCAGTGTATTTGTCAAAATAAGCAGCACTGGATTGAAACGGAATTGTTTTTTCTAAATTTTCTTTAAGTACCGTAATGCTATTAATAGTATCAACAGGCATCCTAATTTGAATATTTCCTGTATAAGGAAAAATGCTATCTGTTTTTTCGTAAATACTTTGGTAAAAAGCGGTTTTATCTAACTTCGGATTTATTTTTGTTGGGTTTTTGACTTTTGCAGAAAGCTTTGGTTTTGAGCCATCGGCAAGGTAAACAATACCATTTTGGAACCAATCAAAAGCAAAGTTCAATCCGCTTAGAGAGATGATTAGCAGAATTAAAAAACTATAGAATCCAAAAGTAGAATGAAAATCCCAATTGACTCTTTTAAAAGACGCTTTCCATTTGACAGTTAACCTTTGTTTTAAGTTTTTTATTTTTTTCGGCCACCATAACACAATACCCGAGAGGAGCATAAAAACAAAGATTAAACAAGAAGTTCCCATGATAATTTTGCCTGAATCTCCTAATAATAATTGTCTATGTAAAGATAACACTACGACAAAAAAACGGCTTTCCTGAGGTGTATTTGCGAGAACTTTTCCCGTATATGGATCAAACGAAAAAAACTGTGATTTTTTATCTGAATCTTTTGCTATTATCTGTATGGTGCGGGTAGGATCATCGAAGGTATATATTCGATTTATCTTTTTTATCGAATATTGTTTTTCAAGAATATCAGTACAATAATCGATTGTCTTTTTTGTCGATCCAACCGAAGAAACATTGTAATATTCTGGATGGATAGCCTTGTCGATTTCTTTTTCAAAAACTAAAAGACTTCCCGTAAGAGCAGCAATAAAAACAATAAGCCCCGAGCCAAGTCCCAACCATAAGTGCAAAAGGCCAATATTCTTTTTAAACGTTTTCTTCATACAAAGACAGATTTTTATGATCGATTATGCAATTTTAAAATGTAAAGTAAACCGTAGTTTGAATCGGTTGCAAATTTATACTTATTAAGACTAATTCTATTTAAATATTGAAAAAATCTTTTATAAAATGAATATTTTGGTTTGTCTTATTTGATAGACTAGAAATGATTTTTATGAGATCACATTATCATTAGTGACAAGTAAATTGAGGTTTGATTTTGCAATGCGTTAGAAGGGGCGGTTTTGCTTGCCAAAAGAATAACTTCAAATAGTACTTGTTAAACGAATATTAATATTTACTTTTGCACTGTTTTTATCGATTCTAAATAAAAACAAAATAACCAACCAATTCTCAAAATCAATGAAATATCTAAGTTTACGAAGGTCAAAGTTTTTACTTGTAATTAGTTTTTTGTTTTCAATTGCTTCTTCTTTTGCGCAAAATAGCGGAAAAATAAAGGGAGAAATAACGACTTCTGACGGAAAACCAGTTTCAGGAGTAATGATCGTTTTGAAAAATTCAACTTACAAAATCATCACAAATGATAGTGGTGATTTTAAATTTAATAAAGTTGTAGAGAATATCTACATACTTCAGGCATCTTTAAATGGATATGAAACAATAGAACAACAAATTACTGTTGTAAACAACGAAACCGCAATTGTTAATTTGCAATTTAAAACTTCAAACGAATCTCAGATAAAACAATCTCAGAAAGATTCTGATGGAAGTAGTGCTCACCTAGATGAGATAATTGTTTCCGCAAGTCGCAAAGTTGAAACTTTGTCAAAAACGCCATCGTCTGTAACAGTTATCAATTCGAAGGATATTGAAGATTTATCGATTGTAAGTCCAAACATTGCCAATATTCTGGCTTATGCGGTTCCGGGTTTAGGATCTGCAACTAATAATACGGGTAATTATGGACAAACACTTCGCGGAAGAAATCCTTTAGTTCTTATAGATGGGATTCCGCAATCGACTCCATTAAAATCTGCGGGAAGAGAAATGCGTTCCATTGATCCTTCGGTAATTGAACGTATCGAAGTGATCAAAGGTGCAACTGCTATTTATGGAAATGGTGCCGATGGCGGACTTATAAACTACATCACTAAATCGGGTAAAACTCAAAAGAAATTTGCAGGATACAGTGAGGCTGGAACTACCGGTAATGTAAAAGGGGATAGTACAGCGGGATATCGATTTAACCAGCAGTTTTATGGAAAAATCAACAAGTTCAATTATATTGTAGGCGGTACTTATGATAAGACGGGAGTTTTTCGTGATGGAGAAGGAGAGGTTATTTCGCCTGAATATGGTTTGGGTGAAACTAAAACTTATAATGTTTTTACTAAAGTAGGTTACGATTTAACGGATAAGCAAAGAATCGAATTAATGTACAATTACTTTAGTTCAAATCAAGATTCAGATTATATCCTAAAAAATGGTGTTTACGGAAAAACTCCGGCAATTGGAATACTAGGTAACAGGCTTGGGGTTGATGAGGGAACACGTTATAATCATAATGCAAATCTGCAATATGTGAACAAACAGATTTTTGGGAATACATCATTAACAGCAAATTTATATTTTCAGGATTTCTTAACGATATTTTCGAACTCTGCTTTTTTCTATGGTGGAGGACAATCTCAAACAGCATCTACAAAGAAAGGTTTAAGAGTATATTTGAACTCGCCGTTTACAATATCTTCCAACTTTTCTGGAGATGTTATTTATGGTTTCGATTTACTTAATGATAAGACAAATCAGAAATTAGTCGACGGACGTGTTTGGGTTCCCAATATTAATATGGTCAATTTGGCGCCATATGCGCAAGTGTCTACAAGAATTTTTGGCGATTGGAATGTAAAAGCCGGTTTACGTGCCGAAAATATTAAGATAAATATTGACGATTACAATACAATCGCGACCGGAACAAATGGAGGAGGAAGTATTGCCGTAAAAGGTGGTGATCTTACTTATGATGCATTCGTTTTTAATACAGGAATCAGATACTCAAGATTTAAGTTTTTTAATCCGTTTGTAAGTTTCTCTCAGTCATTTTCGATTTTTGACCTTGGCAGAGTTCTTACAGCTGCCAAAGAAGACGCTATATCAAAATTACAAACCAAACCTATTATCGTTAATAATTATGAAGGAGGTTTTAGCAGTCAATTAGGGAAGTTCAATTTAAGTGCTGCTTATTATTTCAGTACTTCAAAACTAGGTACTAATATGATTCAGGTTGATGGATTTTCAGTTGCGGAACGCTTACCCGAACGTGTTTGGGGCTATGAAGTTCAGGCAGATTACCAAATTTTGAAGCAATTGACTGTAGGAGGAAACTATGCTTATGTACAAGGAAGAGGTGATAAAGATTCTGACGGTCATTTCTATGGACCTAATGATATTTATCTAAAATCAAATAGAATTCCACCTGTTAAAATGACTGCTTATGCAAAATTTGGAGATAAAAGATTGAATGTAGAGCTGTATTGGATGTATGTTGGTGATCGTGATCTTTTTCAGCCCAATGCAAAAGGTGCTTATGCAATTGGCGAAGGTCCAATTCATTCTTTTGATTTATGGAATTTGGCTACTGCTTATAAAGTAACGGAACGAATTAGAGTAAAATTAGGAATAGAGAATTTATTCAATACAGATTACTATCCTACAACTTCTCAGTTTTACGGTACGAACGCTAATTATACTAGAGGAAACGGAACTAGATTTAATTTAGCTCTTGGATACAGTTTCTAGGAATACAATGTTTTTTTTTTTTAAGGTTTCTGGTAGTTTTTATCAGGAACCTTTTTTAGTTACTTTTTATGATTTACAAAAGAATCAATTCACTTTAACGTTTCTAAGTTTTACTTTTTTAATAAGATATAAGGAATCTTTAATTAATGATTTTATTTCTAAAGAAGGTGCTTTACGAACTTCATGCATATTTTGTTTTAAGCCTTCAATATTCATTTTAGCAGCCAGCAAATCTGTTTCAAAAGTTTTTAGAAAGTGATTTTCTATATTCGGATTCTTCTTGTAGTAGTAAATTGCATTGTGAAGATCTTCAATTTGACCGGTAAAATCTAAAATGGCTTTTTTAGAGACTGCTCTATTGTAATAAATGGAGAATTGCAGCGGCTCAATTTCAATTGCTTTGTCAAAATCTTCAATAGCATGATAATGATAATCTAATTTTTGAAAACAATTTCCACGTATAACATAGGCATCATTTTCGAATCCAGAGTTGATTGCATTGTCTAGATGTAACAAAGCTTCTTGAAATTGATGGGACAAAAAGAGTCGTTTTCCCTTTTCTAAATTGGCGGAACCCTCTTCATTAGAAATAGAATTTGAAAATCTTTCTTTAAATCTTTTTACTGTTAAATTGTGGAACCAGTTCATATTTGTTTAGATTTTGGTTGGCAAATTAGTTTAGGTCAGGAAAAGATTTATTAAAGAGGGGGATTAAATATAGTTAATTTTTTGAAATTTAACAAGTTACATTTTTGTTTTCTTGAATTAATATGAAATTGAAAGATTAATATCAAAGTATTAATCATGAGCTTATACTACGAGAATAATTCACGGTCTCTTATTTTTCTGGGATCAGTATAAAATCTGTCCCACCAGGTTTTATCAGTTGCAATTTTTGGAGGTTTGGCAAGACATAAAGGTTTTCCGATTTTTTTAGATTCTTTTTGTAGTACTCTAAAATGATAATGATCAAAAATTCTTAATGCCTCAATCATATAGGATACGGCAATTTTTCGATCTTGAATTAATATTAGATTCTCACCATTTTTTGTATCGGCAGTTCCTGAAAAATTATAGGATCCTAAATAAACTCTTGCGGTTGGTTTGTCAAAATCAATTACAATAAATTTATGATGCATTCTTGCTCCAAAGCCTCCTGTTGGTTCTGATTTAAAAGGTTCCGGAAGATTTTTCGACAATTCAGCTGAGTAAACGGGCGCTACATTGCCATCTGGTTTTAGTAGATCCAGCCCCCCAACTTTTTTATCTGAAACGCCGTAAACGAAAATTGTATCATCTTCCGTCAACTTTGTGACTGTTTTTCTTATCGAATCTTGCGTTGAGAATAAAAAGGCGAGTGAATAGAATACACTTGACTTTGCATGACTCATATCTTCAGCAATTTTATCCAGAAGCACATTTTTTGCAGAATGTGGTGAAAATGATACTTTAGCATCAATTCCTGATAGCTGTAAGTCAGACCATTCTGCGGATGGTGTTTGACCGAAATTTTTTGCATCGTCATATTTCCAATATTTATCAAAAGCTTCTAAGAAAGGTTCAATTGCTTTTTCTCCTCGAACTATAACAGCATTATTTGCTTGAACATAAAAACCTCTCCACGAAAAATTAGTAGAGCCACAAATCGCAGCATTTACTTTTGGGCCTTTCACAATAATGGTTTTATTGTGCTGAAGCTGACCCATATGATGCCTTTTTACATTTCCCTTAGTAGATTTTTTGAGTTCTGTTTCTGCTTTAAGTTCGCTAGAATCTTCCTCACCGTGATCACCGCTATTATCAATAATTATTTGCAAACGATCCCCCAATTTTATAAGTTTTTTTACAACTTCGGGATGGTTAAGGTCGTAGGCGACAACTTTTATTTCTGCATCTTTATCTTTATCGGCTTCATCTAGTAACGCCAGAATCTCCTTAACAGCTTCAAATCCCATCCAGGAAAGTGCTTCATCAGTTTTTGGATGCGTCGGTTTGAAATCAAGTCCCAGAGCAGCTTTAGGCGGTAGGAGTGCGGCCATACCGCCATCTTTTTCATATTTATCGACAAATGCCTGAGAAGAAACAAATCCACGTGTAAAGGATACATTTAATTGATCAGGATAAGTTTCGCGATTTAATATGATTTCAGCAATTTGAGCCTCACCATAACTCAATTCGTCGTTGCTGTTCATAAAAACGGGTTTAACTTTATAAGTAAACTTACCTTTTAAATCTGCATTTCTTGGAAAATGAACCCATCTAAACATTTGAAACGGAGCCTGAAGTGACGAGGTACTAACTGTATTTGCTTTGCCGTTTTTATCTAAGAATGAAAGACGATTTTTAAGCGAAAAAAATTTGTCACCGTCGGGTTCTTTATATTCAATCGAAAATCCAACAAAGTCTAGTGGAGGTTTCTCTTTTTTCCAATTCATTGCTAGTAAAAGCATACCTTCTCCACGCGAAACTTTTAGTGTAAATAGTGCGTCTTTATTATTGCCTAAGACTTGAAATTCGGAAGTGTTAGTTTTTGCCATTCTTTGTAGATTTTTTTAAAATTAAATAATTAAGTATTTGTTTGTCAAGTAATTAATGAATTAAAATTAATAAAATATTACGTGCTATACGACAGGTATCACTATTTTTTATAATAAATAATTATTATCATTCCGACAATTCATAGCAAAAAAAAGAGTTTACACTTTTCAGTATAAACTCTTTACTATAATTTAAAGAACAATTTTTTAATTCGTTCCGGCAGCACTTTTATCTACAAGAAATAATAATTCGCCAGAAACAGGTTTAATCAACTGCATTGGGTAAGTTGCAGGATTGAACTTTCCGGTTGTTACTTCTTTTAATGCAGGTGCTTTTTTCTCTCCAAAAGCCACTACAATAATCTTATTGGCCTTGTTTATTAATGGCGCAGTAAGCGTGATACGATACATTTTTTGAGGTTCCAGATAATAGGCAGCAACCCACTTATTTTGTTCGTCTAATACTGCTTGGCCAGGGAAAAGAGAGGCTGTATGTCCGTCATCGCCCATACCTAATAAGATAAGATCAAATTTTCCTTCATCGCCTAAAACTTTTCTAATAGACAGTTCATAGGTAATTGCAAAATCTTCAGGCGTTACACCATCTTTATACATTTCAAAAATATTTTCTGCAGGAATAGGAACGTGGCTTAATAATGTAGCATAAGACATTTTTGCATTGCTAAGATCATCATTAAGAGGAACCCAACGTTCATCACCCCAAAATATAAAAACTTTACTCCAGTCTATTTTAGTTTTGTAATCGTCAGAAGCTAATAATTTGTAAATCCCAGCCGGTGATGAACCTCCTGTAAGTACGGCTGTGAATTTGCCTTTTTCAGCAATCGCTTTTTGCGCTGCTGCTACAAAAAGAGCTGCAGCTGTGGTGTTAATTTCTTCTGTATTATTGTATATCTGTATCATCTAAAACTTCTTCTTTTATATTACTTTGTGTGTTTCGAATCCAGGCATGTCCTTGGCGTGCCAATAATTCGTCAGCTTCTTCCGGACCCCAGCTTCCGGCTTCATAATTAGGAAAATTAGTAGGCGCGGTAGTTTTCCATACTTGCTGAATAGTATCAATAGCATCCCAGGCTTGTTCCACCTGATCCCAACGCATAAATAGGGTAGGATCTCCTGCTAAGGCGTCAGCAATCAATGTTTCGTAAGCTTCTGGCGACATTGTAGAACAGGCAAAATAATCGAATACCATTTCTGCCGGTCGTAATGAAAGTGACAGTCCGGGTTTTTTGGTCATAAACTGCAGTTTGATATCCATTGCGGGTTGAATATTGATAATCAATCTGTTTGGTGTCATACCTTGTTTTCCGTAAGAGAATGCAGAATGCGGAACAGGTTTAAATTGTATAATAATCGAAGACTGTTTTTCTTCCATTCTTTTTCCTGTACGGAGATAAAACGGAATTCCCTGCCATCTCCAGTTGTCCAGATAAATTTTCATTGCTACATAGGTTTCTGTATTAGAATCCGGAGCAATTCCTTTATCCTGACGGTATCCGTGAACCGGATTTCCTTTTATTGAACCTGGACCGTATTGACCTCTGACTACATAATGATCAACTTCATCTGGTTTGATACGACGAATCGATTTCAGCACATCTGCTTTACGGTTTCGAATGTCATCAGCTTCTAATGATGCCGGTGCTTCCATCGCTGTCATACACAAAATTTGAAGCAAATGGTTCTGGATCATATCTTTTAAGGCTCCAACACCTTCATAGAAACCGCCGCGTTCTTCAACACCAACTTCTTCAGCAACTGTAATTTGAACAAAATCAATGAAGTTACGACTCCATAAAGGTTCAAACATTGAGTTTCCAAAACGGAAAGCAAGGATATTTTGAACGGTTTCTTTGCCTAAATAATGATCAATTCTGTAAATCTGTTCTTCTTTGAAAGTCTGCGAGAGCATTTCATTAAGTTCAATCGCAGAAGTTTTATCGTAACCAAAAGGTTTTTCGATAATGATACGATCTTGCTTGGCATTAGCCGCAAGGCCAATTTTCTTTATATTATTAGAAATTGTAGTAATGAAAGAAGGTGTGATCGAAAGGTAAAAAAGACGATTCGCACGTGTTCCAAAGGTCTCATCAATACTATTTATTTTCTCATTTAATCTTTGATAAGATTCTTCTTTATCAATATCAAGACTGTGATAAGTTACGTGAGAAAGAAATTTTTGAGTTTCCGGATCTGAAAGTCCTTTTTTTCTTGAAAAGGTTTCAAGATTTTCTAAGACATAACTGCGGAATTCTTCATCGCTTTTTTCGGCTCTTCCAAGTGCAATAATCTGAAACTTATCTGACATACGGCCATCAAGGTACAGATTTTGAAATGCGGGAAAGAGCTTTCTCTTTGCCAGGTCTCCGGTTCCTCCAAAAATAACGATGATTGTTGGATTTGTATTTTTGAACTTACTCATTTTTGTAGTTGTGTTGCTTAAATTTTCTTATTCAGACCATTGTGTATGGAATACTCCGGTGGCGTCAATACGCTCGTAGGTATGGGCTCCAAAATAATCACGCTGTGCCTGAATTAAATTTGTTGGAAGGTTTTCTGATCTGTAGGCATCAAAATAAGCTAATGAATTCATAAGCCCGGCTACAGGTAACCCTTTTTGAACAGCAAATTGAATAACTGATCTCATTCCTGCCTGATTTTCGGTTAGTTTGGAAGCGATTCCAGAATCTAAAAGTAAGTTTGGCAAATCAGCTTTTGTAACATAAGCTTTTCTGAAATCTTCTAAAATGTTAGCACGAATAATACAGCCTCCGCGCCATATTTTGGCAACAGTTTCTAAATTTAGTCCGTAATTGTATTCTTTAGAAGCAGTATGAAGCTGTGCTAATCCTTGTGCATAAGTCACAACAATAGAAAAGTATAAAGCTGATTTTAATGCTGCAATTGCTTCGGTTGTATGTACATCTGTTTTAGGAGCGTTCCAAACTAATTTTGTTGCTGCTTCAATTCTTTCAGGTTTTGTTTTAGACATATCGCGCATAAAAACTGCTGCGTCGATTGTTGGAACTGGCACTTGTAAATCCATTGCGTTTTGAGAAGTCCATTTTCCCGTTCCTTTAGATTTTGCCCAATCTGAAATTTTATTGATCAGTCTGCTTCCGTCTTCATCTTTTTGTTTCAGAATGCTTCCTGTAATTTCAATCAAATAAGATTTAAGATCATGGGTTTGATTCCATTCTTCAAAAGTTTTCTGAATTGTATCTTCATCGAGATTATAACCTCTTTTCATCAGGTCATAAATTTCAGAAATCAATTGCATAATTCCATATTCGATTCCGTTGTGAACCATTTTTACATAGTTACCGGCAGATCCGTTTCCTAAATATTCAACACAAGGTTCTCCATCTACTTTTGCTGCAATCGCTTCAAAAATTGGACGAAGCCTCTCATAAGCTTTCTGATCTCCACCTGGCATCATTGCCGGGCCAAATCTAGCACCTTTTTCTCCGCCTGAAATTCCCATACCAAAGAAGTGAATTCCTTTAGCCGATAATTCCAAAAACCTTCTGTCTGTATCGGTGAAATAAGTATTACCACCATCAATTATAATATCTCCTTGATCTAAATGAGGAAGTAAACTTGCTATTGCGCTGTCAACCGGTTTTCCGGCAGGAACTAGCAACATAATAGCTCTTGGTTGTTGTATAAGCTCTACAAAATGCTTAACATCTGTTGTCGCTTCAATAGTATGGTCAGAATCTGCTTCTTGTTGAAGAGAGTTGACTTTTTCAGTATCTAAATCTAAACCTGCCGCCGCAAAATTATGACTAGCAATATTCAAAAGTAAGTTACGGCCCATTACACCGAGCCCAACAATTCCAAAATCAAATTTGTTCATAGTTTTCAATTAACTAAAATTATTAGAAAAATGCCTTTTCCAAAAAAAGTAAGAGAAAAAACAGTAATGCTTTTTCGGTCAGTTCTTTGCAGAAAAACAAAGTATGTATAATCTTATATTTTAAGATTTACTGTGCTAAGTTAAAGAAAAATGCTGAAACTGTAGGTGATTTATAGTCCTCTTTAAAGCTTTATTGCAATACTTTTTTAAGTGTAAAATATATATTTAAAGCTGCGTATTAACTACAACGTTTTCATAAATACATTAGAAACAGCAAAAAAACGCTTAAAACATTCTCTTCTGAAAAGATTGCGTTTTAAGCGTTTTATGAATGATAGTAAGTCCTTTTATATAATATATGATATCCTGATACTACATATTTTAAGTAGAATTTTTATGATCTATAAAGCAAAAAGGGAATAGTATTGAAACTATTCCCTTTTTTGTATTTCTAATTGTATGCTTTAATTATTTAACTCTGAAAGTTACTTTACGAACTAATTTTCTAGCAGCGTCTGAATCTTTCTCAACTGAAGCATCTTCACCAGCAGAAACAATATTTAAACGTGATGCATTAATCTTAGCTTTTACTAAAACATTTTTAACACTGTTTGCTCTTGAAGCAGCTAATTTATCGTTGTAATCAGATTTTCCAATTTCATCTGCATGACCAATAATATCAACTGAAGCAGATGGATTGTTTCTTAAGTAATTTAAGATAAAGTCAATACCTTCTGTAGAAACATTTGTTGGAGTAGATTTTCCGAAATCAAAATAAGTACAAACATAACCACCATTGATCAAGTTTTTAATCAATTCATTGTTTCCTAAAATTGGAGATTTGTCAGTATTACTTCCGTAAGTTTTTAGTAAATAACTTTCTAATTCATCAGGAACGTTATTGTTGTTCAAGTCGATAGATTTTCCTTTAGTGTTTACCATTACACCAGAAATAGTGTTTGGCTCTTCGTCTAAATAATCAGCTACACCATCTTTATCAGTATCTAACATAGATGTTTCAATGTCAGCAATTCTTTGTTTCAACTCATCGATTTCGCTTCCGTTATCGATAACCCAGTCAGCATGTTTTGCATTTTTACCTAAGTAAACTGTTAAACCAACTGTACCGTTAAAAAGTACTCCTGAAAAGCCTCTACCGTTGTTAGCAGTTGCTGCGTCAAAAGTATAATCTTGTCTTGCGTTAAGGATAGTTGTAAAATCTCCTGTTAAAACAATTCTGTTTGATAATTTAATTTGTCCGGTAATACCAGCAATAAAATTACCCATTCTGTCTTTTATAGCTGAGTTTTGATCTTCAAACTGCGCTACTCCAAAACCTGCATGACCTAAAATACCGATAGTATTTGTCCATGTTTCAAAATTCATGATTCTTCCTAAGTTAGCAACAGCCTGAATGTCTGCTCTGTAGTATTTAGTGTCGAAATCAATAGAATTATTTTTTCCAGTAAAACTGTTGTAACCAAAGTCAGCTTTTAAACCAAATTTATTGTTGAACATGTATCGAACTCCTAAATCAGCGACATAAGGACTTGGTGTCGAAGTAAAGTAAGATGTTGACATTGGTCTTTGTGGTTTATTAACTCCACCTGCTAGTTCTATAGACCACTTGTTAAAGTCGTTAGTTGGTTTTTTTTCAATTTTGTTTTGAGCACTTAAAGTTGTTATTGCACTTGCAAAAACAATCGAAAGTATTAAATTTTTCATTTTATAATTATTTTAAAATTTCGGGCAAAACTAGAAGAGAATATTTGACGAAAAAAATGAGCAGTAAAAAGTAGAAGGTTTTATACCATTATTTGTTCTTTAAAAATGATCTTTTTTTTATTGTAAGTAATTGTTAGTTAGTTGTTTGTTTCTTATTTGAAAAATGATGAAAAAAAAATAAGCTCGTGAAGTAATTGAATAAAATGGGCATTCAGCAAGGAATTGTATATGGTGACTGTTTCAAAAAGAAGTGTTTGCAAATGCTTTAATGTTTATTTTATCAGTATTATTTGTAAATCTGAAACACAAAAAAGCAGTACATTTACGTAGAACAAGTTCTACATATAATAGTAGAATGTTCTACACTATCTTTGATCTTAGGAGAGTACTTTTGCACTTATTTTAAAAATAAAAGCAAATAAATATTTGTAAAATGAATTAAAATATGTAAATTGTTTATGACATATTTATTCAATTGAAAGATGCCCCCAAATCTCTTTTAAATATTTTTTTGTCGTTATAATAAATGTTAGTTTTATAAGAGCTTTAGTCGGTTATTTTCATAGTAAGCGATTTCGTTTTTTAAAACAAAACTATTTTATGGCCAATAGATTTTAATTCATTGATCTTGACTTAAAATCTAAAAAATTATATTTATTCAAAATGTAGTACATCATTTATTTATGATCGTACTTCTGCCACCTAATTAAAACAGTTATTAGAGTTGTTGATTTTTTTTTAACTCGTTATTTTTTCATTTTAAAATAGAAACTTTGATTAGAAAACATTTTACGAATAATACATTTAGTTTTTTAAAACTAAAATTCCAGCATAGAAAAATTATTCACTATACTTTATTGGCATGTGTTATTTTTTTACAAATAATTGTTGTCATCATATGGTATAATGAATCAGCGAATGCATCTGAAACAACTAAAGCTTTAGATTCAATGAATTCGTTGAATAAAATTTCGCACTTTACAAGTCGAATAAATCATTCGTTTATAGATTCCCAAAAAAAGTTTAATAATTATACAAGTAATAAGGACCAGATTTCATTAGATAAATATACGGTAGCTTTAAATGATATAAGCAGATTGCTTGACAGTTTAAGTTTAATTACTAAAGACAATAAAGCATTTATGGAGATTTTGATGAAAAAAAATCAGTCAGAATCTAATATTCTGTCCTTAAAAGCTGATATTGACTCTATTATTAGTACACAGATTAATCCGGATAAAAGTAATAGTTCGAAAACATTTAAACTCAACCAGTTTGAGTACAAGAAGATTTTAGACAGTATTAAAACAGACTCGTATATTAAGGTAGATAGTGTATCGAAAAAAGGATTGTTTTCGAGATTAGGAGATGCATTTGTTGGGAAAATGGATGTACAAAAGGAGCAGTTAAATATTACTGTAACAATGAAGTACAATAATAAAGTGGTGTCTGGAAGCATTGAAGATCAAATTGCAAATTTGTTTGCGACTACCAATAAGTATTATGAAAATCAGTTTAAAAATTTGAAGAAATCTTTTGCAAGCTTAAATGAACAAGATTTAAAGTTGACAACGCTTAATAATGAACTTCTGGATTTGGAGTCTGTAATAATGCCTAATTATACCAGATCTTTGAATGTTCTTCAGGATAATGTGCAAAAAACGCTGCAAGAAAGAGCTAGTGCAACCAAAGCTGCGAGAAATTATACCATAGCAATTTTAATATTACTAATGTTTATAATTTCTATTATCGTATTTAGTTTTACCAGGTTGTCTTTTGAATATGAAAAAAGATTAACCATCGCTCAAGATCAAATACGACAAAGCTTAAATTTTAAAAATAGAATTATGGGAATGATCAGTCATGAAATTAGATCTCCTTTAAGTATTATTTCAATTTACAGTAAAATGATTAGCTCCTCGATAAAGGATGAAGAAATAAAAGAAACTTTCAAATCTATTCAGTTTACAACAAATTCGCTATTACTATTATCAAGTCAGATTTTAGAATATTCTAAAGATGAAAATCGTTCTCCGGAATTAAAAAATAAAAACTTTCATTTGAAGAATGAAATAAATCAAATTATTACTTCGATGAATTCGTTGGTTGAGACCAAAGGAAATAAAATGGAAGTGAGGTCTAATTTGGTTGAAGATTATGAAGTTTCATCTGATGCGGCAAAAATACATCAGCTATTTTACAACATAATTGGTAATGCAAATAAGTTTACCAAAAACGGTCTTATATTGATCGTGATTGATGGTGAAAAGAAGGAAGATAAAAAGTTGAATTTAAAAGTTGAAATTCAAGATAATGGTATTGGTATTGCAGCAAATGATTTGAAAAACATATTTGAACTGTATTATCAAGGAACTGTTTCTGGAAAAGTTAATGATGTTGGTGTTGGTTTAGGATTGAATCTATGTAAAGAAATAGTTGAATTATTTGAAGGGGAAATTAATGTTCAGAGTGAAGAAGGTAAAGGCACTAAGATTATGTTTAATTTGATATTAAACTTAGTGTAAAACATAAAAGAGAAAAATACTTTATGTTTTATTGTTCTAATAATAATTAGAGACGAGTGTTGCAATAATTTTAATTTATGTAGATGCAAATGAAATCATCATCAAATAACTATAGTTTTTTAATAGCCGATGACCATAGCGTGGTAAGGCAAGGAGTTTCTTTAATTATTAAAGAATTATTTTTGAATGCCACAATTTATAAAGCAGGGAACTTTAAAGATACTTTTGGTATTCTGAAAGAAGTAAAGATTGATATGTTAATTCTGGATGTGAATTTTCCCGATGGAAATAGCATCAATATTATTTCCGAAATAAAAGCAATTCGGCCAGATATTAAAATATTAATATTTTCGGCATATGACGAGAATATCTATGCTATGCGCTATTTGAATGCAGGAGCATCTGGATATTTGAACAAAGAAACTTCAGAGGATGAAATGAAGAATGCGATCAATACAATGATTTCAACCGGAAAATACATTACTCAAAATATTAAGGACCGAATTTTAGATTCATATATTTCAAAAAAACCAACTAATCCGTTAGATTTATTATCGAATAGAGAGATTGAAGTAGCGCAATTATTGATTAAAGGTTATGGTAACTTAGAAATACTGGAATTATTAAACATTAAAAAAACTACGGTTAGTACTTATAAAAACAGAATCTTCGAAAAGCTGGAAATAGATAATTTGGCAGATTTAATTAAGTTTTTTCAATTGTATTTTGATGAGTAACAGATGTTTAATTTTGTGTTAGGTCTAATTCAGGATTACAACACTTTTATCGATTTTTTATATGAAACCAGAGATTTGTAATTCTCTGGTTTTTTTTTGGATAAACAATGCAAAAAAAAGCCTTCATTTCCTGTAGAAATAATTCTACATCGAGTTGTTCATTATTCTATAATGTATTGATTTTATTGGGAGTATTTTTGTAATGTCAGGAAAAGAAAGTGTATTTCTAATCTAAATAGGATTAAAAATAAAAGCTTTTTCAGAACCATTATTTTTTGTTTTAGAATGTTTTTTTGTTGCTGTGGGCGGCTACTGTTTGTGTTTTTGGATTTAGTACGAAGAGGGTCAAAGTTTTTTGGGGTAAGCCGTCTCAACAGTAAAATATTGCTTTTGTAATTTGAGAAATAGGATAAATACATAATGTGATAAAGGAGAGAGAATGTTTGTGGAATTGGGGGTTCAATTGTGCTAAATTTATGTAAGATGCTTTATGAAATCTCTCCTTTTATATTATAACTAAATGTTTGTTTCTAATTATGATAAGAGTCCGTTACTCTTATTCAGATTAAAATTCATTAAAAGAGTTCGTTTGTACAATGTAATTGGGAGATGATGAAAAAAAGAGCACTTATATATGGAAATCAAAAATGCTTTTCGAAATTCTTAAAATGCAAATTTCAAGATGTATTAGAGTTTGATGTTCGCAGAAATTTTAATTTTCTTAACGAAGAGTTACAAGTTTACTCAGTAGTAGTATTTGTAATTTATGAAGAAGAAGATTTGATTGATTTTTTTAAAGTATATGGTAGAGATATTCCTTTAGTTGTCTGTGCTTTTAATAAAAGAATTATAGAAATTTTAATTGGTTTAGAAAGCATCGTTTTATTAGACACTACAAAAATTAGATCGGAAATATTAAATCAATTGAACTTTTATTTAGAAGAAACAATACTCAATATTCCACTGCTGCATTCTATTGATTATGAAGAAGTAGTATTCAGGTGTTGATCAGTTGTAATCGATCGTAGAGATTAATGAATGTTATTAAAATTAAGAAGATGGAATTCGATTTTTATAAAACTAAAAAGAACAAAAGTGCTAGCAGTTTGAAATCTAAATTATTTGATGAAATTCAGGATGCTTTTTTCGTTTTAACGATTTCAGCAGATAATGATTATAATATGCCATTTATAAATGATTCAGCATATAAAATGTTTGAAATTTTAGTAGATGATATATTTACCAATACGATACTTTCAGTATACGATCGCATTCATGAGGATGATAAAAACACAGTAAAGCAGTCTTTGATCGATTCTATAAAAAAGGGAAAGAAATGGGATGTGGCTTTTAGGGCTCAAATGCCGATGAAAGGATTGCGTTGGTTCAGGATTTCGTCAAAAAGAGAATTAGATAGAGATAAGAATGTCGCTTTTTATGGACGAATTGTTGATATAACAGATTTGAAGAATCAGGAATTGAAGTTAAAAATTGCTGAAGAGCGTTTTAAATTTGCCCTCGAAACTTCTACATCTGGTGTTTGGGATTGGGATATGAAAGCCAATAGTGTTTTTTACTCTCCACAGTCTTTAGATATATTAGGACTTGAAGCTACCAGTACTTTCGATTGCCCGGAATCATGGAATGAAATTGTACATCCGGATGATTTGGAAAAATATTATGTAGCGCTGTATGATCATTTTGAAGGTAAAACACCTTTTTATGAAAATTTTCATCGCGTCTTAACTTCCAATAAAAAATACAAATGGATACTGAACAGAGGTAAAGTTATTGAACGAGACACGAGTGGAAAACCATTAAAAGTTATAGGAACTCATACTGATGTTTCGGCTCAGAAAGAAAAGGAGCTGGAATTAATGAAAAAGATGGAGTCTTACAGTGAAAAAAATGACAGACTGTTGAATTTTTCGCATATAGTATCGCATAATCTAAACTCGCACGCAGGAAATTTCAAACTACTTCTGGATATGATTGATTTAGAAGAAAACTTTGCTCAAAAACGCGAAACGATGAAATATCTCCGTACTGTTTCTAATGATTTAAACAAGACGATTGAAGATTTATCGCAGATAGTTAATATTGAGAACAACGCCGATATTGTTGTTGAACCATTGAATTTAAATGCTTATTTGAGTCGGGTACTTAATATCGTTAGTGCTTATAATCACCGAAATAATGCAACGATTATAAACAATATTCCTGACGATGCGACTATTAATTTTAATCCGGCCTATCTTGAAAGTGTTTTACAAAACTTGTGCACAAATGCTATGAAATATGCCAACCCGAATGAGTTTTTAAAAATTGAATTCAATTTTTTTCTGGAAAACGGCAAAAAAGTGTTGACGATAAAAGACAATGGTTTAGGGATTGATCTTAAAAAATATGGGCATTTATTATTCGGAATGTATAAAACATTTCATAAGCACGAAAAGGCAAATGGAATTGGATTGTATATAACAAAAAATCAGATTGAATCTATGAACGGCTCTGTAGCTGTAGAGAGTCAGGTAGGAAAAGGAACTACGTTTAAAATCATTTTTAATGATTAAAACTATAATCATTTAGTATCTAAAATTAATATCAACTTTAAAAAAAAAGAAATAATCTTAAAATGGAAAAATTTGTAATTAATAAAAAAACAAATGGAGAATTTCAGTTTGATTTTATAGACAAAAAAAACAAAATTATTCTAAGCAGTGGCGGATATACAAGGAAATTGATGTGTATAAAAGGAATAGAATCTGTGAGACGAAATTCACAGGATAATGTGAAATTTTTTAGAAAGACAACTTTAACTAATGAAACCTATTTTAATTTAAAAGCCTTTAACGGAAAAATTATTGGCGTAAGTAAAATATTTAAAGATAGATTTTCGCGTGACAAAGGAATAGAATGTTTAAAAGATAAAGCTCCTAATGCCATTATTGAAGATAGATCAAAACAATCATATAAAATATTAGCCACTATTTCATCGTACGATATGGCACTTTAGAAATTATCTATTATAAACGGCTTTAATTTTTAGTGATTAAGCTGATATATAATTTGCATATTCGTTCTGGCAGTCTTTTTTCTTTGCGCTTCTGGAATACTCTCAAAAAAATAACAGATTTACACATTCGTTTTCAATTTTTAAGCGGTGTAAATCTGTTTACTTTTTAATTAAAATAACCATTAATGGTATTTCATCATCTAACGATGAATTTTGATTAATCAAAATAGATTTTGTTTTGTCATATTTTGTAGAAATAGTTCTACAAACTTTAGTTTTTTATACTACATATTTTTGATTTTTAGTAAGTTACATTTGCGCACTGATTAATTGTAACAATTGAAAACGCTTTTTTTAAGATCCCAAATCTAAAAATAAACTTAGCTAATTGTGTTTTAGAAAAATGAGAATTTATCATTTTCTAAGTCTTAATGTATTAGAATTAATTCATGTTAAAATTAATTGTTTTTAAAATGTTTTTTATGAAAAATTATTACTTATTACCACTTTTAATAGGATTTGTTTTTTTGGGTCATGCACAAGTAGGTGTTGGAACTCAATTGCCTAATGCATCAAGTCAGCTTGATGTTGTAGCTTCAAACAAAGGTATACTTATACCAAGGGTTGCATTAACGAGTACAAAAGATAAAGTAACTATTACTGATGGGAATGTAAATAGTCTTTTAGTTTTCAATACGCAAACAATTAATGATATACTACCGGGTTATTATTACTGGTACATCGATAAATGGTATCGTATGGGTGAAGCTGGTAATGAAACAATTACCACTTTAGTAGATAATAATAATGGTACTATTACCTATACAAATGAAAAAGGCATACCGGTAACAATCAATTTGATTTCGGGCCCGAAAGGAAATGCTGGTGCTGATGGAAAATCAATTACTGGCGGAACCGGAGCACCAGGAGCAACCACTCCAGGAAAAGATGGTGATACTTATGTAGATAATAGTACAGGAGATGTTTATGTTAAACAAGGCGATACTTGGGTAACCACAGGAAACATTAAAGGACCAAAGGGTGATAATGGAAAAGATGGTAGTGATGGAAAATCAATTACTGGCGGAACCGGAGCACCGGGAGCAACCACTCCAGGAAAAGATGGTGATACTTATGTAGATAATAGCACAGGAGATGTTTACGTTAAACAAGGTGATACTTGGGTAACCACAGGAAACATTAAAGGACAAAAAGGTGATGATGGAAAAGATGGAGTTGATGGAAAATCAATTACCGGAGGAACCGGAGCACCAGGAGCAACCACTCCAGGAAAAGATGGTGATACTTATGTAGATAATAGTACAGGAGATGTTTATGTTAAACAAGGCGATACTTGGGTAACTACAGGTAACATTAAAGGACCAAAAGGTGATGATGGAAAAAATGGTGTTGACGGAAAATCAATTACTGGCGGAACCGGAGCACCGGGAGCTACAACTCCAGGAAAAGATGGTGATACTTATGTAGATAATAGTACAGGAGATGTTTATGTTAAACAAGGCGATACTTGGGTAACGACTGGAAACATTAAAGGCCCAAAAGGTGATGATGGAAAAGATGGCGTAGACGGAAAATCAATTACCGGAGGAACCGGAGCACCGGGAGCTACAACACCAGGAAAAGATGGTGATACTTATGTAGATAATAGTACCGGAGATGTTTATGTTAAGCAAGGTGATACTTGGGTAACTACAGGTAACATTAAAGGTCCAAAAGGTGATGATGGAAAAGATGGGGTTGACGGAAAATCAATTACTGGCGGAACCGGAGCACCGGGAGCTACAGCTCCAGGAAAAGATGGAGATACTTATGTAGATAATAGCACAGGAGATGTTTATGTTAAACAAGGCGATACTTGGGTAACAACTGGAAATATCAAAGGTCCAAAAGGTGATGATGGAAAAGATGGGGTTGACGGAAAATCAATTACCGGAGGAACCGGAGCACCAGGAGCAACCACTCCAGGAAAAGATGGTGATACTTATGTAGATAATAGCACAGGAGATGTTTATGTTAAACAAGGTGATATTTGGGTAACAACAGGAAATATCAAAGGTCCAAAAGGTGATGATGGAAAAGATGGGGTTGACGGAAAATCAATTACTGGCGGAACCGGAGCACCGGGAGCTACAACTCCAGGAAAAGATGGAGATACTTATGTAGATAATAGCACAGGAAATGTTTATGTTAAACAAGGCGATACTTGGGTAACTACAGGTAACATCAAAGGCCCAAAAGGTGATGATGGAAAAGATGGAGTTGATGGAAAATCGGTAACAGTAAAAGATAATGGAGATGGAAGTTCTACAATAACTGATGGTACGGGAAATTCAATTACTGTTAAAAATGGAACAAACGGAACAAATGGTACTGATGGAAAATCGGTAACAGTAAAAGACAATGGAGACGGAAGTTCAACGATTACTGATGGTACAGGAAATTCAGTTACCGTTAAAAATGGAACTAATGGAACTAACGGAACTAACGGAACAAATGGTACTGATGGAAAATCAGTAACAGTAAAAGACAATGGAGACGGAAGTTCTACAATTACAGATGGTACAGGGAATTCAGTTACCGTTAAAAATGGAACTAACGGTACCAATGGAACAAACGGAACAAATGGTACAGATGGAAAATCAGTAACAGTAAAAGATAATGGAGACGGAAGTTCAACGATTACTGATGGTACAGGAAATTCAGTTACCGTTAAAAATGGAACTAACGGAACTAACGGAACAAATGGTACTGATGGAAAATCAGTAACAGTAAAAGACAATGGAGACGGAAGTTCGACAATTACTGATGGTACAGGAAATTCAGTTACTGTTAAAAATGGAACAAACGGTACTAATGGGACAAACGGAACAAATGGTACAGATGGAAAATCAGTAACAGTAAAAGACAATGGAGACGGTAGTTCAACGATTACTGATGGTACAGGAAATTCAGTTACCGTTAAAAATGGAACTAACGGTACTAATGGGACAAACGGAACAAATGGTACTGATGGAAAATCGGTAACAGTAAAAGATAATGGAGACGGAAGTTCGACAATTACAGATGGATCAGGAAATTCAATTACTGTTAAAAATGGGACAAACGGAACAAATGGTACCGATGGAAAATCGGTAACAGTAAAAGACAACGGAGACGGAAGTTCGACAATTACAGATGGTACAGGAAATTCAATTACTGTTAAAAATGGAGCTACAGGTCCACAAGGTCCAATAGGAGTAGCGGGTCCAACTGGAGCAGCAGGAGCAAAAGGAGATACTGGCGCTGTAGGTCCACAAGGTCCAATAGGAGTAACAGGAACAACTGGAGCAGTAGGAGCAAAAGGTGATCCCGGAGCTGTGGGACCACAAGGTCCGATAGGATTAACTGGAAATACAGGACCTCAAGGTCCAATTGGAGTGACGGGTTCAACTGGAGCAGTAGGAGCAAAAGGTGATCCTGGAGTTGCGGGCCCACAAGGACCAAAAGGTGATCCCGGAGCTGTGGGACCACAAGGTCCAACAGGATTAACTGGAAATACAGGGCCACAAGGTCCAATTGGAGTGACGGGTTCAACTGGAGCAAAAGGTGATCCTGGAGTTGCGGGACCACAAGGACCAATAGGAGTAACAGGCTCAACTGGTGCAGTAGGAGCAAAAGGTGATACCGGAGCTACAGGTCCTCAAGGCCCAGCAGGAAATCCTGCTACAAATATAAATACAACATTGAGTTATAATGCGACATCAGGTGACTTGACTTATATTAATGAGTTAGCAAATAATCCAGTAATTAATTTGTCTAAATTAGCTATAGAACCTTGGTATGTGCAAAATACATCAACTAAAGCAACTTTAAATACAGATCCTATTTATCAAAATGCCAAGGTAGGCGTGGGGGGGTTCAGCGGAGCTATTTCAACTAAACAATTTGAAGTAAAAGGGGATTTTAAGTCTGAAATTACGATAGGAGGAAATCTTGTCGGAATGGAGGTTAATAGCCCATTATTACCTCAAGGTGCTGGAAGCTATTGGATTAATCCAAGTACACGTCAGTCACATTCATTGAGTACTTCTAGTGGGGCTGTAAGTGCTACAGCTACGAGTGATTATTCAGCTGCGGTTCCGTCAAAAGTTTCGACTTTTATAGTTGATTTAAACGCTGTAAATGCTTATTCAAAACAAGGTGGTGAGGCTAAACAAGCTACTTTAGAGTTGAATGGAAACGACGGAAGATTTGCTATATATGCTAATCAATATGTTTCAAATTGGGGATCAATGGTAAAGTCAGATGCTGAAAATGGATTGTTACTTTATCATGCAGGATCTAGTGCTTCGACTAGTATTGTTGATAATAATGATAGAACTCAGATTACTATTAAAAAAGCTGATGGTGTCACTTTTGAACATCATAATAGCTCAGGTGCATTAACATCTCTTTATAAATTTCCATTAACAACTGGAACAACAGGGCAGGTAATGACTCAAAGTGGTAGTTCTGATGGGAGAATAATTTGGACCAGTCCGTCAAGTTTTGTACAGGAACCTTGGAATGTAATTGGATCTTCTCCTGCAGCGCCGGCAACCGCTAATACACAAAATATTTATCAAATGGGTATTGTAGCTATTGGTGCATTGACCGCTCCTACATTTGTAGTGGCTGGGACAACTATACAACCTAAATTTCACGTAGCTGGAGATATTTCTACTACAGGAAAAATTTGGACTACTAATAGTGTTTATGCAGATTACGTATTCGAAAAGTACTTTATAGGTCAATCAGAGATTAATCCTGATTATGAATTTAAGTCATTAAATTATGTAAAAGAATTCGTGAAAGCAAATCATCATTTACCTGGAGTAGCTTCAATAGATGAATTAAGAAAAGCAGAGAACGGTTACACATTCGATATGACAAAACTGACAATACAAAGCTTGGAGAAAATCGAAGAACTATACTTGCACACTATTGAGCAAAAAGAGAAAATCGATCAACAGCAAATGGAAATCGATACTCTTAAAAAAGCATCGAAAGAAACAAATGATCGTTTAGAGATGCTGGAAAAGTTATTGCTTAAGAAATAAAATAATTGAATTCTGGGAGAATTTTCTCCTGGAATTCTCCTTTACAAAATGATTATCATGAAAAAAGTAATTACCATTTCTTTCGTATTTCTTCTAACAGCATTTAAATCGAATGCTCAAACAGGTGTAAATACAAGAACTCCGGATGCTTCTGCAAACATGGAAATATCTTCACTTAATAAAGGTTTATTAATTCCTCGCTTAAGCATTGCAGATATAACAGTAAGAACTCCAGTAGCAGTCGCTCCAAAAGATGGTTTGTTAATTTATAATACAAATACAGCAACAAAAAAAACGTTGTTTCACTGGGATGCTTCAGCAAATTCAGGTGCAGGAAGTTGGAATGCACATTTGTTTTTTAAGGAAACACCAAAAACAGCAGTAATTGGTATGACAGGTTCAAATTTTGCCGCGCTTAATAATTTGGATGCAGGTAATAGCACCTATCTCAACAATTCAAATGGTAATGCTTTGGTTATTCAAAGTTCAGGTTATATGCCCAATCTTGATGTTGGAAATTCATCAGGGCTTCTTACAGTGAATTTAGGGTCAGGGGTTTATATGTTTGAAATCTCTTTTTTAATAACGGCTCCTGTACCAGATTCAGGAAGAGGAGCGGTTTTGACCGGAACTACATATTATAACATGGGATACTATACAGATATCGTGGCTCGCACACTGCCTGGAACATTAATAAATTATGCTAGAGTCGAAAGAGGAGTATTGTCGCAGGCAAATCAAAATCATCGTGTTACCTTCATTACCACCTTTACATTACCAGATGATGTAAATAATCCAGTTTCCAGATTAACAGTTGCATTAGGAAGGAGATTAGGATCATCACATGAAGATTTGGTATACATTATTCCTAGTGGTTCTTATTATAAATTAACAAAATTGAAATAATGAAAGCAACTATAAAACTAATAATATTATTAATCATAATCGGGATTCCCGTTTTGAGTTTTGGACAAGGAGGAGCAATTGTAAATGCTCAGACGGGTCATGCTTCAGCAGTTTTAGATTTATCAAACAATACAGCTAAAAAAGCTTTTTTACCACCTAGAGTTGCTTTGACTACTTTGGCTGATAAAGTAAACCCGATCGCAGCTCCGGCAGCAGGCTTAATTGTATATAATATTGGAGCAACACAATTGCCGGGTTATTACATATTTGATAACGGTGTTTGGAGTTTAATGGCAACCAGAGAAAATTCTGTAGTAAATGCAATTTTTACAAAAACTACTTCTGAAACAAAAACAATATCTACAACCTATTCTAATGTTACTGGATTTACAAATTTGTTTAACAACTCGGGAGTAGGTATTTCAGATGATGGAAATAGTACAATAACATTACAACCTGGTAAATACGTTGTAAATGTAAGTTTTAATATTTCTACAGGTGAAACGGCAACAAATGGAATTGGTGGAAGTACAAGAACACAAGCTCACTTTTATTCTGGTAGATTATGGGATGGAAGTAAGGCACTAGGGCCAGAAATTCAATTAAATGAAATTTCAAATACATCCGGAAACAAAAAGCATGCACCAACATTTGTTTTTTCTTTTGAATTGACTACTGCTGATTCTTTCCAATTTCAATTGGCAAGAAGAACAGGAGGAACGTACACAGGAACGATAAATATAGATAATGCATTTATAAATATTGAAAAATCATTACCATGATCAGAGCAGTTATATTTTTAGTATTCAGTCTATTTAGTTTTAATGTATTTGCTCAAACGGGAATTAATACAAGAACACCAGATGCTTCAGCAGCTTTAGATGTTACGGCTACTGATCGTGGTATACTAACTCCTCAATATACATTAACGAGTTTAACAGATAATGTAATTGCTGTTAACGGTCCGCAGAAAGGCTCTTTGATTTTTAATCTTGGCGGAACTTTTGCCCGAGGATATTATTATTGGGATGGAGAAAAGTGGAATAGAATGATCGTAAACAGTGAGATGGATAAAATCCTGAACCTTAAAATTTCAGGAACTTATGATACAAATGATGATCAATCAAAGCAATTAATTCCAAGTGGGACCTTAGATAATTATATCAATTTTAGTACAGCTCAAACTACCTACATCAATACAATGGGTGTTGCTAATCCAAATGGGCAGAGTATTGCTCTACCAGCAGGAACATATAAAGTTGATATTTCTATGGATTGCATTTCGCCTACGGCCCCTGCTTCAGGTTATCTTATAAGTGATAAACATTTGTATGTTATTGATGCAGCGATTGTAAACTCAGCAAATGTATTATTGACTGATGTGAAAACGGTGTCAAGTATTTCAAATGATGGAGGAACAAGTGTTCAGGGGTATAGCTTTTCATTTGTTTTCAAATTAACTGCTTCTAATACAGTGAAAGTATTACTTAGACACGGGACCGGAGCAACAACGAATGTTGCGACAAGAACAAATCAATCCGGCTTGGTTGTTAATTTTTATAAGATGTTTGAATAGCTTAAAAAATTACTTGCAATTTAAATACCATGTAATTTATAAGTTTTACCCAATAATAGTAAACTATGAAATCAAAAACTCAAAATATTATTTCAACTCTATTAATATTTCTAAGCGGAATACTAACAGCACAAACAGTAAATACTGGCGATTTGTATATAAGTGAAGGAACAATTATGTCTACCGTTGGAGCTATGGATAATAAGAATAGTGGTAATTTATTTAATGATGGAGATTTCTATGTTTACAGTCATTATAATAACGATGGACTTGTTACTTTTTCTAATGGTTCTACCAAAGGAATAACAAGAATGAGAGGAATATCAGGATCTCAGAAAATTTCAGGTAGTTCACCAATGGAATGGTACAATGCTGAGTTTAGAAACAGTAATGTACAGCCTGCATTTCTTTTGTCTAATGAAGTAAGTATTTCGGGAATGTCAGATTTTCAAAAAGGAATAATTGATGATGATAATTACGGAGGCTTATTAGTTTTTGAAGAAGGAGCCGAATCAGTCAATGTTAGCGATAATAGTTTTGTAGACGGTAAAGTGAAAAAAAATGGAAAAGACGCTTTTATTTATCCAATAGGGGACAAAAGCAAATATCGATTTGCTGGTATTTCGGCACCAACAGAAATATTGAGCAGTTTCACAGGTAAATATTTTTATGAAAATTCAGATGCTTTATACTCACATAATAATAAAGCAAAAGGAATCAATCTAATAAACAATCAGGAATATTGGACTTTAGATAAAACCGGAGGAAATTCAGATGTTATGCTTACCCTAAGTTGGGACGAAACATCAACTACACCGGCAGATATATTGATCGCTCCACAAAGTTCTATACATATCGTTCGTTGGGATGATGAGAAAAAACTTTGGATCGACGAAGGCGGAGTTGTAGACAGTGATAAAAAAACAGTTACTACACCAATTAATGTTTCTGGATACAACGTGTTTACAACGGCAAGAGTTGATGATAATAGTATTGTTTTGCCTTGTAGCACTTTAACGATCCATAATGCAGTTTCGCCAAATGGAGATAATAAAAACGACTACTTTAAAATTGACGGTTTAACCGAATGTTCATCAGATAATACAGTAGAAATTTATAATCGTTGGGGAGTAAAAGTATTTGAAACGAATAATTATGATTCTAACGGAAATGTCTTTAGAGGTTATTCTGAAGGTAGAGTTACAGTATCTAAAGATAGAATGTTACCAACAGGTACTTACTTCTATATTTTAAATTTCAAATATTCGGAAGGTAAATCGCAAACGGTAAAAAAAGCAGGATATCTATACTTAAGCAGAGAATAATTTTTAGAGCAAAAAAACTTCAATAAATCAGTATTCCAAATGCACAGAAGATTTCTAATCATGTGTTGAGTGAATAGTTATGAATGATTAAACATACAAACATGAGAATAAAATTTTTGACAGTGATTATGATGTTAACAGGGCTTTTTTGCACTGCACAACAAGATGCACAGTTTACGCAATATATGTACAATACCATAAATATAAATCCTGCTTATGCGGGATCCAGAGGAGCACTGAGCGTTTTTGGTTTATATCGTACCCAATGGGTTGGACTTGATGGTGCTCCGGAAACAAGCAGTTTTTCGGTTAACAGCCCAATTAATAATAGCAATTTGGGAGTCGGAGTTTCGTTAGTCAATGATAAAATTGGTCCAACAAATGAAAACACTTTATCGGCAGATCTTTCCTATACTGTTCAGACATCAGCAGATTTTAAACTTTCATTTGGAATAAAAGGAACTGCTAATTTATTTAACCTTGACATTAATAAATTAAATCCGGAAGATCAGGGAGATCCACAATTTCAAGACTTAAAGAGTAAGTTTTCGCCAAATGTAGGAGCAGGAGTGTATTGGCATTCTGACAAAGCCTACATTGGTTTATCCGTACCAAATTTCATCGAAACCAATCGTTATAGCGATAATGACGTTGCCATTTATAAAGACAAAATCAATTATTATTTAATGGCAGGATATGTATTCGATTTAGATAAATATCAATACATCAAATTTAAACCCGCTGTATTAACCAAAATGGTAGAAGGTGCACCGTTGCAGGTAGATGTTTCGGCAAATTTCATGTTTAACGATAAATTTGTAGTCGGCGTTGCTTACAGATGGAGCGCGGCATTGAGTGCCATGGCAGGATTTCAAATAAGCGATGGACTTTATATTGGATATGCTTACGATCGTGAAACAACTCAGCTAAACAATTATAATTCAGGATCGCATGAAATATTTCTTCGATATGAATTCTTTAAAAATAATGGAAAAATAACAACCCCACGTTTCTTCTAAAATACCTAATATGAAAAAAATTATACTCATCTACATTTTAATAAACAGTGCTTTTTCATTTGAAAGTTATTCTCAGCAAGCAAAGATAAATTCTGGCGATAAAAAATATGATAATTACGCTTATATCGATGCTATTAAAACCTATGAACGTGTTGCTGAAAAAGGATACAAATCTGAAGACATGTTTAAAAAATTAGCCAATTCGTTTTATTTCAATTCAGAGTTTGACAAAGCTGCTAAATGGTACGGCGAATTATTTGCAATGAATACTGAAGTTGAGCCTGAATATTATTATCGTTATGCCCAATCGTTAAAATCAATTGGAGATACAGTAAAAGCCAATCAAATACTTGATTTGTTCAATAAAAAAGCAAAAAATGATAATAGAGGCAAGCTGTATGAAAGCAACAAGAATTATCTGAATCTAATTAAAGCCAATTCCGGACGCTACAATATTGAAGATGCCGGCGTAAACAGTAAATACTCTGATTATGGAACAGCATTTTATAAAAATAAAATAGTTTTTACCTCTGCAAGAGATACCGGTAGTTTTAGTCAGAGAAAGCACAACTGGACAGGAGAACATTTTACCAATCTGTATCAATCAGATTTAGATGAGAATTTTAATCCAAACGCAGTTAATAAATTCAAATCAAAAATCAATTCTAAATTTCACGAATCGACTCCAGTATTTACAAAAGATGGTAAGACAGTTTATTTTACAAGAAACAATTACATCGATGGCAAAAAAGGTAAAAATGAAAACAAAACTACTTTAATTAAAATATACAAAGCAACTTTCGAGAATAACGAATGGAATAATATCACAGAGCTTCCTTTTGACAGTGATAGTTACAGCACGGCGCATCCTGCATTAAGTCCAGATGAGAAAACCTTATATTTTGCATCAGATATGCCGGGAACATTTGGTCAATCTGATATCTATAAAGTAAGTATCAATAATAATGGAGGATTTGGATCGCCAGAAAATTTAGGACGAACAATTAATACAGAAGGAAAAGAAACATTCCCGTTCGTAACCGATGAAAATGAAATTTATTTTGCTTCAGATGGACATCCGGGACTTGGCGGATTAGATGTTTTTGTTGGCGAAATTGGTCAAAATGGAGTCAGTAATATTCAAAATATTGGAGCCGATATCAATTCACCAAACGATGATTTTGCTTATATAATAGATACTAAATCGAGAAAAGGTTTTTTCTCTTCTAATAAAGAAGGAGGAAAAGGATCTGATGATATTTATAAATTTTTGGAAACCAGAAAACTAAAATGTATCCAGGAATTAAGCGGTATTATTACTGATGTTGAAACAGGAGTTGTTTTGCCTGAAACAAAAGTTTCGTTGTATGATAATCAAATGGTATTAAAAAACAGCACTATTTCAGACGAAAACGGATACTATAGTTTTGCTGTAGAATGCGGTAAAACGTATAATGTAAGAGCCGAAAAAGCTACGTATTCAACTAAAGAAGTTAGCGTTACAATAGCGACTCAAAACGGTAAAACAAACTTACCAATTGCATTGGAAAAAGAAGGATGCAAAGTAACTATTGGTGATGATTTAGGAAAATGTTTCGGAATTAAAATGATCTATTTTGATTTGGATAAATCGAACATCCGTACTGAAGCGGCATTAGATTTAGAAAAAATACTAGATGTTTTAAATCAATATCCATCAATGAAATTAGATATTCGTTCACATACAGATAGCCGACAAACACATGCTTACAATGAAATACTATCTGACAAAAGAGCCAAATCGACTATAAAATGGTTGGTTAAAAATGGTATTTCACCAGATAGATTAACAGGTAAAGGTTATGGTGAAACTCAACTAATTAATGGTTGCTCAGACGGTGTAAGCTGTACTGAAGAAGAACATCAAATGAACAGACGTAGTGAGTTTATTATTAACGAACTATAAATAAAAGATAAGTTAAAAACAATACAAAATGAATAGAAAAACCATTTCAATCATTAGCTATCTAACAATCGTTGGGTGGATAATATCTTTCGTAGTTTACCATAATGGAGGAAGATCGTCTTTTGCGCAGTACCATTTAAAACAATCATTTGGTTTAGGTATTTTGGGGGTAATATTAGGTCTGATTTTTATTCCGATAATTCCTGTTGATCCCGTCATCTCAACTTTGTTTTCAGTCTTAAGTGCGATTGTCGTAGTTGTTTTGATCTTTGGAATAATAAATGCCGTTAACCAAAAAAGAAAGCCAATACCTTTAATTGGTCTTATGTTTGTCGATAGATTCCATTTTATCAAATATTAATTTTTGCTAGTTTTATATTACCGAGGCCGCTTTTTTTAAAGCGGTCTTATTTGTTCTTCCAACTAGTCAAACGGGATATTTTTTAGAATAAACAGCTAATAAATAAAAGTCCTATTCTTGCTATTATATACCTTATAATGGTACAAGAAAACTTGTAAGTCAAGATACCTTTGCAGAAATTTTGATCTCTTTAAAAGTAGAGATGAAAAGTACGTTGTTAATTTAACTTCAGTAAAGAAATTAATCATGAAAAAGGAAATGGTTTTAATACGAGATGATAAGAGAGTTTTCTTGAAAATGTTTAAAAAAGAACTTGTTGATGAATTTCAATTCACAGAAACTTCTATGAAGGATGATCGTCAAACCCAGTTAATGGCGTTTGATCGATTTGTATATGTTGTATATAATAAACTCGAACTAGTAGAATTTTTAAAATTAAATAAAAGAGGTTCAAATGTTTTAGTATGCTTATTTGATAAGCAATTGCAAGTAAATGAATCTTTTATGGAAGAAATTCATGACCTGGTTTTATTAGACGGATATAAAACAAAAAAAGAAACGATCAGAGATCTTATACTTCATTTAAAAAACACTTCGAAATTTAAACAGCCTTTTGCTGAAGACAAGGTACCTATTTTACCTAAAAACCAATCTCAATTTCATAGTTTTTTCAAAACAGTGCTTCTTTTTAGATAACATACTTCAAACTTTGGGAAGTAGTAAATAATTGTACAAACTTATTTGTGAAAATAAAGTGATCTCTTTAGATTATTAAATTGGTTTTGATTGAAAATTTTCATTTTGCTGCAATTTAAAAAACGCATAAAAACTATATGTAGTTGATTTTTAATTTGTTGAAATACAGTAATTTGTAATTACTCGTACTTTTGATAAAAGTACTCGAACGTATTTTTTTTAACAAATGAGTTCGAATATTTTTACTCGGTCGCATAGCTTTAATTTCCTCCACATATTTGTATCGAAATAAATTGATAACATAAAAACACGATACAATGAAAACGTCATTAAAATTTTTAGCAGCACTATTATTAATAAGTAATTTTTCTTTTGGACAAGATATCACTAAGAAGATTGATTCCATAATAAAGGATAATTATAAAAAAAATCCCGAAGTAAGTATTAGCATCGGTTTTATTAATAATAACGAAGAGTATTATACAGCATATGGCAAATTGAATGCAGAAAGTAAAACTGAAATCAATAAAAATTCTATATTCGAAATTGCATCGATTACGAAAATTTTGACTTCAAATTTAATTGCACAAGCGGCAATAGAAAAGAAAATCAAACTAGATGACTATATAGATGGTTTTCTTCCAAAAGTATATGTATTAAATGAAAATCTGAAAAACAAAATAAAAATTTCAGATCTGGCATCACATCAATCAGGATTGCCTGATATCGACTTTGGAAAACTAATAGAACTAAATCCGCAGCAGCCTGTAAGTAGTGTAAATCAAGAAACGCTGGCGGCTATAATCAATAATTGCCGTGAATTAAAAGATTACGGAAAATATCGTTATTCTACGATAGGATATACTTTACTTGGGCAAATATTAGAACAAGTATACGGTAAGACTTACGATGAAATTATTAGAGAAAAAATAATAGATCCGTTAAAGATGAAAAATACATTAACTAAAGATTTTAATGTAAAGAATAGAACGGTTGGTCATAATCCGGAAGGCGGTATTCAGGAATTCTTCGAATGGAATATTACCGCACCAGCCGGATTAGTAAAATCTAATGCATCTGATATGGTAAAATACTTAAAGGCGGTTTTGAACAAAGAAACAGAAATAGGGAAGGCTGCTATGATCACAGAAAAAATCTTTTATAAAGACCAAAAAAGAGAAATGGGATTAGGTACAAATATCGTAACAGACGAAAAAAATACACTTTATATGAAATCGGGTGATTCTATGGGACAATCTTCAATTATATGCTACAATAGATCTAAAAATTGGGGAATTATAATACTTCTTAATCAAAGAAATTCAAAGATGAGACAAGACTTGTTGAATAAAATTTGCGACACAGTACTAAAATAATATCCACAGTTTATAGTAAATAGAAAAGAGGCTTTAATTTTAATAATAATTAAGGCCTCTTTTAATTTTTAATAATATAAAATTGCATTTAATACTTTTTAAACTGCCTGTAAAAGCGAGCAATTAAAGGCAGTTTTGATTATTTTTGAAAAAATGTGTGCTTACGATTTAATAAAATCCAAAATATCATTATTGATTGTTTCAGCCTCTGTAGTCGGCATTCCGTGAGGAAATCCTGGATACGATATTAGTTTTCCATTTTTCAAAAGTTTAGCAGCTCTTGGTGCTTGGTTATAAGGAACAATTTGATCATCTTCACCATGAAGTACAAGAACAGGAATATCTAAACTTTTAAGATCTTCAGTAAAATCAGATTCAGAGAAAGCTTTTATACCTTCATAATGAGCTAGAACAGACCCCATCATTCCCTGACGCCACCAATTGTGCTTTATTCCTTCCTGAATCGTTTTTCCTTCGCGGTTCCATCCATAAAATGGGATCGGAAAATCATAAAAGTATTGCGCTCTGTTAAATCCGGTTCCTTGTCTAATTTCATCAAAAACAGAAAGTGGCACACCTTCGGGATTTGTTTCGCTTTGAATCATAATAGGCGTTACGGCACTTATAATTACTGCTTTTGCAACACGTCCTTTTCCGTATTTTGCTGCGTAGCGAATTACTTCGCCGCCACCAGTTGAGTGACCTACGTGAATAGCATTCTTTAAATCTAGAGCAGCAGCTAATTCAGCGATGTCTGATGCATACGTTTCCATATTATTTCCTTCTGAACTTTGTCCTGAACGACCGTGTCCGCGACGATCATGTGCGATAACTCTGTATCCTTGTTGTAAGAAAAACATCATTTGCGCATCCCAGTCATCACTAGACAATGGCCATCCGTGGTGAAAAACAATTGGCTGACCTGTTCCCCAATCTTTGTAAAAAATTTCTGTTCCGTCTTGTACTTTAAATGTGCTCATTTTTTTATGGTTTTAGATTAATAAATGCTAGTGATAAATATTTGAAATTAGAATGATGATTAAACCCGATTTTGATTTGATCGTTGTTGTTAGATTTCTTTTACAAACTTACAGAAGGTGTAGAAGTCTAATGGTTAACCTAGATTAAGAAAAAAATAATTGTTTGATTTTTAAAGAAATAGTATTTCTCTGTTTTATTTTAAATTGTTTTGCCATGTTGCACATTTTTCAATTTATACAAGATGCAGAGCAATAGCGAAATAACAGACCGTAAGAATGAAGGCTTATAAAATTAAGGCTTTTATGTTGTAAGAGAGGTTTTTTGTTTGCAATATTTTGCAGATCTATTGGTGCGATATTTATAAAACATAAAAAACATCCAAAATAAAAGTGAATATGAATGTTTTAAGATTGTTCAAATATCTTTTGTTTTAATTGTGCTTTTAACGGATAGTTACGGCTTAATTTTTTTGAAATTAACGAAACCAATTAATGGAAAAACGAAGTTTATTTGCTTTACTAGTATCTATAATCACGTCTACACAAGAAAGAGCAAATTTCACAGTGAAATATGAAATCTTTTTAGATAAAATAGCTAAAACTCTCTTAAGAATTTAAACGCAAATTTTTCTTTATTCCAAGCAACAAAAATAAGAAGCTCTTTATTTTTTCGTCAAGCGAAGAGCGTAAAATCGAGAATGCTTTGGTTATTTGAGCTTCAACGGCTTTAATTGAAACATCAAGATGTTCTGCAATTTCAATATTAGTTAAACCCTCTTTTTTACTCAAAATGAAAACTTCCTTGCATTTTGGAGGCAGATTCTGAATTTCTTTATTAACAACATTGATAACGCGCTGAAAAGATTCAGAATCATCTTCCAATACAATTGAATTTAACGCGTCGTAATATGATTTTTCTAATGAAAATAAAGATTGATTTTTTCGATACAAATCAATAAACTCATTATAAACTAATTTATAAAGAAAGCTCTTAATTGCATGATTTGTTTTTAAGCGAGTTCGTTGTTCCCAAACTTTTATAAATACATTTTGCACAATATCTTCGGCACTATAAACATTCTTTACCAGACTGTTAGCATAAACACAAAGCTTGTGATGATAGGTGTCGATCAAATAAGTATACGCTTTCTCATCTCCGTTTTTTAGAGATTCAATTAATATATCGTTATCGTTATAATCTTCGCTTTTCATAGAAACAAATATATAAATTTATAATTTTTACGACTCAAATGGCTAGTTTTTTTGCTAAAAACCTCTTCTTTTTCTATTTTCTATTGAATTTTATTACAAATAAAAAACTACTTGAAAATGCAAAGGTATATTAAAAAGTTTATTAATTCTATATAACTAGTAGTGTTTTTGGAATTTTATATTGAAAGAAAAGGACTTCAAATAATAAAAAAATCACTAAAATGAAAAAAAAATTATCAAATTGTTAGGGTTTTGTTTTTTAGCTTCGTAATAATATTTAAAAAGAGTAAAATGACAGTGAAAAAGTCAGAGCGATTAATCGTGAAATTCATCACGAATCAAGCCAGTCAGGACGAAATAGAAACGTTGACGGAATGGCTTAAAAAAGAGGAGAATAAAATTGTATTTGAGGATTTTGTAAAAACCAATTATGCAATAGATACTGTCATGAATACTTTTGATTCGACTGAAGTAAGAAAACAATTATCAGACAGAATTCAGAAAGAGAATAATGTTTTTCAGAAAAGAAGATTCTCATCGTATTATAAATATGCTGCTATTTTGATTGTAGCATTAGGCAGTTTTTATTTTTATAAGAATTCAAATTTTTTTCATTCTAAAGGAAATGTCGTGGTTCCGAGACAAGATGAAATTGTACTTCAGTTAAACAATGAATCGGCAGAAACAATCGATACATCTGAATCTAAAAATTTAACAGATAAAGATGGAAAAATAATTGGGAAACAGGAAAAAAACAGATTAGTATATTCTAATGCTTATTCAGAAGGAAAACTGGTTTATAATACATTAAAAATTCCGTACGGTAAAAAGTTCGAAGTTCAGTTGTCTGATGGAACAGTAGTTTATTTGAATTCGGGAACTTCATTACGATATCCGGTTCAGTTCTTAAAGAATCAAAGCCGACAAGTTTATTTAACCGGTGAAGCTTTTTTTGAAGTATCAAAAGACAAAGCGCATCCGTTTACGGTAAATACACAAGAGGTTAATGTTGAAGTTTTGGGAACTAAGTTCAATGTGAATTCGTATACAGAAGATATAAGTACTGATATTGTTTTGGTTGAAGGAAAAGTTTCGCTTTATAAAGACAAAAAAACAACCGAAAATCAGGTGTATTTAACTCCGGGAATAAAAGGTTCGAACACACGCGGACAGCAGAAAATTACGACTGAAAGTGTCAATACAGATTATTATACAGCTTGGGTAAAAGGAAGTTTAGTGTTTAAAAATGCTTCTTTTGAATCGATTATTAAAAAATTAGAACGCCATTATAATGTCACTTTTATCAACAAAAATAAAAAACTGGGAAAAGAAATTTTCAATGCCCGTTTTGATAATGAACCTATTGAAGTAGTACTGAAATATTTTAGCGATAGTTATGCCATTGATTATAAGATCGATGAAGATCAGATAACGATTAAGTAAAGAAGAAAGATAATAGAAGAAAGATAATAGAAGAAAGATTTTGGATGTTAGGAATCTAAAATATAAAGCAATAATCTAATATAAATAAATGCCTATGTAACAAAACGTCTAGAAAAAATAGATCGTTATTTAGAAAAAAACCGGAAAATGCGCCAACATTTCCCGGTAGGATAAAATGCGATCGGTAAACTAACCAACCACAATTAAAAACATTTAAAAGTATGAAAAAACTATTGAACAAAATCAGGTTCGACAAGCCTTTTTTGAAATTTGATTTGAAAATGAAATTGACTACATTATTTTTATTGACCACTTTGACAGTGATGCAAGCGGGAGTAACCTATTCTCAAAAAGCAAAAATGTCATTTAATGCCAGCGACTTGACCGTTGGAAAAATAATTGAAAAGATTGAATATACCAGTAATTATAGATTTGTTTATAATGTGCGATCGGTTGATTTAGATCGAAAAATTGACATCAAACTCAATGATGTTTCTATTGAAACGATTTTAAATACAATCTTTGCTAATTCAGGTACTGATTTTAAAATTTCAGGATCTCATATTATTCTAACACCTAAAAAAGCTCCTGCAGAAAAACCTGTTGTACTGCAAAAAGTGGCAGAAGATTTTATTGTAAAAGGAAAAGTGACTGACGAAAAAGGCAATCCTTTAGTAGGTGCTGCGGTTTCAGACAATGGTTCAGGCAGAGGCGTACAAACTGATTTTAATGGTGAATATCAGATTATAGCCGTTAGTAAAGAAACTACTTTAGCTTTTGCTTATTTAGGATTTGTTAGACAAGAAATAAAAGTAGCCGGTAAAAGCGTTATTAATGTTGTTCTAAAAGAAGATACAGTTGAATTGGGTGGTGTAGTATTGACTACAGGATATCAAAATATTTCATCAGAACAGGCAACAGGATCGTTCTCTAATTTGAAAGCGAAAGATTTTCAGGAACAGCGTTTAAGCAGTTTGGATAAAATATTAGAAGGACGTATTGTAGGATATCAGGATGGTAAAATTCGTGGTCAAACTTCTATGAATGGTTTAACAACTCCACTTTATGTAATTGATGGTTTCCCAATCGAAAACACAAAATTTACTGAGTTTTTTAGATTAGAGGAAAACCTTCCAAACTTGAACTTAGAAGATATTGAAACGATTACAGTTTTAAAAGATGCGGCAGCGTCGTCTATTTATGGTTCACGTGCAGCAAATGGTGTTGTTGTAATTACAACTAAAAAAGCCAAAGCCGGAAAAACAAATATTTCGTTTTCAAGTAATTTAACCGTAACTCCATATAGAAATTACACCGGAAATCTTACAGATGCAGGCGATATTATTGGTTTGGAAAAAGGATGGGCAGATGCAAACCCAAGTTTAAAAGGAGCAAATGCTAGTACTTATGCAAAATCATTATTAAGCAATGCTATATTTACAAGTCAGGGAATGCAAACCCTGTTAAATGGTTATGCGGGAAATATCTCCCAAACAGAGATGAATAATCGTTTAAATCAGCTTGGTTCTCAAGGATACAGATATTATGATGACATTGCCAAATATGCAAAACGTGATCAATATTTTATTCAGCATAACGTAAGTTTAGGGAAAGCAACCGAATCAAATACGTTTAATGCTTCGCTGACTTACAAAGGAAATAAATTTGAAGACCGTTATTCGGATAACCAATCGGTTGGAATCAATTTAAAAAACTCGACAGATATTACAAGCTGGCTGTCTTTAGATTTAGGTACTTATATTAATTATGGAGAGAGCGATACACAAACTTATAATGCTTTTAGACCACAATTTAAATCTCAGATGTACAATCAATTAGTAAATAATGATGGATCAAATTTTACTTCTACAGCTGCATCTCGATACAATAATTTTACGCTTCAATCGATGCAGACATTGGGTCTTTACAGCATGGATATTACACCAATGGATGAATTGGGACGTAACATAAATGAAACTAAAAACTTCTTAAACAGAACTTTTGCAAAATTTAATGTAAAATTCAACAAAGCACTTACATATAATGCTATGTTTCAATACGAATACGGTGTTGATCGTGGCAGTTTAATAAGAGAAAAAGATTCGTATGATGTTAGAGCCACTGTAAATAGTTTAGTAACAATTGCCAATAACAAAGCAGTTTACAACTTACCTTATGGTGATATCTTAAAAGAAACCAATCAATTTTCTAATGCTTACAATTTCCGTCAGCAATTGAATTTTGATCAGACTTTTAATAATGTACACGAAGTAACTGCCATTGCGGGTATGGAAATCCGTCATTCAAAAATAGAATACGGAGATAACACACGTTACGGTTGGGACGAGCAAACTTTATCGTATACACCAGTAAATCAAGTAGATTTATTAAAAGTTTACGGTTCTGTTTTTGGAGGTTCTATGAATCGTAATAACTTTTCAGCAGATCGTGAATTGGTAAATCGTTATGTTTCTTTTTATTCAACAGGTGGTTATACATACGACAGAAGATATTCATTAACAGGAAGTTTGCGTTGGGATCGTTCGAACCTTTGGGGAACTGACAATAAATATCAAAATAAACCAACATGGTCTACAGGAGCAGCATGGAATATTGATAAAGAATCTTTTTTTGCGGTAGACTGGATAAATTCACTTAAACTTCGTGCTTCATATGGTATTGGAGGAAACGTCGCCAAAGATGCCGCACCTTATTTAACAGCTACTTATTATGCTAACCAAAATGTAGGAGGAAATCAAGGATATGTTAACCAACGACCGAATCCTGAATTGTCTTGGGAAAAAACAACCACAACCAATATAGGTGTAGATTTTTCATTCTTCAAAAATAGATTGAGCGGAACTTTTGATGTTTACAACAAAAAAGGACAGGACTTATTATCAAATAGTAACGGAGTTCCAACAGAAGGGTTTGGTTATTCTACCTATAAAATAAATAATGGAGAAATGACCAATAAAGGTATCGAAACAACTTTAAGAGGAACAATCATTAAAACACCTTCTTTCTCTTGGGATGCCTCAGTTTTATATGCTTACAACAAAAACAAAGTCGATTATGTAAAGGTAGTAGCTCCAGTAGCTTATCTACAGTTAGATGTTCCATATGCATATCCTAGAGTTGGTAACGATTACAATAGTATTTACGGTTACAAATGGGCAGGTTTAAATGCTAAAGGTTTACCTCAGGTTTATAATGCAAAAGGCGAAAAAGTAATTTACAATCCGGCAGATTTGAATGCTATTAACGATTACGGTTCGACAGTGCCAACACACAGCGGATCATTTCATACATCCGTAAACTACAAGAATTTCTCACTTTCGGCATTGTTTATTTATGAGTTAGGACATAAAATTAGAAATACATTTTTACCAATGTTAGAAAATAATTATTCTAGCGGATTAGGTACCTATGTAACAGATATTACAACGGTTAATAAAAACATTGTGAACCGTTGGCAAAAACCGGGTGACGAAGCTTTTACTAATATACCTCGTGCGGTTTACGAATACGAAGCAGATTATATTTCAGACTCTCGCGATATTTATCGTAATGCTGATATCAATATTTTGGATGCCTCAAATATTAGATTAAGTAATGTTTCCTTGGCTTATAGATTGCCTTCATCAGTTTTAAAAACAGTAAAATTACAGGATGTACGTTTTAATCTAAATGCCGAAAATGTTTTTACAATTGCTAAAAGTAGAGATGCTAAGTACCTTTTAAATGGCTTTCAATCTCCAAGTTTAGTTTTTGGTGTAAATATTAATTTCTAATTTAAAAAGAGTATACCATGAAAAATATATATATAAAGGCATTTTGCATATTAACATTAGGATTGACTTTTGCATCTTGCAACGACTATTTGGATGATGCACCAAAGGGATCTAAAATTCCAACAACATTGGCAGATTATGAAGCATTTCTTCGTGATGAGTATTCAAACCAAAGTGTAGATATTGCACAAGCTTCAACCCTGATTAACGATAAATTTATCGATATAGCTACCCTTGCAGCCGAGCGTTTGACAAAAGCTAATTACATGTGGGATGAAACTGCTAACCGTATCGAATTAAAGCAGTCAGACGAAAGAATGTACTACGGGCAGTATCAAGGAATTTCAACCTTCAATTTGATTATTGAAAATGCTTTAACAACAACAGAAGCAACCGAAGATCAAAAAAGAATAGTTTGGGCCGAGGCAAAAATTTTACGTGCGATGTCATACTATAATCTGGTTAATTTTTATGCAGATACATATGATGCATCAACAGCATCAACAAAACTATCAGTGCCCTTAATTACAAGTGCCGATGTTAATGCACCTAGCAAGCAGGTAACCATTCAGGAACTGTATGATTTTATTTTAAACGATGTAAAAGACGCATTACCTTATTTGCCAAAAGTTTCTCAAACCGCTTTGCATCCTAATTTAGGAGCAGGTTATGCTTTTTATTCACGCGTTTATTTGCAAATGAGCAACTATACTGAGGCTCTAAAATATGCAAATCTGGCTTTGACCGAAAATAATAAACTATACGATTGGAATGCTTATTATACTGCTAACAAAGCCATAATTGATGTCCCAAATTCTTATACGAATACACCATCTCCAATGGGATTTGACTATGTTGAGAATTATACGTTCCGTCATGGAGAAAGAACCTATTTATCTGTAGAATATAGTCTTCCGGTAGAACGTGCACAACGTTTTGAAGCTGGAGATGTTCGTTTTAAATCACGTTGGAAAATCAGAACCGTTGGTATTGAAACGTATTACAGAAGAACCTTGTCCGGTATGTTTAATTATGGCGGAATTACAACTGTCGAAATATATTTGATTAAAGCAGAATGTCTGGCACGTGCAGGACAAATTAGCGATGCTTTGACCGCATTAAATGCAGTACGTAAAACGCGTATTCAGCCAGCTTCTTATCAGGATATTGTGACTACAGATAAGACAGTTGCTCTAAATGCTATTTTTAAAACGAAGAATAACGAACTTATTTTAACACTTATTCCTTTCGCAGACGCGCGTCGTTTAAATGCTGAAGGAGTTTATAAAGTTAGTTTCTCAAAAGTAGATAACGGAACGACTTACAACTTGTCATCTACTTCTCATTTATGGACAATGCCATTTCCTCAAGGTGCTGTAAAAAATCCAGGAAACGGAACCATAACCCAAAATGTTGCAAAATAAAAACCTTAAAGCTTCCTGATTAGGACACCCGAAAGGGAAGCTTTTACTTAAAATATCAATCTCAAAATGAATACAATTAAATATAAAATAGTAGGATTGTGCATCTGTTTATTTGCATTTTCCAACAACAGTCAGGCGCAAAAGAAAAAGCCAGCAATTAAAGCCGCAACTTCATATCATCTTGAAGGAAATATAACAGGACTCGAAGACGGAACAACAATAAAATTAATTCCCGGAGCAACACATACATCAGAGTCTGCAGTTGCCGAAACAACAATTAAAGACGGCAAATTTGCCTTTACAGGAAAATTAAATGAACCTCGTTTGTTTTATCTTGAATTTGGAAAAAACAAAGGTTACATCCCGGTTTTAGTAGAAAATTCTAAAATAAAATTAACAGCTGAAGCAGAAGTTTCAAATAAGGAAGATGGAAGAATCAATTTTAAAAATGAGGTAATTTCAGGATCAAAATCGAACGATTACTATAAAAAAGAAACCGCTTTTAGAGAAGAATTAAATAAAGATTACGTAGAATATCATAAAGGAACTGAAGAAGTTTCTAAAGCATATTCGAATGCAAGAGTTGCGGGAAACAAAAAACTAATGGATTCTATTGGAAATAGTCCGGAATGGAAAAGTTTTGAAGCAAAAGAAAAAGCCTTTTTTGCTAAAGTTGAAAAATCAACAAAAGATTTAATCACAAAAAATAAAGCCACTTGGTGGGGACCATTTTTCATGTTGACTCAATATAGCTATTTTACGCCAGACAAAAAGCCGGTTTATGAGCAATTTTCTGAAACAGCTAAGAAAAGTTACTACGGTCAGGTTGTAGATAAAGATCTAAATCCGAAATCATTAATTGGAACAAGTGTTGCAAATTTTGGATTAAAAGACAAAGACGGAAAAGCTTATAATGTAAAAGACATCGTTGCAGGAAAAAAATACATATTAATTGATTTTTGGGCATCATGGTGTGCGCCATGTCGTAAAGAAATTCCGAATTTAAAAACAGCTTATACAGCTTATTCAGATAAAGGATTTGAAATTTTAAGCATTTCAATTGATAAAGATGAAAAAGCATGGCTTAAAGCTTTAGGACAGGAAAATATGCAATGGCATAATCTTTTAGACGACAATAAAGTGAGTAATGCATTCAACGTAAAAACAATTCCAGCCACATATTTAGTTGATAGTAAAGGTGTAATTATTAGCGATAATTTAAGAGGCGCTGCACTAGAAGAAAAATTGAAGGAACTTTTAAAATCGTAGTTTTCAGTTTTTAGCGGCAGTTTACAGTCACAGTGTCAGTTTACAGTTTACATTTTCACTGCTCACTGAGACCGAAAAATGAGACTGCGACTGAAAACTGAAAACTAAAAAAAAGTAATACATAGAACTAAAAAAATATCAACATGAAAAGTACAATCTTAAAATCAGGTTTATTGGCGTTAGCGCTTATAAGCACCATTACTTCCTGCTCTAAAAAAGAAGAAGGATTTACAATCAACGGTACAATTGCCGGATTAGATAAAGGAACAGTTTATCTGGAAAATACAGATGAAAAAGGAGATAAAAAAATTGCTGATTCGGCAGAAATACAAAAAGGCGGCGTTTTTGCATTTACAGGAAAAGTTTCGGAACCATTATTATATACCATTAAATTAAAAGGAGAAGAATATGGTGCAACTTTTCTTTTAGATAATGAAAACATTAAAGTTGAAGCCAAAAAAGATTCCATTTTTAAAGCAAAAGTAAGCGGAGCAACACAAAATGATATTTACAAATCATATTATGATAATGAATTTAAAAAAATTCAGGCAATTGCAGGTCCGGTTTATAAATTTTCAGATTCGTTAAGTCAAAACGGAAAAGTGAAGTTAACGGCCGAGCAGCAAACTATGATGGATAAGAAATGGAAAGATCTTCAAGCTTTTGCTGATGATTTAACAGATAAGTTTATTAGAAAAAATAAAGATAAAACTGCTGCTGCCTTAGTAATAAGTGATCGAATTGTATCATACGGAACGCCGGAACAAGTAAAAACATATTATGCAGTTTTGTCTCCTGAAGTACAAAAATCAGTTTATGGAAAACAGCTAAAGGAAGCAATTGATCTTAATGACAAAACAGCTGTTGGTGTTGCTGCTCCCGAATTTTCTCAGACAGATGTAAACGGGAAAGAGGTAAAATTATCTGATTACAAAGGAAAATATGTTTTAATTGATTTTTGGGCTAGCTGGTGTGGGCCTTGCAGAAAAGAAAATCCAAATGTTGTTCTGGCATACAAAACGTATCACGATAAAGGTTTTGAAGTTTTAGGAATCTCATTAGACGACAAAAAGAATCTGTGGGAAAAAGCAATCGAAAAAGACGGCTTAACTTGGACACACGTTTCTGACCTAAAAGGATGGAAAAATGATGTTGCCGTTTTATACGGAGTAAAACTAGTTCCAACCAATTATTTAATTGGACCTGATGGAAAAATCGTAGCTAAAAATCTTAGAGAAGAAGCACTTCAAACTAAATTGAAAGAGATTTTTAGTAAATCTTAGAACAAGTCTTTTAGTCTGGGTTTCAGTCTCAGTTTTCAGTCTCAATGTAAACTACGACTGAAAACTGCGATTGAAAACTATAAAAAAATATCAAAAAAATGAAAAAATACATCTTTGTGGGCTATTGCTCACTAGCTTTCTGTACGCTTATTTCAGCGCAAAATAAATCGGCAAAATTTAGTAAAATCAAGGAATTAGGTGGTATCGAAGAGTATTTGTACCAACCCAACGGTATGAATGTTTTACTTTTGCAAGACAATGCTTCGCCAGTTGTAACTGTGCAAATTGTGTATCGTGTAGGATCTAAAAATGAAGTTTTAGGAAACACAGGATCAACGCATCTTTTAGAACATTTAATGTTTAAAGGAACTCCAACTTTCAATAAAAAAAGCGGAACAACAATTACAGATGTTCTTCAAAATACAGGAGCGCAACTAAATGCTACAACCTGGTACGACCGAACCAATTATTTTGAAACATTGCCGAGTGATAAAATAGCTTTGGCACTTCAAATTGAAGCGGACAGAATGCGAAATTCTTTATTATTGAAAGAAGATAAAGATGCTGAAATGACTGTTGTACGCAACGAATTTGAACGTGGAGAGAATGACCCGAATAGTTTATTAGATAAAGAAATTTGGGCGGCGGCGTATATCGCACATCCGTATCATCATTCGACAATTGGTTGGAAATCGGATATTGAAAAAGCACCAATTGAAGTTTTGCGTAATTTCTACAACACTTACTATCGGCCGGATAATGCAACTTTGACGATTATTGGTGATTTCAAAAAAGAGAATGTTTTTGAATTGATCGAACAATATTTTGGCAAAATTACAAAAGCGCCAAATGCAATGCCACAACCTTACACCGAGGAACCACAACAATATGGGCCTCGAAAAATTGTAGTTAGAAAACCTGGAGAATTGGGTGTCGTAAACAAAGCATATAAAATTCCGGGAGCTTTAAATGAAGATTTACCTGCTTTGAATATTCTGGCAGAAATTATAGGATCAGGTCCATCAGCGATTTTAAACAAGACTTTTGTAGACACTCGTTTGGGAATTTACGCGTATGCAAGTGCAACAAATTTCAAAGAAGTTGGACTTTTTAATATTGGAGTAGGTTTTCCAACCACTTCGAAACACGAAGATATTGATGCTAAAATTAGCGAGGTTATTGCTAAAATTCAGAAAGATGGCGTTACGCAAGAGGAAGTAAATCGTGTGGTAGCCAAAATAAGTGCGCAAACTATTTTGGCGCGCGATGGTTCTGGTGTAATTGCATCTGAGTTGACAGAGGCAATTGCATCTGGAGATTGGACTGACTACATAACGGGAGTAGACCGGTTGAAAAAAGTAACACCAGCAGATGTTTTGCGCGTGGCTAAAAAATATTTAGTTGACGATCAAAGCACAACCGGATATTTTATTCCGAAGCAAAATGGGAATCAAAGTCAAGAATCTGCACAAGCCCAGAATTTTATGCCGGATAACGGACCGTTTTATTACAGACATCCAGAAGACGGACATGATTTTAAAGAAGGTGTTGAAGTTCATTTATCGAAACAAAAAAATGCAGTAAAAACAGTTTCTATTGGAGATAAAAATGCAATCGAAAAACCAGCTTCAGCTTACAAAAGAGAAAAAGTAGCAGGAATAGATGTAGTTTCTGTTAAAACTTCAGCTAAAGATTTTGTAACCGTTGCGGCAAGTATTTCACTTGGAAATTATGCCAATGAAAATAAAAATCTGGCGATTCCATCCTTAACAGCTTCCATGTTGTCAAAAGGAACGACACTAAACGATAAGTTTAAGTTCTCAGAAAAACTACAAAAATTAGGCGTAAACATTAATGTAAATGCTTCTACAACCAAAATAAACATTGGCTTTAAATGCCTGAAAAAAGATTTGGATCAGGTAGTCACTTTATTGGCTGAAGAAATAAGAACCCCATTGTTTGACAATAAAGAATTCGAAAATCTAAAACAACAATTTACAGGAAGCATTCAGCAAAACCTGAATGATCCTGGCGAAAGAGGAAGTATCACGTTAACACAAGCCATTTATCCAAAAGCAAATCCCAATTATGCGCCAAGTGTTGAAGAAAATTTGACCAATGTTAAAAATGCTACTTTGGAAGAAGTTAAAGCGTTTCATAAAAAATATTTTGGACCAGCTTCGATGCATTTAGTTATTGTTGGAGATACTGAAGGAGCAAATTTGAATGGTTCATTAAACAAGCATTTTAAAAATTGGAACGGCGGAGTAGTCGAAAATATGAAGTTTGAAGAAGCTGTAAAAGCAAATGCCAAAACAGAGGTTATTACAATTGCAGAAAAACCAAGTGCTGAACTGTTCATTGGACAGTATACAGGATTAAAAAGAACCGATGCCGATTATATTCCGTTTTACATCGGAAATTACACTTTGGGTGCCGGTTTTGCTGGACGTTTGATGCAAACGGTTCGAGACAATGACGGTTTAACATACAATATATCATCAGGAACTGGCGGAAACATCAGCACTGGCGGGTACTGGATGGTAAATGCATCGTTTAATCCAAATTTATTCCAAAAAGGATTAGACGCAACAATGGTTCAGGTAAACAAATGGGTTAATGATGGAATTACTTTGGAAGAATTAGAAAACAAGAAAACCAATTTAATAGGAAGTTTTAAAGTAGGAATGGCCACCACAAATGGTATGACCAGAACAATTTTGAGTTTCATAGAAAGAGGTTTAGAACCAAGTTATATTGAACAATATCCAAAAGATATCGAAAAAGTAACGTTGAAACAAGTAAACGATGCCATCAAAAAATATGTTCAGTTAGATAAAATGATCATCGTAAAAGCAGGTTCATTAGACAAAGATGGTAATCCTTTAAAATAGATTAATCTACGTTTTTTTGTCATTTCGACCGAAGGGAGAAATGACAAGATTGTGGTGATGCTTTGTCAAAGTTAAAGACTGTGACAAAGTTATCGCAATCCAAACCTGAAACCTGAAACCTGAAACCTGAAACCTGAAACCTGAAACCTGAAAAAAAATCAGAAAAAATAAATTTTAATAGTAGTCTTTCATTTTTTAATATTAGAAACCGAATTAGTAAGCAATTTTCTAAGAAAGACCGTAAAAGAGCTGTTTGCCAACAGCTCTTTTTTTAATCAAACTTAAAATATCAAAACCAAAAAACAATGAAAAAAATCATTATAACCTTACTACTGCTTGTGAGTTTCAGTATGTTTGGACAAATGTACAATCCGGTAAAGTGGACAACTTCTGTAGAGAAAATTTCAGATAGAGAATATATCTTAAAAGCCGAAGCTGCGATTCAGTCCGGTTGGCATTTGTACGGGCAATATATTGAAGAAGGAGGGCCATCGGCTACAGCCTTTTCGTTTAAAAATTCTAAAAAGAACTTTGAAATAATAGGTAAAACGACTGAAGGAAAAGGCCATGAAGTAGTGGATAAAATCTTCAATATGAAAATTAAATATTTTGAAGACAAAGCACTTTTTACACAAAAAATAAAATTCAATTCAGATCAAATTACCAACATCGCTGCCGAAGTTGAATTTATGGTTTGTGATGACAGTAATTGTTTACCGCCATCATCTGAAGAATTATCATTTAAAATACCGAATTCGAAAAAGTTAGCTTCTATAAAAGAAACAACGGTTAAAGAAGATTTGGCACTTGTAGAAGAAAATGCGTCAGTTAAAACAGCAGAAAAAGTAGAAACAGCAATTGTTAATCCAGTTAAAAAGAAGGATACAAGAGGCTTGGTAAGCATTTTTATTATTGCCTTTTTGTCTGGTTTTGCAGCTTTATTAACGCCTTGTGTTTTTCCGATGATTCCAATGACAGTAAGCTATTTTACCAAACAGAGTAAAACAAAAGCTGCAGGAATCAGAAATGCTTTGATTTACGGATTCTCAATCATTATTATTTACGTTTTATTAGGTTCAATTGTAACGGCGGTTTTTGGTGCAGATTCCCTAAATGCGTTATCTACTAATGTTTGGTTCAACTTGATTTTCTTTATTTTATTGGTTGTTTTTGCAGTTTCTTTTTTAGGAGCTTTCGAAATTATGTTGCCAAATGCATTGGCCAATAAAGTCGATTCGCAAGCAGATAGAGGAGGATTAATCGGGATTTTCTTTATGGCTTTGGCTCTGGCTATCGTTTCATTTTCTTGTACAGGTCCAATTGTAGGAACATTATTAGTCGAAGCAGCATCAAAAGGAGGTATCGCACCAATTGTTGGAATGTTAGGATTTTCGACGGCTATTGCTTTGCCTTTTTCATTATTTGCTGCATTTCCGGGTTGGCTGAATGCTTTGCCAAAATCTGGCGGATGGTTGAATACGGTAAAAGTTATTTTAGGCTTTTTAGAATTGGCTTTAGCTTTTAAATTTTTATCAAATGCTGATTTGGTTTTGCAATTGCATTGGCTGGAAAGAGAAGTATTTCTAACGATTTGGATTGCTGTTTTTGGAACGTTGGCTTTCTATTTATTCGGAAAAATTACGTTACCGCACGATTCCCCATTAAATCATATTTCAGTTGGAAGATTAGGTTTTGGATTAATCGTTTTGTCTTTTACCATTTATCTGATCCCCGGACTTTGGGGTGCACCTTTAAAGTTAATCAGCGGATTTGCACCTCCAATGCAATACAGCGAATCGCCTGATGGATTTGGTGCTTCTAAAACTGTTAGTGAAACAAAATCGGTTTTGCCGGATGGAGCAGAGTTTGGCCCGCACAACATCATTACTTTTCATGATTATGATAAAGGAATGGAATTCGCAAAGAAAAGCGGGAAACCGGTTTTATTAGACTTTACAGGCTACGCATGTGTGAATTGTCGCAAAATGGAAGAATTGGTTTGGTCAGATTCTAAAGTCTTAGATGTTTTAAAAAATGAGGTAATTTTGATTTCGTTGTATGTAGATGATAAAAAAGAGCTTCCTGAAAACGAACAATATGTTTCTGAAACAACAGGTAAAAAAATCAAAACAATTGGAAATAAATGGAGTGATTTACAAATTAAAAGGTATAAAGCTAATGCACAGCCTTTTTACGTAATTGTAGATCACAATAGCGTAAACCTGACAGAACCATCAGCATATAATCCCGATATAACAGCTTATTACAGTTGGTTGAATGCGGGAATCAAAAATTTCAAGAAATAATTGTTTTAAAAATATAGCTATGGAAACTATTATGGAAAAAACAACGGAGACAAAATTAGAACGGTATTTTTCTAAATTTAGAGAGAATACAATTGGCGTTAATCATACTTTCGAATCGGCTTACGGAAAACAAAAAATGCTGTATGCTGATTGGATTGCCAGCGGAAGATTATATCTCCCGATCGAAGATATAATGCTCAATAAAATTGGCCCAATGATTGCGAATACTCATTCGTTTTCGAGCGAAACAGGCAAAACCTCTACATATGCCTACCAACATGGGAGAGCATTAATTAAAAAGTATGTGAATGCTGATGATACTGATTGCCTGGTAACTACGGGAACCGGAATGACAGCGGCTTTATCAAAATTACAACGAATTATGGGACTTCGTTCTCAAGATAATATTTACAATGTAAAACTGCAGTTTGATGATGATAGACCAGTTGTTTTTATCACACATATGGAACATCATTCTAATCAGGTTCCATGGTATGAAACCATTGCTGATGTTGTGATTTTACCAGCTGACGAAAACAATTTGGTTGACCCAAACAAATTGTCAGCAGAACTTCAAAAATACAAAAACCGAACTTTAAAAATAGGTTCATTTACTGCTTGTTCTAATGTCACAGGGATTATCACGCCATATTATGAATTAGCTAAAGTAATGCATCAAAACGGAGGCTTTTGTTTTGTTGATTTTGCGGCTTCAGCGCCTTACGTTTCAATAGATATGCATCCTGAAGATCCTGAGGAACGATTAGATGCAATTTTCTTTTCACCTCATAAATTCTTGGGAGGACCGGGGACTTGTGGTGTTTTAGTTTTTAATGAAAAACTATACAATTCCAACTTTCCGGACAATCCTGGTGGCGGAAATGTAAAATGTACCAATCCGTGGGGTGAATATCATTATAATGATACAATTGAAGTAAAGGAAGATGGCGGAACTCCGGGTTTTCTGCAAGTAATAAGAACGGCCTTGTGTTTGGAATTGAAGAAACAAATGGGCATCGTAAATATGAAAAACAGAGAAAGAGAATTATTAAATCTTTGCTACTCAAAACTTCAAAAAATAAAAGGACTTTCTATTTTAGGCGATTTAAATACAGAGCGAATTGGCTGTGTTTCTTTAACTATTGAAAATATTCATTATAATTTAATTGTCCGACTTTTAAATGATCGTTTCGGAATTCAGGTTCGCGGCGGTTGGTCATGCGCAAGTACGTATGCGCACTATTTATTTGATATTGATGAAGAAAAATCAGTAAAAATAACAACAGAGCTTCTTCAGAAAAATTTAAGTAATAAACCGGGTTGGGTTCGTATTTCTTTACATCCAACAATGACAAACGACGAACTATTATTTATATGTGATGCCATACAAAAGATAACTTTTCAGTATAAACAATGGCAGGAAGATTATAGATATAATTCAGCAAACAACGAGTTCGAGAGTATTGTAAATCAGGGAACAATTGCTGACGATGTTAAACAGTGGTTTTCTTTGGAATAATAAAACAGGAGTTTTTTAATTATACAAAAGAGTGTGTTTGTCACATGTCAATAAATAATTGATTTTTCTAGTAACAGTTTGTACTTTTGCATTTATGAATGATAACTTTATAAATGAATATTTTGGGATAGGAATACAAAATGGTAAAACGCCTGAAAATTTGGGTGTTTTGTGGCGCTCTGCTCAAAATTTGGGCGCTACTTTTATATTTACCATTGGTAATCGATATGCCAAACAAGCTTGTGATACTCACGATGCGGTGAAAGCAATTCCTTATTTTCATTATGATACTTTTGAAGCTTTTTTTGAAAACTTACCTAAAGGAGCGCGATTGGTTGGTGTTGAATTAGATGAGAAAGCTACTGACCTGGAAACTTTTGAACATCCAAGGCGCTGTGTATATTTATTGGGAGCAGAAGATCATGGATTATCCAGAAAAGTAATGGATAAATGTCATTATTTAGTGAAATTTAAATCAGAAAAAAGCTTGAATGTGGCCGTAGCAGGAACTATTATTATGTATGACAGAAACTTGCCTAAACCACGCTCTTAAAATAAAATTTGCATTTATTACCTTCACTCCGATAGATTATGATTTCGGAGTGGAAGTGATAATTTAGCGTATAATTTTAGTTAAGTGCAAAATTATATGGAGATCATTTTATTGAAACTCTTAAAGTATATCTTTTAAAATGTAAGCGAATACTTTTTCAATCAGAGCTTACTTTAAAGCCTATATTACTAAATGAATTAGTTTAATCTTTCGGTACTTTCCATTCTTAAGCAATGTTCAGTCCCTAAATAGAGTGGATTTCCGTGTTTCTCAGACCAAAAACCTTCTAGAATGTCTTTAGTTATACAACGGTAAACAGCGACACCTTTATACTTTTTATTATTGTCTCCTTTATAGTTAAAATTAATGACTAAAATATCGTCTTTAAAGAAACCAAAACCCTCTTGTTGTTGGGTATTGTTAATAAGCCATTGAGCAATAATTCGGTTATTTTCATCTAAAGATAAATTCAAAATACCTTTATAGGTTATTTCTTGACTCTCGTCTTGATTGCTTCCAGAAATGGAATAGCGTCCGATTAAATCTTGTATAATCATTTATTTCCCGATGCAATATCTTGTTTTTCTTTATTTGTAAGGGTTTAAGAGGGGAGAGGTGTACAAAAGATGTAGTTGTTTAGTAAAGAAAGGGGTAATTGATGATAGTAAAAATAATTGGTACTTGTTTACTTTTTAATTTTAGCAAAACCAAAATACAGTAAAAAAGGATATTTCAACTAAAATCCCAATCTAGCTAAACTTCTCTTATGCGATTGTGCTTATTTTTAATTTTTTAAGTACATCTATTAATAAATATTTGATTGATAGTAAAAAAGTCTTATCAAGCTCACAGACCATAGTGCCAAATTGTTTTTTGTAATCGTCATTTATTTTATTTGTTATTTGCAAAATTTCATCATCAGTAAAATTATTATCTTTCAATATATCTATGGTCAATTCGTCATTTTTGATGTTAAGAATTTTATGATCTATTTCTATTTTATTTAAATCTCTTTGCGCTAACCAGCCTTTTTCATTAGCCAACTTCCAACACTCTATTGAAATTAAATCTTCAATAGTAGTCGGGAAAGAAATACCTTTTGATTTAATAGATTTTAAAATAATTGAATATTTATAACAATTTTTTATAATAGAAAAAGTTTTAAATTCTGCTGAGTTTATGTCGATTTGGGCTTTGATATTTTCGATACTCGATCTGCCGGCAACATCATCATCAAAGATTCCAACGGCTTTTAGATATACTTCTTCATTAGACTTTGTAGATAGAGATTTTGCCCAAATAAACAATTGTCTTTCAACCCAACTAGCCCCTCCACCATAATTTATTGTGTCTATATAAATTTTGTGGATATGATCTTCAAAAAAATGATGAAAGCAACATTCAATAATTTTTTTATCAGTTGGTCCTTCAACAAAGATTGTCTCAATTTTATCAGTTTTAACTCTTGATTTTACTAAACTGATATGATGGATTAAATCTCTTAAGTTATTTTTCCATGTCTCAGAACTTGCATCAAAATGCCAAATTTTCCAAACTCCATCATAAGTATTTTTTAAATCTTCAAATTGAGTCAAACCAACGATATACATTGGGACATTAACTTTATTTCTTTTTTTGTATAATTGCTTTATAAGGGACTTTCCTCCATTGTCATTTGGTTCATCATCATATTTTAAAGGCATTTGTAAGTCAGTAATTAATAGATGGAATTCTTTTTTTTGAAGATTTTCTATAGCTTCTTGTACACATGAAGCCTGACTAATTGATAAAGTTTCGCTAAAAACTTCTTTGATGGTGGTAATGATAGATGATATTTTATTTAAATCATCATCAACTATTAGAATGCTTATATGATTCATGATTTTATTTTAGCAATTAAATTTGACATATCTATCTGCCAATTATCCTCATTTGCATTGTAAAAAACAGCTCCAAAATAAAAATCAGAAAACTCTTCCTTGAATATTATGTTTATTTCATTAAAGGTTATATTTCCTTCTTTGGTTGGAAATACATCAAACATTGTAAATAGAATAGTTGGTAGAAATAATTTTCTACGTTTCATTTCTCTTAGAATCTTTTCTCCGCCAAACTGTTCATAATTACCACCTAAATCATTATTACCTTTTTCCCAAAGTGGTATTGTCATATCTAAGATTAAAAAATCATAATTTTTTAAATTACTTTTTAATTCGGATACTCCTCCTTGAAATGATTCCTTAACCGTTAACTCTTCATTACTGAAATAACTAGTTAATCTTTCAATTTTTACTTTGTCATCTTCAATTATTAAAACTTTATTCATCATGATTAATTGATTTTTTATATGGAAAAAAAAGTGTTATGGTAATAGTGCTTTTACTTAAACTGTATTCAAACTTATCAGTTTTAGCTAAAGCTTCGTATAAGAGGATCCTTTTTATTTTGTCATATCCGCTTTCTCCTTCTTTATTCGATCTTTCAATGTTGTTATGATTGTTCCAATTGTTCTTTATTGCTTCAAGTTTATTTTTATTTGCCGAATAATCAAAATTAGTGTTTAAATTATGTGAGAATTCAATCATTACATACTCACTATTGTCATCAATACATGAATTAATTTTTAAATTTATTTTATTAGTACTAAGTCTTGAATGTTCTATTACATTTTTCAACATTATATTAAATACAAAAATTAAATTACTGTATCCCGCAAAATTATTCTGAACATTAATTTTAGGTTCTAAGTTGAATAAAGGATTAATTCTATTAGTTAAATTCAAACTAGCATTAATTATAGTTTCGATGCTTAATAAAGAAGATGAACTAGTTGTATTTAAATAGAACCAATCAGATAAGTATTCTAGCTCATTCTGTATTTCTGTATTTGATTTTGATAAATTTGTCATTAGTTCACAATCGTTTGGAATATTCAAATTCCTTAATTGACATGCTGTGTTTTCAATTATTTTTTGGAATTCCGTTGGGATTATTACGGTAAAAGCCTTCACAATTGTTTTTTGCAAATTTATTAAAGTGTAATTAACAAGATTATTTAATATGATTTCTATCGTTGAATCAACAGAATCAAAATATTTTTTGTGTTCAGAATAAAATTCATATAATAATTCGTCATTTGTGTTATATTGAAATAATCCATTTGATTTGTCAAAATTCTTTTCCGTTCCAATTTGAATTAGTATTTCAACAATAAATGAGGAGTAATCATCTATTTCCTTAGAAAATTGCTTCAATAAATGTTGTACAGTATTGTTTAAATCAAGATGATGTATAAGTTGATTTTTCCATTTCTCATTATCTTTATATTTCTCATTGAATTTTGATGTAATTAAATTTAATTTTTCAAATACACTTCTAATATGATTTTTTAAAGCTCCGTGTCTAATTCTGGTACTTAGACAGCTGTCTAGACCATATTCTTTACTAAAAAGGAAATTTTCTCTAGATTCTAAATAAATGCTTTTAAAAGCTAGATAATCTGCACTATTGTATTTTTCCTCAATTTCATTTTTTTCTGTAAGTGCTTTTTCCCAATTTTTAGTATTAGATGTATTAAATCCAATTAGATTTTGTACAGTAGAAGAAGCTTCAATTTCTTTAAATCTTTTAAATTCATCATTAAAATTTTTAATTTGAATTTCTTTTAGACTGCTAACATCAATGTAAAGTCTTCCTTCGTCTACCTCTTTTAAAACCTTTCTAACAGAATTTATTCTATAAATCTCATTAATTTCTTTCTCATAATTTAGTTTGTTTGACGAATCAATTGAAATTAATATATTTAGTATTTTTACCCTGTCTTCTTCAACATCACTTATAGAGTTATATTCTGTTGAATATTTAAGAGTGTCTATCGTTACAACATTATTTAAAAAATAGATAACCTTTTCCAAAGAAAATTTTTCAATGAAATGATCAAAATCTAATTCTTCTATACTATAAATATCAGAAGAACACATAAAATCATCATAAGCTTCATATAAGTCATATTCTTTTATAATTAGAGAAAATAAGATTGGATACTCAATTAAATTTACAAAATCATTCTTTTTATTACTTGTTTTAATTACATTATATAATTCAACCTGATTTAATTTTCTAGTTATTATTGAATTATTAAAAAAGATTTCTCCAAATAAAACTAAAGCTTCACTTAATAATTTTAAATTCAAAAAAGAGTAATATAATAAGCTAATTTTTCTTTCATAATAATAAGATAAATAATTAAGATCTATTCCATTTTTTAAATAGGAGATTACTTCAGGATAATTACTTTTTTGAAAACTTCTTACTGCGTTAATCATTGTATTTTGTATTTCTGACGTAGAAATACTTTCTTCAAATTGAACATTGTTTCCTTGCTTAAAAGATTGCACTTTAAAACTATGATTAAAATAAAAAGCTTCAAAATTATTATTAACTAAAGGTCTGTTAGCTGTTAAAATTAAATTTTTGTGTGAATTAAAGGATGAAGATAAAAATCCAATAATTTGATTTTTTTCACTCTTTCCTTCTGTTTCGTTGAGTAGTCCAAAAATTTGTTTTCCAAAATTTGTGTTCATTAACATAAGAGAAACTTTAAGAAGTTTTTTCCAACTATCCTCTTTGTCTTTTCTAAAAGTTAATAAATCAAATGTATAGTTTAGTATATTATCAGTTGTTGTACTAAGTTTGATTGGAATAAAATCTAATTTTAGATTTATTAATGATTTACAATATACTTCATAATTTTCAAATTCTAACGGAGATGATATAATTCCTTGTTTTGATGTTTCAAGTGCTTCTTTAAAGTTTCCAGAGTAGTATAAATTTAAACTATTAAAAACATCATTGTTCTTTTCAAGTTTTAATAGTTGTTCTTTTTCATTTATGACGTTGTAAATATTTTTAATTCTGTTATCATTAAATAAATTATCCTTTGCTAAATTAATGAAAGGAAAAAACAACTTGTCATTATTATTTGAAATTGAGATATTATAAAGAATGACATCAATTAAAATTAAATACTGATCAATTATTGAAAATATGTTTGATACATATAAAACACTTTCAAGATTCTTATATTTATAATCATAATTAACTAAATTAAAATTTTTGAAAACGAAAAAATCTTTAATTAGACCATCTGCATTAATTGTGTCAATTTCATTTTGAAATTGATTTAAATAGCTGTCGTAAGAGAGTTTTGATTCAATTCTTTTACTACTTGAGTTTATTGTAAATTCATATATTGAATTTTTAATTTCTTTTAAATAATAAGAAAGTTTGTTCCAGTTTGATTCAGAACCATTAACTTTTTCTTCAATTATCAAGTTGGCCTCAATACTCCATAAACTAATTCCAAATAAACCTTCAATATCTTTTAATACAGAGTTTGCTTTTTGAAAATCATCTAAAACAATATGTTCTTCAAATTTGTTTTTTAAATTTAGAAAAGAATTAATTTCTTTCAAGTGATTTTCTAAAATATTTGTAATCCATCGATACTCTTTTTTAAAATTTTCTGTAAAAGAATAGGGTTCTTTTAAATAGATGTCACTTAGAGATTGAAAAAATGGATTTTTATTTAAAGTTTTATTAAAAATCGGGTGTGATTTTAATGCCTCTTTATATTCACCTGCGTTAATATGTTGTTTGATTTGATTGATTTGATTAGCAATTGTTGATTTTCGATTGCTTAAAATTAATCTGATTGTTTTTTTATAATCCATTTTTAGTTTTTTTAGCATATAGCATAATTTATATATATGCGTGATTTAAGGCGAGATTAATTTTAAATGTATTACTTTTTCTTATTTAGACCTCTAAGAAAAGGTTATAATGTTTTGATTTTATCACTCGAAGAGAGTACTTTATTTTTCAATTTTTAAAATGTGTCTTTTAAAACATAGTGAGTACTTCTTCCTCCCGAATTCGCCTTAATCAAGATCCCTTTGTTTACTAGATCTGTTATATCTCTAAGTGCTGTATCTGCGGAAGTTTTTACTATTTTAGCCCACTTGCTTGTATTTAAATGGCCTTCAAAATTACCCATAAGTTTATTAAGCATAATTTGTTGACGTTCATTACTTATTTTACCTGCATTTTTAACCCAAAAATGATGCTTTTTAACTACTTTGTCAACTATTATACTTGAATAAAGGATACTGTTTTTTAAGCACTCTAAAAACCAAACGATCCATTCTGTAATGTCTATATCTCCTTTTTGAGTTCGCTCTAAAATGGTGTAATAGCTTTTCTTTTGTTTGTTTATTTCAGTAGACATACTGTAAAACCTTTGATTTACGCCATCGGATTTTGAAAGTTGCATATCCGTAATTGCCCTGGCTATTCTTCCATTTCCATCGTCAAATGGTTGGATGGTTATAAACCATAGATGAGCTACGGCAGCTTTTAGCAATGATTCTAGATTTTGGTCGTTATTGTACCATTCTATAAAATGTTTCATTTCTAACTCTAACTGTTCTGCTTTTGGAGCTTCATAATGAACTATTTCTCGCCCCATTCCACCGGAAACCACTTGCATGTCTCGTGAACGCCAATTTGCTACTTCAATTTTATGCATACCACTTCTTCCCGTTGGGAATAGTGCTGCATGCCAACCAAACAAACGATCTTCTGTCAATGTTTTGTTGTCATTTTGAGTGGCATCTAACATTAATTCTACGATTCCATCAACGTGTCTATCTGAATGCTCTAAACCAGAATATTCTAATCCTAGTCTTGTGGCAATAGAGGAGCGAACTAATTCAGGATTTAATATTTCTCCTTCTATTTCTGAAGTTTGTATTACATCTTGAATTAAGGTTTCTAAGTTAGCTTCATCCTTTAGTTCGAAACCTAGCAATTCAACTTTACCCATGAGTTTTCCTTGCAAGATTCTAACTTCGCTTAGTAACGAAATGAATTCTTGGTCATTCCACTGTAAATTGGGCCAATTTTTAAGTTGATGAATGTAGATAGCCATTGATTTTTAGTTTATGCGGTAAATATAATGATTATTCACCGCAAAAATTGCGGTAAATAAATTATTTAATCACCGCAATTTTCTATGATTTAAATATGTTTAAGTTTGTAATTTATTATAAAACATTGTTTTGTAATGTTTTAAGGGGTGGTAAAACGATAATTTCTATAGATCTTAAAATTAATTGTAAATTTAGTTTGTTAATTATTAGCTAGTTATCCTCAATTTTAATCGAATTCTCTTTTATAAATTGGATTATTAAATCGCAAATACTTGGTATTAAATCTTTGGATATACTATTAGTTAGTTGTCTGGTATGAATCAATAATCTTGGATTTTTTTCTTTACTAATCTCTGAATGTATCCATATTTTATCTTTCGCATTTTCATTATATAAATTATTAAATTTCACATTAAACAATTCGCAAACCTCTCCAGGATATGTTTCTATGTATTTATTATCACTCGCAAATATTACGATTATTGGAAATTGCTCGATAAATTTGCTTCTGAAAAAAGAATCTTTTCTTGATTTTAATTCGTTACTAAAATTTTCCTGCTTTTTAGCATCGTTTGTGTTAGGTGCGTGTAAATTACTTAACTCTGTAGTAAAAATATTTTCAACAAAATTGATTTCATATTTGTCTTCTTTACTGTTCTCTAAATTTAAATTTGACAAAATACAATCATATAGTTTTTGATATCTTTGCCAAGTATGATTTAAATTTCTAATTTTCGGATCATTTGGAATGTATTTTTCAGAATAATTAATTTCTTTTTCTTTCCAAGATCTAGCACTTCCATGAAATATTTCAGTTTCAATTTCTGCTCCGGCTTCTTTTCCGATAAATAATATTTTTGCATTTGGATTTCCTAATCCAATGTATTGATTTTTAGGTATTTTTTTTAAAAGTTCTTCTAAATATATGTTTTCGGTCATTATTATCCATTTTTTAAGGCAATATTACTGACAAGGTTCTGTTATTACAGCGGGTTTGGGGTTAAATTAATTTCCTTATTTGGATTTGCTAAATCGTTCCAAATACAAAAACAACTTTCCACTAAGACAGTACACAAATCCGATGTATTAGCTACTAGCGGTAGCTTTTTTATTGATACAGTTCAAATGCTGTATTTTCTAAGTCAGTTTCAAGTTGAGAAAATTCTTTATCCCAAAATTTCAATAAAACTAATTTTACCTTTAATGTATTAAATTCGATGTCAGTTAAAATTATTGTGGCTGTAGTTGCTGAATAAATGGAATTTGGAAGTCCTTCTTTCATAAGGTCTTTTGTGCCATTAATTATTCTATTTTTTCTTCGTGTGCTTGTTTGAATACCATTAATGAAGTCATCAGTGATTTCGTTTAGTTGTTCTAATCTTACTTGGATGGCATTACCAATTTCATACCTTTTCTTAACTAATCTATCTTGATCATTTAAGTTTAAGACTGAAATAGTTAATTTGCCCAAGTCATCAGCCCCTTTTATTCTATATCTCCAATACTTTAAATGCTTCTTTGGTTCAACAATGCTTGGGTCGATTATTGGTTCTAATTTAGTATCGTGGTCATTTTTAGTTCCATTACATTTTTTACAAGAAGGAAGTAAATTATCCCATTCTAATACTTCATCATTATATTTACCTTTATGATGAAAATGCTCTACTTCTAAATATTTACTTTCTTCATTAATGTTGGCTTCGCAATAACAACATTTGTCATTTGAAAGACTTAGTAAGCCCTTTTTTATAAAATCAGTATTCCAGACTGATTTCCCTGTTAGTTTAAATTCTTCCGTTAGTTCAACTTGTAATTTTGGTGTCAACTCAACAGGTTTTGGTGTTCGGTTTAACTTAATCATTTGTTGAAATTCCGGTTAATTGTATTTTTAGTATTTTTTTTAAGGTGTTTTCTGGATGTAACATTGAGTCTAAAATTGTAAATTGCATTGATGCAGCCTCAAAGTCTTCATTATCAATTGCAGTATTGAAATTTGAAATTGCATCTAAATAAGTTGATGTTCTTGTTTCTGTCATACCCATAACATCAGTTAATATTTCTTCTACAGACCAACCTTGACAACCATAGTCTTGATTTATTATTGGGTTCAATTGAATACCGTTAGTTTCGTCAAGTGTCAAAGGGATAATTTCATTAGGATTTGCAACTTGAATAATATGAGGACTATGAGTTGATGTAAATACTTGTGCATTTGGCAAAATTACTTTTAATGCTTCGTATATTTTAGCTTGCCAATCAGGGTGTAAGTGCAAATCAATTTCGTCAATAAAAACTATCCCATCGAAATCTTTAATGAATTTACTCGGGCTCTTAAATCTAAATTCTATTTCTTTTATTAAACCAATTAGAACAGCCATACAAGATTTATAACCTGAGGATAAATATTCAAAATAAATTTCTCCATTTGGTGTATGAAGGAGAATATCATTTGAGTTAGGATTTACTTTGCTAAAGGAAATTTGAGAATTTAAAATATTAAAACATTCTTTAGCTAGAGAAATGTTTTTGATTTGATGTTCATCTAAATGATCTTTGTGAGCTGACCATAAATGTCGGTTTACAAACCAATTTTTTAAGTCATGTGGCAACGAACCTTGAATTGTTTCAGTTGCAAATTGATAAACGTCCTTTTGCGGATCAGTATTTACGGAACCTAAATGTTGATAAGGGATATCTCTATGCGTTTTAAATACTATAATATCTTTGGCATTTTGATAGAATCCCTCAGTTTGTAATTGACGTTCATTTGGATGAAAAGAAGTGGTATTAAATTTTTTTTCTTGTTTTAGCCCATTAATATCTACATTAATATCCCAGCTTCCATTTACGATACCGGCACTTCTTTTAATTGATGTGTTATATTGCGCAAAGGATTGTGATAAACAGTCTAATATAGTTGTTTTACCTATGCCGTTTTGTCCGCAAATAATATTGAATTGGTTATTAAATTTTAGTTCTAAATCTTTAATTGGGCCTATTCCTTTTATTTTAATGTTATTTATTCTTAGCATTGTTTAGGTATTATTTTTATTTCATTAAATTTCATCGAGATAAATAATTTTTGCTAAGATATTTAAAAAATGATTTTATATATTGTGGAAAACCGTAAAGACTAAAGAAATATCTTTCTTTTAATATATTTATAGTTTCCATAGTCACTACTCAAAATCATAAGTCACCTTTTCAAGTTCTTGATTAAAAAAAGAATCGTACAAGTCATTATACCTAAAATCAGTTATATATTCATCTTCAATTTCATCCGCATATTCAGTAGTAAATTTTTCCAGCGCAAAAGATGAAAATATAAATTGATATTCAGTTTTAAAACGTTGATAATCTTCGGCTACACTTAGATACAATGTTTTCAAAGACTCATGATTGAGTTCCTTATTATCTATGCGCAGGTTGCATTGACTTAAAAACTCAATACAATGCAATATAAATTCAGCTGCAGAAAAGCCAATTCCTCGATTGGTTTTCCATTCAGGAAAAAAGATATTCATAAAGTGAATAGTTTCTTTGAATAATTCTGTTCCGGAATATTCATTCATAAGTTTATAATACTGTTCCATAGTGTATTGATGATTTGATTTAAGTATAATTCTCTAAGCTATTAATCCTTCTTTTTTTGATTGAACCACCATTCGTTTTTATGTTTTTTATTAAATTCTTTCATTTCTTTTTTATATTGTTTAATGTCAAAATCATATGGTAGAGTAAGGGTGTTTAAAAAAGGTTCTATTCGGTTATAAGTAATTAATAATTTTACTAAATTTTCAACTGAGAAATTATTCCCGTTCTCAATAGAGCTGACAGTTTTTCTACTTATTCCGACTTCATCAGTGATGTCACTTTGTATGAAATCCATATTTTGGCGCAGCATTTCAAGTTTCTGACCAATTAGAAGCATGTATTCATCTAGGGATTTTATATCTTCCATTATGTAAGGATTATGACAGCCTCAATCTTAGAACTCGTAATGTGGCTAATTTTGTGTTCCATTACGCCTATGTACTTCCTAATGCATCCTCATTTCGCCAAAAATAATCCTGAATAGGAAAATTATTTTCGTGGTAAAATCGTGGTACAAATGAGGACAAACTATCTGCAAATGAAATTATATAAACAGAAAGAAGAATCCCAGTTAAAATGCGGTTTTATGACATTTTAACTGGGATTCTTTGTTTTATTTTGTGATGTTTTGTCCGTTATTTCCCGATACAGAAATTAGCAAAAATATTTCCCAGTAATTCGTCATTAGAAACCTGACCGGTAATAAGTCCAAATTGATACAAAGCCTCGCGAATATCAAGCGCAATTAGATCGCTTGAAAGATTTGTTTCAAGTCCGAATTTCACTTTTGTGATCTCATCTAACGCTTTAAGTAATGAATCGTAATGTCTTGTATTTGTTACAATAGTTTCATTGTTTCGCAATGCTCCGGTATTTACAAAAGAAAGCAATTCATTCTTTAACTCGTCAACGCCTATTTTTTCTTTAGCTGAAATCAATAAAAGTTTTGCGTTTAGATTTTCAAGCTTAGTTGTAATGTTTGAAACTTCATCAGCAGACAATATGTCTCTTTTATTCACAACAATTAACAAAGGTTTTAGCGGATATTTATTTTTGATTTGCTCAATTTCCGAAACAAACTCAGAACTTGAAAGCTGAAACTTTAAACCATCAAACAAATAAATCACAACCTGTGCTTGTTCAATTTTTTCAAAGGTTTTTTTGATTCCAATACTTTCTACAATGTCTTTTGTTTCGCGAATTCCAGCGGTATCAATAAATCTAAAACCAATTCCGCCAATCACTAATTCATCTTCAATTGTATCGCGAGTTGTTCCGGCAATGTCAGAAACTATGGCGCGCTCTTCGTTTAATAAAGCATTTAGCAAAGTCGATTTCCCAACATTTGGCTCTCCGACAATCGCAACAGGAATTCCGTTTTTAATAACATTTCCAACGGCAAAAGAGTCAATTAAGCGTTTTAGAACAAATTCAATTCTATTTAATAATTCATAAAATTGAGTTCTATCGGCAAATTCTACGTCTTCTTCTGCAAAATCCAATTCTAATTCAATTAGAGAAGCAAAATTCAAAAGCTCTTCACGTAGTTTTGCAATTTCATTACTAAAACCACCGCGCATTTGCTGCATAGCAATTTGATGTGAAGCCTCGTTATCTGACGAAATCAAATCAGCAACAGCTTCAGCTTGAGACAAGTCAAGTTTTCCGTTCAGGAAAGCCCTTAAGGTAAATTCACCCGCATCGGCCATTCTGCATCCTCTTCTTAAAAGTAGCTGAATAATTTGCTGCTGAATGTAAGTTGAGCCGTGGCATGAAATTTCTATAGTATTTTCACCTGTATAAGAGTTTGGCCCTTTAAAAACAGAAACCAATACCTCGTCAAGCGTTTTTGAATCGTCAACAATATGACCAAGATGCAACGTATGTGTTTTTTGCTTCGTTAAGTCTTTGTTTTTTATCGATTTAAAAACTGAATTTCCAATAGTAATAGCTTCAGAGCCTGAAATACGAATGATAGCAATAGCTCCAGCTCCAGATGGAGTGGCCAATGCAACTATAGAATCTTGATTTATCATGTGGCAAAGGTATAAAAAAAGCCCCAAAGATGCCAATTTGAACTCTTGTAGAAAATAATCATTCTAATTATTTAAAAGTCTCATTTTTTGTAAAAATTAAATGTTAAAATACTGATAATTATCAGGTTGTTTTGTTTTTATAATGATTAAATTTGAGAAACAAACCTCCTAATCTCAAATAAAATGAAAAAGATATTATTTCCCACAGATTTTTCTGAAGCAGCTACAAATGCTTTTGTTCATGCTTTAGAATTTGCTAAAGTCGTTAATGCCGAACTTGTTTTGTTGCATACTTTTGAGATTCCGGTTTATGATAGCCAGTTTTTTCCCGAAAATTATGCTGCGATTTACAGCTCAATAGAATTGGCGAAATTTGAAATGTTTAAAGATGAAATTCCGAAGCTTAGAGCCATTGCATCCGAACGAAAATTAGATGATATCGTTCTCAAACATCGTTTAATGGATGGTGATTTAATTTTTAATCTAAAAAATGCGATAGAGGAGGATAAGATCGATTTTGTAATAATGGGAACTTCAGGCGTGTCTGACTGGACAAAATTCTTTACCGGATCAAATACAAATTCGGTTATTTCAGAAGTTAAAGTTCCAATTTTATGTATTCCTGCTGATGCAAAATACAAAAAGATAAAAATAATTGGTTTTACAACTCGTTATCGTGAAAAAGATAAAATTGAACTAAGAAAGGTTATTGAAATTGCAAAAAAAACGAACGCAAAAGTAAAAAGTTTATATGTTAGAACTTCAAACACTGATGTTTCTGACGCTACTATTAAAGAGTGGGAGAAAGAATTTGCCAATGAAAATGTAGAATTTCTTGTCTTACCAAGTGATGAAGTTAAAGAAACAATTCTTGATTTTATACTTTACAAAGATGTCGATGTATTAACAACCATAACACATAAGAGATCTTTCTTTGAAAGTATTTTTGAATCTAGTTTTACAAAAAAAATAGCGAAAGAAGTTTCAATTCCGGTATTAGTAATGCATGAAACCTAAAATTCAATTGTTATCGAATAGTAATTATAGAAGTGTAAAAACTATATTTGTATTTCATTAAATTTAAAAAATGGAAGTATATCAAAATAAAGTTGAACACTATAATAAAGTTTTTAGTAAAATCAATAAAAGATACAATAGCATAAGTCTCTTACGTTTGTTAAGTATTTTTCTTTGTTTGTTTTTAATGTTTTATTACATCAAGACAAATGAAATGCTTTACGTAGTTTTTGCTTTTTTATCTTTTGTTGGTTTTATTTTTTTAATGCGAATTCATTCGAAATTATCTTTTCAGAAAGAGCTGACTACAGCTATCTTAAAAATAAATAAAAATGAAATCACTTATTTAAAAAGAGAAAAAATTCCTTTTGAAAACGGAATTGAGTTCAATGATTTTCATCATCCGTACGCTTATGATCTGGATATTTTTGGAGATCATTCTTTATTTCAGAATATAAACAGAACAGCGACTTTTATCGGAAAAAAAACATTGGGAAATCAATTACTAAACTTATTGCCCAATGAAACAATTCTGGAAAATCAGGAAGCAATTAACGAATTAAAAACTAAAATCGATTGGCGTCAGGACTTCCTGGCCTTGGCAATGATTAGTAATGATTCTAAAAGTTCATACGAGTCGTTACTTTATTGGATTTCATTTAAGAACAATGTATTACCTAAAGTATTAGTGTTACTGTCAATTGTTCTTCCAACTTTGTTTTTTGGATTTTTGATTGCTTACATTATAACTTCAAAATTAATTTTACTGTCCTATCTGTCTTATATTTTTATTGCAAATATGGTTGTTTTAGGACAAGCTTTTAAACGAATTCAATCTGAAATAGCTAAAGCTGATAACGTAGATAAAATCATCAAACAATATAGTTTGTTAGTTCAGAAAATTGAAAATGAAACCTTTCAATCTAAGAAATTAATAGATTTACAAAAACAACTAGTTTTTAAAAATGCAACAGCAAGTGTGCATTTAAAACAATTGTCTGAGTTGTTCTCAAGAATGGATACCGTTAATAATTTTGTAACTGCAATTGTGTTTAACGGAACCTTCCTGTTTAATCTTCATGTTTTAAGAGCACTTTTAAAATGGAAAGAAAACTATTCAACTGAACTTGATAAATGGATTGCAATTATTGGTGAATTTGAAGCTTTGAATAGTTTGGCAAATTTGAGTTATAATAATACTGATTTTATTTTTCCTGAAATCAATTCTGAATATAAAATCGGATTTTCAGATTTGAGTCATCCTTTGCTTAATCCAGCGACAAGAGTAGGGAATGATACTCATTTTTATCCCGAAAATTTCATGATATTGACGGGATCAAACATGTCTGGAAAAAGTACTTTTTTAAGAAGCTTAGGAATTAATATGGTGTTAGGAGGAATTGGTTCAGTTGTTTGTGCCTCAAAAGCTAATATTCATCCACTTCCAGTTTTAGTTTCAATGAGATTATCAGACTCTTTAGCGGATAGTGAATCGTACTTCTTTGCCGAAATAAAGCGTTTAAAACAAATTATGGATGCTTTAGAAGAGCAACCAGCTTTTGTTTTATTAGATGAAATTTTGAGAGGAACCAACTCTGACGATAAACGAAATGGAACCATTGAAGTTGTGAAAAAGGTAATTGCCAAAAAGGCTATAGGTGCAATTGCAACACATGATATTGAAGTTTGTTTAACTACAAATGAATATCCTGATGTTTTAACGAATCAATGTTTTGAGGTTGAAATCAAAAATAATGAACTTCATTTTGATTATAAACTTCGTGGCGGAATCTGCAAAAACAAAAGCGCTACTTTCTTAATGCAAAAAATGGGAGTTATTTAGAAATACTGGTTTCAGAATGTTGATTTTTTCTGAATTTAGTTACTATAATCGAATTCAAAGGACTTTATAATTTTGACTTAATTTTTGTTCTATAAATGATTAATAGTTTGCTTTTTTGTTTTTACCATTTTAAAAACAAAAAAGCAAACTATCAAAAATAATAGGTTTTTATAAAAACATACTTATTAAAAAACCTGAAGCTACAGTAAATGCAATCGTAACCAAACCAGGGAGCATAAAACTATGATTTAATACGTATTTACCAATACGTGTTGTACCGGTACGATCAAAGTCCATTGCGGCAACTAACGTAGGATATCCCGGTAATATAAAATCGGCATTGACAGCTGGAAACATTGCTATAAGATGTGGTTGACCAATTCCTAAAGACAATCCAATTGGCATCATGATTTTTGTGGTAGCAGCTTGACTAAAAGTTAGAGCTCCCATAATAATTAAAGCAAAAGTAAAAGTAAAAGGATACTCTGATGTGATCTCTCTAAAAGTACTTTCTATTAAGCCTTGATTTGTAGCCATAAAAGTTGCGCTCATCCATACAACCCCAAGAACAGATACAAGAGCAGTTGCCATTGAAGTAAATAAACTCATTTTTGATACTGATGCAGGAGAAGTTTTTGTAATAATCATTATAAGGGCGGAAGCCGATAATGTTATCATTATAATTACTCCGGTAAGATTTATAGAACCATCAGCCCCAACGGCAAATCCTGCAGCTCCCGGACCTACATTAGGAAGGAATTGCGGAAAAGCTCCAAAAAAGATGATCGATAATATGGCTAAGCCAAAGATGAGTACAGCAGTTTTTGCGCCAGGTTTTAAGTCTCTGTTTGATTCAGTTGTTTGCTCTAGACTTTCTGCAAATATTGGATCTTTCATTTTTTCGATAAACTCCGGATCATCATTAAGTTCTTTACCTTTTTTCCATACTGAAAATACACCCGCTGCAATTCCTATTAAACATGCAGGGATACATACTTTCATTATATCGACAACTGCGGTTGAGTAGGCTAGTATTGCTGCCAATGAAGCTGTTGCAGCACTCATTGGACTACCCGTAAGTGCCATATGAGACGCGACCACAGATATACTTAAAGGTCTTTCAGGCCGAATCCTTTTCTTGGCAGATACTTCGGCTATAATTGGAAGCAACGAATACACAATGTGTGCCGTACCTGCAAATAAACATAGAAAGTAAACTGTAAAAGGCGCAATAAATGTAATATGCTTTGGATTTCGTCGAATAATTTTTTCGGCAATACTAACCAAATAATCCAAACCTCCTGCCGCTTGCAAAGTAGCTGCTGTGGTAACAATAGCCAAAATAATAAGAAGAACAGCAATTGGCGGATCAGCAGGTCGCATATGAAAAAACAAGACAAATATTAAAAGTCCTATCATTCCCATAACCCCTAAACCAATGCCTTTAAGTCGCGATCCTATTAAGATCATAGCCAAAAGTATGGCCAGTTGTACTAATATCATAAAGTGAAGTATTTAGGATTAAAAACGGAAGAAATAATTCTGCAATTCTTTTTTGTCATTTGTTTTTGTAAGTCCTAACATCAATAAGATTCTTGCTTTTTGAGGACTAAGATCGTCTGATACTATTGTTCCTAGTTCGTTATCATTAGTTTCTCCGTCTAATACAACTCTGCCTTCCAGGCATCGGCTTGCACGACAAACTATGATATTTGCATTGGTAGCTCTTTTTATGGCGTCTGTAAAAGCTTTAGAGAAATTCCCATTTCCAACACCGGCGATTACAATACCATTTACTTTTTGTTTTACGAGATAATCGATATAATCCGGAGATGCATCGGCGTACATATAAACAATTTCAACTTTAGGAAGTTTTGTATTATTGTTAATTTCAAATGGTCCTCCTTTAGAAGTTTCTCTTAAAGATGATTTATAATATTCAACATGTCCGTCATAAACTTCTCCAAGCGGACCTGAATTTGGAGATTTAAAAGCATTTACTTTGGTCGTGCTGGTTTTAGTTACTTCTCTGGAATCGTATATTGATTCATTAAAAGATACAAGAACGCCACGTCCTTTACTTTTTGGATCTGCGGCAACTGTAATAGCATCAAAAAGATTTTTTGGTCCGTCTGCGCTAATAGCAGTTGCCGGACGCATAGAACCAGTAATTACAATTGGTAAATCATGCGATGCAACAAGGTCAAGAAAGTAAGCAGTTTCTTCTTGTGTATCTGTGCCGTGAGTTATAACGATACCATCGGCTTCATTTTTCTTGAAAATTTCATTAATTCGAATAGCCAGTTTTCGCCATATTTCAAGACTCATATCTTGACTGCCCACAGATGATATTTGTTCTCCGGTAATATCAGCAATTGATTTTACGGTTGGAATACTTCCAATAAGCTCGGACACCGGAATTTTACCCGCTGTATATCCGGCTTTATCCGCAGATTTTCCTTCACCGGCGATAGTTCCGCCAGTTGCAAGAATTATAATTCTGGGCTTTTGTTGCGAAAAAGCCATTGATGTTGCAAAACACAACAAAAGTACAAGTATTAATTTTTTCATTTTATTTTGTATTATTTGGTTAATCATGTTGTTAGAAATTAAATAGCATTCCAAAATTGATTCGAACTGCATTTGCTCCTTGAGTACTTCCATCATCATATTGTAGTTGTTTGTAGCCAATTTGTGGCTCAACTCCAATTGTGAGACAATCAAGAAAATCATAAGAAGCGTTTAGTGTAAATTGGTAATTGGTCATTCGATCCCAGCCAGCCTGAGTATTAGCACCTTCATAAAAATGATTGTATGATGCCATTACCATCGAATGAAATTTTTTGTTCAAATAGCGCTCGTAGGAAATAAAACCTGCGTGTACAGGTAAAAGATTTAGTTTTCCTGTAAAATCAGAATTGGCAAAGCCATCAAGACCCGAGCCGCCTATAGCTAAAAAATAGTCGCTAATTCCTTTACCAATTGTCCATTGTGCCTGTAAGTTATTGACTAAGCCTGATTTTTTTCTGAAAAATATACTTGTAATAGCGGTAACACCACCACCATTTTGAGAGGCAAAATCAAAATCAGTAGCACCGGCCGAAATATTTTTAGAATCATAAGCAACGCTTCTGTATAAACCTGCTAATTTCATAAAGCCTCCGTTGTCAAAAGCATATCTTATGCCCGCAACGGCATCGGGAGCTCGAGAAGGAGCATAATCAACACCATAATTTGGGTTTAATGTATAATCGTATAGACGGCGTGGTTCCATATATTCTGCAGAAATTTCAAAAGCAGTGTGTCCATTTTCTTTAAAATTTGCAGTATAACGAATTTGAATTCTACGAGAGAGAACCATTCCCGTTGGACCATCCCAGTCTAATAAAGGGGCAGGCCATAACGAAGAATCTCCAAAATTTGACCAAGTTTGCCCCACGGTCCAATGATCGTATTTAATCCAAGCATGACGAAGTCTGAATTGCGAAGTATTATTAGCGCCTTCAAAATCAGCTTCAAGCATCGATTTTATTTCTTTACCATTATTTAATTGAATAGTACTAACAAAACGCAATTGAGATTGACGCATATCCATACTAAAAGCAGGTATGTCAGTACCGGTGACATCGTTTTTGTGAATAAGAAAGGAGCTATTGCCGCTTAAACTTCCTTTAATGTCATACATTCCGTTTAATTTGAGTCTTCCCATAAGTCTTGCTGTAACTTTTGGTTTTCCATTCAAAGTGTCTTTTGAATCTACTTCCATTAATTGCGCATTTATGGTGTCAGATAAAAGTATAGAACAGCAAAAAAAGACTAATAACAAAAATTTATTCTGCTTCATAATTTATAAATATTTATGGAATGTTACAATGGTATTTTATTTGTCTTTTTATCAAAAAGGGAATTTTATAGCAACGAGACTATAAATATTCTTTAGGTAAAAATGCTTCAGGGAAGAGTAGGGGCGTTTCAGTCACTAGAAAGGGAATTATACTTGCTGAAATTTGGCAGTAGAACAATGAGATCTTTTTCATATAATTTATGAGATTAGTGTTAAGATGCTAATGCTGACCTACACAAATATAAAAAAAATACTGCTAAATCTTACAAATAAAACCTTAGCAAGAGCTGTTAAACTGTTAATTTTGATTTTGAAAACTACTTTTATTAGTAGATTTATCATTGCTAGTAGCTCTGTATTAATGAGTTAGCTTTTGTTTGTTTAGGGTGATTTGTGGGTGTTAAAATTGATTATTTTGATAAAAAAACATCTGTTTTTTCGAGAATTCCATATTATTTCAGTTTAAAATAATAGTGTAAAAGAAAAATTGATAGTTTTTAAGCCAACGAGCTGACCCGTTTTGTCGATATTTCGGAGCTTTGGGTGTTGTTGGAAATGAAATGTAGGAAAGTAAATTGTCTAAAGTAAATTGCAAATATAATTTTAAGAAAGGAAAAAGCTTGCATAAAAAAAGCAAGACATTATATATTTAGTCTTGCTTTTGAGAGTTATAATAAAGAAAAATGTATTCTAAAAAGTTTAAAGTTATTTCTGAGCTTCCTTAATTGTTTGCACAAAAGCTTCGACAGGTTGCGCGCCAGAAACCGCATATTTGCGATCAAAAACAAAAAAAGGAACACCTTGAACGCCAATTTGATTAGCTTCGTGAATATCTGAATGAACATCACTTAAATATAGATCTTCATTTTCGACAACTTGTTGTACGTCTTTCTCATCTAAACCTGCCTGAACACCTAATTCAATAAGTGTTTTGTTATCATTTAGATCTCTTCCTTCGGTGAAATATGCTTTAAAGAAAATTTCTTCCATTTCATCACCCAAGTTTTTAGTTTTAGCTAAATGAATGATACGATGTGCAGCCAAAGAATTCGAAATAATTGCTTGGTCAAAATGATAATCCAAACCAACGCTTTTTGCACGCTCTACGACACCTTTGTGCATTTCTATAGATTGATCAACAGAAATACCTTTGCGTTCTGCCAGAAACGTATAAACGTCTTTTCCTGATTGTGGTGTAATAGTTGGATCAAGTTGAAAGCTTTTCCACTCGATTTCAAAATCTCCATTTGGAAACTCAGCTAAGGCTGTTTCCAGTTGTCTTTTTCCGATGTAACAAAACGGACACATGATGTCCGACCAAATTTCTATTTTCATAGTACAAAGTTAAAGAAAAATTTGTTTCAAGTTTATTTGTTTCAGGTTTCAAGTTAGGTTTGAGATTTAACCGCAAAGCACACAAAGGTTTTTTATTGTGCAAGGTTTTATAAAAACGTAAAGTCCGCAAGCCTTACGCTATTTGTGAACACAATCTAAATTAAAAAACCTTTGTGTGCTTTGTGATAAAAAAAATAAACAGAACCCTGTTTTCCCACATTTCAACCTGAAACAAAAAAACCTGAAACAAAAAAACTTGAAACAAGGAAAACCTGAAGCAAAGAAAACCTGAAACAAATAAACCTGAAACAAATAAACTTTGAAACAAAGAAACTTTGAAACAAAATTTACTTAAAACTAAAAAACCGCAATTCTTTTTAGAGAATTGCGGTTTCTAGGTATAAAAAATGGTTGGTTAATAGCGATATTTTTTTTTACAATGATATGCCTTTAATTTGAAACTAAAAAAAATCCCTGTAACAAAAAGAACTTTTGATGTTAACTATTTAACATTACAGGCATTACCAACATTGTAACAGTTTCACCTTCTTCTAAACCATCAACTGGCGTAAGAATTCCGGCTCTGTTTGGCAACGACATCTCCAACATAATCATATCTGATTGTAGATTGGTTAACATTTCAGTTAAAAAACGAGAGTTGAAACCAATTTGAAGATCATCTCCTTGATAATCACAAGTCAATCTTTCTTCAGCTTTGTTTGAATAATCAATATCTTCTGCAGAAACATTTAATTCAGCTCCGGCGATTTTTAAACGAATTTGGTGTGTAGTTTTGTTTGAGAAAATTGCAACACGTTTAACTGAACTTAAAAACAAAGAACGGTCAATCATTAATTTGTTTGGATTTTCTTTCGGAATTACCGCTTCGTAATTAGGGTATTTACCATCAATTAAACGACACATTAAAATATAATTATCAAATGAGAAAGTCGCATTTGAATCGTTGTATTCAATTTTTACTTCAGCATCAGAAGATCCCAGGATACTTTTTAAGATATTCAAAGGTTTCTTTGGCATAATAAAATCAGCAACCTGAGATGCTTTTACATCTGTACGGGCATATTTTACTAATTTATGAGCATCTGTTGCAACAAAAGTCAAACCTTCAGGTGAAAACTGAAAGAAAACTCCAGACATTACCGGACGTAAATCATCGTTTCCGGCAGCAAAGATAGTTTTACTTACCGCTGTCGCTAAAACATCAGCAGGAACAAGTGTTACAGATGGTTCTTCAAGATGAACCGCTTTTGGAAATTCTTCTCCTGCAGCATATGCTAACGCATATTTTCCTGAGTTTGAACTAATTTCAACTGTATTATTTTCTTCAACTGTAAAAGTTAAAGGTTGTTCCGGGAACGTTTTTAAAATTTCAAGCAAAAGTTTAGCTGGCACAGCAACACTTCCTTTACTTGTAGAATCGATTGATAATGTAGCAGACATTGTAGTTTCAAGATCTGAAGCCGAAACTGTCAACGCATCATTGTCTAGTTCAAATAAAAAGTTATCTAAAATTGGCAACGTATTGTTACTGTTAATTACACTACCTAAAACTTGTAATTGTTTTAATAAGTACGAACTCGATACTATAAATTTCATCTCTTTTGTTTTATTTTTTGCTGTTTTCTTTAGTTTTTATCAACTAAAATAGACTTTACAAATATATCGTAAACAATCTTAGTTTTGCAAATTTTTTATTAACATCTATTTACTGTACTTTCTTTTTCGCAAGTAAGTAAAAGCTATTCCGAAAACCAATAAAATTAGAATTGGAAGTCCGATAGTTATGAATTGCGTCATTGTATAATTTTCGTAAACCTTATCTTTATCCAATAAAGGTAAATTGACATCTTTACTTCTAATGTTAATAAGTCCGGTATCATCAAGTAAATAATTGATACAATTCATCATGAAATCTTTGTTGTCATACAAGTTTCCGGTGCGTTGGTCGTAACCTAATTCTACCGGCATCATATTTTTATCCAATTGATTTCTTGCTAAGTCTCCATCAGAAATGACAATCATTTTATTAGGTTTTCCTTTTGCTAAAAATGAATTTTCTTTAAAAGGCAATACACGATTTTCGAAAGCAGAATGGAAAGAACCTTCTAATAATACAGAAAGCGGTATGTTTCCTTTATTTAAATAATCCTGTGGAGAAGTTTTCTCTGTTACTATATTTAAATTGATTTCTGCAGGAGTTCCAATTGTTTTAGAATATTGAGATGATTGCAATAAAACCGTTTTTTTGATGCCATTTTTTAAAGTATCAATCGGACTGGCAAAATCAAATCTAATTCCACCTAAGTTTTTTACAATAGGATGCTGACTTGTAGGATATACTTGTGGAGCAAACTTCCATATAAAATCCTGATATTGAGTTGCACTTCCTTGTTCGCCAGTAGCTAGTTTTATAGGACTTCCTTGTTCGTCTTTTACCAAGTCGGGATTAATTCTAAATCCGTACTTAAAGAACATATCATTCAAATTCAAATCTCTTGGGTATGCCAGAGTTGCACCAGATTGATTGTACAAACTGTCCATGTCAGCTGCAACCTGATCAACCAGCCACAATGTTTTTCCTCCATTCATGATAAACTGATCTAAAACTTGTTTTTCTTCATCAGAAAAAGCTTCAGTTGGTTTAGAGATAATGGCTAAATCATATTTTTTTAGAGCATTTAAAGTCCCGTTGGGATCTTTAGCAACAGAATCTAAAGTAAATGGTCCGATGTAATAACTTTCGCGAATTTGCCTTAATAATTTAGCAATGTGAATTTCGTTTAATTCACCATTTCCTTTTATAATAGCAACTTTCTTTTGTCTGTCCTTTGTGATTTTATTGATTGCATCTGCAATTGAATATTCTAAATGCTGAATCGATCCAATTACTTTTTGAGTAGTCGAAGCACCCATGATGTTTTTCAATAAAGGAATATTTACTTCTTTATTATTGTAAACTGCGACTGCCCACGGAAAAACCATGGCTTGCGATTGTTTTCCTTTATCATCAACAGTAATGTTTATTGGTGTAAGACCTTTTTGATAAAGAGATTTTACAACATCCATATTGTCTTCTCCGTTTTCCATCGGGTTAACGAACTCGAAAACAATATTACTGTTATAAGCCTGAAATTCTTCTAATAATTGCTTTGTTTCTAATTGCAAACGTTTAAAATCAGCAGGTAAATCGCCCTGCATATAAATTTTGATCGATAGAGGATTTTTAACCTGTTTTACAATTTGTAAAGAAGTTTCAGATAAAGTATATCGTTTGTCTTTTGTTAAATCAAATCGGTGGAAAAATAAACTTCCTAATACATTTAAAACGATTAAAACAAAAACAGTAATACCTAATGTTTTGATATTTTTTTGAGTAGATGCTTTCATTATGCTTTAAAAGATTTTAATTGATAAACAGTAAAAGACAGAAATAATACTGTGATGCTTAGAAAATAAATAACATCGCGAGTATCGATCACGCCTCGACTCATACTTTTAAAATGATCTTGCATACCAAATGCTGAAATAATATTAGAGTCTCCAGGAATCAATGAAGCTAAACCTTGAAAACCAAAATAAAAGATAAAACACAAAAAAACCGCAATAATAAATGCTACAATCTGATTTTCGGATAGAGTAGAAGTGAAGACTCCGATTGCAGAATAAGCAGCAATCAAAAACAGCAATCCGAAGTAAGAACCAATTGTGCTTCCCATATCAATATTTCCTTCAGGGGAACCTAAATTAGAAATTACTTTTACATATATAAATGTTGGAATAATAGCCAAAATGATTAGTAGGAGCGAACCAAAAAATTTGCCGTTTACAATTTCCCAAATCGATAATGGTTTGGTCAGTAATAATTCTAATGTTCCTTGTTTTTTTTCGTCAGAGAAACTTCTCATCGTTACAGCCGGAATCAGGAAAATTAAAATCCAGGGCGCTAAAGTGAAAAATGGAGTCAAATCAGCATAGCCTGTATTTAATATATTGTAATCTCCTTCGAACACCCATAAAAATAGTCCGTTGCTAATTAAGAAAATAGCAATGACCAAATAGCCAATAGGAGAGCCAAAAAAGGATTTTATTTCTCGTAAAATGATTGATTTCATGTAACTTTATTTTTGTTTCAAGTTTTTCTTGTTTCAGGTTTTAGGTTCATGCAGCTTTGCGCTTTATATTTTTTAAACCTTTTAAATATAATCTTTGTTCGGGATTGCGGTTAATTCATACCAATTTTCAAATTCAGCATATAACCTGAAACCTGAAGCTATTTACGCCAAAGTAACTAATTTCTCCACGCTCCACGCTTCCGGTTTTGCATTGAATAGCTTTTTAGTAAAATCCCAAACCGTATTAAATAGTTCAGATTGTCTGTAATTTTCTAAATCACCTTCAGTTTCCCAATAGCTGTAAGTAAAAAATATGCATTTATCATTTTTATCCTGATACAATTCTAAAAAACGATTTCCTTCGGCATTTCGTATTTTGTCTTTCACTGTTTCAAAATTTTCCAGAAAATCAGGAATTTTTTCTTCGTGAAAACTCATTTTTACAATTCGAACTAGCATATTGTTGTTTGATTCAATTTGGATGCAAATGTATTTTATTTTGATGAAATTTCTAACTCAAAAATTTAATCGTAATTACATCTCTATAATTCAACCCTAAAAGGCTATTTGCAGAGCCTACATTTGTGGGATTGCTCCTAAAAATTGCGATTTCAAGAAAACCGGCTTCGTTAAAAATGGCCAGTTTTTCGCCTTCATAAGTTTTAATCGGATATTTATCAGATGTAGCAATAGCGGAATAGTTGGGTAGAATAGTTTTGATGCTTTTAGGCTTCATTACGATCTCATACGGACGTCCTTTTGCTATTTCCATAAACTGTCTTTTAGAAATATTAGTAACGACGTTTCCAAAATGATCAATATAAATTACGTAGCCTTTTAAAGAGTTTCCGTCGTTAGAGATTACAGGTTGTAATTCTGTAATTTGTTTGACTTCAGTTATTTCTTTTCCAATTACATTCAGTAAACCGCCTTTAGAAATATGGCAAGCCACTTTTATAAAAATATCTAAATCACTGAATTCACTCGGAAATCGATCATGGATGTTTATAGAAACAATTTTTTGCGGGACAATTTTCTGCGTAAGCATACTTAAAATCCCATTATCTGCGCAAATAAAGTAATGATCGTTCCATTGCATAGCAATATGCTGGTTCTCTTTATTACGTTCGATATCGACTCCAATTAAGTGTACGGTTCCTTTTGGAAAACTCAAGTAAGCAGCGCCAATAATGTAACTTGCTTCGGCAGTGTTAAATGGGTCAATATCATGCGAAATGTCAACAATTGTAACTTCTGGATACTCAGATAATATTTTACCCTTTAGTGAACCAACAAAGTGGTCTTTTAAGCCGTAATCGGTAGTAAGGGTAATTATTGACATAATTTTGTTTATAACTATTGGTAGTATTTAAATCTAATTTTCATTAAATTTGAGAAATGCAAAGCTAATAATAGTAAACGCAAATTGAAAGAAAGAAAATACAAATTATTATAATAGTCTCAGTTTTCGGTTTCAGTTTTCAATCTGTAAAAAAGAATTGAATTTTGAAAAAGATTAAAGCAGTAAAAAAATAGTTTTAAAAGTGATCTGATTGTACTTTTAAATCTGAGACTGCTACCGAAAACTTTAAACTAAAAAACACCCGACAACACTGAATTATAAAAACTGATTTATTTTTAATTTAAAACTATCTCATTTGAACGAAAGAATTATCGAGCTCATAGACATCGCTCCAAAAGACTTTTGGGGCGCTCAAGACACTCATCTTGAAATAATTAAAAGGTATTACCCAAAGCTTAAAATAGTAGCGAGAGGGACGACCTTGAAAGCATTTGGCGAAAAAGAAGTTTTAGATGAATTCGAAAAAAGATTTCAGAGGCTTATGCTTCATTTTACCCGATACAACAACATTGACGATAATGTAATTGAACGTGTAATTATGAGTGATGGTCAGGATGAAAAAAAAGCATACGATCATGACAAAATACTAGTTCACGGTGTTGGTGGTAAAATAATTAAAGCCATGACGCCTAACCAGCAATTATTGGTTGATACCATTAAAAAAAATGATATGGTATTTGCTGTTGGTCCGGCTGGAACAGGAAAAACGTATACTGGGGTTGCAATGGCTGTAAAAGCACTTAAAGACAAAGAAGTAAAAAGGATCATACTTACCCGACCGGCGGTAGAAGCAGGAGAAAATCTTGGTTTTTTACCCGGCGATATGAAAGAAAAATTAGATCCTTATATGCAGCCTCTTTATGATGCTTTGCGCGATATGCTGCCAAATGAAAAGCTCGAAGATTACATTTTAAAAGGAATTATACAAATTGCGCCATTGGCATTTATGCGCGGGCGTACGCTTGATAATGCCTTTGTAATTCTGGATGAAGCGCAAAACACAACGCACTCGCAAATGAAAATGTTTTTGACTCGTATGGGAAAAAACGCAAAATTCATGATTACGGGTGATCCGGGTCAGGTCGATTTACCACGCAGAACTATCTCTGGTCTTAAAGAAGCTATTCTGGTTTTGAAAGACGTTGACGGAATCGGGATTATTTATCTGGATGATAAAGATATCGTACGTCATAGATTAGTCAAAAAGGTAATTGATGCTTATAAACAAATAGAAAATCACGATTAATTTTATAAAGTGTCAAATGTAAATCGTGAACTGTGTTTTGACATTTACTAATATTCGTTTTATGCATATCTTTAAATAGAAATGTGTAAAACGAATATTTTTTTTGATATTTTTGAAAATTAAAATTTTATTTGATGACAATTAAAACATTGAGTTTAGCAATACTTGTTTTTTCGATTTCGTGCAAGAAGACAGAAAGTTTACCAAAGAATTTTACTGGTGCCTGGTACGATACCGGATATGAAGCTCAAAATAAAACGACTTTAATGATACTTCCGGATAATACCTTTTTATACAATGGAGGAAGTAGTTCGTGGACAGGTTTCTCTAATGGAACATGGAAAATGATTGGAGATACTATAGAATTAAGTAGTGCAAAAATGGAAGATTGTTACAATGTACTTCCTTTTTCAGATTGCAGTTCTTCTGATAAAAACAGTAAAATTTTGACGACAATACCAGGTTGTGTGCCTGATATGGATATGTCATTTGTTGCTATTGATAAAGAAAAGTTTTATATCAAAAATGATTCATTGATATATAAACGTAAAACGGGGTCTAAATGTCTTAATGCATTAAAAATTACTTTTGCAAGAACTCCAAAAAAGTAAAAGATGAAACAATTAGATGATTTCTATTTGAAACAAGAAGAACCTATAAAAGGGATATTTCTTGCATTGAAAGAAATTATTCAAAAACAAGATTCGGAGATCACTCATGTTCTAAAATACGGTATGCCTTTTTTCTGTTATAAAGGAAAAATGTTTTGCTATTTATGGACTCATAAAAAATACAAACAGCCTTATATCGGAATTGTTGAAGGAAAACATTTTGATGAACCATTTTTAATTCAGGAAGCTCGTTCGAGAATGAAAATTATGCTTTTTGATACAAACGAAGATTTACCATTGGAACAAATTGAAACGGTGGTTCAGAAAGCATTAAATTTATATAAATCAGGTATTATAAAAGTTTAAGTTATTTATAATGCAATATTTAACGAAATAGTTAAATAAATAATAAACTTGTCATATTTCGGACTCGAGAGACCTGCAATCTTTGCTCTTCTAAGCATAAAGCCGTAAATTTGCACTTTATAAAAACTTGATTTTTAATATGACAAAACTTAAAAATATAAAAGTTGTTGTAAGTGACCTTGACGGAACTTTACTCAACCCACAGCATAGAATATCAGATTACACCAAATCAATATTTCAGGAACTTCACAATCAAAATTATCTTATTGTTGTAGCAACAGGGCGTCATCATCTTGATGCAATGGCAATTATTGATACTCTTGAAGTACCGGTTTATTTGGTAAGTTCAAATGGAGCGAGAATTCATTCACCTGAAAAAGAAGAGCTTTTTTCTTTTAATCTGGATAGCAATGTTGTAAAAGCTGCATTAAATGTTGAAATTGACCCTGAGATTACTGTAGTTCTGTTCAAAGAAAATGTTTGGCAAACCAATAAATGGAACGAAAAGTTAAATGCTTTTCAAGCTGATATGAAATACCGCCCAGAATTAGTAGATTATAAAAATCTTGAAGATTTTGGTGCTATTAAAATTTTCTTTTCATGCGATGATCATGAAAAATTAGTAAAACTGAAAGATGCTATTTTGGCTAATTCTTCAGAATATTTGCATCATGCTTTTAGTTTACCAACTTGTTTAGAATTTATGGATAAATCGATAGATAAAGCTGTTGCAATCGAACAAGTACTTGAAAAACTAGGTTATACATTAAGTGAAGCCGTTTCGTTTGGAGATGGTTTCAATGATGTTCAAATGTTATCAGCAACAGGAAAAGGTTTGATTATGGGGAATGCCCCAGCTTTATTAAAAGAAACTTTACCTAATTTAGAAGTTATTGCTACAAATGCTGAAGATGGTGTAGCTAAATATATCGCTTCAAAAATCCTGAATAAAGAATTTGTTACCAGCTAATATTATTTTTTAAGTTTAGAATTATTCTTTAAACTTTTGATAGCTATATAAGATCCTTGAAGTTAATTCTTCAGGGATTTTTTTTGTTGAATGAATATTTAGCAAAGGAATTCATTAGCAAGTGTAGAAAACATTTTTTTAATAATTTTCAAAGTGTATTTTTGTTTTCTCAAATGAAAAATATTATGACAAAAAACATTTTTATTCTTGCCTTTTTAATTCTTTCAATATCGGGTAATAGTCAAACTTTGAAACTTGAAGAAATAATGAAAGGCGAAGCTTTTATTGGAAATCAACCAACAAACGGACGCTGGTCTTTAGATGGAAAAAAAGTGTATTTTGAATGGAATCCGACTAATGATTTAGGCGAAAGTACCTATTCTTGGCAAAAAGGAGCTGTAAAACCGGTTTTGGTCGAACCTAAAGAAGCCGCTTTCTCTAAACTTAATTTCAAAAGAAAACCAAGTTCTGATGTTGTTTATTATATTGATAATGGAGCTTTGTATTCGTATACAATAAGTACAAAAACAATTAAGAAAATTATCCAGCAAAGCACCGAAATTTCTAATATAGAATTTGGCACGACAGTAGGAATCGTATTTTTTGAACAAAACGGTAACATCTTCAAGTACAATGCTAAAGAAGGAACTGTTTTGCAAATTACCAACTTAATAAAAGGAACTAAAAAAGATAAAACGCCAGAGAAAGATTCGTTTTTAAAGACGCAACAAAAAGAATTATTTCAGTTTATTAGAGATAAGGAAGCAAAAAAAGAATGGAATCTTGCTAAAAATAAAGCGGTTAAGTCAGATTTTGCAAAAGAATATTTCTACGGAAAAGACAATTTATACAATCTAAAAGCAAATCCAAAAGGAAATTTTGCCACATTTAGTTTAGTTGAAGAAGCGGGCGTTAAACTTGAAAAAATGGAAGTTTTTATAACGGATGATGGTTATAATAAAACTCCGGATACCAAAGAAAAAGTTTCAACAGCTAATTTAGTAAAAACCAAGTTTGGTATTTATTCTGTCGCAAAAGATACGGTTTACTATGTCAACTTTTCAACTTTAAGTCATATTCAAGATGTACCAAAATATTACGAATCTTATGATAATTTAAAAAACAAAGCCAAAGAAGATAAACTCATTACGGTTCAGGCTCCTGTTTATAATGAAGACGGTTCTTTGGGTATTGTTGAAATTAGAAGTCAGGATAACAAAGACAGATGGTTGGTGAGTTTAAATCTTGAAAACGGAACTTTTAAAGAAATTGAACATCAACATGACGAAGCTTGGATTGGCGGCCCGGGAATTCCATCGTACTCTTTTGATTCTGGAATCCTTGGATTTTTGGCAGATAATGAAACAATTTATTTCCAGTCTGAAGCCACAGGATATTCGCATTTATATATCTTTAATTTAAAGACTAATAAGAAAACACAACTGACAAGCGGAAATTGGGAAGTTCGTGATGTAACATTGTCTAAAGATAAAAATACATTTTATTTAACTACTAATACAACACATCCGGGAAACAGAAATTTTTATAAGTTGACTGCTTCCGGAGGTACGTTAGAACCGATTTTAACCAAAGATGGCGCGCATGAAGTTGTGGTCTCTCCAGATGAAAAAACACTTTTAGTACGTTATTCATATAAAAATATTCCTTGGGATTTTTATATCGCTGACAATAAAAAGAATACAACTTTACAACAGATTTCTTCTTCAGTTTCTGAAGAATTCAAAAAATACAAATGGAGAGAACCGGAAGTGATTACATTTAAAGCACAAGACGGAATTCCTGTAAACGCGAGATTATATACTCCAAAGGCGGAGAACTCAAATAAAGCTGCCGTAATTTTTGTTCACGGCGCCGGTTATTTGCAAAATGCACACAATTATTGGAGCAATTATTACAGAGAATACATGTTTCATAATATGCTGACTGATTTAGGTTATACAGTTTTAGATATTGATTACAGAGGAAGTGATGGTTACGGCCGTGATTTTAGAACTGGAATTTATCGTTTTATGGGCGGAAAAGATTTATCTGATCAATTGGATGGAAAAAAATATTTGATTGAAAAATACGGAATTGATAGTAACAGAGTAGGGATCTACGGTGGTTCGTATGGTGGTTTTATTACTTTAATGGGAATGTTAACTACTCCTGGTGAATTTGCCTCAGGTGCAGCTTTGCGTTCAGTTACAGATTGGGCACACTACAATCACGGATATACAGGTAATATTTTGAATTTCCCTGAGACAGATCCGGAAGCTTACAAGAAAAGTTCTCCAATTTATTTTGCGGATAATTTAAAAGGAAATTTAGTAATGCTTCACGGAATGGTTGATAATAATGTGGAATATAAAGATGTGGTTCGTTTGTCGCAGCGTTTTATCGAATTACAGAAGAAGAATTGGACTCTTGCATCTTTCCCAGTTGAATCACACGGTTTTAAAGAAACCTATTCCTGGATTGATGAATACAGTAGAATCTTAAATTTATTTAATTCAACACTTCTGGAAAAATAAGTTTTTCAGTCTCAGTTTTCAGTTTCCAGACTGAGGCCGAAAACAGCGACTGAAAACTGTGACTGAAAACTGAATACTTTCTTGCTTGCTCTTTTAATTAGTTTTAAATTTGCATTCATAAAAAACAACACAACACTAGGATAATGAGTAATACAATCACAACAACAAACTTCAATTTCCCAAATCAGAAATCAGTATACCGCGGAAAAGTTAGAGAAGTTTACAATATCAACGATGATCTTTTAGTAATGGTAGCAACCGATAGACTTTCGGCTTTTGATGTAGTTTTACCAAAAGGTATTCCATACAAAGGACAAATTTTGAATCAGATTGCGACAAAATTCATGGAATTAACCCAAGATATTGTTCCAAATTGGTTGATTGCAACTCCAGATCCAAACGTAGCTGTTGGGCATTTATGTGATCCTTTTAAGGTAGAAATGGTTATTCGTGGTTATGTTTCAGGACACGCTGCTCGTGAATATGCTTTAGGAAAAAGACAAATTTGTGGTGTAACAATGGCCGAAGGTTTAAAGGAAAACGATAAATTTCCTGAGCCAATTATTACGCCAACTACAAAAGCTGATAACGGTTCTCATGATGAAGATATTTCTCGTGAAGACATTTTATCTAAAGGAATTGTTACGGAAGAAGATTACTTAGTTTTAGAAAAATACACACGTGCTTTGTTTCAAAGAGGAACTGAAATTGCTGCTTCTCGTGGTTTGATTTTAGTAGATACTAAATACGAATTCGGAAAAACGAAAGAGGGGGTTATTGTTTTAATTGACGAAATTCATACACCAGATTCTTCACGTTATTTTTATGCAGATGGATATCAGGAAAGACAAGAAAAAGGAGAAGAGCAAAAGCAATTATCTAAAGAGTTTGTTCGTCGTTGGTTGATTGAGAATGGTTTTCAAGGTCAGGACGGACAACAGATTCCGGATATGTCAGATGAATATATCGAGTCAGTTTCCGCTAGATACATTGAGTTATACGAGAATATCTTAGGAGAAAAATTCGTAAAAGCTGATATTGCTAATATTGATCAGCGTATCGAAAAAAATGTAATTGAATACCTTGCGAATAAAGAGTAAGTATTTAAAACATAAGTTTGTTAAAATAAAAAATGCCTTGTTATTATTGTAATAGCAAGGCATTTTTTATTTGCATAGATTGATCAAAAAACAGAACAACAAATTCTGTTTAGGCATCAACATGTGTTGGAATATGGATGTGGATGCGGATGGTCGGATGATTATACCAAAAAGTCACTTTAGAATAAAGACTATATAAAATTAAGAGAATTGCGATGAGGCGTTTTGTTCGAGTTACATTTTTTTATTTTTTATTTTTTTTTGCATTTAGGTGTAACTTATATGAGTAGTTAGGATACTAATAGAGTAATCAAAAAAATTAAGAATGACATTTAAGCATTAATTTAATTTTTACATCAATCATATAATCATCAATCAACATGAAAAAATCAGTAATTATTCTAGGTATAGCCCTTGCTATGTCTACAAACGTGTCAAAAGCATCTAATATCAAACTATTAGTAAAAGATCAATTCGAATCTCCTGCCAGTGAAGTCTCGCCATTACATTATGCGGTGTGTGAGGGGGATATTGAAAATGTTAAAAAATTAATTGAAAACGGAGCCAATGTAAATAAGGTGGTCAGAGATATGTCACCATTAATGTTAGCAGCGCGTTTTAATAAATTTGAAATTGTTAAAATTTTATTGGCTAATGGAGCCAATCCCAGGATTGAGAATGAAAAGGGTTTAAGAGCAATAAATTACGCAGAGTATTCAAATGCAACCGAATCTATTGCCATTTTGAAAAATATAAAATAGACGTAAAAAAAAGCATCAGTTATAGCTGATGCTTTTTTATTTATTAGATGAATAGATTACTTCTCTAATTTATCTTTTAAATTTTCGAGTCCTTTTTGTAAATCGTTTCCAATCATCTGATCCATCTTCATCATAGGCAACATAATGTTCATTGGGTAAGGTATAACACCACTAATTCCCCATTTTACTTTAGTTTGATTTCCTGAAACAGATTCTGTTGACATAAAACCAACGGCAGTATCATCCATTGGTTTTTTAAATCGTAAAGCAAATTCAATGCGTTTGCCTTCTGTAATTTTTGTAATCTCTTGTTCACCAACTCCTACTTCTTTTACGTCACTTTCCCATGCCGATATTGAACCTACAGTTCCATCAGTTCCTTTGTAAGTAGATTTCATTTTAGGGTCTATGTTCGCCCAAACGCTAAACTGATTTTGATTTTTTAAATACTTTACATAATTAAATACAGTGTCAACCGGTTTGTTGATTGTGATTTCTCGTTCAATGGCATAATTTTTTGGCATAAAATAGGCTGCAATTAGAACAATGGCCAGAATTAGAATCAGGACGACCAGAATTTTTTTAATAATTCCCATAGTTTAAGGTTTTAAGGTTGTTAATTATTTTGTTTTATGAGTTAGAATGTAATTTGCTTATTTAAAGCATCTTAATTTATAGTAAAGTTAAAAAACTAAAGCCTTGAATTTAGGGTAAAAGATTTTTTTTGATGATTTTTTTTATAAATTTTTCATTTAAAGTGTAACATTTTGCAATTAATGCAGTCTTACTATAGAGAAGTATTTAATTACATAACATTGCTTTTAAGTTTGATCAGCTTTTATTAAGGAAATGTTAAGAATTAGTTAAAACATAGTACTTTGTTATGCATAATACATAAAATAGAATTACATTTACATAGAAATTAAAAATCATCATTAATCAATCAATTAACAATCAATCATTATGAAAAATTCAATCATTTATTTAGGAGTTGCTTTAGTAGCATTTGCAAATGTTTCAATGGCATCAAATCAAACATCATTTGTGAAACCACAAATTGAAATTTCAAATAGCTTTTCAACACCATTAAATGTGGCTGTTAGTAAAGGAGATCTTGCATTCGTAAAAAAACTTATAGAATACGGAGCTGATGTGAATGAGATATCTGAAGATTTATCACCTTTAATGATAGCAGCACGTTATAACAAAGTTGAAATTTTAAAAGTTTTATTAGCAAGTGGAGCAAATCCAGCTGCTAAAAACGATAAAGGTTTTACAGCATTAAAATATGCACAATTATCAAATGCAGCAGAAGCTATTGCACTTTTGAAAGATTTAAAATAACAGTTTAAATCGAGAGTTTTGAGTTAGTATATGAAACGACCTTCCTTGAGCAGAAGGTCGTTTTTCATTTTATATAAATATATATGTATAAAATGGCATTGAGATCAATGTTAAAATCTAGAGAGAAAAAAAAATTACCGCAGAGAACGTTAAGTTTTTTTTACTCTTAGTTCTATAAAAAGGCACAGTTCGCATCGCTTTGTATTGACTTAGCTTTGCGAACTTTGTACTTTTAGAAGTATTCTTAGATAGCGATCTTTGCGTTCTCTCCGGTAAAAAATAATTAAGGAATATATTTTAGCTTCTCTACAACATTTAATGTTGATCCTTGCATTGTTGAAAGGTTTATATAAACTTTAGACTATTTTATAAATGACCTTAGAAATAAAACCATGATGTGATTGGATAATTTAAAAGTCGATCTTCTGAATTTGTTTGTCCTGAATTTTAGAAAACAAAATCAATCCCGAAATCGCTCCAATAGTTGCAAACAACATATCAGATTGTGTATCCCAAACATAACCCTGAGTTCCTAAAAAAGCATCACCGCCATCTCCGGTTGCCAATGAAACAAACCATTCAATAAATTCATAAGTGGCGCTAATTGCCAAACAAATAGAAACAATGATGAAGTTGAAAAAGCTTTTGTTATTGATTACATTTTTACGAATAAACAATTCCCTTATAATCATTGCCGGAACCAAGCCTTGGGCAAAATGACCAACTTTATCATAGTTATTTCTACTTTGATGAAATATATCTTTGATATAATCAAAAAGCGGAACTTCAGCATATGTATAATGCCCGCCAACAAATAAAATGATACAGTGAATTAGAATTAAGGTATAGGTAAAATTTGTAAATCTAAATTTTTTGAATGTAAAAGCTAATATTAAAAATCCTATAATAGCTGGAATTACTTCAAGAAAACAAGTAAAACCCTCTTTTGGATTTATGATTGAAGCTAGAAAAGTAATCGAAAAGATTGCAATTAAAAAATAGATGTATTTCATTAATAGTTTTATACAATGAGTTAAGTAAATGCAAGATAATAAACTAATATTGATTGAAATCAAAAAAGCACCATTAAAACTAATGATGCATTTTCTTTAAAACCTAATCAAATTAATTTAACCAATTAATTAATCTTATAATTTTTTACTCTATTGGAATATGCTTTTTTCTATTGAATACCCAAAAAATAATTGGGAAAACTAAGAGGGTTAAAATTGTTGCGGTAATTAAGCCTCCAATAATAACAATTGCAAGTGGTTTTTGTGATTCAGAACCAATTCCGGTAGAAATTGCTGCAGGCATTAAACCAATTGAAGCCATAAGCGCAGTCATAACTACCGCTCTTGTTCTGGCTTTTACACCTCTAAAAATAGATTCTTCTAATGATAATTTGGCTTTTAAATTATGATGAAACTCAGATATAAGAATAACTCCATTTTGAATACAAATACCGAGTAAGGCAATAAAACCAACTCCAGCAGAAATTCCAAAGTTCATTCGTGTAAGATGCAAAGCAATAATTCCTCCAATAATTGCAAAGGGAACATTTGCCAGAACAAGTAATGAATCTTTAATATTTCCAAATAAGATAAACAGTAAAACAAATATTCCAATTAAACTTATTGGTACAACTTGTGCCAAACGCGCACTTGCTCGAACTTGATTTTCAAATTCTCCTGTCCAACCAACGGTATAACCTGCTGGAAGTTTCATTTTTGCCACTTTTGCCTGAGCTTCAGCAATTGTACTCCCAAGATCTCGATCACGAACAGAGAATTTTACCCCAATAAAACGTTTTGTATTATCTCTGTATATAAAAGCAGGTCCTGTAATAGTTTTTAACTCACTGATTTCTTTTAATGGAATTTTTATTCCGCTAATTGTTGGCACTTTAAGTTCGGCAATATCATTTTCATCTTTACGGTATTCTTTTGAAAATCGAACTCTTACATCAAATTTCTTTTCATCTTCATATTTTTGAGTTGCTGTTTTTCCTCCAAAAGCTAATTCTAAAACCGCTTGAGCATCACTTAATGTTACACCGTAAGCTGCCATTTTATCTCTGTCAAGTATTACACTTATTTCTGGTTGTCCAACATTTCGCAAAATCCCAACATCTTTGATACCAGGGATATCTTTTATTTGTTTTAAAACTTCATTAGATAATTCATCTAATTTTTCTAAATCATCTCCATAAATTTTTACAGCATTTGAAGCTTTAAAACCTGCTACAGATTCTGCAACGTTATCGATAACCGGTTGAGAATAGTTATAAGTTATACCTTGATGAACCTTAAGTTTTTGATCCATTTCATTTATCAAATCGTCCATCGTTATTTTTCGTGTCCATTCCGATTTTGGTTTTAAATCAACTTGCAGCTGAATGAAGCCAAAACCATTCGGGTCTGTTCCGTCGTTACTTCTACCAGTTTGTGATAGAACATTTTTTACTTCTGGAAATGATTCTAAATCTTTTCGGATCATTGCCGCGGTTTTCACACTTTCAGGAAGTGATGTACTCATTGGTAATTCAGCAGTTACCCATAATGCTCCTTCATTTAACTGTGGTAAAAATTCGGTTCCTAAAAAAGTCGCCGAGAAAAAAACGGTCACTAAAATAGCTACAGAAGCAATTAATGTTTTTACTTTATGTTTAAAGGTCCATGCAAAACTTTTTCCAACAATTCGATCCCAGAAATTAACAAACGGATTATTTTTTTCTTTTACATTTTTATTTAAAAGAATGTGGGATAAAACCGGTACTAAAGTTAGTGTAAAAAGTAATGCTCCCATTAAGGCAAAACCAAGAGTATAGGCTAGGGGAGAGAACATTTTCCCTTCTACTTTCTGAAATGAAAATATGGGTAATAATGCTGTAATAATGATTAATTTAGAAAAGAAAATAGCTTTACCCATTTCTGCTCCGGTTTTTTTAATCAAACTACCTTTAGCAATTTTATTGTATGCTGTCATTCCTAATTGATGCGCTCGATGATCTAAGACTACAAATAATCCTTCGACCATAACAACGGCACCGTCAATGATAATTCCAAAATCGACTGCTCCCAAGCTCAGTAAGTTGGCACTCATTCCCATCATTTTTAGACAGAGAAAAGCAAATAATAAGGATAATGGAATTACAATCGAAACGGTAAAAGTTGTTCTCCAGTCTGCCATAAATAGAAACACAACACAAGTAACCAGGATGATTCCTTCAAATAAATTGTGCATTACAGTTTCTGTCGTGAAATTCATTAAGTTATCACGATCATAAAAGGTCTCTATTTTGATGTCTTTTGGAAGTACATTTTCGTTTAAATCCTTTATTTTATCTTTAATTAATGCCAAGGTTTCCTGTGGGTTTTCACCTTTACGCATCACTACAATTCCTTCGACAGCGTCATCATTATTTCCTAAACCGGTTTGTCCCACTCTTGGCATAGAACTTTCGTAAACAGAGGCAAGATTTTTTACTAGAATCGGATTTCCATTTGCGTCGTCAACAATAATGTTTTCAATGTCTTGTATCGATTTTAGTAAACCAACTCCACGAACAACAAAAGCTTGACCATTTTTTTCGATAATATCACCGCCAACATTTAAGTTTCCTGAATTTACAGCATTATAAACCTGAAGTGGAGTAATATTGTATTTTGCAAGTTTTATGGGATCAACACCAACTTCATAAGTTTTAGTTTGACCTCCAAAAACATTTAAATCTGCAACTCCGGGAACGGAACGTAGTTGTTTGTCAATTACCCAGTTTTGATAGGTTAGTAATTCTCTACTATCTCTACTGTCACTTTTTACAATGTATCTAAAAATTTCACCGGTTGGACCATACGGAGGTTGCACATCAGGTTCGACATCGTCAGGAAGCGAAACATTTTTTAATAAATTGTTTACCTGCAAACGAGCAAAAGTATCATCGACACCATCATCAAAAATGATTTTGATTACGGATAAACCAAACATTGTAATACTGCGAACACTGGTCTTTTTTTGAACCGAGTTCATTGATATTTCGATAGGAGAGGTAACAAAACGTTCAACTTCCTCAGCGCTTTTTCCGTTCCATTGCGTGATAATAATAATCTGAGTATTGGTTACATCAGGAAATGCATCTATTGGCATATTTTTGAAAGAAATAAATCCTGCAACCGCCAGTAATCCTACCCAAAAAAAGGTAAATGCTTTATTCTTAAGTGAAAAAGCAATAATATTTCGTATGAATTTGTTCATGTCTTATTCGTTTAAAGCGCGATAAATAAATAACTGGTTGTTGGTAATAACCTTTTCATTTTCTTTTAAACCACTTGAGATATAAGTAGTATCCCCAACCACTCTGTAAACTTCAACTTGTCTGGTTTCAATATTGTTTCGGTCTTTAAATACCATTACAAAATTTTTGCTTTTATCAAACACAATTGATTTACTTGGTATTGCAATCATAGATTCACCTTCGCTATAGGACAGTTTTATATTTGCATTCATATCTGGTTTTAACATATAACCAGGATTTTGAAGTTTTATACGTGCTTGCATTGCTTTTGTTTCAGGATCAATAACATTGAAGATTTTATCAACCTTTCCTTTAAAAACTTTATCAGGATAACTCAATGTTGTTACATCTGCGTCTATACCTAATTTTACTTTATTGATATCAATCTCATTAATATTGGCCAGCGCCCAAACTTCACTAATTTCTGCAATATCAAAAATGTTTTCAGAACGGTCACTTCTTAATAGCATATCCTGATTTATACTCTTTTGAATGATAAAACCGCTAATTGGTGCTGTTACTTCATAAATAGAACCTGCTTTTATATTGTAAATTTTATACGTTTCCTGAATTTTGCCTAATTGGGACTGTGCTTTATTTACTTCAGATTTTGCTTGTAGAACATCACTCTCTGAGTTCAATTTTCCGTCAAACAATTCCTGAGCAACTTTCATATGGTTTTTAGCTACCAATAAATCATTTTTTGCATCAATAGATTGTTTTTCAAAATCAGCAATATCTGTACTTTTTATGGTGGCTAAAACTTGCCCTTTACGTACATAATCACCCAATTCTACATTAACTTTAATTACATTTCCTCCAACGAGCGGATAAACATCAATCATTTTATTATTATCAGCTGTAATTTTTCCGTAAAAACTCAATACATTTTTAACAGGTTGTGTTTGCGCTGCAGCCGTAGTAGTCGTTTTTAGCATAGAATCGCTTAATGCAAATGAGGTATTTGTTTGAGGATTTTCTACTTCTTTTTTACAACTTGTAATTGATAAAGCTACAAGAGCAATTCCTATAATTAGTTTATGTTTCATTTTGTTCCGTTTTAAAATAAGTCTTTGTTGATTGTACTATTTAATTCTTCTCCAGAAAGCACTACCTTCTTTTTCAATTCATTTACCTGAATCTGTGCTTGATTGTAACTTTCCATAAAATCAGTAAATTCTAGTAAACTGATATTTCGTTTCTGAAAATTGGTTAAGATTCCATTGTAGACAGCTTCGAAATCTGAATTTACAGTAGGTTTTATAACAACATAGTTTTTTCGGGATTCGTCCCATTTATTCCAAGCCGATGTAATTTCTGTTTGTAATTGAAGGTCAAAATTTTGTTTTTCAACTTTAGACTGTTCGAGAATTGTTTGAGCATATTTAATGTTTCCTTTGTTTTTATTCCAAAGTGGCAGCGGAATCCCTAAAGTCAAATTGGCTTCTTTATTAAAAGCGCCACTTCTCTGATCGTAGGTTGCTCCAACTGTTATATCTGGAATAGAAAGCGATTTTTGCCATTTTACGTTTATTTCATTTGCTTCAATATCTTTTTGTTTTGATAAATAATCAGGACGATTTGCTATTGCTTCATCTTCAAAAGTTTTAAGATCAAAAGGAATGGTTTTAGTGTATTTGTTAAATTCGTCACTAGTAACATTCGGGATAATATTTTCAGAAGAGTTTAATAGTAATTTCAAGTTTGCCTGCTCTTCAATATTATCATTTACAACTTCCATACGTTCATTTTTAAAATTTAGATACAAGGATTGTAAACGTACCACATCTCTCAAAGGGATGTTACCTTTTTGCGCCTGAACACTGTAAGAGTTTATTAAGTCTTCAATGTGAACTAATTGTTTGTCAGTAGTTTCAAGACTTTTTGTATTGTAATAGACAGTAAAAAAGCTTTTTCGTAATTGTAGTTTTAATGTTCGCAGTAAATCATTGAATTGTAATTCTGCCAATTTTTCATTAGTTTGAGCTAACTTTATTTCATTGCGCTTTTTTCCTCCCAGATAAATGAGCTGTTCGATACCAAACGCTTTTTGTCCCTCTTTTCCAATGTCGAAGTATTGATTTCGTTCAGGATTATAAGCATTAAGTTCGGCACTAATCATTGGATTATCCCAAATTTTAGCCTGGATAGTTAAAGCCTTCGAAGCATCAATGTTATACTGAGATGCCAATAAAAAGAGATTGTTTTTTAGAAATTGGCTTTCACAGTCTTGAAGGGTGACTGTTTTTTGAGCCAAAACCACTTGGTTAAATAGTACAAGTAGTAATAGTGCACATAGTTTTCTCATTGTATCGTTTTTATTTTATACAAATATGCTATCACCAGACTTTAAGAGTGCTTAAAATCTACCTTAAAAATAGCTTAAAATAAGTTACGAATGAAAAAATATTCGAAATAAATTCGTGTTAATATCTGGTGTACTGTAAGTTATGGTGGAATTGTGAAGATTTAAAATACGTTGTACAATACGTAAACCGAGCCCAAAACCAGAGGTTCCTTTCGAGTTTTTACCACGCATAAAAGGCTGAAAAAGATTTTTTTGTTCACTTTCACTTAAAGTGTGGCCTGTGTTTGAAATCGAAATAACAAGACGATCATTTTTAGTACTGAATGTTACTTTGGCCTGCTTGTTATCAGAGTAGACACAAGCATTTTTAAGAATATTACTTAATGCAATTTCCAGCAAATTTTTGTTCCCTTTAATTTCTAATGCAGTATCTAAATTGTCATTTTCTTCCATTTCAAAAAGAATAACGAAATCCGGAAAACTTTTATTGAGATTTTCAATGGCCGAAAACAAAATTTCATCCATTCGTTGAACTTCATTATGCTCCTGGTTTCTATTGTCAATTTTAGACAGAACCAATAATGAATTAATCAATTCTGTTAATTGATTTACATCAGATAGAATAGATTGTAAAAACGTTTTTCCTTTAATAGAAGTTGTTGAATCTGCAATAGTATTTTCTATTTTAGATGTAATGCGGGATAGGGGAGTTCTTAGTTCGTGTGAGGCATGAGCGGTAAATTCTTTTTGTTTTTGATAAGAGATTTCAATTCGATCCATCATGAAATTAAATTCATTTGCAATCAAATCAATTTCATTCTTATTACTTTTAGAAGCAATACGAGTGTCAAGATTATTCTCGTTTATCTTTCTTATTTTTTGATGGAAAATATTTAGAGGACTCATTGCTTTTTTGACCATAAATGAAGTCAAAACCCAGCAAATACAAGTAAAAAAGATGTAAGATATAATTAAAGTGTATCTTAGAAAAAGCAGTTTTCTTTTGCCGTAATCATCTGTAGCAGATATTAACGCATAAAAATCTTTGTCTTTAGTATCATAAAAAACACCGTAAACCTCATAATCACCTTGTTGCTTAAAAAATGTTTTATGTTTTTTAAGGTATTTTAAATCGTCAATCGACCAATTGATCTTTGCATCATCAATACTACTGTAGATTAGTTTATAATTAGAATCAAATACCAAAGTCTTTTCGTCATAGAGTTTATTAATCGAGTTTTGATCAATCATTTTTAAAAGTTGATTGTCTACTTGCTTAACATTAACTAAAAGTTTGATATTCGACAGTGCTTTTATCTCAAGACGATCTCTAAACTCTTCCTTTCTAAAATTAGAATACAAAACAAATATCAATGTAGAAGCCAATCCAAAAAGGATTGTAAACAACAAGCTTACTAAAAGTGATATCCGATTTTTTAAAGTCATTCCTGATCGCTTAAATAATAGCCGTAACCAATTTTGGTACGTATTAATTTTACTTCGTGGTCTTTATCGATTTTCTTTCTCAAAAAATTAATATAAACTTCTATTGTATTCTGATTAGTTTCAATATGATAATCCCAAAGTTTTTCTGCGATAAATTGTTTCGATAATATTTTTCCTTTAGCATGAGCCAGAATCAAAATAAGCTTAAATTCTTTAGGAGTAAGTTTAATCTCTTCACCTGAGCGATAAACTTTCATATCATCTTCAAGTATTTCGAGATCGTGAATATTAATCTTGTTCTCGACCTGTTGCGGAATTTCTTTTCGTCGTAATAGAGAAGAACTTCTGGCGTATAATTCCTCAAAGTGAAAAGGTTTTACCAAATAATCATCGGCACCATTACCAAAAGAAGCCAATTTATCCTCGATCTCACTAAAAGCCGTCAACATAATTATTGGAGTCTTTTTGTCGAATTCTCTAATTCCTTTACAAACCTCAATGCCATTTATTCCAGGAACATTGATGTCAAGAATAATCAGGTCATATTCATACGGAAAATATTTCTTCAATAATAAAGAACCATCATAATAAGGAGTACACTCGAATTTTTTTGAAGTAAAAAATGCTGAGATCTCTTTTGATAAAGTAAAATCGTCTTCGAGTAATAGTATTTTCATGCTTTTTTTATTAGTAAATTCGGTTATTCATACAAATAACCGAATTTACATTTTAAATCTCGTCTTATTTGAAATAAGAAAAAGTTTCGTTATTTTCAATTTTTAATAAAGATTCATAAATCAGTTGAATTACATTTTCAACATCATCTCTATGAACCATTTCTACAGTTGTATGCATATATCGCAATGGTAACGAAATCAATGCCGATGCCACGCCACCATTACTGTAAGCAAATGCATCTGTATCAGTTCCTGTCGCTCTTGAAGTTGCATGACGTTGAAATGGAATTTTGTTTTCCTCTGCAGTATCAACAATTAAATCACGTAATCTGTTTTGTACCGCCGGAGCATAAGCAATTACGGGACCTTTACCCATTTTAAGATCACCTTCTACTTTTTTATCAATCATAGGAGTAGTTGTATCGTGACAAACATCAGTTACAATGGCAACATTTGGTTTAATAGTTTGCGCTATCATTTCTGCACCACGAAGTCCAATTTCTTCCTGAACAGAGTTTACAATATACAAACCAAAAGGAAGTGTTTTTTTGTTTTCTTTTAATAAACGGGCAACTTCAGCGATCATAAATCCACCCATTCTGTTATCGATGGCACGACAAACAAATTTGTTTTCATTTAAAATCATGAATTCATCCGGATATGTAATTACACAACCAACATGAACACCCATTGCTTCAACTTGCTCCTTTGTTTCGCAACCTAAATCAATAAATATATTACTAATTTTTGGAGACTCCTCCTTATCGCGCAAACGAGTATGAATTGCCGGCCATCCAAAAACACCCTTTACAATACCTTTTTTAGTATGAATGTGAACTCTTTTCGAAGGTGCAATTTGATGATCAGATCCACCATTTCTAATAACATACAATAAACCGTCATCAGTAATATAATTTACATACCATGAAATCTCATCAGCGTGCCCCTCAATAACCACTTTAAAAGGAGCATCAGGATTAATTACGCCGACAGCCGTTCCATAAGTGTCTGTAATAAAAGTATCAACATAAGGTTTTAAATAATTCATCCAAAGTTTTTGCCCTTCACTCTCATATCCAGTAGGAGAGGCGTTATTTAAGTAGCTTTCAAGGAAAGCAATTGATGTATCTTTTAAGATAGATTTAGTACTCATAAAAATATTTTTTTGCTAATTTATAAATTTGGTATTAGAGTTGTATATAAATATATAATTTTACACTTAAATTATGATTCAATGAGATTTACTTACTGTATTTTATTCTTTATATTGATTTCCTTTGCAAGTCAGGCGCAGGTTACACCAAAGCCAAATCAGGAAATGGGTTATATATTAACCGAGCAAGATTCTATTTTAAACGATACAATAGAATTGCCCGAGATTATTATTTCAAAAGAAAAGCTGGATCCCGAGGCACAAAAGCAATTCTTGATTCTTCAAAATCGAGTTTACAAAGTATATCCTTATGCCAGATTAGCCGCAGATAGGTTAACAGCTTTAAATAATGGTATGGCGCGTTTGAAAACCAATCGTGAGAAAAAAAAGTATTTTAAGATTGTAGAAGACTATCTTAACAATGAATTCGAAGATAGGCTTAAAAAGCTTTCACGTAGGCAAGGTCAAATTCTTGTAAAATTAATTCACAGGCAAACTGGAATCACCACCTATGAGTTAATACGTACCTTAAAAAGTGGATTCAAAGCATTTGTATCCAATACAACAGCCAATTTGTTCGACATAAGTTTAAAAACAGAATACAAACCCTTTGAAGTCAACGAAGACTATTTAATAGAAACAATTCTTCTTCGTGCATTCGAATCTGGACGACTAGTTAATCAAAAATCTGCTCATCCGGTAAGTTATGACGAGCTTATGAATTATTGGGAAGAAAAAGCCAAGACGCAAAGTAAAAAATAATTACTCCTTATATATAAGGGTAAATTCATTTAGTAACCCGACAGGTTTTTAAAACTTGTCGGGTTTATTTTTGGCTATCTGTAATATAAGTTTAGTTTTTCAGGAGCTTCTTCCCGCTATTGGCTCCAATCTTTTACTTTTTAAAGAAAAAAGCAAAAGGATTTGTGCTACTATCGGGGCTAGGGGATAGAATTTCAGAAGAAACAGTCTTTATATATAGGAGCAAAATCAAAATTCAGTACGTTTATCGTATAAACAAAGCAGGTAAAATTTGGCTTAGCGCTGTTTTCAAAGACAACTAGAGGGAAAGACCGTAACGTTTTTGTGGTAAAACCTTCTCGAATGGGTAGTTTTTTGAAAAAGTACAAAAAACTTCCTGATGTAAAAAACTTCAAACCAGTTACTTATGAAAAAGATGAGAAATAAGTGGGTTTTAGGTATTGTTAAACGGAATAAAGGGTGTAGTTTTGCACCCGCAACAGCGATAAACGTTCACAGAAATACTGACAGGCATACGAGATAAGGATTGAGATTTATTTTCAAAAAA
>NZ_JBIPDA010000004.1:0-437117 GCF_044007395.1 Flavobacterium sp. FlaQc-57
CTTCCCATCCCGAACAGAGTAGTTAAGCCCGCCTGCGCAGATGGTACTGCAGTTATGTGGGAGAGTATGTCGTCGCCTTTCTTTTAAAAACCCTATCCAATTCGGATAGGGTTTTTTGCGTTATATATGTTTTTATTTTAAAAGAGTTCTGGTTTAAGTTTAGAATCGATCTTTTTCTATTATCGGGATCTGTCATAAGCGCTTTTATATACTTCTTTGATCTTCTTTGTAAATATCATTTGTAGAACAAAACCCGTCAGTAAATGGAGTATCTTTCACTAAATTTGTTTTGATAATAACCTGAAGTATGACAGAATTGATTGATACAATAAAGAGTTTTCAAGAACTCGATTTTGAAACTGAAGAAGCGATAAGAAGATATTTTGTTAAAGAAAAGTTTAAGAAAGGAGAATTTATAGCTCAGGAAGGTAAAGTATGCTCAAAGGTGTATTTTATTCAATCTGGGACTGTTCGTAGATTCTGTTTAGAAAATGAAATAGAGGTTACTAAATGGATTTATACCGATAATCAATTTGTTACTTCGTTGAGTAGTTTTTTTGAACAAAAGCCTTCTTTTGAGAATCTTCAAACTTGTGAAGAAACTGTAGTTTATTCATTATCTTATTCAGATGAACAGGTTTTACTGCAATACCCTTTATTTTCTAAATTTCATCTTAATCAACTTCGACTATATCTTTCTAAGATTAATGAGTTTCACTATTTATTTAGGATTATGAACGCACAAGAAAAGTATTCATTTTTACTAAAATCGTTTCCGCAAATTATTCTTAGGGCTAAATTAAAACATATAGCATCTCTCATTGGTGTTAGTCAAGAGACCCTGAGTAGAATAAGGGCTGCGATTACTTGATATTACATCAAAAAAACTGATTTATTTTTTCTCAATATTTGCATCAATAATTAAATGAAATATATTGAAGAATACTGTTATTGGAAAAACTGCTATTATTGGTAAGAATGTTTCCGTAGGGAATTTTACTACTATCGAAAATGATGTTATAGTCGGTAATAATACCTGGATTGGGAACAATGTCAGTATTTTAAGCGGAAGTAAGATTGGTGACAACTGTCAGATACATTCTGGTGCTGTTTTAGGTGGGATTCCTCAAGATTTAAAATATAATGGTGAAGAAACTTTTTTAGAAATTGGAACAGGTACTGTTGTTAGAGAATTTGTAACAATAAATAAAGGAACTAAATCAAAAGGGAAAACTAGAATTGGCGATAATAATTTGATTATGGCAAATGCTCATATTGGCCACGATTGTTTTATCGCTGATAATTGTGTTATTGGATTTAATGTTGGAATGGCTGGTGAGGTTATTGTTGGGAATTGGGCTAATATTAGTGGGTTAACTGCAATACATCAATTTTCAGTTATTGGCGAGCATAGTATGATTACAGGAATGAGTCGCGTTGTTAAAGATGTTCCGCCATATGTGCTGGCTGCAAGGGATCCTTTAGCTTATGCAGGATTGAATATCGTTGGTTTGAAAAGACGAGGTTTTGAACTTTATAAAATTGAAGAATTGAAAGAAATTTATCGGATAATTTTTCAGGAACGTCATAATATTTCTTTTGCTCTACGAATGATTAGAGATCAATTTATGCAAACAGAAGAACGTGATTTGATTTTAAATTTTATTGAACAATCGTCCCGCGGAATTATAAAAGGTTCTATTTTTTAATGAAATTATTGATTCGATTGTGTAGTGGCGAGTTGTAAAAGAATAAGACTTCACAATTTCTCATGAAGTCTATGTATCAACTATATTTTTTAGAATTATTTGACTTTGTATACTTCTATACTTTTTAACCAATATACATGGCGTGGTCCTGTTTTGATATCGTTTTTGCAAATTAGAATCATTTCGCCATTTTTGACTGGTTTTCCATTCTCTTCAAATAGTACATAGGTATTTTCTCCTGTAGGATTGTTGAAGATTTCGGCCCATGAAAAGGTTGCTTTGTAATTGTCCGATGCTCTGGCTACAATGTAGAAATTTCGATCTTTATGTCCGTTTTGTTTAATCTTTGCTTTTTGGAGTATATCTTTTAATAGCACTCCTTTGCAAATTTTGTCATCTTTTTTTACTTCACCACTTTGGCAAACTACTTTAAAATTGGTAATAGTAGCAACTTTCATTTTTCGTAAAGAATCGATTGTTAAGTGCAAAGTAGTTTCTACTTCTCCCTTTATTTCAATTTGGTGATTTACAAGTTTAAGACTATCTGTTGCAGTTGCTGGAGATGCGCAAGTTTCTTTTTCTATTTTTGAGCTTTTTTTTGTGGTATCATGTTCTTCTTTTTTTGAAGAGTTGCACATGATCGATGTCATCGAAATAAATAGAATGACGATATAAGTTTGTAATTTCATAACTATTTTGGTATAATATTTTAATTAGTTTGAGCTAGAAAAGCGTAAAGTAATAAAGAAATTACGTCCTTCTTCCGGATAACCTTCTACGAGACTATAATTTTTATCGAATATATTATTTATACCTGCATCCAGGGTTATTTTTTTTGCGATTTTAGCTGAACTATAGAAATTTAACAAAGTGTAATCAGGAACTCTTGTTCCGTAACTTGTACTAAATCTTGAAGAATTGAATTCTGCATTGGCTATTAGTCTTATTACTTTAATGGGTTGATATTCGACATTCGCCACCGCTTTGGTATTTGGAACATCTGTGAAATGAATTGTTGGATTTGTTAAGTTGTTTCGCTCTATATAAGTGTAGTTAAGATTTAAAGATAGATTATTAAGTACAGTGTAGTTTAATTGTGCTTCGAGGCCGATGTACTCCGCTTCACCAAAATTTTGCATTTGAGATTTTCCGGGAGTGATATTGCTTACATTTAAAATTGCATTAGTTAGAGAGCTGTAAAATAGAGCCGTTTGAAAAGTTAATTTGTTCAAAGCTGTTACGGTATAGTTTATTTCGTAATTTATTGCTTTTTCTGGTTTTAAATCCGGATTAGGAATTGCTGTTCCCATTCTATAAGAATAACGGTCTTTTATCGTTGCGAATCTTGTTTTTTGTGAGACTGTGGCACCTAATTTCTGATACTTATTCAATTGATAAAATAGGCCAACTTGTACATTAAAAGCATCGCTTGCAGCTGCAGCAGGATAATTTGAGATTACTTTTGTCGTACTATTATAATCTTCGGCTTCTTTGTTTTTGCGAATGTTATAGCTGACACTTGGAATTAAAGTTAATTTTTGATTTATGCTGTAAACATCTTCTACGCCCACCAAAATAGTATTGTCAATAAAGTGTCGAACTGGTTCGCCAACATTATTTTCGCGATGCACATCTTCTTTAAAGTGAAATGCAATTTTAAAATCGTTTTTCGGAATAAGTTGTGTATTGTATTCTAAATTCCCGCCATATGTGTAATCATTGTAAATGCTTTCAAATGCGTAGGCTTTTGTTTGTGTAGTGTACTTATCATCATCATAGCTATCTAATGTGTTTTTGAAACGATCAAAGTACAATCTGGTTTTAAAGCTGTTCTTGGCGTCTAAATTTGAGTTAGAAATAAAGTAATAACTTTCTTTATCCCAATTGGGCCATTGCCAATATCGTGGTTTAGAATAAAGAGGATTCTGTATATCGTTTCCGGTATAAACGGGATTTCCTTTTTCTCCTTGTTGATTAATGTATCCAATTGCGTATTCACTTTTTTTGGTTGGAGTCCATCCAATTTTAAAACTAATTTTTTGATCAGTACGGTAAGAATTGTCTCGTTGTCCGCCATCTTCATTTTTTGACGGATGATAATTTGATGACATTCGAAAAGAATTTCGATCAAAATAAGAATAGCCAGCCTGAATATATAATTTCCCTAAATTGCTTCCGATATTTAGATTTCCTTTATATCCGTTCGTATTTATCATTCCTAAAGAGCCATCATATTCTAGTTTTTTAGAAGGTTTTCTTGAAACAAGGTTAATTGCTCCGCCAAGTGAATTTGGGCCGTATAAAACAGAAGAGAAACCTTTTGAAACATCAATTGCAGCAAGATCAAATGTGGTAAAGCGAGCCAGATCGACATAACCATCATATGGAACATAAACAGGAATTCCGTCCATATATACGGGAACTTGCCTTAAGTCAAAACCGCGAACTGCTACCATTGATTCATTTCGTGGCCCGGAAGAAGTTAGAGTAATTCCAGGAAGCAAGTTTAAAGCCGCGGAAACTTCCATTTTATTATAAGATTCCATTGTTTTTGAAGTGATTCTGTTAAGAGTGTCTTTGTCTTTGTGATTTGTTATAATGACTTCTCCTAGAATGAAAATGTTGGATGTCTTCAATGAATCTGTTTGGTTTGAATTGTTTTGCTGACAAAAGACGGCAAAGGGAAATAGTAAAAATGTAATAATTCGTAGTTTCATAATTTAAAATTATTTTCAGTATGTTTTAAAATGAATACTGATGGTTAAAAAGATTGGTTTTGGTTATTTAATTTTTTAAAACTTTAGGTTCTGAGTTTCTTTTTGTGCAAAATCTTTTATCCGTTTTTCGATTTCATAAAAAACTTCGATAGCCTTTTCTCCCGCTTCAGTTAGTTTTGCGCCGCCTCCGCCTTTTCCTCCAAGAAGTTTTTCTACTAATGTTTTTTCAGAGCGTTGATTCATTTCTTCTACTAATTGCCAAGCTTGACGGTAAGCCATTTTCATTTCCTTTGCGGCATTGGTTATAGATCCTGTTTTTCTGATGTTTTCGAGAAGCCAAATTTTTCCAATTCCTAAAAATGGACCTTCAGTTTCTTCAATCCAAAGACGAACTTCAATATTGTATTTTTTGTTTTGTGCCATTGATGTTGTTTATTAGAAACTTTTGTTTTTAATTAAATCAATAATATAAGTATTTATACATATGCAATATTAAGTATTTATACGTATATAAACACATGTTCACGACCTTATTTTTTAATCATTAATGTAATTTTGTTTTTTGAATTGTTTTATATTTGATTTTCAGTACCTAATTGTGGGGAAATTTCAAACTTGAAATCAGATTAATAAAATCCTTTAAATGATAGATTATGAGTAGTTTAAATGTAGAATTAAAGGCTAAAGTTTTTTCTGCTTCAATTGTGCTGTTTTTTGCATGGGTCGCTATTGTATTTCAGCTCTATCTTACAGAGGGGAGTGTACTTAATTTTTTTAGTTATTTTACAGTTTTATCTAATTTGCTAATCGCTTTATGTTTAACGTTCTCCACTTTTATGTCAAAAACAAGAATAGGTTTGTTTTTTTTAAGTAATTCAGTTCAAACAGCAATAGCGCTTTATATATTAATTGTTGGAGTTGTTTACAATATTGTTCTTAGAGGATTGTGGGTCGTAACCGGATGGCAGTTTGTAGTTGATAACATGCTTCACGTATTAAACCCGATTTTGTACATTTTGTATTGGTTGATCTTTTCTCCAAAAGAGAAATTAAATTGGAAGAATGGCATTTACTGGACTTTCTTCCCTATATGTTATCTCATTTATTCTTTAATTCGTGGTGCAATCGTAAATTGGTATCCTTATCCTTTTTTAAATGCCATGAATATTGGCTATGAAAAAGTTTTTATCAATGTTGTTGCCATGATTTTTTTATTTTTTGTTGCTGGTTTATCCTTGATTTCCTTAAATAACAGAGCGAAAAAATGATGCTGATTATCGATTTATATGATAATTATTTTTTAGAAGAACCATTTTAGTTCAATGAAAAGTAATTATTAGAAGGATATTTTTTTTGATATAAGTGAAAAAACAGTGTTGATAAGTCCTAAATTAACTTGAATTGATTGACTATTTAGAATAAAGATATTTCTTATATTAGCTGAGATTGAATTTTAAATTTTGATGAGAATTCCTTATAATTAAGGAGTGTAGTTATTATTTTATATACAGTTAAATTAGATAAACTAACATTGACACAAAGTAATTAACATGAAAAAAACATTACCATTTTTAGCATCACTGCTCTTTATTTGTTTTACAATTATTCCAACATTTGCTCAAGTGACGTCTTCAAAAATTGATTCTTTAATGGAAGATGCCTTGAAAAAATTTAAAGTAGCGGGAGCATCAATTGCGGTTGTTAAAGATGGAAAAATAATTCACCAAAAAGGATATGGAGTTACCTCTGTCGAAACAAAAAAAGCTGTAAACGAATATACTAATTTTCAAATTGCATCGAATAGTAAAGCATTTACTGCAGCAGCACTTTCGATTTTGGAGGACGAGGGTAAATTGAATTGGACAGATAAAGTCAAAGATTTCATTCCTGAATTCAAAATGTATAATGATTATGTAACTGAGAATTTTAACATACAAGATTTACTAACGCATCGCAGCGGATTAGGATTAGGCGTTGGTGATTTGATGTTTTTTCCTGATGGTTCAAATTTTACGATTAAGGATGTTGTGACCAGTTTTCAGCATTTTAAGCCGGTTTCGGCCTTTAGAACCAAATTTGATTATGATAATTTGCTTTACATCGTAGCGGGAGAAGTAATTGCGAGAGTTAGCGGGATGAGTTATGAGGCATTTGTACAAAAGCGAATTATTGAGCCATTGCAAATGAACAATACTTTTGCAGGAAGTAGTTTTATAAAGGATAAAACAAATATGGCAACATCTCATTCTTCTGAATCAGGAACTATAAAAACAATCGAAGGAATGGGGGTTCAGATAAATAGTGCTGCGGGCGGAATTTACTCTAACGTTGCTGATATGTCTAAATGGATGATGGTTGGTCTGAATAAAGGTAAATATGGAGCCGATTTAAATTCAACATTATTTTCTTTAGAAAACCATGATGAAATGTGGCGTATTCATACAGTCGAAGAAGTTGATAGAAATCCTAGATATAGTTCGCATTTTGATGGTTATGGTCTAGGTTGGGGATTATCAGATGTGAAAGGAAATTTAAAAGTTTCGCATACTGGTGGTTTACCTGGTATGTTATCTGTTGTGACAATGTATCCAGATCTAAATCTGGGTATTGTAATTTTGACCAATACTGAAAATGGTGGTGGCGGACTTTTCTCAGCAGTTACAAATACTATTTCGGACAGTTACTTAGGTTTGGATGATTTTGGCTGGACCGATAAAATAGCTGATTGGATGAAGCAGGGGAAAGATACAGGTGATGATGTGACTAAAAAAGTCTGGGAAAAAGTAAAATCTGTAAAAAATGTAAAAGTAAAAAATGAAGATTTTGTAGGGGTATATGAAGATAAATGGTTTGGGAAAATTGAAGTGTTTGAAAAGGACAAACAATTATGGTTTAAATCTTATCGTTCACCAAAACTAAACGGGCCAATGGCATTTTATAATGCGAATACATTTGCTATAAAATGGGAATATCAGGCAATGAATTGTGATGCTTTTGCTATGTTTTCGCTTGACGAAATGGGCAAAGCACAGTCAATTCAAATGAAAGGGATTTCGCCAAATATCGATTTTAGTTTTGACTTTCAAGATCTGGATTTAAAAAGAGTTGCGAAGTAAAATTTATCCGTTAATCTATGCTTTTGTATAGATGAATTTTTCATTCTCATCTATAACAAAGAGTTGGATCGATTAGTTTTTTTTAAATAAGACATAAAAAAACTCCTTAAGAAATTAAGGAGTTTTTACTTTTTTAAAAGGTTATTTTCCTTTTACTATTTTTTCCAGATATTCGACTTTATCTTTTTCTGCCTGAACTAAACGTTCGTATAGTTCAACAATTTTGTCAAGCGGATTGAAGGTAGGTTGAACATTAATTGCATTTATTGTTGAGTTGTCATGACTATTAAATGTATTATTAATAATATTTAAAACAGCTTCTTCAGAGAAGTTTTTAATTGCTTCAACTGTAACCCCGAGTACTTTAGCTATTTCTATAAGTTTTTCATCATCTATTGTTTCGCTGTTTTCAATAGTAGAAACAGTTTGTTGACTTATTCCTAAAGCTTGCGCCAAAGCTTCTTGTTTCATGTCTCGAAGTTCACGAATACGGCTAATTTTTCGCCCTATGTGATTTGGTTTTAATAGTGTGCTCATAATTCAAAGATATTTAAAATTTCTCAGAAATTTCCCATTTGGTAAAAAACAGGTTTGAAATTGTGAAATACAATTATATAAAGAACTCCTTAATCCTTTAAGCCGTTTCTGGGTGAGTCTTATAAACTTGTTTACAGATCATTTTCTAAACGATTTAAAGAAAATTTCAACAAGAGGATAACGAAGAATCATTTTTATTCATCTTAAAAAGGTTAATAAATTATGGTGAAAATATTTCTTATATTCGTTTGGAGAAAAATCAAATTATTCAGCAAAACAACTAAAAATCTTTAAAAATTATCAGAGATGAAAGAGAATCTTATTGTCATAACATTTTTTATTACTTTTTCTAATTTTATTTTTGCGCAAAGTAATTTTTCTGATAATCCTTTAGATGCCGTTTTTGAAACAAAAGATTCAAAAAATTTTTGGGAAGCATTTGACAAAATGGACAAAGCAAAACAAAATCCGTTTATTGAATATATGCAAAAAGGTTCTCCGGGTGTTAAAGGATTTACCGAAAACAGAATAATCAATGCCGATTCTCTTTTTGCTGTTGTGAAGAAAAGAAAAGCAGATTATGAACTTTCAAGAAATGTTTTAGATGGTATTTCGTCTAAGGAAAAGAGAGTAAGAGCCATTTATAGTGCATTGAAATATTGGTATCCAAAAGCAAAGTTTCCTCCAATTTATTTTGTCTATGGAAGATTTAATTCAGGCGGAACTTCTTCTCCCGACGGAATTATTATTGGAACAGAAAAGCTTAAAAATCTGGATGGCGTTTCAGGTTTAATCGCACACGAACTTATTCACTATCAACAAAAAATTGAAGGCAAAGATATGTTACTGAAATGGTGTTTGATGGAAGGAGGCGCTGATTTCATTGGTGAGCTTATTTCAGGAGAACAAATAAGTAAGTTTGAATATAATTATGGAGATCAAAACCTGGATAAATTATGTCAGGAATTTGTAGCAAGATTAAAAAATCCTGATTATAAAGACTGGTTATATGAAACCTCCAAGAAAGATGACAGACCAAATGATTTAGGATATTGGATGGGTTATAAAATAATAGAATCGTATTTCAATAAACAGAAAGATAAACAAAAAGCAATCGAAGAAATACTAAATATAAAAGATCCAATGCAATTTTTAAAGCAAAGTGGTTTTTTAGATGTATATATTGAAAATTATCAAAAAGCAAAAAGAGGAAGTTTTGAAGAGTTTTTTAAATAATAAAACAGAAGTCGAAGCTGGAATTTGACACAGAAACTTGATTTTTTTTGCATAGAATTTATAACTAAAAGAGCAAATAATTGAAATACTACTTGGCGCTACGAACCTTAACAAATGATATGAAGAATATAATTTTACTACCCATTTTATTTTTGACAACGATGACATTTGGTCAAAAGGCAACTTTTAATATTAAATATTCTGAGCAGTTGGCCGTTTTTGTTTTTTTGCAAAATCTTTCTGAAAATTACCCTGAAAATGTTTTCAAAACTGAATTTCAAAAATCAAAATATAACATTGAAAAATATACTGCCATAATTTCAAAATTTGACAAATTAGCATTTGATTATAGCTATCGATTTGAGGAGTTTCCGTACGGCTCAAAAAAGACGATGCAAGCGCAAGATCTTCTAAAAAAGAATATGATCGAAACTGATAATCTAAACGATTTCAAAGCTCGTTCTATAGGCTTTATTCCCAATAAAACATTAATTGATCTGGCAGAAAGTATTTCAGAATTTACACCAATTTATAATGAACTAATTTATAATCCGAACAAAGAGAAATTTGAAAAACAGCTTGATGGCATTAAAAAATATTCTAATGAACATCATATAGAAAACTATTTTGAAACGGGACTATTGTTTTATAATTCAAGTTGGGATAACTCCATTCCGTTTGAAATAGCTTTTTATCCATTGCCAAATTCTAAGGGATTTACTGCGCAGGCATTTTGTAATAATTTCATCAGTGCCGTACAAACCGATTTAAATTCATACAAAGATTTGTTTAGTGTGATGTTGCACGAAACTTATCATATAATTTATGACGAACAATCGCTTGCAGTAAAAACAGAAATAGATACATATTTTAAAGAAAGCAAATCAAAATGCAGTAATTATGCTTATCAGCTTATGAATGAGGTTTTGGCAACTGCATTAGGGAATGGCTATGTTTACGAACAATTAGATGGAAAAATTGACACTGGAGATTGGTATAATAAAAAATATATCAACCTTATGGCAAAGAAAATTTATCCGTTAGTCGTAGCATATATTGACCAAAAGAAATCTATTGATAAAAATTTTATTGATGCTTATATCAGGATTTATGAAGAAAATTTTCCTAATTGGATAAATGAGCTTGATAATATTATGACTTATAGATATGTACTGAGTGAAAATGAAAATGATTTTAATGTAATACACAAAATGTTTCGTTATCGTTCCAGAACAGAATATGAAGATCAAATAACAGTTAATAGTATTGAAAAAATGAAACAAACACCTTTAACCAAGGTAATTATCATTTCAAAAAACAATGCAGAAAAACTTAAACTGGTAAAAAGTAAGTTTGTAGAGTTAAAGGATCTGAAAATTAAAGCAGATAAAGAATTTGCAATCAAAGTATTTTTAGAAGATAAAAGTCAGCTGATCGTATTAAATCAAAAAGAGTCTACTGTTGAAGTGCTTTTTAATAAATTGTAAAAAAAAAACTTACCTCTAATAAGACTTCTTATAAAGTGCTTTACGAGAATCTCATTGACTTCGCATTCCTACTCTAAGATTTGTAAATCATAAGCATAAAAAAACTCCTTAATTTCTTAAGGAGTTTCTTGGTGGGCGATGAGGGGTTCGAACCCCCGACCACTTCCGATTGAAAATCGGAATGCTCTGAACTTGCTGAGCTAATCCTTATTTTTAATTAATTCTTGGATTTTTATTCTGCTTTTCCAGGATTTAATTTGTAATTCTCTTTTATGCGCGATTTCTTTTGTTTCATAGTTTTCAGTATAAACGATTTTCCAGTCATTTACATTTCCTGTAAACCCTTTGCTTTTTTGATTATGACGAATAAGTCTTTCTTCTAAATTGGAAGTGAATCCAATATAGAATTTATTTTTGCTTTCACTAAATAAGATGTAAACGATAAAATTCATGAAATAGATATAAAATAAAAAACTCCAAAATCAAATGACTTTGGAGTTTTTGGAATTTTGGTGGGCGATGAGGGGTTCGAACCCCCGACCACTTCCGATTGAAAATCGGAATGCTCTGAACTGGCTGAGCTAATCCTTATTTTTAATTAATTCTTGGATTTTAATTCTGCTTTTCCAGGATTTAATTTGTAATTCTCTTTTATGTGCGATTTCTTTTGTTTCATAGTTTTCAGTATAAACGATTTTCCAGTCATTTACATTTCCTGTAAACCCTTTGCTTTTTTGATTGTGACGAATAAGTCTTTCTTCTAAATTGGAAGTAAATCCAATATAGAATTTATTTTTGCTTTCACTAAATAAGATGTAAACGATAAAATTCATGAAATAGATATAAAATAAAAAACTCCAAAATCAAATGACTTTGGAGTTTTTGGAATTTATGTGGGCGATGAGGGGTTCGAACCCCCGACCCCCTCGGTGTAAACGAGGTGCTCTGAACCAGCTGAGCTAATCGCCCTATTTTACTAGGTTGCTATCATTTCGTGATTGCGAGTGCAAATATACGCTAGTTTTCGAGTTCTGCAAAGAAAATGCACTAAAAATTTAAAGTTTTTTTAATGTTTTTTCTATGTTGTTGGGGTATAATTTGTTATGACTTTGTTTTTTTGATTTATTTTTCATTTCGAGAGAGACGGAATGTTTCTGTAGATGTAATCACTATGTTTTCCCGTAAATGATTTTTGTAATTCATCAAAAAAAGCGTCTTGGTCTTTTTCTTTTGGCCACGTTGATTTTATGAGTTCCGTTATTTTATCATTTGATTTTTCTAAATCAGCTAGAGAATCATAGAAAAAAGCTTCCAGAAAGTCTGTACTATTTGAGCCCCAAGAATGACGATACGGATAATAAGCTTTGATAAAAGGGTCATTGAATGTTATTTTATCATTGAACTCTTTTAAATTTTTTCCTTTGCCTTCGGGGTTTATTTGAGATTTTCGAATATAAACGATCATTGGTTTTTTTGTCTGATCTTTATATTCTTTCTTTCCAACAGAAGTTACACTTTGATAAATTTCATCTGAGTGAGCAGGAGCGTAGAATTTTTCATATTTTTCAAAAAAGGCAGTTCTTGCTTTTTCATCCGGCCAATTTTTCTTGATTAATTCATCGCTAAGCGCTCCGGCTTTTTCAATATCTTCCCAGGTTTTATAAACGTTAACCAGAACAATTTCGGTATTGTCATCGGTGTAATAATGAGTCAGAATTTCTGATCCAATAATCAAGTCATTTTTACTGGTAATTTTGTCAAAGTACTCTTGTTCACTATTCTTCCAATCTTTCCCATCAGAGGCTAAATTCCGATGTAAAGTTGTTACTGTAATAAATACAGGTTTCTCTTTTTCCTGGGCACAAATTTTTGCACCCACCGAGATCATCAATGCGATGAATCCCAGTGCGAGGGTGTTACTTTTTTTCATGATTTAAATTTGTTTAGATTATTATAAACTATATAAATTTAAGTCATTGATTTTCAACGAATTGATGTTTTGGTTGTGATTTGTCCTGATTTAGACCTGAAGTTTAATTGTCCTTATTTAACGGCAGTTCGGCCACGACAAACGTACTTCCGCCTACATAAATAAAGTCGTTTTTTGTAGCGTTTTTCTTTGCTGCCAAAAAAGCTTTTTCTACAGAATCATATTTTTCTCCAATTAAGTTGTGTTTTTTAGCTGCATCTTGCAGTATTTCAGTACTTAATCCTCTGGACGAATTGGGACTGCAAAAATAATATTGTGCTTTTTTAGGGAACAACGGTAAAATAGAATCAAGATCTTTATCATTTACCACTCCCAAAACAATATGTAGATTCGCAAAGTTTTCATTCTGAATCTGATTCATCACAACCGCCAATCCATGTTTGTTGTGGGCTGTGTCACATATAATTTTTGGGTTTTCTCCAAGTTGTTGCCATCTTCCTTGTAACCCCGTATTTTTTACCACTTTCAATAAACCGGTTTTTAGATTTTCATCTGACACCTTATATTCGTTTTGGCTGTTTAAAATAGCGATAGTTTGTTGAACAGTTTTTTTATTATGAAATTGATAATCCCCAATTAAGTCCGACGGAAAAACTTCTGATATTAATTCTGAAGCAAAAAATATTGCAGCCTTGTTTAGTTCGGCTTTCGCCAAAAATACAGGTTGCGTTTCGGTTGTATATTCTCCAATAACAACCGGAACATTTGGTTTTATAATGCCGGCTTTTTCTCCCGCGATTGCCGCTGGAGTATTTCCTAAAAACTGTGTATGATCCAGGTCGATGTTCGTAATTACAGAAACTAAAGGTGTGATTATATTTGTTGCGTCTAATCTTCCGCCAAGACCAACTTCAATAATAGCGATGTCTACTTTTTCTGAGGCAAAATAATCGAAAGCTAAACCTACAGACATTTCGAAGAAACTCATGTCATTGGCTTCAAAAAAACCTTTGTGTTTTGCGATAAATTCACAAACAAAATCTTCCGAAATTTCTTCGCCGTTAATTTTTATTCTTTCTCTAAAGTCTTTTAAATGGGGCGAAGTGTACAACCCAACATTATATCCTGCTTCCTGCAAAACCGAAGCCAGCATATGCGAAGTCGAACCTTTTCCGTTTGTACCCGCAACATGAATACATTTTAACTGCTTTTCCGGATGATCAAGATGTGCAGCCAATAATTTAATATTGGTCAAATCTTCTTTATATGCCGAAGCGCCTTGAAGTTGATACATCGGAAGTTGATTAAACATCCAATTTGTAGTTTCTTGATAGTTCATGTATTTTGGATAAAATAGTTGTCGTTTGAAATAATTTTCGTTTTTTTTAGTTTTATATTAGAGCGAAAATTATCTTTATTGCAAATTTCAAATATTTTTTAGAATTAATTATTAAAAACCAGAATTAATATATGTTTACTTTCATTCAATTACAAACAGATACCATTGCAAACGCCGCATCTAACGTAGTTATCGAAAAAATTGCACCAAATACTGAAATCTCTGTTCTAGGATTTATCTTAAAAGGAGGTTTTTTCCTGATTCCAATCGCCATCCTATTATTTTACACTTTTTATGTTATCATAGAGCGTTATCTGTATATCAGTAAAGCATCTAAAATTGATGCCAGATTAATGCAGGATGTTGGAGATAAGTTAAATGCCGGCAATATTGAATTGGCCAGAACAATTGTTGAAAGAAGTGATACTGCTGCCGGAAATATTTTGAAAGAAGGTGTTTTAGTTATCGGAAGACCAATTGCTGAAATCGAATCAAATATGGACCGTGCTGCCGATATTGAAATTGGTGAAATGGAAAGACGTTTAGGTCATTTAGGACTTATTGCCGGTATTGCGCCGACCTTAGGTTTTATTGGAACAATTTCCGGAGTAATTAAGATCTTTTATAGTATCTCAGTTACAGAAAATATTAGTATCGGAAATATTTCAGGAGGTTTGTACGAAAAAATGATCAGTTCAGGATCTGGACTTATTGTAGGTATTATTGCTTACAGTGCTTACCACTTATTGAACGGAAAAATAGATGATTTTGCTTTAAAAATTCAAAAGCAAATATTAGAATTTGTCAACATAATTCAAAGATCATAAGGTATGTCTATTAAGAGAAAAAGAAGATTTCATGCCGAAGTGGCGACTTCATCATTAAGTGATATTATGTTTTTCTTGCTGTTGTTTTTCCTTATTATTTCAACACTTGCGAATCCTAATGTTATTAAAATGACATTGCCAAAAGCGAAAGCAAACGAAAAAACAAACAAACAACTAATAAGCTTATCAGTTACCGAAGATAAAAAATTTTACATCGACAAAGAACCAGTTGATTTCGAAAACTTAGAAACTAGTTTAATGTCTAAAATAGGAGCAGACAAAGAGCAAACCGTTGTAGTTCGAATTCCGTTTAATTTACAAGTACAGGATTTAGTTGACGTATTGCAAATAGGAGTGAAGAACAACTTGAAGTTTGTGATTGCTACGAGCCCGAAGTAAAATTCTCATTAGGGCGTGACCACAATAAAAAAATGGGCTAATCAGCATAACGTTGATTCGCCCATTTTTTTATTGCGGTCGGGCTATCCGCGCTACTTCGGTAGCTAGCTTCTATCCCTCACGCGGAAAAAAAGAGAATAAAGAGGAAAGAATAAAGAGGGTAGATTTAGGAAAAGTAATCAAAAAGTATGTCATTTCGACCGAAGGGAGAAATCACACCAGATGATCGACAAAGATTCAGTTTTGATTGCGGAGTTTCTAGTGTGATTTCTCCCTTCGGTCGAAATGACAAACTAGGTGAAAATAAAAAAGGCTTTCTGATGATTTCAGAATGCCTTTTTCTATTCGTTTAAAGTGAAATTCGTTTTTTAATTCAAACTAAAATTATAAATAATTTTCCCAGTTTGTTTTGCTGGTGCGTCGCTGTCAGCATCCCATTTTGTATTCATGGCAGCAATTTTGGCTTGATCTAATAAACATCGTGCCGTATTTGTTGTTCCTTTAATTCCTGGAGTAGCACTAATTGTTTTTCCATTTTGATCTACCGTAATTTCAACAACTACTTTTCCTTCTTCGTTGCAGGTGTATTTTGGTGCGGGTTTCGATAATGCTTTTCTGGTTCCTAAAGAATAACCAGATCCACCACCAGAACCGCCGCCGCTTCCTGCTCCGTAACCGCTTCCTGTACCAATACCATTTCCTGTACCGTTTCCTCCTCCAGTTCCGCCACCAGAACCTCCGCTGCCGTAATATCCATTGGAACCTAAACTTCCGTTAGATTTTCCTTTATTTCCTGCCACCTTATCATCTCCATCTCCACCTTTGTTGGATCCTTTTAAAATGCTCGATAAAGCATCGTTTGTAGAGTTCGAAACTTTTGGTTTCTCAGGAACCGGTTTCGTTTCCGGTTTTACGATTGGTGTAGTTTTTTTAGGTTTTTCCTTTACAGGGATTATGACATCTTCTGCTGCAGTTGTTGAGTTTTCTTGTGTTATGATTGCTTCGTCTGGAGTTGATTTTGCAGGAGCTTGTTTGATGTTATTTTTTACTTCTAAAACTTCACTCTTATAATTTGCTCCAGAGCCTAAATCACTGTCTCCAAAATTCACAGTTACGCCACCACCGCCACCGCCAGCTGCAAGAGCGACATTGTTTTCTGGATTATATGGAGGCCAAAAACGAATGAAAAATAAAAGCAACAGCAAGATTGCATATATAGCTGTAGATATTAGTAGTGATTTCTTTTTATCTGAAGAATCTATAAAAGTCATTTTGATTCTGAGTTTTGTAATAGTATTTAATAAAAACGCTTAAAAGTAGTAAAAATTGTTTACAATCAAACAGAGAATTTAACCGCATAGTGCGCTAAGTTTTACGCAAGGCATGCTAAATTATTTCTTGCAAAGTCGCAAAGTTTTTTTTTTTTTTTGCCTTGCGACTTTGCGAGATTAGAACAAACGGCTTTGCGAACTTTGCGGTTAAATAAAAAAGCGAGCTAAAATTTAGCCCGCTTAGAAATAGAAGTATAAAAAGATTACACTAATTGTTTCAATGCAATTTCAAATGCAGTTGCGCTGATATTTGTTTTTGATGGATTTAAGGCGTGAGCCTTAACAATCGCATTTTTTATAATTTCAGATGTATCATTAAAGATCGCTTCATCTGTCATTTGAACTTTTTTCTCCATGAAATAAGCAAAAACTCTAGCCATTCCACAGTTCGAAATAAAATCTGGAATCAAACTTACTTTATGATCTACTTCTTCCATAATTGAGCCAAAGAAAATTTCCTTGTCAGCAAAAGGAACATTTGCACCACAAGAAATAACTTCTAATCCGTTTGCGATTAAGCTGTCAATTTGAGATTGAGCAACCAATCTTGAAGCTGCACAAGGAGTAAAAATTTCAGCACCAATGGTCCATATTTTAGAATTGATTTCTTCGAATGGAATCATATTGTCGGCAACTAATTTGTTTCCGTCTTTGTTTAAGAACAATGTTCTGATTTCTTCAAAAGAAAAACCTTCTTCTTTAATTAATCCTCCGTCACGGTCAATAATTCCAATTACTTTTGCACCCATTTCAGCCAAGTAAAAAGCAGCTGCAGATCCAACATTTCCAAAACCTTGAACGATTGCTTTTTTGCCTTTAATATCACCGCCATAAGTAGCGTAAAAATGACGAACAGCTTCGGCAACGCCATAACCTGTAATCATATCGGCAACAGTATATTTTCTAGTTACGTCAGGAGAGAATTTAGGGTTTTCTATTACCTTAATAACACCTTGGCGTAGTTGTCCAATTCTATTAATTTTATCTGCTTCAGTTGGTTTAAAGTGTCCGTTAAAAACACCTTCCTGCGGATGCCAAACACCACATTCTTCTGTCATAGGAATAACTTCGTGAATCTCGTCAACATTTAAATCTCCACCGGTTCCGTAGTAACTTTTTAATAAAGGCGAAACAGCTTTATACCAACGTTGCAAAACTCCTTTTTTACGAGGGTCATTCGGGTCAAAATTTATTCCGGATTTAGCGCCTCCAATTGCAGGTCCAGAAACTGAAAATTTTACTTCCATTGTTTTAGCCAATGATAAAACTTCGTTCATATCTAAGCCTTTTCTCATTCTTGTTCCTCCACCTGCAGCTCCTCCACGTAGTGAATTAATAACGGTCCATCCTTCAGCTTCTGTTTCAGAATCTTTCCAGTTAAAAACAATTTCAGGTGCTTTATTTTCAAATTGCTGTAATAAATCTTTCATTTTGTTGAGATATGTTTAGTTTGCGTAAAAGTATGAAATAGAATAATGCGAATAATGTATTTCATATCAAATTTATTAAACAAAAAAGAAAAGCCGAAAACTATTCCGTTTTCGGCTTTTTAAATATTTAAAGAATTAAGAATTATATCCCTAATAAATGTTTTTTTAATGTTTCGTCAACTGGTTTATCTGAAAGCCAGATTCCGAATAATGCTTTTTTGAAATCAAATCCTGAAACTTTTCCTTTTAAAGTTTCGTTTTTGTAAACATTGATGGTTTGATCAAGCGGATTGTATGCTAGAATAAAAACATCTTTTTCAGTAATAGCATCGCTTAAAAAAGTCTTGAATTCCTCAATTCTAGGTCTCAATTGTTGAAGGTTGCTTCCTGCTGATTTTTCAAAACCAGTATTCATTGCCTTAGTCAATTTGTTTGAAGAAACCATAGATGATGTAATTTCGATTCTAATGGCCATTTCAGTATCACTGTCAATAATAAATTGAGGATCCTGACTTAATTGAGATAAATACAATGCCTGAACATAAACTTCTAACCACATTTTTGATCTTCCACCAGCACCGTTAAGTTGTAAAGATTTGCCTTGAAATTCAATTTTTCTCGGAACTGTAACGCCATTAACCTCTAATTGAGTTTGGGCTGAAATTGTCGAAAATTGTAAGCTTAAAAGGAAAGTAAGTAAAAGTAAAATCTTTTTCATGTGTTGTCGATATTATATTTTTTGAGCAAAAATAATGCTAATTTATCAATTTAATAACCTTGTTAATGATGTTTTTTTATGTTGATTTTTATTTTTGTGTAACGTATTAGTTTAATAATCAATTTAGTAAGATATGTTTTACGTACTTTTGCGTGTTTTAAGGATTGTTTAATCTTTTTAAAGAAAGAAATCTTTTTTATCTTTAGAATTTAGTTGTTTTTATCGGCAGTTTTATTCTTAAATTTTAAAGAAAACATTGCAAAGTTGATGTCTATCGTGCTAAATTTCGATATTATTACGAAAACGTTATCGTAAACACTGTTAATCTATTAATTTTATATGCGTGCATTGTTAATTTCACATTTAAAAATTATCTTTGAAAGCCTTTTCATTTAGAATAAAAGCAATTCAAAAAACAAAAATAACCACCAACTAAATTAAATTTCTTCAAATTTGGTTTAGGAATAACAAAACAATAAAATACTATGGATTTCAATCTTACCGAAGAACATTTGATGATTCAACAAGCAGCAAGAGATTTTGCTCAAAATGAATTGTTGCCAGGTGTTATTGAGCGCGACGAAAAACAAATTTTTCCGACAGAGCAAGTTAAAAAAATGGGGCAATTAGGATTCATGGGAATGATGGTTGATCCTAAATACGGAGGAAGTGGATTAGATGCAATTTCATATGTAATTGCAATGGAAGAAATTTCTAAAGTTGATGCGTCAGCTTCTGTAGTGATGTCTGTAAATAACTCATTAGTTTGCTGGGGTTTACAAGAGTTTGGAACTGAAGAACAAAAACAAAAATATTTGCCGGGTTTAGCTTCAGGAGAAATTCACGGAGCTTTTTGTTTAAGTGAGCCGGAAGCGGGTAGTGATGCAACTTCGCAAAAAACTACAGCAATTGATATGGGAGACCATTATTTGGTAAATGGAACTAAAAACTGGATTACAAACGGAAATACAGCTTCAGTTTATTTAGTAATTGCACAAACTCATCCGGAATTAAAGCATAAAGGAATTAATGCTTTGATCATGACTAAAGATATGCCAGGTTTTTCTATTGGGCCAAAAGAACAAAAAATGGGAATTCGTGGTTCTGATACGCACTCATTAATGTTTAGTGATGTAAAAGTTCCAAAAGAAAATAGAATTGGAGAAGACGGTTTTGGATTCAAGTTTGCTATGAAAACTCTTGCCGGAGGTCGTATTGGTATTGCATCTCAAGCCTTAGGAATCGCTTCTGGAGCTTACGAGTTGGCATTGAAATATTCAAGAGAGCGTAAAGCTTTTGGAACAGAAATTTGTAATCATCAGGCGATCGCCTTCAAATTGGCAGATATGGCTGTAAATATCGAAGCAGCACGTCATTTATGTATGAAAGCAGCTTGGGATAAAGACCAGCATAGAAACTATGATGTAAGTGGTGCGATGGCAAAATTATTTGCTTCGCAAGTAGCAATGGATACTGCAGTTGAAGCTGTTCAGATTCACGGTGGAAATGGTTACGTAAAAGAATACCATGTTGAGCGTTTTATGCGTGATGCAAAAATTACTCAGATTTACGAAGGAACTTCTGAAATTCAAAAAATTGTAATTTCAAGATCAGTTATCGCAGGATAAAATCTCTTGAAAATAGATAATAGGACCCTTTCGGCTTTTTTAGCTTCGAAAGGGTTTTTTTACGATTATTTTTTTTACTTTTCAGAAGTTTACACTTTTAAACCAATCACTTGGCTTTTTAAATTGACTTAACCCTATATTATTTTTATGAAAAAACTTTACTTTCTTCTACCGCTTGTTTTTTTAGCTTGTAAATCAAATCCATCTGCGATAAGCGAAAAAGGCTCTAAATCAAATTCGAAACCACTAGAAATTACGTATAAAGTAAATGAAACAGAAGTTTCGGACTTCTTAAAATATCTTTCTTCCGATGAATTAGAAGGTAGGGAAACTGGAACAAAAGGAATTGAGAAAGCTGCAGTATTTCTGGAAGATTTTTTTAAGAAGAATAATGTGAAGCCTTATTTTACTACTTATCGAGATACACTGACTAATTTTAAATCTCCAGCTTTTAATATTGTTGGAGTTTTAGAAGGAACAGATCCTGAACTAAAAAAAGAGTTTGTGGTTCTAAGCGCTCATTACGATCATATTGGTTTAGAGAAAAAACAACAAGCAGACGTAATAAATAACGGAGCAAATGATGATGCTTCTGGTGTAACTGCTGTTGCGCAAATGGCGAAATATTTTGCTAAAACAAAATCAAACAAACGCAGTATTCTTTTTGTGTTTTTTGCCGGAGAAGAAAAAGGATTGTTGGGATCTAAAAGTTTGGTTCAAAAACTAAAAAAACAAGATTTCAATTTATATGCACAATTGAATATCGAAATGATTGGTGTGCCAATGAAGCGCGATTATTTGGCCTACATTACAGGTTTTGATAAATCGAATATGGCTGAAAAAATAAATGAGTATACCGGAAAAAAAACAATAGGATTTTTACCAAAAGAAGCCGAGTATGAATTGTTTTACAGATCTGATAATTATTCATTCTATGATGTTTTCAAAAAGCCTTGTCAGTCAATAAGTACGTTTGATTTTGAGAATTTTGATTTTTATCACCATGTTTCAGATGAATTTAAAGTGATGGATATTCCTCATATAACATCTTTTATACAAGAGTTTTTACCGGCTGTCACAAAAATCACCACCACACAAACAGAAGAAATTACAATGAATAAATAATCCTTATTTTTATTGTATTTGCTTATTTTTGCCTTATGGAAAATATTATTGTTACCGGAACCAGTAGAGGAATTGGTTACGAATTAGCTTTGCAGTTTGCAAATGCGGGTCGTCAAGTTTTGGCTATTTCAAGAAAAATACCTCAAACGCTTTTAGAGCATCAAAATATAACTTGTCTTTCAGTTGATTTAGCAAATGAAGATACTTTGCAAGAAGTGGATAACTTTTTATCTTCAACTTGGAAAAAAGTAGATGCAGTTGTACATAATGCAGGAGCTTTATTATTGAAGCCTTTTGCGGAAACAACTCAGGCTGATTTTGAAAGTATTTATAAAGTAAATGTTTTCGCCGTAGCAAATCTTACCAGAATTTGTTTGCCATATCTTCAAAAAGGAAGTCATGTTGTAACCATCAGTTCGATTGGTGGCGTTCGCGGAAGTCTTAAATTTGCAGGTTTGGCAGCTTATAGTTCAAGTAAAGGTGCTGTAATTACTTTAAGCGAATTATTGGCAGAAGAATATAAAGAACAAGGAATCTCCTTTAACGTTCTGGCTTTAGGTTCTGTTCAAACTGAAATGTTAAATGAAGCTTTTCCTGGATATCAGGCGCCAATTTCTGCCGAAGGAATGGCAACTTACATTTATGATTTTACGCTTAACGGAAATAAATATTTTAATGGAAAAGTTTTAGAGGTTTCTTCAACGAATCCTTAGATAATTATGAATCTGATATAAAACTTTTTACTTCTAACAAATAATTTTTAACGTAAAAGAAAATTGAGCGAGACTTTAGCTAAATATATACCGGAACATGCAGTAAAGCCTGTTTTTGAATTGATTGTTGCCAATCAGGTTCATCTTAAAATCGTAAATGAGCGCCAAACGCGACATGGAGATTACAGACGTGGACCTAGTGGGAAACATGAAATAACGGTTAATGCGAGTTTAAATAAATTTCGTTTTTTGATTACGCTAATTCACGAAATTTCGCATTTAGTAGCATTCGAAAAATTTGGCAGAAATATAAAACCACATGGAAATGAATGGAAACATACATTTCAACGTATGATGATTCCGTTTATACGTCCCGAGATCTTTCCTGGCCAATTATTGCCGTTATTAGCGAGACATTTTAAAAATCCATCTGCAAGTAGCGATACAGATACAACTTTGTCTTTAGCCTTAAAACAATACGATACAGACAATGATAAAAACTATGTTTTTGAGATTCCGTACGGAAGTGTCTTTAGAATTAAAAACGGGAAAATATTTAAGAAATTAGCTGTTAGAACCAAACGTTTTGAATGCATTGAAATTAGTTCAGGAAGAACTTATCTTTTTAATCCAAATGCAGAGGTAGAGTTGATAAATTCAAATTAAGTTTAAATTCCAAAATAAAAAAAATCCCAAATTCCAATCTTAAAAATTGGAATTTGGGATTTTTTTATTGAGTTTTTCTGTGGAATTGGAATTTTCAATTTATAAAGAAATTAACCTTTCAAATACGCTTCTCTCACTTTTTTAAATAGGTTTGAAGAGTAAACAAATTTCACAATATCTTTATTGTCAGTTCTAAAGATTTCTTCTTTAGTTCCCTGCCACGCTTTTAATCCTTTTTTTAAGAATACGATATTTTCGCCAATTTCCATCACCGAGTTCATATCATGCGTATTAATTACAGTTGTTATATTATATTCTTCAGTAATTTCTTTAATCAAATTATCAATCAAAGTAGATGTATTTGGATCTAAACCAGAGTTTGGTTCGTCGCAAAATAAATACTTAGGGTTGTTTACAATCGCACGTGCAATTGCAACACGTTTTTGCATTCCTCCTGAAATCTCTGAAGGCAGTTTTTTATGAGCATCAACAAGATTAACTCTTTCTAGAACAAAATCAACACGCTCCTGAATTTTAGACTTGTTGTCGTTGGTGAACATTTTTAATGGAAAAGCCACATTTTCTTCAACAGTCATAGAATCAAATAAAGCACTTCCTTGAAAAACCATTCCAATTTCAGTTCTTAGTTCTCTTTTTTCATCTGGATCTAATTCTGAATAAATACGTCCGTCAAACTCAATTGCACCAGAATCAGGAGTATGAATTCCTAGTAAAGTTTTTAATAAAACGGTTTTTCCGGATCCACTTTGTCCAATAATTAAGTTCGTTTTTCCAGTTTCAAAAACTGTCGAAACACCTTTTAAAACTTTACTGTCACCAAATGATTTTTCTATGTTTTTTACTTCGATCATTATCCTAATAATAATTGAGTTAATATATAATTAAAAAGAATAATACAAACAGATGTCCATACAAATGATACCGTACTTGCTTTACCAACTTCAAGTGCACCACCTTTCATGTAGTATCCGTGAAAAGATGGAATTGTCGCTAACAACATTGCGAAAATTAAAGTTTTAATAAAGGCATAAGTGATATGAAAAGGAATAAATTCCATTTGAGCACCCTGAATAAAGTCTTCACTAGTCGAAAATCCTCCATATGCACAAGCAAGCCATCCTCCAAAAATACCCAAAAACATACTAATTCCAATTACGAAAGGATACATTAATAGCGCTACAATTTTTGGAAAAACAAGATAATTTAATGAATTAACTCCCATAACTTCTAAAGCATCAATTTGCTCAGTAACACGCATAGTTCCAATACTCGACGTGATATAAGAACCCATTTTTCCGGCCATAATTACCGAAATAAAAGTAGGAGCAAACTCCAAAATTACAGATTGACGTGTAGCAAAACCAATTAAATATTTTGGAATTAAAGGATTAGTTAAATTTAGTGCAGTCTGAATGGCAACAACTCCTCCGATGAAAAAAGAGATAAAGCAAACGATGCCAAGAGAGTCGATTATTAAATCATCGATTTCTTTGAAAATCAATTTTTTCATAACAGGCCATTTGGTCTGTTTATTGAAAATTTCTTTCAGCATTAAAAAATATCTCCCAATTTGAGATAAATAACGAATTAGCATCATAGTTTTACAAATATTGGCTAAGGTAAAAAGAAGTTATGAGTTTTGGGGTATGAGTTAAGGATTTTCGGTGTTTTTCCGAATCAAATTAACTTTTGTTTCATTTTTTCGAAACGATAATTTCTTATAAATTTAGCTTGTTCAGGGGTAACTAATAAAGGAGTTTTAGCTTTTTTAGCTTTCCAGAATCCTTTAATGTAGTCAAAAAAGAGGAGTGGTTTTTTCTTCATCATTGCCAACTTAGCAGATGCAATTGCTGTAATCCAGAAACCATATCCTAAAGTGTAAAAAGCTTCTCCTTGTTTGTAACGGGCTGTTTTGTTGTAATTTGCGCCAGTTGGTTTTAGATGTTTTACATGTAAAGTAGCATCTGTGACTATTTTCCAATCGTAATACTTACAAAGTAATTCGTCTACAGTATCCCAGCCCATTGCAGGTTTTAAGCCTCCAATTTGTTTGAAAGTTGCTGCGCGATACGCTTTCAGCGCGCCACGAATATGATCTTTATCGGTTAGGTTTTCTAAGATCCACTCGCCATTTTTTTCGATATAACAAAATCCGCCAACCATTCCGATTTTTGGATCAGATTGAAAGTGGTTAATTATAGTTTCAAAATAGTTGGGAGGAAAAATTAAGTCACCATCTATCTTCACAATAATATCATAATTAGAATCTAAAGTTTCAAAACCTTTTTGGAAGGCCTGAATTACTTTGCTTCCCGGCATATGAATGGCATCAGATGTTTTGTTCACAACTGAAATAAATGGATTTTCTTTGGCAAAACCCAAGACAATTTCTTCTGTTTTATCTGTAGAGTTATCATTTACAACAACAATTTTCGAAGGCAATACAGTTTGCGAAACCAAAGATTCTAAAGTTAAGCCAATTAAATCTTGTTCGTTGTGTGCGGGAATGACGATATAATATTTCATACAATAATTGTGAATTGTAAATTATTAATTATGAATTTTCTCTGCAACAACAATATAGTATCTTGGTGTGAAATATCTTAAAAGGGGTCTAAAACCAAACTTTTTTACAGGATGAGTGAATTTTTGGCGATCAGTTATTTTCCAGCCTGTTTTTTCTAAAAGCCAGTCTAATTGCCAGTCTTCAAATTCATGATAATGTCTGTCCCACATATCTGTTTTACTTCTGTATGCAGGAGAAAACCACAAACGTAAAGGGATAGAAATTAATAGTTTATCACATTTTACGTTTTGTAAAATAGTGTAAGGGTTAAGCAAGTGTTCGAAAATTTCAAATGCGGTAAAAACAGTATATTCTTCTGTTTGTAGCGCCGTTTGATCGTTGTCTAAATCTTCACCTTTTGTGTTTTTTACGGTATAGCCATTTTCTTCCATTATTTTAGAGAATGGATTTGGCACACCAAAATCAAAAATGGTTTCAGATGTATTAACGTGTTTTTGTAAAAACTCTAAGGTAAGTTTGAATCTTTTATTCGGAAACGTTTTTTCGTACATAGTCGTTGCGCGGAACGAAACAATCTCTCGTTCTTAATTTTATAATTAGGTCGCAAATATACTAAAAAGTCCGCATTTTAAAATGCGGACTTTTTTTTAGTTTTTACTATTTAGTCTTAGTTTGCAGTCTCATTATTCAGAGCTGAGAACTGTGACTGCGACTGAAAACTATATTTAATATCTATATACAAAAGCATTAACGTTCATTCCTGCACCAACTGAGGCAAAAATTACAACATCGCCTTTGTTAATTTCGTGATTTTCCAGTTTTCCCTGAATCAATAAATCATAAAGCGTAGGCACAGTTGCAACGCTTGAGTTTCCTAGATCATGAATACACATTGGCATTACATTTTCAGGAGGTGTTTTATCGTAAAGTTTGTAGAAACGTGCAATAATTGCTTCATCCATTTTTTCGTTGGCCTGATGAATCAAAATTTTCTTTACTTCTTCGATTGCAATTCCGCTTTTGTCTAAACAGCTTTTCATCGCAAGCGGAACTTGACTCAATGCAAATTCGTAAATTTTACGGCCATACATTTTGATGTATTTAATATCTGGATCTAAGTCTGGATTGTATGATTTTCCGAAGTATAAATAATTGGCTTCATCATTTGCAAAAGTAGCACTTTCGTAAGATAGTAAACCTGCTTCATCGTCAGAAGCTTCTAGAATTGATGCTCCGGCTCCATCAGAATAAATCATAGAATCACGATCATGATCGTCTACAACTCTCGATAAAGTTTCTGCGCCAATTACTAAAACACGTTTTGCCATTCCGGATTTGATGAATGCATTTGCCTGCAGTACACCTTCAATCCATCCCGGGCATCCAAAAAGTATATCGTAAGCTACGCATTTTGGGTTTTTGATGTCCAATTTATTTTTAACTCGTGTTGCTAAACTTGGTAAAATATCAGATTGATTTGTTCCGGCTTTTACATCGCCAAAATTGTGGGCGAAAATAATATAGTCTAAAGTTTCACGATCAATATTAGCATTTTTTAATGCTCTTTCAGCTGCGAAAAAAGCTAAATCTGATGATGTATGTTGGTCTTCGGCATAACGGCGATTTTCGATTCCGGTAATACCTTTGAATTTTTTAATTACAACTTCGTTAGGGTAACCAAAAGGAGTTCCGTCCTCATTTAAAAAAACATGATCTCCAAAGTCAGTGTTGCTTACTTCTTTATTAGGAATGTAACTTCCAATACCTATTATTTTTATTTTCATTATTCCTTGATTATCCGATAAATTTATGGCTAAATTATAAATAAAATTATGATAACTATCATAAAAAATACTATGCACGCATATAATTATGAAATAATAATTATTTATGAGATATATTGTTTATTTTTTAATGAAAATTAAGTTTGACCGAGATTTCAAACGTTTGAAATAAATACCTGCAGAATTTTTTTTTGATTTATTTTGGGGATGTGGTAAAAAATGCCTCGATTTTAAATTAAAAAAAAGTTTCAAGTTTCAGGTTTCAAGTTTTTTGGTTTTACGTTATATTGAAGCCTGAAACCTGAAATAAAAAACAAACCCGACAGGTTTTGAAAACTTGTCGGGTTCGATATAATAAAGAAAACTTATTTCTTAGTTTTCCATGTAAGCTTCGATAGGAGCACAGCTGCAAACTAAATTTCTGTCACCGTATGCATCATCAACACGACGAACAGATGGCCAGAATTTATTTTCAGCAATGTATTCTAATGGATAAGCCGCTTTTTCTCTAGAGTAAGGAAAATCCCAGTTGTCAGTAGTTAACATCGCCAATGTATGCGGTGCATTTTTCAATACATTGTTTTTATCATCGGCTGTTGCAGCTTCAATTTCTTTTCTGATTGAGATAAGAGCATCACAGAAACGATCTAACTCAGCTAAATCTTCAGATTCTGTAGGTTCGATCATTAAAGTTCCTGCTACCGGGAAAGAAACCGTAGGAGCGTGGAAACCATAATCCATCAAACGTTTTGCAATATCACCAACTTCAATTCCGTTTTCTTTAAACGAACGACAATCTAAAATCATTTCGTGAGCAGCTCTTCCACATTCTCCAGTATAAAGAATAGGGTAGTGACCTTCGAAACGAGATTTCATATAGTTAGCGTTTAAGATTGCATGTTCAGTAGCACTTTTTAATCCGTCAGCTCCCATCATTGTGATGTAACCGTAAGAAATTAAACATACTAAAGCAGATCCGTAAGGAGCAGATGAAATTGCTGTAATAGCTTGTTCGCCACCAACTTTTAAGATTGGGTTTGTTGGTAAAAATGGAACTAATTTTTCGTTCACACAAATTGGCCCAACTCCAGGTCCACCACCACCATGAGGAATAGCGAATGTTTTGTGTAAGTTTAAGTGACAAACGTCAGCGCCAATTGTAGCAGGATTTGTTAATCCAACTTGCGCGTTCATGTTTGCACCATCCATATATACTAATCCACCATTGTCGTGGATTAATTTAGTGATTTCAATAATCGAAGATTCGAAAACTCCGTGAGTAGAAGGATAAGTTACCATTAAACAAGACAAATCATCTTTGTGTTCAATCGCTTTTTCTCTTAAATCTTCTACGTCAATATTTCCTTCTGGAGTAGTTTTAGTAACAATGATTTTCATTCCGGCCATAGCTGCAGAAGCAGGATTGGTTCCGTGAGCTGATGAAGGAATTAAACATACATTACGGTGACCTTCGTTTCTTGACAAATGGTAAGCACGAATAGCCATTAAACCTGCATATTCTCCTTGAGCTCCTGAATTAGGCTGTAATGTTGTTCCGGCAAATCCTGTAATTACATTTAATTGCTCTTCTAATTTTTTAAGCATCGTGATATAACCTTCTGCTTGTTCTACTGGTGCAAAAGGGTGAATGCTGTTCCAGTTTGGCATTGATAAAGGCAACATTTCTGAAGCTGCGTTTAACTTCATCGTACAAGAACCTAATGAAATCATTGAGTGATTCAACGATAAATCTTTACGCTCTAATTTTTTGATGTAACGCATTATCTGGCTTTCTGAATGATGGTTGTTGAAAACATCATGCGTTAAGAAAGAAGATGTTCTTTCTAATGAAGCAGGTAATTGACTTGCTGCAGTTAATTCAGAAACAGTAATAGTTTCTTTACCTAAAGCTTCAGCAAAAATGGCAATAATTTGGTTGATGTCATTAATTGAAGTCGTTTCATTAAATGAAATCGAAATTGTGTCAGCATCAACATAGTAGAAGTTTACTTCGTTTTTCTCAGCAATTGCTTTTACTTTTTGAGCGTCAGCTTTAACCAAAATAGTATCAAAGTAAGCAGTATTAGTTTGTAAAACTCCTAGTTTATTTAAAGCTTCAGCAGTAGTAACTGCCGATGCGTGAACTTTGTTTGCAATGTATTGTAGTCCTTTTGGTCCGTGGTATACGGCATACATTCCAGCCATAACCGCTAATAAAACCTGAGCAGTACAAATATTTGAAGTTGCTTTTTCACGTTTAATGTGTTGCTCACGAGTTCCTAAAGCCATACGTAGAGCACGATTTCCATTTACATCAACAGAAACGCCAATAATACGACCTGGCATAGATCGTTTGTATTCGTCTTTAGTTGCAAAATAAGCAGCATGAGGACCACCATAACCCATTGGTACACCAAAACGCTGTGTAGTTCCAACAACTACTGCAGCTCCCATTTCTCCTGGAGAAGTTAAGGTTGCTAATGATAAAATATCGGCAGCAAAGGCAACTTTGATTTCGTTTTCTTTTGCTTTAGCAACAAAAGCGCTATAATCGTTTACCTGACCATATTTTCCCGGATATTGTAAAATGGCTCCAAAGAATTCATTTGAAAAATCAAAAGTTTCGTGGTTTCCAACAACTAATTCAATTCCAACCGGAGTTGAACGAGTTTGCAATATTGATAAAGTTTGTGGTAAAATTTCTTCAGAAACGAAGAACTTGTTTACATTGTTTTTCTTTTGGTCACGCGTACGAACATCAAATAATAATGCCATAGCTTCAGCAGCAGCAGTTCCTTCATCTAACAAAGAAGCGTTTGCAATTTCCATTCCTGATAACTCAATTACAGTAGTCTGGAAATTTAAAATAGCTTCAAGACGACCTTGTGCAATTTCTGCCTGATACGGTGTGTAAGCAGTATACCATCCTGGGTTTTCAAAGATATTTCTTTGAATTGGAGCAGGAACGATAGTTGGATGATAACCCAAACCAATATACGATTTGAATACTTTATTTTTCTTTCCTAATTCCTGAATATGATTTGCGAATTCGTATTCCGTCATTGCAGGATCTAAATTCAAAGGTGCTTTTAAACGAATGTCATCCGGAAGGGTTTCGTAAACAAGTTGTTCGATCGATTCAACTCCAATGGTTTGTAACATGTGTTGAAGATCTGTTTCTCTTGGGCCAATGTGTCTTAAAGCAAAAGCATCTGTTCTCATTTGTAGCTATCTAATTTTTTAAGTCAATGTAATTTCCAAAGGAGATTGCCGATTTAACCGACTGTTTCACAATGATTATTACATTTTATAGTAAATGTGTTGTTTTTTTGTGGCGCAAAATTAAGTATTATTAATAATTTAATAGGTATTTTTAACTTCAATTTTTATGAAATTTATAACTAAAGAGTTGATTTGTTAATAATTGATTAGATTTAATAAATGAAACTATTAAAACAAATATTTGATTTTTATCTGAATAGCAGTATTCACGTGGCATTGTCTTGTTATGCGTTAGTATGTGTTACGTTTCATGTGTTTCATATTCAGTATGATGCACCCATGGCTTTGTTCGTTTTTTTTGGAACAATTGTGGGGTATAATTTTGTTAAATATGATGCTTTGGTTAGAGTTAAACGAAATCCGGTAGGAACTCAACTAAAAATAATTGCCGTTTTGAGTTTTATTTCACTGATTTTAGTGGGCTATTATTTTTTTCATTTAAAACGAATTACGCAAATCGTTTCGGTTGTAATTTTTGCTATAACCGCACTTTATACTTTGCCATTTTTCCCTAATAGAAAAAATGCACGAAACTGGGCCGGAGTAAAAATTTATATTGTAGCAATTTGCTGGGTAGGAGCGACTTTAGTTTTACCATATATAAATGCCGAAATTCCGTTTATACCAGATTTTTTTATAAAATGTATTCAGCGTTTTGTATTGGTTTTTGTGCTGATTCTGGTTTTTGAAATTATTGATCTGGCAAATGATGATCCGCATTTAAAAACCGTTCCACAAACAATAGGCGTGAAGCGCACTAAGATTTTAGGATTTTCACTTTTGGTCCCGTTTTGGATTGTCGGAATATTGACATTTAGTTTTCATGATCTCATTATCAATCTCATTATGGTGGTCATGTTGATGCTGTTTATTTTATTTGCAAACCCTAATCGGTCTAAATATTACACTTCATTTTGGGTTGAAAGTGTTCCGATTTTCTGGTGGTTGATGATTACATTTCTTTGAAAGAAATTTAGATATAAAAAAACCGATGAATCAACATCGGTTTTTTTTATAAGATAATAATATTAACTCTTATTTCGTTTTTTGTTCCGCTAAGGCTTTATTCAAATCAGCTTTTGCTTCCGCTAGTTTCTTTCTTTTTTTATCGATTTTTTCTTTACTCTCTTTATCTTTTATTGCTTCATTCAAATCGGCAGTTCTTTCATTGACTTTTTTCTGTTTCTCTTTTACCTTTTTGTCAAGATCGTTGTTTACTGTTTTAGTTGTGCAATTTCTTTTCGTTTTCGAAATTGCATCTTCAACTCCTTTAATCTGACTTTGATTTCCGGCTTTTTTAGCCGCTACTAATTTGGTGTTTAATTCACACAATTTTCTTTCGCAGCCTTTTAATGTTGCGCAATTGCTTTGAGAGAATCCAACAAAAGAAATTGCAAAAAAAGCAAGGGATAAAATTTTAGTTTTTATAGTCATAAGTATCGTTTTAATTAAATAACTTTTTTTAAAAGTAAGAAATTTATTTTAAATCTGTCTTTCTGAGACTTCTTTCAGAACTTTATTTCGTTCTAAAAGGAATTGAATCAGATGTTTTTTCAAAAATAAAACATTGAATAATCTACCAAAAAATCCAAAAGGAGTTTCATATTGTAATTGATCTTTCATGATCGTAACGCCATCTTGTTCTTCAAAAAAATGCTCGTGTTTAAAAGATTTAAAATTTCCTTCTTCCATTTCATCCACAAAATAATCGTACAAATCCATTGCCGTCATTCGGCTTTTATGTGTGAGATAAAATCCAAAATGTTTACCGCGCCAAGTTACCGTTTCATTAAAATTTATTAGGCCTGAAGTTATTCCTGCAATTGCCTTTTCATTGCTTGGACTAGCAGATTGCTGATGAATGTCGATATTTCTTGAAGCATCAAAAACGATTTGTTTTGGAGCTTTGATCTTGGTCGTTAAAGTAATTGTTGTCATTAATTTGTGTTCTATTTTACGCAATCTTGTCATTTCGACAGAGGAGAAATCACACACAAGATTTGACAAAGATTGGCGATTTTGATTGCGGAGTTTCTCGTGTGATTTCTCGTTCGTCGTAATGACAAACAACGTTTAAATTAAATTTTCAAAAGCATTATCAATATCTCCAAACTTAAATTCAAATCCATTCTCTAAAAGCCTTTTCGGAATCACATTTCTACTTTTTAAAACCAATTCGGTTTCTGTTCGAATGAAGAAAAATCCAATTTCAAGAAAAAACTTGCTCATTGGAATCCCGAAAGGACAACCAACGACTTTTCTTAGTTTCTGCATAAAATCAGTATTATGAATTGGTTCAGGAGAAACTATATTTATAATCCCGCTGATTTGTTTCTGAATTATAAAATCAATTGCATTGGCAAAATCTTCTTCATGAATCCAGCTTATAAACTGATTTCCTTTTCCTTGTTTTCCGCCGAAACCAATTTTAGCCAAAGTTTTTAACGGAATAAAAGCGCCGCCATTTTTGCCTAAAACTATTGAAGTTCGCAAAGCCGTTTTTAAAGTTTTTGGCGTTTCGGTTTTAAAAAAAGCTTTTTCCCAAGACAGAGCAACATTAATAGAAAAATCATTTCCGATTTCGCCATCAACTTCATCCATTTGTTTGTCTAATGAAAAACGGTAGATTGTTGAGGTTGATGAATTCAGCCAATGTTTCGGTGGGTTTTTGCAGTTTAAAACCGCTTTGTTTAGAATCTTGGTACTTTCAATTCGAGATAATAATATTTCTTTTTTATTTTTTTGAGTGTAACGGCAATCAACAGATTTTCCTGCAAGATTAATTAAAACGGTTGCATTTTCTAATTCGTTTTCCCAACCAGAAAAAGTTCGGGCATTCCAGTTAACGTATTTGATTCCGTCAATTTTTTGAGATTTTCCTCGGGTCAGAATTACAATTTCTTCAAATTTATTTTTGAAATGATTGACCAAGACCTGTCCTAAAAAACCTGTGCCGGCTGCTATTATGAGTTTGGTCATTTTTATAGATTTAAAATTAAAAGTAAAGCAAGAATTCGATAAAGAATCCAGGTGTAAGATAGATAAAATGGAAGTTGTAAAATTTTAATTCTTCGTTGATGCTCTGTAAACATGATCAAAACGGTTATACTGAACCATCCTAAAACTAAAATTTCCGGAAGATTGATAAATTGATTTAGAATCAAGATTGGAACTAAAATCAAAGAACCCATTAAAGAAACAGTCATCAAATTTCCTGCATAATTGATTAGGGTTTTTTTATCGAAATTTAAAAGAAATAAACTTTGAAAAACAATTTGCCCAAATGCTAAAATGACTTCTCTCGTAGTATTTGATTTAGGTAAATTCGGAATCAAATTAGAATAACCAAATAAAACCAAACTTGTCAGTGTCAATGCAAATCCGATAAAAAGAAATCTATATTTATAATTGAAATCTGGAGTACATTCTAGTTTATTTCCTTCTTTTACATGCCCCGGAATAATTACTTTTCTGTTGTATGAAACAAAAGAATACATTTTTTTCAAGATGAAATGAATGGGTTTCAGTTTTGCTATTTTTTCAATTAAAGGAAAAGAAAATCCAACAACTTTTATCAAACTATCAATTCCGTAAATAACCGTTTTAGTTTTGTTGTCGACTAAAGCAATTTCATTTGGAGCACGATTTAAGTCCACGAAACTTTGTTCTTCTGTAGACAATTGGCAATATGATTTTCTTCCATTTTCATCTAGCATTCCGCTTTTTACAAATCCAGTTGTGTATAAACTGCAAAGCGGACAATCTTCATCATAAAGCAAGGTTTGGTTTTCGAGCGTTTTCATAGTAATGATTTTAAAGATTAATAAATGATTGAAATGCTAATTGTGATTTTCTTTCAGAAGTAATACTGGTTGGAGTCTTCGTTTGTTTTTTACTTTAATTGCAGAACCTTTAGCCAAGAAAACTGAAGTTGGATTTAGATCTTGTAAAAATTCAAAATCGTGGCCGTAGGTTTTCCCAAAATCAATGTCAATGCTATGATTTAAAACTTCAAATTGTTCCCATCTTGGATGCTGAACTTCGTATTCAAAAGTAGTTTCGTTATCAATTTTTGTGTATCCGAAATAATGTTCTGTGATGAATTCAGCTTCAGAATCTACTTCAATTTCTGTTGGATTCTGATTGGTTTCTATTTGAATTGTATTCCAGTTTTTGTCATTTTTCCATTGATAAATAAAAGTATTCGTGTTTTTGTTTTCAATGATTTCATGTCTCATTTTCTGAGTTTCATAATGTTCCTGATATAAAGTATTTGCAATAAAAGTGATGGCTTTTTTAGGAACAATTTCTTTAATGAAAACGACACCGCGTTTCCATTTTCCATTTTCAAAACGTTTTACGTAAAATCTTAAATTTACTTCTTCAAAATCTACATGAAAAGGAATTTTAAATCCTAAAACTTTGGTGTTTTTAAACATGAAACCTACTAAACTCACATAACATTTGTTGTTCCATAAATCTATTTCTGTTCCGGCGGGAATATATTTCTCTAAAAGTTTAGTATCAACTTCATAATTGAAAAGGGCTAAGTTTTTCCATTCTGCTTTTAAGAAGTTCATTTGTTCGCTTTTTTATAAATTATTAAAGTAAGATGTAATGCAAGGATTACCGGCAGCGCATAAAAGAAATAAATTTTGAAATCATGTTGGGGTAAATAAGGATTGATGCAAACCATAAAGAAGAAGAATATCACTCCATAGATATAGAATTGCAGCATTTTATTGTGAGGCTCATCTATTAACATACATCCTCCAATGGTTACCTGAAACAATCCTGTAAGTATGCTGAACAATAAACCGAATGCAATAAGATCTGTAATTTTTAAGAAAGTCAGGAGAAAAAATATTGCTGGTACACCAACAAAAAAGTAATTGAGATAATTAATATTTTTCATGATCAAAAAGTGCTAAGTTTTTCGATTTTACGGTTAAAAGTTTATTTGTCTACTTTTTTATAGATTATCATTGAAAGATATATTGCCAAAAGCAATGGAGCTGGACATAATATATAATTAATAAAAATGTTATAGCCTATTAAGTGATTAACTAGCCAAAGAAGAAAGAATGAAATCACTCCAAGCGTATAATATTGTAGCTCTTTATCATTTGGGTTATCAGCTAGCATTTTTATTGCTAATAAGAATTGAAGAAGCCCAGTTAGCATTGTAGATAATAATGCAAATATTAATGCTCCTTCTTCAAAAAATGGCCATGTAAGTAATATTAGAAAAGGAAGGCCGATTGCGAACGTGTTTATGTATTTAATAATTTTCATATTTATTGTTTGTTTTAAACTTTCAGAAAAAAATGAAAGTTTTGATTAAATTTTTTTACTTCATGATTTTTAATACCAAACGCCCCAACCAGTTTTCGTTGAATTCAGTCATTTTGTCTAACATGTTATCCGCTTTTAAAACGAAGTCGTACAATTTTGAAGTTTGATCAACAAAGTGTTTTTCTTCTGCCGAATTACTGGCGTCAATTGTCGAAACTTCTTTTAGTATTTTAAGAGCTGGTTTAATTTCTCGTTTGCTTCTTTCTCGTGCAATTTTCACAGCCAGTTCGTCTAAATCTTTCTCGGCAGTAAAAAACTCTCTTCTTTCTCCGGCTTTGTATTCTTTATATACAATTCCCCAATCCATTAAAGCTTTTAGATTCATGCTGGTATTTCCGCGGGAAATCTGCAATTCATCCATGATGTCTTCCATTGAAACAGGTTCGTTCGAAACCATTAATAAAGCATGGATTTGTGCCATGGTTTTATTAATTCCCCATTGAGAACCTAATGCTCCCCAGGTTTGTACGAACTTGTTTTTTGCTTCTCTGAATTCCATAGATCAAATGTAAGTAAAAGTTTTTAAACTTTCAAAAAAAAATGAAAGTTATTTTAATGCTTATTAAAGTTATGTTAATTTGAGACTCGAAATTTTTGATTAAATAATGTAAAAGATATTTTTGTAAAAATCACTTTTATGGAATTATACTACACATTTTCAATACTAATTGTATTGGCTTCTTTCTTCGCCTATTTAAATTTAAGATTTTTAAAACTTCCCGGAACTATTGGAATAATGATTATTGCAATGTTGGTTTCTTTAGGAATTCGTCTTTTGGGAGATTCATATTTTCCTGCAACTACAAAACATTTTTTTGAATTAATAAAAGAATTTGACTTCAATGAAATCTTGATGGGGGCAATGCTGAACTTTCTTTTGTTCGCTGGCGCACTCCATGTTAATATGTCTGATCTTAAAGAGCAAAAAGTTCCTATTATAATTTATTCGACAGTCAGTGTTGTATTATCTGCATTAATCGTTTCAATGCTTCTCTTTTACATAGCACCTGTTTTTGGAATAAAAATTCCTTACATATTTTGTTTGGTTTTTGGAACATTAATTTCTCCAACCGATCCAATTGTGGTGTTGGGTGTTTTAAAACAAGCAAAAGTTCCCAAAAGAATAGAAACCAAAATTGTTGGTGAATCTTTGTTTAACGATGGAGTTGCCGTAGTTATGTTTGCTGTTGTTTTAAAAATGGCAACAGATCCGTCATTCGATATGACTTTTGGTTCTATCGCCTGGTTGTTTGCAAAAGAGGGAATTGGCGGACTTTTATTAGGAGCTGTTTTAGGATATACAGCATCAAGAGTTATGAAGAAAATTGATGACTATAAAGTTTCTGTTTTAATAACGCTTTCTATTGTGATGGGTGGATTCTTGATTGCCCAAAGCTTACACGTTTCAAGCCCGTTGGCAATGGTTGTAGCCGGATTGATTATTGGTAATTATGGTAAAGAAGTCGCAATGAGCGAAGAAACCAAAGATTATTTAGGGAAATTCTGGGAACTTATTGATGAGATATTAAATGCTATTTTATTCTTATTTATTGGTTTTGAATTGTTGTTGCTTCCAGATTTAAACAAGCAACTGGCAATAGGTTTTGCAGCTATTTTTATAGTGTTATTTTCTAGAATTGCTTCTATAGTTTTGCCATGGAAATTCTTTGATATATTTAAATTTTTCGGAATTAAATCTGCTTACAATAAAGGTTCTTTAATGGTGATGGTTTGGGGAGGAATTAGAGGAGGAGTTTCTATTGCATTGGTGCTTTCTATGCCTGAAGGAGAATATAAAAGCCTTTTACTGGAAGTAACTTATATTGTAGTACTGTTTTCAATTGTGGTACAAGGATTGACCGTTGGAAAATTAGCAAATAAGGTTTTAGAGAAAGAGTAAAAAGAATATAGAAAATAGAGTATAGAGTAAAGAATAAAAATTTTATTTTTAAGATTGAAAAAGGGCTGTCTCAAAAGTGAGTCAGCCCTTTTTTAATTGTTCCAGCGGAGCGATATAATTAACCCGATTTTTTTATCGTTTGTCTTCTTTAGAATAATTTGAAACGCCATTAATATCAATTGGGTTTCCTAAAAAACGAGGTTCTCTATTTCTTAAAACATCCAAAAAGGATTTGAAAATAGAACCGTATTCTCTAAAAGTTACATATTTATAACCTAAATATTCTCCTGAATTTGCAGAGTATCCCACAGATTTAATTCCAAGTTTTTGTCCAATGTAAATTGCACGGTTCAAATGATATTCCTGAGATATTAAAGTTGCTTTTTTGATGTTGAAGATATGTTTCGCACGATACATGGTCGAATAGGTATCAAAACCTGCATAGTCAATGAATATTTTTGTGGTGTCAACTCCGTGATTAAAACAATAGTTTTTCATCACAGTCAATTCATCATATTCATCACGGCCATTATCTCCTGAAAGTAAAATTTTATTGATGCGTTTTGCTTTCCATAGTAGAATTCCAGCGTCTAAACGATCTTTTAAATATTTGCTTGGTTGATCTCCATTAATTCCCGCACCAAAAATAATTCCAACATCATTTTTAGGGAATTTTTTAATCGAATAATAAATGTTTTTTTTGGTCGAAGATTTCACGTAGTAATTTACAGAAACAATTGCAATTAATCCAATGATTGCGAGATAAAGGGCGATTTTAAGATATTTTTTCACGGCTTATATTTGTAAGATTAAGATTTAATAACACGAAGATAACTAAAGTAAAACCAAATAAAAAACCGAAGTATTTCTACCTCGGTTTCTAATATTCTAATAAGTCTAAAATATCTAAGAAAGTCTAGACTAATCCCGCTCTTTTTAACAAAGCTTCTGGTTTTGGTTCCTGACCTCTAAAACGTTTATATAAAATCATAGGATGTTCTGTTCCTCCTTTTGAAAGTACATTGTCTTTGAATTTTGTTGCCACTTCATGATCGAAAATTCCTTTTTCCTGGAAATATTCAAAAGCGTCAGCATCCAGAACTTCAGCCCATTTGTAGCTATAATATCCGGAAGAATATCCACCTTGAAAAATATGAGAAAAAGCAGTACTCATGGCATTTTCTTTTACATCAGGATACAATTGCGTGTTTGCAAATTGTTCCGTTTCGAAAGTTTTAAGATCAGTAATGTTTGTCGGATCTTGTCCGTGCCAAGCCATATCTAATAAACCAAAACTCAATTGACGTAAAGTTGCTAAACCTTCTTGAAAACTTGCACTTTCTTTAATTTTCTGAACGTACTCAATCGGAATGATTTCTCCGTTTTCATAATGATTCGCAAACAAAGCCAAAGCTTCCGGCTCGTAACACCAGTTTTCCATAATCTGACTTGGTAATTCTACAAAATCCCAAAATACAGAAGTTCCGGATAAACTCGGGTAAACCGTATTGGCCAACATTCCATGTAAACCGTGACCAAATTCATGGAATAAAGTAGTTACTTCATTAAAAGTCAATAATGATGGTTTTGTTTCTGTAGGTTTTGTAAAATTACAAACGTTCGAAATATGCGGTCTTTCGTTAACGCCGTCTTTTATAGATTGCGATTTGAATGAAGTCATCCAGGCACCGTTTCTTTTTCCTTTTCTTGGAAAGAAATCAGCATAGAAAATCGAAACTAAATTATTTTCAGCATCTGTTACTTCATAAGTAGTAACTTCTTCGTGGTATTTATCAATGTCAAAAACTTCAGTAAAAGTTAATCCGTATAGTTTTTTGGCAACTGTAAAAGCGCCGTTTAGTACTTTTTCTAACTGAAAATATGGTTTTAGTTTTTCATCATCTAAATTAAAAAGCTGCTGTTTTAATTTTTCAGAATAATAAGCGCCGTCCCATTTCTCAAGTTCTTCAATTCCGTCTAATTCTTTTGCAAAAGCAGTTAATTCTGCAAATTCTTTTTGAGCTGCAGGTTTTGCTTTAGCTAATAAATCATTCAAAAACGAAAAAACTTTTTCAGGACTTTCGGCCATTCTTTCTTCTAAAACAAAATGTGCATGCGTTTTATAACCTAATAAATTAGCTCTTTCAAAACGTAATTTGGCAATTTTCAGAACATTTTCCTGATTGTCGAATTCGTTATTCTGAAATGACCTTGCGCCAAAAGCAATTGCCATCTTTTTACGCAATTCACGATTGTCTGCATAAGTCAAAAACGGAACATAACTAGGATGATCTAAAGTGAAAATCCAGCCTTCTTTTTCCTGACTTTTTGCTAATAATCTTGCCGCTTCAATAGTTCCTTCCGGTAATCCGGCTAAATCCTTTTTATCGGTTAAATGCAATTCGAAAGCATTGGTTTCTGCCAAAACATTTTCGCCAAATTGAAGACTTAATTTAGATAATTCTTTGTCGATTTCTCTTAATTGATCTTTTTTATCTTCTGGTAAATTTGCTCCATTTCTGGAAAAACTTTTATATTTTTTATCTAAAAGAGTAGTTTGCTCCGGATTCAGATTTAAGGTGTCTTTCTGCTCGTAAACGCTTTTTATTTTAGCAAATAAAGCTGCGTTTAGCGTAATGTCATTTCCAAATTCAGATAGTAAAGGCGAAACTTCCTGCGCGATTTTTTGCATTTCGTCGCTCGTTTCTGCCGAATTTAGATTGAAAAAAATACTAGATAAACGATCTAAAATATCTCCAGAAAAATCCATTGCAACAACAGTGTTTTCAAAAGTTGGTGCTTCCGGATTATTTACGATCGCATCGATTTCGGCTTTAGCCAAAGCAATTCCTTCCTGAAAAGCCGGAAGATAATCTTCGATTTTAATTTGTGAAAAAGGAGCTGTGTTATGTTTAGTTATAAATTTTGAAAGTAAAACGTTCATTATGATATAATATTTTTTATTAATTGAAGTCAATATTTTTGAATTCCAAAGATAGCAATTTATAAAAATCTAATCGTCTTAACAAAACCGATTCTCGGCATAAAATCCTCTTAAATTGTGTTATAGATATGTTATTTATTTCTGCAGGAGGTTTTAAAAGCGTAAATTGAAAAAATGCGATTAGAATTATAATGCTAATCATAAATTGTAAAATAGAGAAGAATGAACTATCAAATAGTAATAAAGAGAATCGATACGGTTAATGAAGTAGAAGGATATTGGTCTGATGAAGATTTTATTCAGTTGTTAGAAAAATTTAATTATCCTGAAGGAGCAACAGCGGATAAAGCGAGTTTGCCGGAATTATTAGAAATGGCTATTTCGGATTTCGAGCCTAATGAAGCCGCTGAGATAGTTTTGAAATATAAATTTGATGATCGATTAAACGAGGGACAAATTGAGCAGATATCGCATAATATGTTAATTGATAAAGTTTGCGAAGAATATCCGGAAATAGATATGCAGGGTACTTTATTTCATATCAATCAATTGCTTTTTAAAGCTTATAACGGGAAATTCCCAAATGCAAAAGCTTCTATTGTTCATTTTTCTATGACTCCAACTGATGGTGAAGTACAAAAGTTGACAGCCGAAAATGTACTGAAATTATTGAACAAAGGTTTGTCAGATAGAAATCTTATCAAAAGATTATTTGAAAATCAAATGTCTCAAAATATTCCGTTTCCTGAAGCTGAAGGTATTGTTTGGGAATTGAAAACAGAAGATGATGTAAATTACAATCTGGTTACGTCAGAAAATTGGATAAATAAGGAAGACATAAAGGAATACGAATTTGAATCTGTCTTGGAAGAAATTGAAGATGAAGCGTAATATTAGTTTTCAGTTTTCAGTCGCAGTTTTCAGTGTTAACTGCGACTGAAAACTAAAAAACTATTTCAATCCTTCAGCAGCTTTATTAACCGCTGCTTTCAATTCTTCTTTATAAGAGATAATTGTATCAAGAACTTTTTTATCGTGACTTCCAATAATTTGCGCTGCTAGAATTCCAGCATTTTTTGCTCCGTTTAAAGCAACCGTTGCAACCGGAACTCCGCCCGGCATTTGAAGAATCGATAAAACCGAATCCCAGCCATCTATAGAATTGCTTGATTTTACCGGAACTCCAATTACAGGAAGTGGCGACATTGAAGCAACCATTCCAGGTAAATGTGCCGCTCCGCCAGCTCCGGCAATAATTACCGAAATTCCGCGAGTATGAGCATTTTTACTGAAATCGAATAATTTTTCCGGCGTTCTGTGTGCCGAAACGATATCTACTTCAGTTTCAATATTGAATTGTTTTAATATGTCGATGGCATCTTGCATGACTGGCATGTCTGAGATACTTCCCATTATAATAGCTACTTTGCTCATTTGTTTTTTGTTTATTTCGTTTCAGGTTTCATGTTTCAAGTTTGGTTGAGACTGAAAACTATATTTTATTTAAGTTGTGAACTGTGACTGTTAACTGCGACTAATTGCTAATCACTCTAATCGTATTCTTAACTTCCTCTGCAATTCTTCTTGCTTCAGCCATATCTTCATTTACAATCGTAACGTGACCCATTTTTCTGAAAGGACGCGTTTGTTTTTTACCGTAAATGTGTGGTGTAACGCCATTCCATCCTAAAATAGTTTCGATATTTTCATAAACAACATTTCCGGAAAAACCTTCTGCACCAACTAAATTTACCATAACTCCGGCAACTTTGCTGTCAGTATTTCCTAAAGGTAAGTCTAAAATTGCACGTAAATGATTTTCGAATTGTGAAGTATAACTTGCTTCGATAGAATAATGTCCTGAATTGTGTGGGCGAGGAGCAACTTCATTTACCAAGATTTCATCGTCGTTGGTTTGAAACATTTCAACTGCCAAAAGTCCAACGTGGTTAAATTTCTCTGAAACATTCAAAGCAATTGCTCGGGCTTTTTCGGCCACTTTTTCATCGATTCTTGCAGGACAAATTACATATTCTACTTGGTTGGCTTCCGGATGAAATTCCATTTCGACAACCGGATATGTTTTAATTTCTCCCGATGGATTTCTGCAAACAATAACCGCCAATTCATTTTTAAACGGAATCATTGTTTCTGCTATACACTCTACATTTGGAAGATTATCCAAATCAGAAACCTGACGAATTACTTTTACGCCATTTCCGTCGTAACCAAATTCAGTACATTTCCAAACGAAAGGCATCTCGACTCCGCTCGATGTGACAACAGATTTCAATTTTTCTAAATTTTCAAATCTTTCAAAAGGAGCCGTTGGGATATTATTATCTGCGTAAAATTGTTTCTGAATTCCTTTATTCTGAATTCCCTTTAAGGTTTTTGGAGAAGGATATATTTTTAAACCTTCATTTTCTAATTGTGTCAAAGCTTCAAGATTGACCAATTCAATTTCGAAAGTTAAAACATCAACTTGTTTTCCAAAATTATAAACCGTTTCATAATCCATCAAATCACCCTGAAAGAATTTATTGCAGGCAATTTTACTCGGAGCTTCGTCACTCGGATCTAAAACATATGTTTGTATATCAAATTTTCTAGTGTCAAACAAAAGCATTTTGCCCAATTGTCCGCCACCTAATATTCCTAATTTAAAATCAGAAGAAAAATAATTCATTGTAGTTGTGTTTTTGCAAAGATACTTTTTAATCTTTTTTTTGCCATGATATGGAGTAAGATTATTTTTTTGCCACGAATTTCGCGATTTTTTTACTGTTGATTAATCTGTGGCTAAAAATTTAACCGCAAAGTACACAAAGTTTTACGCAAAGTTCGCAAAGGTTTTTAGTTGAGGCTATAAATAGCAGCAAGGGTCACAAAGATTTGCGAACTTTGTGTTTTCTCAACATAATATTAGGGTAAAAAACTTAGCGTGCTTTGCGGTAAAATTAATCTGTGGCAAACTTACTTTTCTATTTTCTTCAAAACTTCTCTCGCAACCGCTTTATATGCTGCAGAATGATCTCCATAATCTTTGTTTAAAATAATTCGTAATTCGGGATGAATCCAATCGTAGTGATTTCCTAAAACATATAAAGTCCTTATCGAATAAGCTTTTGTTGCCACTTTTACGTCGTTAATAAGCCAGTCAAAAGAAGCTTCAATACAATCCTGAAGATTTTTTTCGGAAAGAGAAATGCTATTATCGTCTTTTTTATAATGTGATTTTACTAAAAGCTGAACAATTTTTGCAATAGGACGAATGGCACTTTCATCTTTTAAAACCTTTAAATTCGAGCAGAAGAAATCAAGATGAGGTTGTAGCCAAATCAATTCTTCGTAAGAAACAAATTCCAGAATCCAACAGGCTTTATGATTGTTTTTGTCAGATGGCGAAAAACAAATCGAAACCAGTTCTTTAAATAAAGAAGGATTTTCCAGAACATCTTGTGCGACCTTAAGACGATTTTCTCTGTAGGCTTTTAGATAATCGAGTTTTGTTTGTAATTCAGAAGACATTTTTTGGAATTTAATATTGTCTCTAAAATAAAAAATTTAATGCAATATTTCCATAATAATTTACAGGAAGTCCAGGGTAATAATATCTGGGAGATGAATTTCCAACGGCTACGGCATTTGGTAAAATTAATGAAGCGTATTTTTCGTTGACAATATTATTGACGCCAAAAGCAAAATTAGTGTTGAGGTTTGGAAGAATTTCAAAACGATAACCTGTTTTTAAGTTGACGATTTGATAAGAATCAGCGTAAACTGAATTAGCATCATTCAGTGGAATTTTATCTACAAACTGAAAATCGGCAGAAAAGTAAAGACCCAAATTGGTGTTTAGAATTATTCGTGCATTTATTTTATTTGCGGCAACGCCAGTCAGTTTGTTTCCGGAATAATCATTTCCGTTATCGACAAAATCTTTAAATTCATATTTCCCTAAAGAAGCACCTATAAAAGAGTTTAACGAGAAAAAGCGATTAATAGACCAATTGTGTTTCGCTGAAACTTCGACTCCTTCATGAAATGTTTTGCCGGCATTTACACCTTCATATTGATCGTCTCCAATTCTTTTAGCTACCAATAAATCTCTTATTTCCATTCGATAAACAGCAAATTCCGTATAAAGATTTTTACCGAAAAAATAGCATTTTCCTCCAATCTCAAAATTATAACCGCTTTCAGGTTTGATGTCCGGATTTATATTGCCTGTACTTGTTAGAGTTTCTTCTGTCGCAGGCAATGAAAAACCCCGGCTTGCAGAAAAATAAAACGTTTGTTCTTTGTTTGGTTTAAATAGAAAAGACAATTGTGGCGAAAGGATTCCGTCATAACTATATTTTTCTGTTGCCGTTTTTTGCGGAAGAAAGTTAGTTAACTCAAAATGAGTTTCGTTGTAATTTAAGCCAGCCTGAAGTTCAATTTTTTCAGAAAGTAAAGTTCTGATTTGAGAAAAGATATTATAAAAATGTCTTTTCTGATCTGTTGCTGTTAATTGATTTCCTTGTAAACTTCCCTGACCATTATTGGTTTTATATAAATTCTCAAAAGTATTTCCGCTGTAATTATCCGTAAAATATTCAATTCCGGCAATGAATTGATTTTCGGTATTTCTAATTTTAAATTTTCCTGAAAACTGAGTTCTCGCTCCGCTACCAAAAGTATATTGACGCAAAATATCAAAAGGTCTTGGTTCGTTACTGTCTTTATAGTTAATAAATATTGAGGTTGAATTGTTTAGATTGTCATCGATTTTAAAATCATAAGCTAATCCGGCCAAAGTCGATTTGTACTCTTTAAATCCTTTTGAAGCAACCCAGGTTGGTGCACCCAATTGAGGATTAGAATCATAAACTTCTTTACTGATCGAACTCGGAATAAAAGCTTTTAAATAAGTATAATTCGAAAAATAGGTAAGCTTACTATTTTTCTTTTTGAATAATTCTCCCGCAAGTGTTATTCCTTTTCTATTATAAGTGCTGTTTTCTCTCCATCCATCCGTTTTTAAATTATGATAGCTAATGTTTAAACTCGATTTTTTTTCGGTTAAACTATAATTCAAACTGTTTTTTAATAAACCAAAAGAACCATAAATAGTGCTTATCCCGGCACTTTCTCCTTTTGTTTTTGAAAGTTGAGGTGAAATTAAAATCGCGCCGCCCAAACCTGCACCATAAATACTCGAAAGAGGACCTTTGATAACTTCAATCTGATTTAGGTTTTCAAGATCAATGTCGTCAATTACAGTTTCACTGTTTCCAGAAGTCATCGGAATACTGCCGTAAAATGCTCTGATTTTATTGGTTCCGTAAGGCATTCTTGCGCCAATACCACGAATCGAAATTCGGGACGTAGTAAGATTTGAAGACTGCATGAAAACTCCCGGAATCGTATTGATAACGGTGCTTATGTCTGTCGCATTATTCTGCGTCAGGTCTTTTTTAGATAAAATTCCAATCGACGCCGGCGTATTTTGTAATTGACTATTAACATGAAGCGGACTAATAAGAACTTCTTCTAGTTTTTGTGTTTTTACAGTGTCAATAGTTTTGCTCTCTTTTTCCTGTGCCAGAATATTTTGAAAAACAAAAAGTGCAAAAAGAAGAAAGCAATATTTTTTTAAGATCATTAAAGTAGGTTTGAATTTTGGAACGTATAATTTAAACACATAGAGACATAGTTTTAAAATGTGTAAAAAGGTGTTTTACTTAATATTAATTCACATAGCTATGTGTGTTTAAAAAAGTGAAACGCCTACTTTAAGTGCAAAGGGACTATATTTCTATGTGTTAAAATAATATCCGTTAAATTTGGAATTTCTAGCTTAGAGTTTTAAAAGTTTATTTATTTGCAGTAACCTTCCAAATCGTATTTCCGCTATCATCATTTACCAAAAGCGATCCATCTTGCATAACAGTAACCGCGACCGGACGGCCATAAACTTCGGCTTTTTCTTCATTAGCAACAAAACCGGTTAAAAAATCCTCAGGTTTTCCAGAAGGTTTTCCGTTTGTGAACGGAACAAAAACAACTTTGTATCCAGAAATTTTTGCTCGGTTCCATGAACCATGCTGACCTACGAAAGCGCCATTTTTATACTTTGCAGGAAAAGCATTTTTAGTATAAAAAGTAAATCCTAAAGAAGCAGTGTGAGCACCAACAGGAACGTCGGGAACAATAGCTTTTGCTGCCAGATCTTTGCGTTCACCTTTCAATCGCGGATCAAGAATGTTTCCAAAATAAGAATAAGGCCATCCATAAAAACCACCTTTTTTTACACTTGTAATATAGTCAGGAACTAAGTCGTCGCCCAAATCGTCACGTTCGTTAACGGCCGTCCAGAGCTCGTTGTTTACAGGATTCCAATCCATACCAACTGGGTTTCTGATTCCGTCAGCATAAATTTTTTCACCCGTTCCGTCAGGATTAATTTCTAGAATAGCAGCGCGACGCACTTCTTTATCCATTCCGTTTTCACCAACATTACTTCCGGAACCAACCGAAACGTAGATTTTAGTTCCGTTAGGATTCGAAATAATATTTCTTGTCCAGTGATTGTTGTATCCGCCGGCAGGAAGTTCAAGTATTTTAGTGCCTTGAGTATCTAATTTTAGAGGATTGTTTTTGTATGGATATTTATATAAACCATCTGTGTTGGCAATATAAAAAGAGTCATTAAGAACAAGCATTCCAAAAGGTCTGTTTAGGCCTTTTATGAATACTTCGCGAGTTTCAAATTTCCCGTCTTTGTCTTTATCGCGCAATACTACAATTTGGTTTTTGCTGGTTCTGGTACCACTTTCTACAACAAAAATGTCATTATTCGGCGCAATATACGTCCAACGCGGATTTTCGAAACCATCAGCAAATTTTGTAACTGTAAAACCTTCGGGTGCTTTTGGTGTTTTTCCTTCCGGCCAACCGATAACTTTACTGTTGTTTGTTTTTGATTCAGTTGCGTAGGGCGGAGGTAAAGTTATATTTCCAATGGCCGTTTTTACGACATTTCCGGGTTGTTTGGCCAGAGCCTCTTTTTCTTCTTTTTTTACCTGACCATTGCAGGCAGTTATTAGGAATAATAAAGATATTGAAAATATTGATTTGCTTGTTTTCATAGCAGTTTGAGGTTAAAAGTTTAGTAAACAATAAATTAGTGAAATATAAAGTATTTTTTAGAAATCATTTGTAAAAATTAAGTGATATTTAAAAATCTTAAAAAAATGTACAGACACTAGTTTTTTGATACTTACAATTTGGTTGTAATTCTGTATCTTTGCGCATTATTTTAAACATAAAAATAATGATACAACTTCACGATAAACAATTTGTTCCGTTTATTTCAGCAAAAGAAATTGATTTTGCTTTAACCAAATTAGTGGCACAAGTAGAAGATGATTTTGGAGATGATACGCCAATTTTTATTGGTGTTTTGAATGGTGCATTTATGGTCGTTGCCGATTTTTTGAAAAAGTATAAAAAGCCCTGCGAGGTTTCATTTATTAAAATGGCTTCATATGAAGGAACCGAAACAACAAATACTGTAAAAGAAATCATTGGTATTAACCAGGATTTGTCAGGAAGAACGGTTATAATTATTGAAGATATTATCGATACCGGAAATACGATCGAAGAATTAAAACATATGTTTAAAGAACGAAATGTGAAGCATTTTAAAATTGCAACTTTGTTTTTTAAACCGGAAGCATACAAGAAAGACATAAAAATAGATTATATCGGAATCAGAATTCCAAATAAGTTTATTGTAGGTTACGGACTGGATTATGATGGTTTAGGACGAAATCTTGCCGAAGTTTACAAATTGGCAGAATAATATTAAACAAAACACAACTATATATTCATTTAAAACTTCTGGTATAAAAATCTGGAAGTAACAACACTCACTCATATTATGATTAACATTGTTTTATTTGGAAAGCCGGGAGCAGGAAAAGGAACTCAGGCGGAATTTTTAAAAGAAAAATACAAATTAACTCATCTTTCAACAGGAGATATTTTTCGTTTTAATTTAAAAAATGATACAGATTTAGGTAAAAAAGCAAGAGTTTTTATGGACAATGGAGAATTGGTTCCTTGCGAAGTTACAACAGCAATGTTAATTGATGAAGTAAAAAAACATCCGGATACTGAAGGTTTTTTATTCGACGGTTATCCTAGAACTTTAGATCAGGCAAGAGCTTTAGACAAATTTTTACCAACAATTGGAGAAAGTGTTACCGCTACAATTGCATTAGAAGCTGATGACGAAATTTTAGTAGCACGTTTACTGGAAAGAGGGAAAACAAGCGGAAGAGCTGATGATCAGGATGAAGAAAAAATTCGTGTAAGATATCAGGAATACAATGAAAAAACAGCTCCGCTAATTGGATATTATAAAGAACAAAATAAGTTTTATGCCGTAAACGGTATCGGAACTATCGAAGAAATTACAGAGCGATTAACGTCAGTTATAGATAATTTGTAGAAGCTTTTTGCAGCTGTACGTTACAAGTCCTCACTAAAAAAACTATTTTTCTAACCATAAAACGAGCTTATCCCGAGGTTTCGGGAGTCGACTGTTTTCTGGCAAGAAAAATTAGTTTTTTTAGCTTCGGGCTTTTCTCTTCCATCTGGGCTACAACAACATTTAGGTTACAAATTACATTAACAGGACTATTTTATAACGAATAAACCACAAATTGGAAATACTAATAATATTTTTTCTAATACTATTAAACGGAGTTTTCTCGATGTCAGAAATTGCATTGATTTCGGCTAGAAAAAACAGACTTGAAACTGCAGCAAAAAAAGGAAATAAAAGTGCCAGAATTGCGCTAGATCTAGCCAATTCACCAAATAAGTTTTTATCAACTGTACAAATCGGAATTACCTTAATCGGAATTTTAACCGGTATTTATAGTGGTGATAAAATAACAATGGATGTTGAAGCTTTCGTAAGCGGGTTTGCGGCTTTAAAACCGTATGCACATTCAGTTGCAGTTGGAATTGTTGTTGTGGTTTTAACTTTTTTCTCGTTGGTTTTAGGAGAATTACTTCCAAAACGAATCGGATTAAATTACCCTGAATCGATAGCGAAAATGGTTGCAATGCCAATGAAAATTATTTCGATTATTACGGCGCCATTTATTTGGCTTCTAACATCTTCGACAGATTTTTTATTGAATGTTTTACAAATCAAGCCAACTGCTGATGGTAAAGTGACCGAAGAAGAAATTAAAGCGATTATCAAAGAAGGTACTGAAGGAGGAGAAGTTCAGGAAATAGAGCAAGATATTGTAGAACGTGTTTTTCATATTGGTGACAGAAAAGTAAATTCGTTAATGACGCACCGTAAATCAGTAGATATGTTGCCTTTTAATGCTGATAAAGCAAAAATAAAGGAACTTGTTTTAATGGATTTACATACCGTTTACCCAGTTTATAGAGACAATTACGATGATATAGTAGGAATCGTAACCTTAAAAAATATATTTGCAAATATCGAAAGTGATCATTTCGATTTAGGAGCAATAATGATAGATGCTCCTTATTTAATGGAGCAAACTACAGCTTACAAAGCTTTAGAAAATTTTAAAAAGACAGGAATTCATTATGCTTTAGTTTCTGATGAATATGGTGTTTTTCAGGGTATAATAACTTTAAATGATATTCTTGAAGCTTTAGTTGGAGATGCATCAGATTTTTATAAAGATGAGTTTCAATTAATAGAAAGAGAAGATGGTTCTTGGCTAGTTGACGGGCATTATTCATTGCACGATTTCTTAACTTATTTTGAGTTAGACGAATTGACAAATGATTACGAAGTTAATACTGTAAGCGGAATGATTATGACCGAGCTTTCTCATATTCCAAAAGAAGGAGAAAAACTAATCTGGCAAAAATTTGTATTAGAAGTCATCGATATGGATGGCGTAAAGATTGATAAAGTGTTGGTGAAAGCACTTAAAGAGTAGAGAGAATTTGTTTCAAGTTTCACGTTTTAAGTTTCAGGTTGTTATAACGCAATGAACCTGAAACTTGAAATCTGAAACAGGGAGCTACACATAAATAAAAAAAAATGACAGAAGGAAATTTTGTAGATTATGTTAAGATATATGTTTCTTCCGGAAAGGGAGGAAAAGGATCTACACATTTACATAGAGAGAAATTTATTGAAAAAGGAGGCCCGGACGGAGGTGATGGTGGTCGCGGTGGACACGTATATTTAGTTGGAAATAAAGGTCTGTGGACATTGTTTCACTTAAAATTTGCTCGTCATATCAAAGCTGGTCACGGTGGAGACGGAGGAGGAGATCGTAGTACTGGTGCTGATGGAGATGATAAATTTATTGAAGTACCTTTAGGAACCGTAGTTAAAGATAAAGAAACCGGCGAAACTTTATTCGAAATTACCGAAGATGGTGAAAAACAAATTCTTTCAAGAGGAGGAAAAGGTGGTTTAGGAAACTGGCACTTTAGAAGTTCAACAAACCAAACTCCAAGATACGCACAACCAGGTTTGCCAGGTGTAGAAATGGATGTTATTTTAGAACTTAAAGTTTTGGCTGATGTTGGTTTAGTAGGTTTTCCAAATGCTGGAAAATCAACTTTATTATCAGTTTTAACTTCTGCAAAACCAAAAATTGCCGATTATCCGTTTACAACTTTAAAGCCTAACTTAGGAATTGTTGCTTACAGAGATTTTCAATCTTTCGTAATTGCTGATATTCCAGGTATTATTGAAGGAGCTGCTGAAGGAAAAGGTTTAGGTCATTATTTCTTACGTCATATTGAACGTAACTCAACTTTGTTGTTTTTGGTTCCTGTTGATACACCGGATATTAAAGGTGAGTATGATATTTTGGTAAACGAATTGACAAAATACAATCCTGAAATGCTAGACAAAGAACGTCTTTTGGTTATCTCAAAATGTGATATGCTGGATGACGAACTTAAAGCAGAATTAAAAGTGGAGTTAGATGTTGCTTTCAAAGACATTCCTTATATGTTTATCTCGTCAGTTGCCCAACAAGGTTTGACTGATTTAAAAGATAAATTATGGAAAATGTTAAACGAGTAAATCGAATTATACATTAAAATAAAAGAACCCAACAAGCATAACTTGTTGGGTTTTTCACTAACCTCCAAATCACAGATAGAAAATAATCAAAATTATTCTCTATGTTGCAGTTTTACAATTGGAAATTTTTAGAAACTCCAATCTTAAATGTTTTTCCAAAATCGAATCCAAAGCGCTCTTGTCTTAAATCGTTTGTGCCATCAATATTGTCGTAATTAACACCGCCAATTGAGAAGTTTAAACCAAAACCTCTTTTCATATTGATGAATAAAGCCGGAGTCATGTTTACATACATTCCTTTTGCATTATTTGCTGAGTTTGTTTGATAACCAGTTCCCAAGTCTGTGAAAAATGAGAATGTTTCAGAAAGTGGAACAGTGTAACGAACAAAACCGCCTATTCTGTATCTTTCAGTTTTCTCTAATTCGGCGACTTTAATATTCATAATAGAACCTTCAACACCAGCAGTCCAATTGTCTGTAAATTGGTAACCTACTTTTGGAGAGAATTCAAAGTTTTTAGATGTAGCTTCTCCAATTTTCTCTGAAGAATAACCAACATTTCCGCCTAATAATACAGAACCCTTTTGTGCGTGCGATATAGTTGCAACAAATAGAGCAACTCCTAGTAATAATTTTTTCATTTTTATTGTTTAATAAATTAATGGGGCAAACTTACAAATCTATACTTTGTAAGAAATAATTTATGATGTTAAATTTTTAATGAAGGTAAATTTTTACATTTAAAACATATTAGGATTGATTTTCTTTTAAATATGTCTGAATTTTATGATAATTTAAGGGGGTTTCCTTTGAGAAATGATCAGATCTTTCTTGTTTGTGAAATTGTTAATTTCGCAAAATTGATTCGTATTATACTTGAATTGTTTTGTTTTTGAGGATATCGCTTATTTTTTTTGCGAAAATGAGTTATATTCGCGGTACTTAAACAAAATAACATGAAAAAAATAGTTTTATTCTTGACCATGTGCCTAATGGCTTTTCCTGTAAGAGCTGATGAAGGAATGTGGTTTTTGATGTTTATCGAAAGATTGAACCATAGAGATATGGAAAAAATGGGCTTGCAATTAACAGCCGAAGAGATTTATAGCATTAATCATCATAGTTTAAAAGATGCGATTGTACAATTTAACGGAGGTTGTACTGCTGAAATCGTTTCTAAAGAAGGATTGGTTTTAACAAATCACCACTGTGGATATGATGCGATTGCTGAGCTTTCTACTGCTGAACAAAATTATTTAAAAGATGGTTTTTGGGCAAAACAAAGAAGTGCCGAGATGAAACCAAAATCATTATACGTTCGTTTCTTTGTTCGTATGGATGACGTTTCAAAAAGAATTTTATCAAAAGTAAATGATAAAATGACTGAAACAGAAAGAAACAAAGTGATTCAACAAGAAATTGCTTTGATCGAGAAAGAAAATAACGAAGGTGGAAAGTATACTGTTTCTGTTCGTCCTTTCTTTCAAGGTAATGAATATTACTATTTCGTTTACCAGGATTATACTGATGTACGTTTAGTTGGAACTCCTCCTGAAAGTGTTGGTAAATTTGGTGGAGATACTGATAACTGGGAGTGGCCACGTCAAACTGGAGATTTCTCTATGTTTAGAGTGTACGCAGATAAAGACGGAAATCCTGCAACTTATTCTAAAGACAATGTGCCTTTGCAACCAAAACATTACTTACCTGTAAGTATTAAAGGTGTTAAGGAAAATGATTTTGCTATGATTTTAGGATATCCTGGAAGAACAAACCGTTGGATGCCAGCTGGTGGAATTGAGCAAAACATAAAATATGCTTATCCTGCTTGGGTTGAAGGTGCTAAAACCGGAATGGACCAAATGAAAAAGTATATGGATAAAGACGCAACAGTTCGTTTGCAATATGCATCTAAATATGCTTCAACAGCAAACTACTGGAAAAACCGTCAAGGTATGATCGATGCTTTAACAAAAGCAGGAACAGTAGCTACTAAAACAGAACAAGAAGATAAGTTCTATGAGTGGGCAACTAAACCGGCTAATAAAGAAAAGTACGAAAATGTAATTCCAACGATTAATGATTATTACAGAGAAACGAACTTAAAAGCGACTCACGATAACTACTTAACACAACTTTTACGTACGTCTATTTATGCAAGTGGACCAGCAAGTTTAGGTAATGCATTGATTGCTTATTATAACGAGAATGATGCTAAAAAAGCAGAAATGCTGCCTAAGATTAATGCATTAATTGAAAATATCTATGGTGAATTTTATGCGCCGCTTGAAAAAGATGTGTTAACTGCACAATTGAATTTATATGCTGCAAAAGCTGCTGATTATGGTTTAGCTCCACAAGTAGCAAAAATGAAATCAGAGAATAATGGTGATTTTACTGCAAACGTTGCAAAAGCAACAGAAGTAAGTTACTTTACAACTAAAGAAAAAGTATTGGCATTTATGGCTAATCCAAAACCATTAGCAATTGTACACGATCCATTGTATATTATTTCTAGTGATTTAATGACAAAATACCGTGCTAAATCAGATGATCAAATGAAAGCTGATGATGGTTTTGCTAGTGCTTACCGTAAATTGGTTGAAGGTTTAAGAGAATCAAAATTAAACACGATTCAATATCCGGATGCAAACTCTACTTTGAGATTGACTTACGGAAAAGTTCGTGCTTTGCCAGCTGATCCTCGTAACGATGCTAAAATCAATAACTATACTACTATGGAAAGTATGGTTAAAAAATATAAAGCAGGAGATCAGGAATTTGATTTGCCAAAGCGTTTATTAGAATTGAATAAGAAAAAAGATTTTGGACAATATGCTGATAAAGCAGGATACATGCCAGTAAACTTCTTGACAGATAACGATATTACTGGAGGAAACTCAGGTTCACCGGTTATTAACGGAAAAGGAGAATTAATTGGAATTGCTTTTGATGGTAACATCGAAGCTATGGCTGGAGATGTTATTTTTGATCCTAAATTGCAAAGAACAATCAACGTAGATATTCGTTATGTACTTTGGATTATTGACAAATACGCTGGAGCTAAAAACATTATTGACGAAATGACGATTATCAAATAATCTGATTTTTATTATAAAAGTAACCCCGACAGATTTTAAATCTGTCGGGGTTTTTTGTTGTAAAAAAAAAGTCTTCGACTCCGCTCAGACGGACAATTGTCAAAATATATTATTCAACTTTTACTCGAATTCCTTTAGAATGACTTGTAAATTCGGGAGCATACATACTTTCAATAGAGGTAATTCCGTTAGAAAATTCCCCACTGTTGTTTACTCTAATATCATATTCTAAAACGTAAGTTCCTTTATCAATTCGATCAAAAAAGAAATGAGTTGCAGCATCTTTGGTACTCATATAATATCCTACTCGGTCTTTGTATTGATATTCAGAAAGAACGTTTACAGGTTCAAAACAAGAAGCTCTCATGTCTTTTAAATGAACAAATTCCATGTCTTCTTTTGATGTAATGATCAATCGAACCGTAACTAAATCACCGGTTTTTAAAGGATTTTTGGTTGTAATTCTTTCTAGTTCATTTCCTTTTAAAGTGTTTTTCTTTAAATACAATTCTTTCGAAACAGATAAAGATGTACCAGAGTTGGTTTTAATTTTATCCAGATCTTCAAAATATTGCCAATAGACTCCACCAAATGCAGGAACTTTTGATTTGTTTTGAATACTAATCGAAGCCATATCTTTTTTAATTTCATCAGCTTTCCAGTTTAGTTTGATGTAACCAGTTTCAGCTTCTTTTTCGTTTTCGGATAATTTTTTGGTTAGGATTTTTTCATTTCCAATTTTGATAACCGTATTGTCTTTTACACTTAACCAATCATTTCCTTGCATTAGTAGAGCATAAACAGCTTCGGTTGTTGATTTTGTTGTTGGCCAGTTTTTGGTTTGTTTGTTTTTTAGTAACCAAACTTTCATTGCATCTACTGATTTGTTATCGTGATTTACTTCGGCGAAAGCCTCAATCAATAAAGCCTGAGTTTCAATTGGCGCCTGATACCAATACCAACCAGATTTATTAGCAATCCAATACATTCCCCAGTCTTCATTGTTAGAAGATGTTTCTTTCAGACTTTCGATGATTTTTTTTGCTGAATCACTTTCTCCAAAGCGGTTTAAAGTCAAAGCTGCTAATCCTTTTTCATAAAGCGAATAGGATAACCAATCTTTTTTAGCGGTTTCTAAATATAATTTAGTAGCTTTTTTCAAAGTATCTGATAACGGATATTTATCTAAATAAAAACTTCTTGTATAAAGATAATGCAAGTCAGAATAAGGATTAATCCAGATTAGTTTATCAGTTGTTTTTAAGTTTTTGGTTCTTTTTTTATAGTTTTCTAAAAATTTAGAATCTAAAAACGGAATTCCGGTTTTCGAAATTTGATCAATTTTATCGGTATTACTTTTACTTAATTTTGACAAATGTCCTAAACCGGCTAGAATATGTCTTGTAATATATTCGTTTTCATCACTTCCATCAAACCACGAAAATGCACCTGAAGGTTTTTGTTTCTGTTTTAGTTTGTCGAAAGTTGCTTCTTGCGAAATTTTCATTTTTTCTAAATCGAACAAAAGAGCTAGATTTTTTTTCTTTTCGTCTTCGTTTTGAGCATCATTTAGCCAAGGCGTTTCTGCAAGAATAATCGATTTTAGTTCTTCGTTTTCTTCTAATTTAGAATTTATTTTTCCGTTTTTTCTCCACTCTTCAAAAACAGTTGCGATTTTTGGATTGCTCGAAATGATCTCTGAAGCTAGAGCATTTGCATAGAAACGAGCAAAAGTTTGCTCAGCACACTCGTGTTCATATTCCATTAAATAAGGCAAAGACTGAATTGCTATCCAAGAAGGATTAGAAGTATATTCTAACGTGAATTGATGATTTTTTAAAGTTGACGAATTGTTGTTTTTTAAGTTCTCAAACGTATATTCTTTAGTCGAATTTTCGCGAACCCAAATCGGGATGCTTTCTGTAACCAGCATATTGTTGGTCAAAACCGGAAGAATGTTTTCTTCTCCATCCGAGAAATTATCTGACTTGGCCAAAATTTTATATTGTACGCCTTGCAATCCTTCTGGAATAGAAATTGTCCAGGTTGCTGTCGTATTTCCAAAAGCATCAACAGTAAAGTTTCTAATGTTTTTTGCATTTAGCATTTTACTGTCGATTGGCTGCATTGTTGTTGCATCAAAAAATTGTAAAATGGCAATTCCTGTTTTGGCTTTATCTGTAATATTTGAGATTTTTGCCGAAATAACTATCGTATCTTTTTCTCTAAAGAATCGCGGGAAATTCGGCAAAACCATTAATTCTTTTTGAGTCACAACAGTTTTTTCCATATAGCCAGAAACTGCCTCTTTATTGTGTGCCAATAAACGAAGTTTCCAAGCAGTCAAAGCTTCAGGAGAAGTGAAATTGAAACTTACGTTTCCGTTAGAGTCTGTTCTTAAATTTGGTAAAAAGAAAGCGGTTTCAGAAAGATTTTTTCTGGCTTTTACTTGTGTTAAGGCCTCTAAGGCAGCTTTTGTTGTAACAATTATGACTCCATTTACAGCTCTGCTGCCATAAAGAGCCGTTGCTTTTTGATCTTTTAATACCTCTATAGAAAGTATATCTTTCGGATTTAAATTATTTATATCGTTGACAATTTGCCCATCAACTACATATATTGGGCTTTTTCCTGCAATAGGCGCTGTTCCTCTAATTTTAATACTTTCTAAAGAATCTTCGATTCCGGCAGTATTATATACATTATTGTCTTCTTGAACTTCTTCGTTTTGTGATCGTACAGATGCAACTGCTCCTGTTAACATTGATTTTTTTTGAGTTCCATACCCTACAACAACAACTTCGCTTAAACTGCTTTCTTCCGGAGTTAGAGCAATGTCTATAATTTTATTTTTGGCAACTTTAATAGATTGTTCTTTAAAACCAATATAAATAAAAACAAGTTCTTCATTTGGCGCGGCTTCAATTTCATAAAAACCGTCATAATCTGTAGTTGTCGATCTTGGAGTGCCTTTTACAGCAATTGAAACTCCGGGAAGTGATAAATTAGACTGATCTTTAACGACTCCTGAAATGGTTTTTGCGTTTAATGGCTTTTTGTACTTTTTATTAAGTTGCTTTTGATATTCTCTTTGTAAATATGCAGTGCTGTTTTTATTGTTGAAATCAAATCCAAACCACATTAATTTGGTGGTTTCATTTTTAAAATCAAGTCGATTTGAAATTGAATTTAAGTTTCGAACATTAATATAAATTTTTTCGAACCCTAAAGGAGATTTGTAGTTAACTTCGTTGTAATTGTAGTCATAAAATCCTAATGTTCCCCAGTCACTTTTAGTAAATTGATCTAATGAACTGTCATACATTGAAGCCAGAACTTCGGCCTGAGATTTTGTATTTATAGCATTTAATTTAAAGGACCAATTTTCGTTGCTTCCGGGTTGTATTTTATTTCTAAAGGTTTCTACATTAAAATCGAGCTTTGGTTCTTTTACTTTTAAAATAACTTCTAAGTCATCATTGAAGCTTTCATTCTCAAAAACGCTCTCGAAACCTATTTTTAAAGATTTGTTAAATTCATTTTTTACTGGAATTTTGATTGTGGCTTCATGGTTTTCCAAATGATAAACTCTCTGAAAGAACATTTTACTTTCATAATTTCCGCTTACTGTGATATAAAGTTCAGGAACGATTGAAGTAAGTTTTACCAGTGCATAACCATCTTTTTTAGCATCGTCGTTTATTTGATTTACTGTAATTAATTTAGCTGGATTTAGTTTGTCATTACTTTGAAAAATTAAAAGATCTTTAGTCGTTTCTATAGCATTATTGAAAGTGTCTTTTGCAGAAAACACAATTTTATAATTTCCGGATTTGTAATTAGAAATAAAATCTAATGCTAGTTTTTTGTCTTTTGATGAATCGATGTTTTTAGAATAGACCAGTGTTTCAGTTTCTTTAGTTAGTGGGTTTTGGTTGTTTTCGTAAGGGAATAATTTTTCAAATTCCTGATCAGAGATTGTTTCTATTTCAGGTCTTGGAAAAATTCTTGCTTTGAATTTGCTTGAAAATGGTGCAACAAAGTATATTTTAATTTCGCCTTTAGTAGCTAAAAATTCGCCATTTAAATTAGTGGTCGAAATTTCGATTTCATTTTTATCTTTGGTCTCAATTCTATACGGTGCGTTAATGTTAAGCATCAAATCATGATAACCCACCTTAACAGTTGTTTGTGCTTCGTGAGTTTCGCCATTGATATCAGTAACCGATGATTTTACAATATAATTGAAAACAGGTAATTGGTCTTTAATTGCATTTTTTGAAGGCAGTGCAATGAAATCAATTACAAATTTACCAGATGCATCTGTTTTGGTTTCTCCGGTTGCGACAACTTCATTTTCTTCTTGCCCGTAATAATTTCTAAAATAACTGGTGTATCTTGTTAATGTGTAAGTAACTTTTGCGTCAGAAATAGTGCTGCCTGCAAATGCTTTTGCAGTTCCATCAACTTTAATTGTTTGGTCGATTTGGAATGTTTTTTTCTTAGGTTCAAAAACTATTTCAAATTTAGGACGCTTATATTCTTCGACTCTAAAGCTATTTTGTGAAGTTTCGAAATCAACATTGTCCCAAAACGGATGTATTTCATTTTCCGTATTATAAGTGATATCTTTTTTAGTATCCGTAGGTTCGCTGGCAAAAATGCTAAAATTGCCGGTGAGTCCTGTTTTTGGCAAAACAAATTCACCTGAGAAAGAACCGAAGTCATTACTGGTAATTTCAAATTCTTTAAATACTTTATAATTAGCATCTTTGATGCTAATTTTGAATGATGTTTTAGCTACAATATTTGTTTTATTTTGATTTTTTTGGATGGCAATTCCTTTATAAAAAACAGTTTGTCCAGGACGATAAATGGCTCTGTCTAAATAAATTTCGACTTTTCCTTTTCCCCTTATTGGTTCTTCAGTGTTTGATTTGTAATCATGATTATATCGAAGGTAATTTTTAACGATTAAAATAGTATCGTTTTCTGTTGTTAGTAAAACAGGTTCATAATTGTAGTTGTTCTTTTCTTTATCGTAAGAAGCAAAACCATTTTTGTCTGTTTTAATGGTTTTATTCAAAAGTTTAATAGATACATTTTCTAAAGGTTTGCCAGTTTTTCTATCCAGGGCCTGAAAACTTTCTGTTTTGTCCTTTTGTGATGCCAGAAGTGCAATATTCGAAATTGTAATGGTTTCGTAAGCAAATGCTTTAGCTTCTTTTTGGTCAGAATCACTTTCAAAATAAACCAGATAATTTCCTGTTTTCAGTTGTGGTAAGAGAACTTCTGTCGAATATGTGAAATAATCCTGTTTGTTTATAAGTTGATAATCAGACAATGCAATTGCTTTTTGTTTCTCGATTGTCACATTTACAAGGCTGTCTTTATCAAGAGGAGAATTTCTAAATTCATTGATGCGATTTTGACTAATCTTAAAATAAGAAATTTTTAGATGGTCAACATTTTTGTATTGAATAAAAGCTCTTGTATTTTCATTGCTATAAATGTTTTTCTTAAGTTCGGCAGTTATGCTTTTTGAAGTGATAAATTGTTTTTGTTGTAATGCTGATTGGTATGTATTCGAGTTATTGTTTTTATTTAAAATACTATCGAGTACTGAAATAGCTTTGGTATTGTAATCAGGATGGATTCCTTTTGAGGCTTGTTGCGCTAAAAGCATTGCTTTTATTAACTGGATCTTTTGAATTGAACTTTCATCTTTCGTACTTTTTTGAAGCGCAATAAGAGCGTTAGTATAATCTTCAATAGAATCAACTAAATTAGTTTTGCAATATAATAAGCGATCTAATTGATTGTCAATGCTCGGATTTGTTTTTTCTTGTTTTTGGTATAAATTTAAAAGGGAACGTAAATTTTCATTGGTTACAAAATCAAAATTTAATGCAATAAAATCAGACGATTTCCCCAGAAGCTGTTTTTTGTACGAATCAAATTCTTTTTTTTGAATTTCCCATTGATGTACTTTTTGAGAATACAGCGTGATGTTTTCCTTTAGTAAATATTCATATAAATTCTGTGTTTTGAATTTTTCTAAAGTCGAATAATCAAAAATAGATTCGTATTTGGTTAAAGGCGTAATTTTTAAGACAGATTCACTTTCTAGAGTTTGTTGTAATGATGTCTTAATTTGGTCTGTAAAGTTTTTTCCAGTCCACGTTAAAAAATCTTGATTTAAACTTACAATAGTAGTTCTGTTTCTTATTTGATAATCATTTCTTGCATAATAATCAGTCAGACATTTTGCATAAACCAAATTCAAAATTGCTTTTGAGGGTGTCGAAACTCGGTTGATATCAGTTTTAAGATTGTTTAGAATTTTTGTTTGTGCATTTTCATCAATAACCTGAAGGTATTTAGATTGATAAAAAAAACATTTTATTATTTCTACTTCGTCTTTATCCGCAATGGCTTTGTTGTAAATTTTTAGAACAATTTCATTTGCCGATTTAATTTTGCCTTCGTTTTCGTAAGCAATAACCTTATCCCATTTTTTATCATTTTGCTGCGCAAAAAGAGCTGAAGAAATCAATAAGAAAACAAAAAATATATTTTTCATAAAGTAGTTTTTATCTATAGAGAGTCATTTTTGGAAAAAGGTTGGGAAGCTTTAAAAATAAATTTCGTACAAATTACTAATTTATCTCTAAAAGCAAATGAGACATTTTATATTTCCTTATTTTTGAAAAATAATTAACGGGTTTTATTAGTTATTTACTATTTCGATTAACCGATTAAACAGTTTAACGATCAAACATTTTAAATGAGAACACATTTCATCGCAATAGGCGGAAGTGCCATGCACAACTTAGCATTAGCATTACATAATAAAGGATATCAGGTTACAGGTAGTGATGATGCTATTTTTGAACCATCAAAATCAAGATTAGAAAAAAAAGGAATTCTACCGGCTGAGTTGGGTTGGTTTCCTGAAAAAATTACTGCTGATATTGATGCTATAATCTTAGGTATGCACGCAAAAGCTGATAATCCGGAGTTATTGAAAGCACAAGAGTTAGGTTTGAAAATTTATTCATATCCAGAGTTTTTATACGAACAATCTAAAAATAAAACGCGTGTTGTAATTGGTGGTTCTCATGGGAAAACAACTATTACTTCGATGATTTTGCATGTTATGCATTATCATAATATCGAAGTCGACTATATGGTTGGTGCACAATTAGAAGGTTTTGATACCATGGTGCATCTTACAGAAGAAAATGATTTTATGGTTCTGGAAGGCGATGAGTATTTATCTTCTCCAATAGACAGACGTCCAAAATTTCATTTATATCAACCAAACATTGCTTTGATTTCCGGAATTGCCTGGGATCATATTAATGTTTTTCCAACGTATGAAAACTATGTAGAGCAATTTGAAATTTTTATTGCGAAGATTACCAATGGAGGAATCTTAGTTTATAATGAAGATGATGCTGAAGTAAAACGTGTTGCTGAAGCAGCTATAAATCCAATTCGTAAATTGGCTTATTCAACGCCAAAATATAGTGTAAGCGACGGAGTAACTTTGTTGGAAACTCCAGAAGGCGATATGCCAATTGAAGTTTTTGGTGCGCATAATTTAAATAATTTAGCCGGAGCCAAATGGATTTGCCAAAACATGGGTGTAGATGAAGCTGATTTTTATGAGGCTATTGCCAGTTTTAAAGGTGCGTCTAAACGTTTAGAAAAAATTGCTGAAGGAAAAGGTAAGGTTGCTTACAAAGATTTTGCACATTCGCCAAGTAAAGTGGCTGCGACTACAAAAGCAGTGAAAGAACAATATCCAAACAGAACTTTAGTAGCATGTTTAGAGTTGCATACTTACAGCAGTTTGAATGCCGAATTTTTAAAAGAATACGAAGGAGCACTTGAATATGCTGATGTTGCTGTAGTATTTTATTCGCCAGATGCAGTAAAAATTAAACAGTTGGAAGAAGTTACATACGAACAAATTGCAACGGCTTTTAATCGTGAAGATTTGATTATTTATACCAATCCGGCAGAGTTTAAAGATTATCTTTTCAATTTAAATCTTGATAATTCGGCTCTGTTATTAATGAGTTCAGGAAATTATGGAGGACTGAATTTTGACGAAGTAAAAGAGCTAATTAGCTAACTAGTCAATTCGATAATGAGATAATGTGCCAATTGCAGTTTTGTAATTGGCATTTTTTTTAAGTTTAATTTTCTAATTGACAAATTATCTAATTATCTCATTCTCTTTCCAGTATTTATAATGTCCAACAATTTTGTAATCAAACAAATAATCTTCTAATACTTGGCCGCCGCCAACATTGTGAACGATAAGATTTCGTTTTCCGTCAAGAGATTTTTTGTTGGTTACAATACCAATATGAGGTAGCTTATCATTAATGAGCCAGGTGACAATTTCTCCGGTTTTGTAGTCTTTAGGATTTTGAGTTACAGGCAGTTTTTCTCCTTTTCGTTCAAAGAATATTTCCAAATTAGGAACCCTTCTATGGTCAATGTTAGTATCTGTTTTTGTCATTCCCCATTTTTTTAAATTTGGATATTCTGAGAAATGTTTCATCATGTCTTCGTGAACTTCTTTTTGTAAATCAATGTTTAGTTTTCGATACGATCGAATGATAACATCGGTACAAACGCCTTTGTTTTTAGGTACATCTCCATTTGGATATTCTATAGAAAAATATGCCGGATCATAATCGACAGTTGGGTCAATTATGGAGATTGCTGCCTCAGATAATTTTTCAGGGAAAGCCTTAGCAATGAGTTCAGAAGCCTGAGTGAGAGCTATGTTTTTTTCTTTGTGATTACATGAAAAGAAAAGTAAAACGATTACTAGAGTAAATAGGTACTTCATACATTTGAATTGCCAGGATTATATGACTGATTTGTCTTTAAAATTAATTAATTAAAAAATAGTAATGATTTTTTGTGAGTGATTTTTCTTATTTTTTAAATATATTAGCATTTTTAAGATTATAGTAAAATGAATTCAAGAATAAAAGTTGTGAAAACAACAAGTGAAAACCCGGATTTTATAGCATTAATAAAAACCTTTGACGCATTTTTATGGGAGCGTTATCCTGAACTAAAAAAGGAATACTGGGGCAATAATATAATAGAGTTCAACTCGAATGTAGTTCTAATCTATTTGGATGAAAAGGCTGTTGGAAGCGGTTGCTTTAAGAAGTATAGTGAAAATAAAGTAGAGCTAAAACGAATGTTTGTTGCGCCAGAAGCAAGGGGTTTAGGTTTAGCTCAACTTGTAATAAAAGAACTTGAATTAATGGCGAAAGATCAAGGTTTTGAAGTTTTGATTTTGGAAACGTTATATAAGCAAATTGAAGCTATTGGTTTGTATCAAAAAGTTGGATTTGAAATCGTAGAAAACTATGAGCCTTATGTTGGTTTAAAGAATAGTGTTTGCATGAGTAAATCTATTATTTAATTTTTAACAAATGGAACCAACTTATTTTCCTATAACAGATTGGTCTGAAGAAGATCGTCCGCGTGAAAAACTAATGCTCAAAGGCAAAGAAGTTTTGAGTAATGCTGAGCTCATTGCTGTTTTGATTGGATCAGGAAGCCGCAATGAATCGGCAGTTGATTTAGGCAAACGCATTTTGAGTAGTGTAGGTAATTTAAATTCTTTGGGTAAATTATCTCTTTCCCAATTAATGAGTTTTAAAGGAATTGGAGAAGCAAAGGCTGTTACAATTGTTGCAGCCTTAGAATTAGGCAGGAGGCAGAGAAGCGAAGCTACTTTGGAATTCAATAATAAAGTTACCTCTAGTAAAGTTGTTTTTGAAATCATGCAGCCCATTATAGGCGAGCTTTTTCATGAAGAATTCTGGGTAATTTTTCTTAATAATTCCAGTAAAATAATTTCTAAAGCCCAATTAAGCAAAGGAGGAATTACCGGGACAATTGTTGATGTACGATTGGTTTTTAAATTAGCACTTGAGAATAGAGCTACGGGCCTGATTTTGTGTCATAATCATCCTTCAGGATCTTTAGTGCCAAGTGAAGCAGATAAACAAATAACAAACAAATTAAAGCTTGCAGGTGAGAGTTTAGATGTTAAAGTTTTAGATCATTTGATTATAACTGAAACAAAATATTATAGTTTTGCAGATGAAGGAATATTTTAACTTATGAATACCACTATTACCGATGTTTTTTTTGATTTAGATCACACGCTCTGGGATTTTGATAAAAACTCAGAAATGACTTTTGATCGAATTTTTAAAAGTAGATTTCCCGAAATTAAAGTTCAGGATTTTATAGAAAAGTACGCTCCAATAAATCAGGAATGCTGGAAGTTGTATCAACATGATAAAATTACACATCAGGAATTACGTTACAATAGATTGAAATTTTCATTCGATGCTTTAAATGTTGAAATTTCTGATGAAGAGATTGATCAAATTTCAGAAGATTATATTGAATTTCTAACCGATAATAATCATCTTTTTGATGGTGCTATAGAAGTTTTAGAATATCTTAAACCTAAATATAAATTGCATATCATCACCAACGGTTTTGCAAAGGTTCAGGATAAGAAAATTAATAACGCGCAACTTTCTGATTATTTTAGTACCATAACAAATTCTGAGTTAGCGGGTGTGAAAAAGCCAAATAGTATTATCTTTGATTATGCTATAAAGGTGTCTCAGGCTTCAAAAGAAAGTAGTGTAATGATAGGCGACTGTCTTGATGCTGATGTCAACGGGGCATTAAATGCTGGTTTAGATGCTATTTTTTTTAATGAGAAAAATGTTGAGGCTCCAACTAATATCAAACAAATAAATCATTTATTAGAACTTAAAAAATATTTATAATTATGAGAATTAAATTTTTGTTGATTGCACTTATTACTTCAGTTATGGGGTTTTCACAATCGGTTAATGATTACAAAGGAGTTATTGTACCCTTGAGATATGATTTTCTTAAATCGGAAAACCAATATAGAATGTCAACAATGACAAAGTCAAATTTGAATAAAGCAGGTTTTCAGGCTTTTTATGGCAATGAAGTTCTTCCGGAAGGATTTGGCGATCGTTGTGATCTTTTATATGTAGATGTAAAAAAAGACAACGCTTTTTTAGTTACGAAGCTTTTTGTAGAGTTTAAAGATTGTTATGGAAAAGTAATCTATACATCTGAAGTAGGTAAAAGCAAAGAAAAAGATTATGAAGCAGCGTATAGAGAATGTCTTAATTTGGCATTTGTTTCTATAAATGCTTTACATTATAAATATAATGGAAAAGTGGGTAACAGTGCAAAAACTTCAACATCTGTAGCAATGGTGCCACTGACTCCTGCGGCTGCGGCTGTATCAACTCCGGTTGCAGATGTTAAAGATCCGAATTTATTGTACGCGCAACCAACAGATAATGGTTTTCAATTGATTGACAAAACGCCAAAAGTGGTTATGAAGTTACTTAAAACATCACGATCTGATTCATTTATTGCAATAAAAGATGGTGTTCAGGGAACTTTGAATGCAAAAGACAATCAATGGTTTTTTGAGTATTACAAAAATGATCAATTAGTTTCTGAAAAAGTTTCAGTAAAATTCTAAAATAAAATACGGTTCAATAACCGTATTTATCTTTCCAACGGTTCTTTAAAAATTCGCGGTTGCTGTTCTCTCTAGAATTGTTTCCCGGATTGTAAAGAACCGTTTTTTTTATGGCATCGGGTAAAAACTCCTGCTCGGCAAAATTATTTGCATAATCGTGCGAATATTTATAATCGTCACCATAACCCAATTCTTTCATAAGTTTGGTGGGAGCATTTCTTAAATGAATTGGAACCGGCAAATCACCAGTCTGTTTTACTAATTGTTGTGCGCTTCCAATCGCCATATACGAAGCATTACTTTTTGGAGATGTTGCCAAATAAATTGCACATTGACTCAATATAATTCTACTTTCAGGATATCCAATTGTTGTCACCGCTTGAAATGTGTTGTTTGCCATTATAAACGCAGTCGGATTTGCATTTCCTATATCTTCACTTGATAAAATAAGCATTCTGCGGGCAATAAATTTTACATCTTCACCGCCTTCAATCATTCTGGCCAGCCAATAAACTGCTCCATTTGGGTCGCTGCCACGAATAGATTTTATAAATGCCGAAACAATATCGTAATGCTGTTCACCGCTTTTGTCATACAAAACCGTATTTTGTTGAACCAATTCAAAAACACGATCATTTGTAATAATTATTTCATCATTAGAAGAAGCGTTTATAACAAGTTCAAAAATGTTCAGTAGTTTTCGTCCGTCTCCGCCAGAAAGTCGGAGCAAAGCTTCCGTTTCCTTTAGTTTAATGTTTTTTGATGCTAAATGAGTATCCGTTTTCATTGCACGATAGAGTAGCGCTTCTAAGTCAGCTTTTGTAAAAGCATTGAGGATATAAACTTGACAACGTGACAATAATGCAGGAATAACTTCAAAACTTGGGTTTTCAGTTGTCGCTCCGATAAGCGTAATCCAGCCTTTTTCAACAGCAGCTAAAAGCGAATCTTGTTGAGATTTACTGAATCGATGAATCTCATCAATAAATAAAATCGGGTTTTTAGCGGTAAACAATCCTCCACTTTGTTTGGCTTTTTCGATTACATCTCTAATGTCTTTAACACCCGAGTTTATTGCACTCAGGATATAGAACGGTCTCTTGGATTCTTGCGCTATAATTTGAGCCAAAGTTGTTTTTCCAGTTCCGGGAGGTCCCCAAAATATTAAAGACGGAATAATTCCCTTCGAAATTTGTTGTGTTAATGATCCGTTTGGCCCAACCAAATGACTCTGACTGATGTAATCTGTTAATTGCTGTGGGCGAATACGCTCGGCTAAAGGTGCTTCCATTTTGTAAAATTACTATTTTCAGTTCAAATTTTATAGTTTTCGGGAGCTATTCCTGCTGTCCTCTATATCTTTTCCTGGCTAAAGAAGCCAGAAAAAGGATATCGCTCCCATCAGGGCTAGAATCGGTAAGTGAGAATATTTGAGATAGCTGACAAATTATCAGTAAATTGTAATTGGATAGTTTTTTGATGTTCTCTTTTTAACTTTATTTTCAAAAACAATGAATGATAACCACTTTAAATTTTCGAATGCCGTTATTGGGCTTCCGGTATTTTTTGTCCTTTTTTTGTGGATTATTTACTGGGTCCAAATTCGATATGATTTCGATTTTTATCAAAATGGCATTTATCCTCGCAGTTTTTCTGGACTGCAAGGAGTTTTGTTTAGCCCTTTTATTCATGAAAATTTAAGTCATCTTTATAATAACTCCATTCCGCTTTTAGTGCTGTTAGCTGCTTTGAAGTTTTTTTATCCCAAGCAAACTTTTTTAGTAATCGTTTACGGAATTTTGTTTTCGGGTTTGATTACTTGGATTATAGGCCGAGAAAATTTTCATATTGGAGCTAGTGGGCTAATTTATGTTTTGGTTAGCTTTATTTTCTTTAAAGGAATCCAAACGCGCTATTATCGTTTAGTGGCACTTTCGTTATCTGTTATTTTGCTTTATGGAGGTATGATTTGGTATGTTTTTCCAGAAGTAGATAAAACGATTTCCTGGGAAGGTCACTTGGCTGGTTTTATTACCGGATTTATAATGTCTCTATTGTATAAAGCGCCTGAATATGCAAAACCTATTGTTTACGATTGGCAAAGACCGGATTTCAATCCTGACGAAGATGCTTTTATGAAGCATTTTGACGAAAATGGAAATTTTGTCAATACTGAAATTCCAGAACCTGAAGACGAGATTTTTTCAACCTATTACAATTCAGATGTTTCAGTTCTCTATACAGTGACAAAAGCGGAATCAGATGATAAAATGTAAATATTCGATTTGATAATAATTGACTATTTTTGTTAAAAGCATTCCTAACTTTATTTAATTTACTATGAAAAGGATAAGTTTTGCAATTTTAGTTTTTGTGATTTCTTTCAGCCTGAACGCTACCGCGCAGTGCGATGTGAAAAATAGAGTACAAGCTGATGGCTCGATGATGTATTATTTTGAGCCGGCTGTTTTTTATTCAACCAAGTCTAAATCATTAAAAATAAATATTGTAACCGATAAAGAGCATTACTTCGTCTCTTTACAGCCTATCCCATTTCCGCCTAAGCAAGAGGGGAAAAAAATTAAAGATGATTTAGTTATTCATCTGAATAATAATAAATCATATAAACTAGCACATTACGACACACAATACAGGCGTAATGATTCAATTATGCAAGTGCTTTATTTAATTGATGAAAAGGATATTGATGCTTTTTCTAAGTTTGAAGCAGTATTGGCAGAGATAAATATGGAAGGAACTGAGTTTATACGTGATTATGCTTTTAAACTCCATAAAGATGCCATCGTACAGCAGTTAAAATGCTTTTTGAAAGGAGATGGGAAGAAAGAAGAATCAGGTAAATAATCTATTTAGTCTTCTTTGTTTGAGGTGTGATCTTGATGAAGTAATTTTTTGCCAATTTTTTTAAACAGATTATTAAACGTGATAGTTAAAGCTGCGGCATTTACTATTTGATTCTCTTCATCTCTTGGAAGATATTCATTAGCATAAGTGAGCTCTACTTGTATATCATCGCTGAATAGATACCCAGCACCTACATTTAATCGATTACGGTCAAAAAAACTTAGTCCGGTTACTTTAGTTCCGGATTTAAAAAATAATTCATCCGAGGCTATGGCATAAATAACTCCTTCTCTTAGGACTTTACTGTTTATAGGTTGGATGTATTTTATTTGCTGACGATAGCGAAGAACATTTTCATAATCGTCATCACCGTTTCTCATGTGTCTAAGTTCTAGTCGCATTCTGGTGCTCAAAGTATAGCCCGTTTTATGCAGGTAGTAAATTCCTTGTAATGAATATCTCCATTCAGGTGATTTAAACTGACCTATTTCTGGTACATCTTTATTGTCATAGTAGGCAATAAATGATGAAAGTTTCCACCTCGGAGTTAAGTAATAATGCGCCCAAACCCTAAATGAGTTTTGAGTGTTTTGTTGAAAGATGTTTGAGGAAGTGGCGGTGCTGCTAAATGAATTACCAATATTCAATTCAGTTGACCACTTTTCATTGATAGTTCTATTGAATTGAACTTCATTCCACGATTGTCCGTAAGTAGTGGTTTGTCCGAAGCTTAAATTTGTAGTTATAAAAACTACAAATAAGCTACAGATTTTAAAAAATAATATGTTGTGAGTAGATTTTGAAGACATTAATTTGTTTATTTATTTGTCATCGTATCTCAATACTATTTAACTTCTTTGTCGAACAGTCTCGTATAAAAATGCTCCGCAGGCAACAGAAACGTTTAGAGATCCTATCGATCCGAACATTGGTAATTTTGCTTTTTCATCAACAATTTTAAGTACAGAAGGATTTATTCCTCTTTCCTCAGATCCCATGATAATTGCTACCGGTTCGTTTAGTGTAACATCATAAATGTTTTGATCTGTTTTTTCCGTAGCAGCAACTGTTTTAATTCCTGATCCCTGAAGATAAAAAATAGCATCTTTAATATGTTCAACTTTACAAATAGGCACATTAAATACAGCTCCGGCAGAGGTTTTAACTGTGTCTCCGTTTACAGGCGCCGAACCGGATTTTTGCACAATGATTCCGTTTACACCAGTACATTCTGCTGTTCTGATAATAGCTCCAAAATTACGGGCATCAGAAATTTGATCTAATATTAAAAATAATGGTTTTGAACCAGAAGCAATAGTCGATTCAACTAAATGTTCGAGTTCTATAAATCCAATAGGAGAGATGGTAGCAACTGCTCCCTGATGGTTGTTTGGTGTTAATCGATTTAACTTTTCTACAGGTACGTAGGAGAAATTAATGTTAGCGCGTTTCATCACTTTCATTAAATCTTTCATTAATTCTCCAGAAATTTCTTTTTGTATAAATACTTTATCGACTTCTTTTCCTGCTTGAATTGCTTCTATAATGGCTCTAATTCCAAAAATTTGATGTTCTTTTTCCATGGGACAAATATAGGTATAATGTTGATATAAAAAAAAACCACTCTGAATGAACAGAGTGGTTTAATGTATAATTTAGGTCACTATTAGAATTATAGTGGGCTTTGTTCAATTAATGGGTTAGCATCAATTTCAGCCTGTGGAATCTGGAAGATAAATCTATTATCTGTTGCAGGGATGTTTAATTTACCGAAAGCTGGATGATTCGTTCCAGGATAATCTCTAGTAAGACCAACTTTTAAACGCTTCATGTCAAACCAAGCATAACCTTCTCCCCATAATTCAATTCTTTTTTGAAGAATGATTTCATTGATTAAAGCAGCTCCTGATTTTGTAGATAATACATAAGAAGGATCTCTTGTAATTGTAATATCATATAAAACTTGTTTTGCTGTACCTTCATTTCCTGATCTTGCTAAAGCTTCAGCTTCAATGTAATATAAAGCAGCAGATCTCATGTAGATATAATCTCCAGAATCAATAGTTGGATCTCTGAATTTTGTATTAGCATATGCTGGTAATGAAGGATAAGTTGGATTTCCAGTAGTAGGTGATACAAACGCAGCTTTTCTATAATCAGTATCAGAAATACTTTCGTAAAGATTTTTATCTATGTTTTTGTATACTCCTAAACCTCCAGCATATCCTGAATTATTTGTATTGTCGAAATGACCAAAGAAACTTGCTACGAAACTACTTTGTGCAGATGTAATTGTTGCTCCCCACATTGTTTCATTACCAGTAGCCATGTCGTAGAAACCATTGTTCCAATCTGCTTTACTAAGTAAAGTGTATTTTTGTCTCGCTTTATGAGCTAAATCAGCAGCTTGTGGATATTTTCCCATTTCTAAGTAAACATCAGCCAAAAATGCTTGTGCTACAGATTGGTCTAATCCATCTTTGTTGTTACGAGAATAACCTTGAAGTAATTCAACAGACTCTTCCAAATCAGCTTGAATTAGAGTATACACTTGAGCGACAGTAGCTCTCGCTTTACCGTCGAAAGATACTTCAGTGTAAATAGGTACACATAATTTAGATTCATTACCAACATAAGTAGGACCGTACATACGTGCTAGCATAAAGTAAAAATAACCTCTTAAAGCTAAAGCTTGTCCTCTTTGCGCATTTAGTTTTGCATTGTCAGTCTTAGCTGGAAGCAGAGTAAGAACTGTGTTTACAGTCTTAATTTGTGGGTAGTAGATACTCCATGCTAATTTTGCTCTTGAGTTGGTTTGTACTCTTCCTAAGTAATTATAGAAAGAACTGTACCAACTTGACTTAGTCATCAACATATCGTTAGACATCATGTCCATCGCTACTAGAATAGATTTATGACCGTAATCTTCATGGCTAGCTGAGTTAGATAGACCGAAAGATCTTAAGGCTGAATATACTCCGGCGATAATTGCTTGATTTGCCTCGGTAGAGGTTTCAAGTTGTTCATCAGTTATTGTTGATTCTGGTTTGGTGTCAAGAAAATCTTTTGAGCAACCTGTGAGTATCAACAGAGATATTGATAATATTAATATTTTTTTCATGTTCTTAAAAATTTACTGTTAAACCAAATGAGATAGTTTTCATTACTCCATATACATTCAAAGATTGACCATTGTTTGATCTAGAACCTAAATTGTTTAATCTTGGGTCCATACCTTTTCTTTCTGACCATAATGCTAAGTTTGTTCCCATTACGCTAAATTTAGTAGATGTAATTCCAAGATCTGTAAGTTTACTGTTCTTGAAATCATAAGATAAAGAAACATCTTGTAAGCTTAAATAATCTGATTTTATTAAGAAATAATCAGAAGCAGCCGATTGATAAATAGAAATGTGGTCAATTCTTGGTATATTAGAATTTGGATTGTCTATACTCCATGCTTTTTCTACATCTTTATGGAAGTTTTGTCCAACATTATCTCCTCCAGAATACATTGCTCCTTGGTAAACGTTATCGTACATATATCCTCCTAATTGATAAGCGAAACTTCCTTGTAATGTTAAGTTTTTGTAACGTACTACTGTTCCAAAACCTCCGTATACCGTTGGATTTGCATCTTTATCGCTTAAATATTGAGTTGCATTTCCATAGACATTAGTTGTTGTTTTACCAGTTACATTTCCAGATGTGTCTTTTTCATCCATATACCATAATGCATCTCCATTAGTTTTGTCAACACCGGCAAATTCTCTTAAGTAGTATGCATATGCAGGAGCTCCAACTTCAAAACGGAAATTTCCAGATGTAAATGGACTTGGTAATGAAGTTACTTCATTTTTGTAATGAGTTCCGTTTGCCCAGATGTTAAAGTCAAGATCTTCAGTTTTAATGATGTCTACACCAAGATTGATCTCAACACCTCTGTTAACCATGTCTCCAATGTTTTCACTGATAAAGTTTGTTCCTGTTGATGGAGATAGTGGTCTGTTGTAAATTAAATCACTTACTTTTCTTTCAAAATATTCAGCTTCAAGATTCACTCTGTTGAATAATTCGATTTCGAATCCAACGTTCAGGTTTTTAGAAACTTCCCATTTGATATCTCTGTTTCCAGTGAATACTTGAAGAACTGTTGCGTTTCCTTCAGCATCTGGTACAATATCGTATTGGTTTTCGTATGCGTAGTAGTTTCTTGATGAACCAAAGTAACTACGGTGCTGAATTTGTGCACTTGACGGGTAGTAAATGTTGTCATTTCCTTGTTCTCCATAACTACCTTTAATTCTAAGATCTGTAATCACTTTAGATTTAGGGAAGAAAGATTCTTTCATTACAGACCATGCTGCTCCAAAACCGTAGAAGTTACCCCATCTGTTTTCAGGTGCAAATACTGATGATCCATCTCTTCTAAAACTTCCATTTACAAAGTATTTGTCGTTGTAGCTGTAAGTTATTCTTGAGAAGTATCCTTCAACTTTATATAAATCATTATAACCATCTACATAGTTATATTTAGTAGCATTACTTAGGTTAGGTAGTCCAGGTATCATGACACCACTTTTTTGTCCCGCTAACATTTTTGATTTAAAATCAGATGATTCATGACCAACAAGGATATCCAAATTGTGGTTTCCGAATGATTTTTTCCAAGATAATAATTGTTGGTTAGTGATTGTATAATCATCTTGTGAAGCAGTACCAATTCTACCACCTACTCCCATGTCATCACCACCTTCTCCAGTTGTAGCATTTAGGTAATATCCAGACATTAAGTCATATCCAAGGTTATATCTGAAATTGAAGTTTTTTAAGAAATCAATAGATACATATCCTCTAGCGCCAAATTTATTTTCTTGATTTAAATTTGTGTTCAATAAAGTAGTCGCATATGGATTTAAATTTGCTCCATAAGGACGATCTCCAGATTGGTTAAAGTCATAAACTCTACCTCCCTCTTTATTCGTTACGTAATTACCAGCAGCATCTCTTTGGTAGATTGTGTAGATAGGAGCTATGTTTCTAGCCCAGCTAAATAAGTTACTATAAGTTCCAGAGCTTACTTGCGAGATTGGTGCATTTTGATCTGAGTTAGCATAGTTTAAGTTAGCTCCAACTTTTATTTTGCTGTTTACATTATAATCTACATTTGCTCTAATCGTAGCACGTTTAAAATCTGAATTAACTGTGTAACCATTATCTTTTAGATATCCAACAGATAAATAAGAACTAAGGTTGTCAGTGCTGCTTGATAAGCTTAAGAAATGTTCCGTTCTTGTTGCGTCTCTAAATAATGCTTTAGCCCAATCGTCGTGATATAATAATTTTGCATTAGTATTTAGTTGTCCAGTTGCTGGATTTATTACTTGACCATTAGGAACATTATAATTGTTGTATCCTAAAGAGTATTCTGCTCCACTAATTAAAGTTTGAGATGCTATTGTAGATGCCGCACCAGGAGTTTCTTCTTCATATATTAATCCGTTTCTGATTCTGTTATAAGAAGCTTTGTAGTATTCTCCCGGATCAGTAATCATGTCATATTCAGGAACTGCTCTTGAGTTAACTCCGATTTTAGTTTCGTAAGTTACTTTCAATTGTCCTTTTTTACCTTTTTTAGTCGTAACGATGATTACACCATTTGCTCCTCTACTACCATATAAGGCATTTGAAGATGCATCTTTCAAAAAGGAAATCGACTCAATATCTTGCGTTGCAATAGCATTGATGTCACCATTGTATGGAATACCGTCAACAACGTATAAAGGTGCGTTAGAAGATGATAATGATCCAATACCTCTAAAACGTACCTGAGGTGCATCACCTGGTTGTCCTGAGTTCGCTTGAATTTGTACACCGGCAACTTTACCAGTTAAAGATTGAATAGCATTTGACGCTTGAGTGTTCTCTAATGCTTTTGCATCAATTTTTGTAACAGCTCCAGTGATCTCAGATTTTTTTTGAGTTCCAAAGGCAACTACGACAACTCCTTCAAGTTCTAGTGCGTCTCCTGCTAGTTTAGCGTTAACAGTTGTAGATGTAGCAGGTTCTTCTTTTGCTTTCATCCCAATGTAAGTAAAGACCAAAATTTGACTTGGAGAAGCTTTAATAGAATACTTTCCGTCAAAATCTGTTTGTGTTCCTGTCTTTGTTCCTTTCACTAATACACTAACACCCGGTATAGGCATTCCTGTATTGTCAGAAACAATTCCTGAAACAACTCTTTCTTGCGCAAATGTGATCTGCGCCATTAGTACTAGTAATAGTACTATAAAACCATTGAATTTTAGTTTCATTTTTAAATGTTTTGAATTAGTATCGCAAAAATCCTAATTAATTGTTAATGTTCCTAGTTAAAGTGCTTCTTTTTTACGTCCAAGTAATGATATTTTAACATTTGGACTGGTTTTGCTATGAATAATAACACATTACGAGCCAAAACTTTTTGTTTTTTTTATGTTTTTACAGCTTTCCATAAAGTTAAAGCAAAAAAAAACCATCGGCTAAGCCGATGGTTTTGTAATTATGGGTTTTGGAATTAGAATTTATCCCAGAAAATTTTTGTAGTTAATTTGTCTCCGCCAATTGCAGTAGAGGCAGCAGCCCAGTTTGTACCGTTAACTGTTTGCTCTTCGCTTGGATAAGTCCATCTAACAGGTACTTTTCCTTCTGAAGCAGCTACAGATCTTGGATGAGATATCAAGATTGGAAAATCTAGCCTTCTGTATGCGGTCCAGGATTGGAAACTTCTATTATATAAAGCAATCCATTCTTGGTAACCAATTTTTTCTTGCCATGTTCCTGTACCGGTTCCTGGGAAACCAGCTATTGGTGTTGTGGCTGCTGTAGTATAAGCTACCTGAGGATTAGTTAAATAAGTATTTGTGTCTTCTGGAGTTACTCCCCAGAATTCACAAGATAAAGTAATGGCTTTCTTGTAATAATATTCTGGAGTGTTTCCTACAGCATATCCTCTTGCGGCAGCTTCAGCTAAGTAAAAATTAACCTCAAATGCTTCTAGTAAAACACCTGGTGCCGCTGGTTTTTTTATTGCATCACCAACGTGAGAATATGTAGATTCATATGGAAGAGCATTTTGGGCTCCAGGTATTCCCCCTTTGTATGAACCATCAGCCATTGGTGTGAAGAAAATTGGTCTTCTTGGGTCTGATGTTGAGTTCATTCTGTCAATTATTGTTGTTGCAGGAACGAAATCATTTCTTTGACTAGCGATCAAGTTGTCGAAAATAGGATTGTAGTTCGGGGCAAACGAAGCGTATACAAATAATGCATTTTCAAGGTTTTTTAATAAAACTCCTGCTGTATAAGCTTCTTCGATAGTAGTTTTAGCTAAAGCTGGGCTAATGTCGGCAAGGTTGGTTCCTAGTTTTAGTTTTAATGAATTGGCAAATATTTTCCAACTTGCAACATCTCCTTTGTAAACTAAGTCACCTGTATTAAAGCTTTTTCCGCTTGTATCTAATTTTGCGATAGCAGCGTTCAAACGAGTAATTAATTTTGGATAGATTTCAGTATCATTATCATACTTAGGTAAAATGATTTTTGGGTTTTGTAATGATTCTGTGTAAGGAACATCTCCAAAGGTGTCAACCAAAATTTGATAAGTATATACTCTTAAAACTTCAAGTATAGCAACTTTGTTTTGTTGTTGCTTTGCCCAATCGCTGTCAGATACTGTGGCGGGTTTTGTTTCTTTACTTAAAACTTCTTCAGAGGTTTGAAGATTTCCTAGAACATCTTGGTATAATTTAGTCCAGTGGGTATCTGGAATTGTTCTATTTATTAAGTTGTATCTTGACTCTGCAGTATACAATGTAGCAGCCCAATATTGTACATAGTAACGAAGTGGGTTATTGTTTACACTTGGAGTTGTTAATTGATCTGTTAATTCTTTTTGAGCATTTGTTAGTAATGATTCTGCCGATGCGTCATAAGCTTTTTTTGAGTCATCATTAAAATTCTCATTGTCACTAACACAACTCGATAGAGTTAGTACGGTTAGTGTTACTATTGATAGGAATATCTTTTTCATTTTGACTAGAAGTTAAGTTTTACATTAAATGAGTATACTTTTGTTGCTGGCATAACTCCTGATTGAAATCCTTGTATGTTTCCTGCTGATGAACCTGCTTCAGGGTCAGCGTATGGAAGGTTTTTTTGAATGATCCAAAGGTTGTTTCCGATTACACTAAAAGATAACCCTTTAAGTTTTAGTTTATCTAATATTTGTGATGGAACTGTATAGGTAAGTGCTACTTCTCTCAATTTAACAAATGAGCCATCGTATATATAAGCTTTTGTTGGGTTTGAGTCTGAACTGAAAGCAGTACCTGTTCCTGATGTTGAAGCATCTATTCTAGTTGTATTTGGTGTTCCGTCTTCTTTTACTCCAGGTAAAATAACACCACCACTATCGTTTCCTCCGGTTAAAGGATTTCTTACTGAGTTTCCTAAGTCATTTAATCCTAGATCGTAGATTCCGGTTTCTTGCCCATAAGCTTGATCTAAAGAGAAAATATCGCCTCCTTTTTTAACGTCAATCAAGAAGCTGAATGCGATGTTTTTGTAAGCAAATCTATTAGATACACCGCCAATCCATTTTGCTTGAGTATTACCAATAACTTTGTTTGATGCTAATACGTAAAACCCGTCTTCGTCAACCACTCTATTTCCTTTAGTGTCATAAGTATAGTCAGTTCCTCTTAAAGCTCCGTATGATTGTCCGACAGTTGCATTAAGTGATGCTCCTCCTTGAAAATCTGCTAATAATAAGTTGTCTCTTCCTTGGTTTAAAGATTTTACAGTGTTTTTGTTAGTTGACCAGTTGATGCCAAGATCCCATGTGAAATTATCTGTTTTAACTACTTTTCCTGATAAGGCTAATTCAATACCTTTGTTTTCTATGTCTCCAGCGTTAACAGTTGAGTAGTTTACACCTGTAGAAGTTGATTGTGGTACGTTGAAGATTTGGTCTTCTGTATTTGTTTTGTATAAAGACAAATCGAAGCTTAATCTGTTTTTGAACATTGTCATCTCTAAACCTGCTTCCCAGGCTTTTTGAGTCTCCGGTTTTAAATTAGCAAAATCTAAATAAGTAGGGCTGTTTCCGAAAAGAGGATTTCCATCGATTCCATAATTATTTACTTTAGCTCCTAATCTACCAGCTGCTGGGTCATTACCAACTTGAGCATAGTTAATTCTTACTTTTCCTAATGATAGCCAATCTTGGTGTAATAATTCAGAAAAAATTAAACTTGATCCAATAGAGTAGTAGTTGTAATTGCTGTTTTCTGTTGGAAGGGCTGTACTTTTGTCATTTCTAAAAGAACCTTCTAAGAATAATGTTTTCTTGTAGTCTAAAGATAATTGTGCATACAAACCAGATTTTTCATAAGTAATTTGAGATTCTCTTGCAGGTAAGAATACATTTGAGTTTTCTAAAGTGTATAAGCCTGGAGATGCTAAACCTCCTGTTGTTGAAGATTGAATCGAGTAAGCATCTGATCTTAAGAATGTGTATCCTCCTAATGCTTTTGCTCCAATATCATCATTTAGGTGAAAATTGTACGTAGCAATGAAGTCGTAAGTTTGTTGCATGAAATCTCTTTTATAAATAGAGTAGCCTGAACTGTCATTGGCTCCACTAATTCCAAAAGTTTCAGCATGACTACCTACAGCTTTTCTTAATTCTTGTTGATCATTAGAGTAATCAATAGTTGCACGTCCTAAAACTGTGAAATCTTTAGCTATTTCGTAAGATAGGCTTGTTCCTGCTAAAAATCTTGTTCTGGAATCTTGCTCGTAGTTTTGGTATCTGTCAAAGTAAGGATTGTTCCAGAAATTGGCTGCTAAATTACCATTAGTTGGATCAGTCATGTTCCACGTAGTATTTTGACCACTTCTATTGTATTCTCTTTCTAGTTCTTTCATGTCAACGTTTGTTGCCCACCATTGTCTGAAACCTCCAATAAAGTTGTCTCCATATCCAGTATTATTTCTACCAGTTGTATTTTGATCAGTAAGAGTAAAAAACGCAGTTGATGTTAGTCTGTCGGATAAGTTTCTTGAGAAGCTACCGTTAAGAGAGTTTTTGTTTAATAAACTGTTTGGTAATACACCGGTATTATTAATGTTTGTGAATCCAAGATTGTATGATCCTTTGTCATCACCACCACTTAAATTTACGTTATTTGTGTAAGTGGTCGATTTTTGGAAAAATGAAGTAGGGTTGTTTTTTGCTGCTACCCAAGGAGTTGCTTTTCCGTAGTTAGGGTTTCCTAGTACAAATGCGTTCCATTGGTATACCATGATGCTAGGGTCGAACTTGTTTCCATAAGAAGCATCGTCCCCTGTTGAAGACACTAATGCATTTGGATCTCCAAAAAGACCAGGTGATGAATAACTACTGTCTTCCCCAGCATATCCTTCACCGTATTGAGTTTGGTATCTTGGCATAGTGCTTTTGTCAATAGATCCAACAGATACCGTTGAGCTAACGGAAACTCCTAAAGCAGTATTCTTTTTTCCTTTTTTAGTTGTAATCATAATCGCTCCGTTTGATGCTTGGCTACCATAAAGAGCTGTTGCTGCTGCACCTTTAAGAACGTTAATTGTTTCGATGTTGTTTGGGTCAATATCAGATGCGGCGTTACCAAAGTCAAAACCTTGTTTCCCGTTTTGTGAATCTGTATCATTTAAATTGGCATTACTAACTGCAACACCGTCAATAACAATTAAGGCCTGGTTGTTACCAGTGATACTTTTTACACCTCTTAGTACAATGTTTGTTGATCCTCCAAAGTTAGAATTTGTCTTAACTTCCAAACCTGCAACTTTTCCTGATAAGTTGTTTAGGAAGTTGTTTGTTGGAGAGCTGTTTACTTGATCAGCTGTTACTAATTGAGATGAATATCCTAAAGATTTTTTCTCTCTTTTAACTCCAAGGGCCGTTGTAACGACAACGCCTTCGAGTTCCTGTGCTGCATCACCAAGTTTTACATTGATTAGTGATGAGCTTGCGGCTACCTCTTGGGTTTTCATTCCAATGTAGCTAAATACCAAAATTTGGTTTGTTGATGCTTTGATAGAAAATTTCCCATCAAAATCTGTTTGAGTGCCAGATTTTGTTCCCTTAACTAATACACTTACGCCTGGCAAGGGCATTCCTGCATTGTCGGAAACTGTACCTGTAACGGCTCTTTCTTGCGCAAAAGTTAGTTGCGCCATTAGCACTAATAGTAGTACTAAGAATCCATTGAACTTTAGTTTCATTTTTAAATATTTTGAATTAGTTCAACAAAACTCTTAATAATTTGTTAACTTTCCTAATGATAATTTAAAGTTTTTCCGTCATGAGTTAAAATTTAACATTATAACATATATTAATGATAGTGTTAAATAATTGCAATTCTTGAATGTTTGAGCCGCCATTGCTGAGATTAATTCTTAGTAATCCGTTTGGTGTTTGGATTGTTGTGCCAATTCCGATTCCTGTTAAATTGTTAATTTTATTAGGATTTGATAGGCTTGTCTGATCTTGGTAAATTGCGTAATCTATGATTGAATTAATGTATAAGTTGCTTGAGAGAACATATCTGTATTCTGTAAGAATCATAGATGTGAAGTTGGCTTGCAGACTGTTTTCGGCGAAACCTCTTATGGAGTTTATTCCGCCAAATCGAAATAGTTCGTTTGTTATGTATTTTTTACTTTGTAAATAGAAATTTTGAGAAGTTATATAAATGAAATTCTTTTTATTTAATTCAAAATCATAGGAAATGTTTGCGTTTAGGTAAAATTGTTTGCTTGGGTCGGCTGTCTCGGGTTCGTTGCCGGTGTTTCTTTTTCCGTATCCAAGTATGAAGTTTAGGTAGGCTTTTTTAGGGGAAAGATTGTTTAAATGATCAATTTTTTTGTATTCAATAGTTGAAGTGATGTATGAGTTTTTATAATCGCTAATTGATGAGTTGTTTGTGTTTTGAATATCGCTTGATTCGGTCGATTGGTATCCCAGATATATTTTTGAGTTGTAGTTTAGGTAGTATCCTAAGTCAAGGGAGGTTTTTGTGTTTTGAAAAGTACTGTCTTGTTTAAATATGTTTAACTGTGCTTTTAATCCAAGTGGTGATTTAAAAATATAAGGTATTTCTATTTTGGTATTAAAGGTTTTTTGTTGGTTTCCGTCGCTTTTCCAGTAAAGTGAAAATTGCTCACCGGCGTGAAGTGTGTTTACTAAGGAGATATCGAGGTATCCGTTAAGTGTGGTTTTTTTGTTTTCATCATTTGAAAAGCCAATATATCCATCAAAAGTGTTGGCTTTTCTTTTTTCTATGTAAACGTAAATTTTTGTTGAGTCGTTTGTGAAAAGTATTTGTGGGTATTTTGTTTGAGATGTGAATTCAAAAGTATTTATATCATCGTATAGTTCTTTTACGATTTCTTGATTAAATGTTTGGTGAAGGTATTTTTTGTTTAATTGTTTTAAGTGTCCTTTTGGGAAGTAGTCTTTTTCTTTTGGATTTGCCTGGCTTAGAATAATTGAATTTACGGTTCTTTTTTTTTCGGATTTAAAATTTAAATCTGCTATAATTATTGAATTGCTTCTTTTGATGTTGTCAAGTTTTATTTTGCTAAGAGCATAGCCTTTTTTTTCTGCGTCAATTATTTTTTGGTTTAGAAAATTTTCCACTTCATTATAAGGTATTATTACTGTGTCTTTTTTTGTGTTTTCTAGGTCAAAAAAATAATTGTTTCTACCTATATATATATGTACTTCTTTGATGGGGTCTTTTAGGATGATTGTTGATATGTAGGTGCTGTCGTTTATTTGATTTGTTTCTAGTGTTTTGTTGTTTAAGAATCCAATTTTGTTGAGTCTGTTGGAGGTGTTGTTTATTTCGTTATACAGTGATTTGATATTTTGGTGTTTTGTGATGTAGTTCAATGAGTCTAATATTGAATTTTCGCGCTCGGTCGAGCCGTTTATTTTTAAATAAAAATTTTGGGCATAACTAGAAATGCTAAGAAGGAAAAAAAATAAATGTAAATACCGTTTCAAGAGTAAGTGTTTTTTGTTTATTAAAAGTATTGCAAATATCTATTGTTTGTTTGTAAAATCATAAGTATAAATAATGTTGTTGAAAATTAATGAATTAACGTTTGTATAGTGAAAAATATTTTATACATTTGCAACCCCGTAAAAAGCGGGAATTAAATATACATAATAAATTTTTAGTATTAATTATGCCAACAATTCAACAATTAGTAAGAACAGGAAGAACTCAGATAACTAAGAAGAGTAAATCGGTTGCTTTAGATTCTTGTCCTCAAAGAAGAGGGGTTTGTACGCGTGTTTACACTACTACACCAAAAAAACCAAACTCTGCAATGCGTAAAGTTGCGCGTGTACGTTTGACAAATGGTAATGAAGTAAATGCTTACATCCCTGGAGAAGGACACAATTTACAAGAGCACTCGATAGTATTAGTTAGAGGCGGAAGGGTAAAAGATTTACCAGGTGTTAGATATCATATCGTTCGTGGAGCGCTTGACACGTCAGGAGTTGCAGGAAGAACGCAAAGAAGATCTAAGTACGGTGCTAAACGCCCAAAAGAAGCAAAAAAGTAATTTAAACTTTTAAGAAAAAGACATGAGAAAAAGAGCGGCAAAGAAAAGACCACTTTTACCAGATCCGAGGTTTAACGACCAATTGGTAACGCGTTTTGTGAACAACTTAATGTGGGACGGTAAGAAATCTACAGCTTTCAAAGTATTTTATGATGCAATTGACATCATTGAGTCTAAAAAACAAGATTCAGAAAAATCATCATTAGAGATCTGGAAAGATGCTTTAACTAATGTTATGCCTCACGTAGAAGTGCGTAGTCGTAGAGTTGGTGGAGCTACATTCCAAATTCCAATGCAAATTAGACCAGACCGTAAAATTTCTATGGCAATGAAGTGGTTGATACTTTATTCTAGAAGAAGAAATGAAAAGTCTATGGCTCAAAGGTTAGCGTCAGAATGTTTAGCTGCGGCTAAAGAAGAAGGTGCTGCTGTTAAAAAGAGAATGGATACTCATAAAATGGCTGAAGCAAATAAAGCATTCTCTCACTTTAGATTTTAATTCATAAGAAATGGCTAGAGATTTAAAATATACAAGAAATATTGGGATTGCTGCTCATATTGATGCTGGTAAAACAACAACAACAGAGCGTATCCTTTTTTATACTGGTAAAACACATAAAATTGGAGAGGTGCACAATGGTGCTTCTACAATGGACTGGATGGAGCAGGAAGCAGAAAGAGGTATTACAATTACTTCAGCAGCGACTACTTGTGAGTGGAATTTTCCAACTGAGCAAGGAAAAGTTTTGCCAGAAACATTGCCTTACCACTTTAATATTATTGATACTCCTGGACACGTTGATTTTACTGTAGAGGTAAATCGTTCTTTGCGTGTACTTGATGGATTGGTTTTCTTGTTTAGTGCTGTTGATGGTGTTGAGCCTCAATCAGAAACTAACTGGAGACTTGCTGATCAATATAGAGTTCCTCGTATGGGATTCGTTAATAAAATGGATAGACAAGGTTCTAACTTTTTGAATGTATGTCAACAAGTTAGAGATATGTTAAAATCTAATGCAGTTGCGATCACTTTGCCAATTGGTGAAGAGAATGATTTCAAAGGTGTGGTTGATTTGGTTAAGAATCAAGCTATTATTTGGCATGATGAAACTCAAGGAGCTACTTTTGATATCGTGCCTATTCCTGAGGATATGCTTGCAGATGTAAAAGAATATAGATCTATACTTATCGAGGCAGTTGCTGACTATGATGAGAATCTTCTTGATAAATATATGGAAGATGAAACTTCTATTACTGAGGAGGAAATTAATAATGCTTTAAGAGCTGCGACTATAGATATGGCAATCATTCCAATGCTTGCTGGTTCTTCTTTCAAAAACAAAGGAGTTCAATTTATGTTAGATGCTGTTTGTAAGTATTTGCCATCTCCAATGGATAAAGAAGGTATCGAAGGAATTCATCCTGATGATGCTGAATTATTAGAAGAAGATCAAACGAAAATTCTTCGTCGTCCAGATGTAAAAGAGCCATTCGCTGCTTTGGCATTTAAGATTGCTACTGATCCTTATGTTGGTCGTTTGGCTTTCTTCCGTGCTTATTCAGGTCGTTTGGATGCGGGTTCATATATTTTGAATACTCGTTCTGGAAACAAAGAAAGAATTTCTCGTATCTACCAAATGCATGCTAATAAGCAAAATCCTATCGATTATATCGAGGCTGGGGATATTGGAGCGGCAGTTGGGTTTAAAGATATCAAGACCGGGGATACAATGTGTGATGAAAAACACCCAATTATTCTTGAGTCAATGAAATTCCCTGCACCGGTAATTGGTATTGCTATTGAGCCTAAGACTAAAGCTGACGTAGATAAAATGGGTATGGCTCTTGCTAAATTAGCAGAAGAGGATCCAACGTTTACTGTTAGAACAGATGAGGCTTCAGGGCAAACTATTATTTCAGGTATGGGTGAGCTTCACTTAGATATCTTGATCGATCGTATGAAACGTGAATTTAAAGTTGAAGTAAACCAAGGTGAGCCTCAAGTTGAATATAAAGAAGCGTTTACAAGAAGTGCTACGCACAGAGAAACTTACAAGAAACAATCAGGAGGTCGTGGTAAATTCGGTGATATCGTATTTACACTTGAGCCAGCTGACGAAGTTGATGGTAAAGTTCCTGTAGGATTGCAATTTATTAATGCTGTTAAAGGTGGTAACGTTCCTAAGGAATATATTCCATCTGTAGAGAAAGGTTTCCGTGAAGCTATGAAAACTGGTCCTTTAGCAGGATATCAAGTTGATAGTTTGAAAGTAACTTTAACTGACGGATCTTTCCACCCTGTCGATTCTGATGCGCTTTCTTTTGAGTTAGCTGCTAGAATGGGTTATAGAGAAGTGGCTAAAGCTGCTGGAGCAGTAATTCTTGAGCCAATCATGAAAATGGAGGTTATTACTCCTGAAGAAAACATGGGAGATATCGTAGGTGATATTAACCGTCGTAGAGGTCAGGTGAATGATATGGGTGATAGAAATGGAGCTAAAACTATTAAGGCTGATGTGCCTTTGTCAGAAATGTTTGGATATGTAACAACATTAAGAACATTATCTTCTGGTAGAGCTACTTCAACAATGGAGTTTTCTCACTATGCAGAAACACCTTCTAATATTTCAGAAGCTGTAATTAAAAAAGCAAAAGGTAACGCTTAATTCTTAAGAAAATGAGTCAAAAAATCAGAATAAAACTAAAATCTTACGATCACATGTTGGTAGATAAGTCTGCTGAAAAGATCGTAAAAACAGTAAAAACTACTGGAGCAGTTGTAACAGGTCCAATTCCGTTACCAACTCACAAAAAACTTTTCACTGTGTTACGTTCTCCGCACGTTAACAAAAAAGCGAGAGAGCAATTTGAAGTAATGTCGTACAAGAGATTGATCGATATTTATTCTTCTTCATCTAAAACTATTGATGCTTTAATGAAACTTGAATTGCCAAGTGGAGTAGAAGTAGAAATAAAAGTATAATTTTTTATTATATTTTATACATAAAAGCGAGACGTTAATGTCTCGCTTTTTTTTGTTATATAGGTGCTTTTGAATGGTGATTTTGGAAATTTGTTTTTATTGTTAATTTTTATTTTTTTATCATAAGCTCTTTTATTTAGGCTGTTGCGAGTGTTTTTTGTTGGTTGGGTTTTGGTGTTTATGAGTAAAAGTGCTTTCGTGTGTTGAAAAGTTTTTGATGAAATTCTTTTGGAAATAAAATGATGTTGATTGATGGTTTGGTGCTTGGATTTTGATAATGAGCGATTTAATTTTTATAACCGTTTGGTATATTCAATTTTAATGTCTACTTTTGCACTCCCTGTTTGGAAATTTCTGTTATTTTCAAATTGAAGGGAATTTTAGTAATTAATAATTAATATTTATGTCTGGGTTAATTGGTAAAAAAATCGGCATGACTAGTATTTTCGACGAAAACGGGAAAAACATTCCTTGTACAGTAATCGAAGCTGGTCCTTGTGTTGTTACCCAAGTCAGAACCAAAGGTGTTGACGGGTACGAAGCGTTGCAACTTGGTTTCGATGACAAAAACGAGAAACATTCCACTAAAGCGGCTTTAGGTCACTTTAAAAAAGCTGGAACTGTTGCTAAGAAAAAAGTCGTTGAATTTCAAGATTTTGCAACTGAACAAAAATTAGGAGATCTTATTGATGTTTCTATTTTTGCTGAAGGAGAATTTGTAGATGTACAAGGTGTATCTAAAGGTAAAGGTTTTCAAGGGGTTGTTAAACGTCACGGATTTGGTGGTGTTGGACAAGCGACTCACGGTCAACACAACCGTTTAAGAGCGCCAGGTTCTGTAGGAGCTTCTTCTTATCCATCTAGAGTATTCAAAGGAATGCGTATGGCTGGAAGAATGGGAGGAGACAATGTAAAAGTTCAAAACCTTAGAGTTTTAAAAGTAGTTGCTGAAAAGAACCTACTTGTTATTAAAGGATGTGTTCCTGGACATAAAAACTCTTATGTAATCATTCAGAAGTAATGGAAGTAAAAGTATTAGATTTCAACGGAAAAGATACTGGAAGAAAAGTTCAACTTTCTGATTCAGTATTCGCAATTGAACCAAACAATCACGCTGTATACCTTGATGTTAAGCAATATCTTGCTAATCAAAGACAAGGGACTCACAAAGCTAAAGAAAGAGCTGAAGTGACAGGAAGTACACGTAAGATTAAAAAACAAAAAGGAACAGGTACTGCTCGTGCGGGAAGTATTAAGAATCCATTGTTTAAAGGTGGTGGAACAATTTTTGGACCAAGACCAAGAAGTTATTCATTCAAATTGAATAAAGGCTTGAAAAGATTGGCAAGAAAATCAGCTTTCTCAATCAAAGCAAAAGAGTCAAATATTATCGTTCTAGAGGACTTTAATTTTGAAACTCCAAACACTAAAAATTTCATTAACGTTTTGAAAGCTTTAGGGTTAGATAATAAAAAATCTCTATTTGTGTTGGGAGAGTCAAATAAAAATGTATATTTGTCGTCACGCAATTTAAAGGCTTCAAATGTCGTAACTAGCTCAGAATTAAGCACTTACGCTATTTTAAACACTAATAATTTAGTGCTTTTAGAAGGTTCTTTGGAGTTAATTGAAGAAAATTTAAGTAAATAATAGGAATATGAGCATCATAATTAGACCTATAGTAACGGAAAAAGTAACCAAAGAAAGTGAAGTTTTAAACCGCTTCGGATTCGTTGTTGACAGAAAAGCAAACAAAGTTCAGATTAAGAAAGCTGTTGAAGCTGCTTATGGAGTAACTATCGTTTCAGTTAACACGATGAATGTAAGACCGGATAGAACTACAAAATACACTAAAAGTGGTTTGATCAGTGGAAAGACAAATGCAATTAAGAAAGCGATTGTTCAAGTACAAGAAGGAGAAACAATTGATTTTTACAACAATATCTAAGATAGAAAAATGTCAGTAAGAAAATTAAAACCTATTACCCCAGGTCAGCGATTTAGAGTTGTGAATGGTTATGACGCCATTACAACTGATAAGCCGGAACGCTCTTTGATAGCGCCGATAAAAAACTCTGGAGGTAGAAATAGTCAAGGAAAGATGACCATGCGTTATACGGGTGGTGGTCACAAGCAGAGATATCGTATTATTGATTTCAAACGTACAAAAGAAGGAATTCCGGCTACAGTGAAATCAATCGAATATGATCCAAATCGTACTGCATTTATCGCTTTATTAGCTTATGCTGATGGAGAGAAAACTTATGTTATTGCTCAAAACGGATTGAAAGTTGGTCAGAAATTAGTTTCTGGTCCAGAATCTCAACCTGAAATTGGTAATACATTGCCTTTGAGCAGAATTCCTTTAGGAACTGTTATCTCTTGTATTGAGTTACGTCCAGGTCAAGGTGCGGTAATCGCTCGTTCAGCTGGAACATTTGCTCAATTAATGGCAAGAGATGGAAAATATGCTACAATTAAAATGCCATCTGGTGAAACAAGATTAATCTTGTTAACTTGTTCGGCTACTATTGGAGCTGTTTCTAATTCAGACCACCAATTAGTTGTATCAGGAAAAGCTGGTAGAACAAGATGGTTAGGAAGAAGACCTAGAACAAGACCTGTTGCAATGAACCCTGTTGATCACCCAATGGGTGGTGGAGAAGGACGTTCTTCTGGTGGACATCCACGTTCAAGAAATGGAATACCAGCAAAAGGTTATAGAACTCGTTCTAAGAAAAACCCGAGTAACAAGTATATCGTAGAACGTAGAAAGAAATAATAAGATATGGCACGTTCATTAAAAAAAGGACCTTTCGTTCATTATAAGTTAGACAAGAAAGTTCAGGAAAACGTAGAAAGTGGTAAAAATAGTGTAGTTAAGACTTGGTCTAGAGCTTCTATGATTACTCCAGATTTCGTTGGACAAACTATCGCAGTTCATAACGGTCGTCAATTTGTACCAGTTTACGTAACAGAAAACATGGTAGGTCACAAATTAGGAGAATTTTCACCAACTAGATCTTTTAGAGGTCATGCTGGAGCAAAAAATAAAGGTAAAAAATAAGAAGCAATGGGAGTTCGTAAAAGAGAAACAGCAGATGCGAGAAAAGAGGCTAATAAGTCTATTGCTTTCGCAAAATTGAATAACTGCCCTACTTCACCTAGAAAAATGCGCTTAGTAGCGGACTTGGTAAGAGGTCAGAAGGTAGAGAGAGCACTTAACATCTTAAGATTTAGTTCTAAAGAAGCTTCAAGAAAATTAGAGAAACTATTATTATCTGCAATCAATAACTGGGAGCAAAAAAATAGTGAAGGTAATTTAGAAGAGGCTGGATTATTTGTTAAGGAGATCAGAGTAGATGGTGGAATGATGTTGAAAAGACTTCGTCCAGCTCCACAAGGTCGTGCACACAGAATAAGAAAACGTTCTAATCACGTAACAATCGTGCTTGGAGCTATCAATAACACACAAAGCAATTCTTAAGCAGCATGGGACAAAAGACAAATCCAATTGGAAATAGACTTGGTATCATCAGAGGGTGGGACTCGAACTGGTATGGTGGAAATGATTACGGTGATAAACTTGCCGAAGATCACAAAATCAGAAAGTACATCCACGCTCGTTTATCAAAAGCTAGTGTATCTAAAGTAATCATCGAGAGAACTTTGAAACTTGTAACCGTTACTATCACTACTGCTAGACCTGGTATCATTATCGGAAAAGGTGGACAAGAGGTAGACAAGTTGAAAGAGGAACTTAAGAAAGTTACTGACAAAGAGGTTCAAATCAACATCTTTGAAATTAAAAGACCTGAATTAGATGCTTATCTTGTGGCGACAAGCATCGCTCGTCAAATCGAAAGCCGTATTTCTTACAGACGTGCAATCAAAATGGCTATTGCTGCTTCTATGCGTATGAACGCTGAAGGTATCAAAGTTTTGATTTCTGGTCGTTTGAATGGTGCAGAGATGGCGCGTTCAGAAGGTTTCAAAGAAGGTAGAATTCCTCTATCAACTTTCAGAGCTGATATTGATTATGCTTTGGCTGAAGCTCACACTACTTACGGTAGAATGGGTATCAAAGTATGGATCATGAAAGGTGAAGTTTATGGAAAGAGAGATCTTTCTCCGCTTGCAGGAATGGATAAAAAACAATCTGGAACTGGTGGTGGTAAAGGTGGAGATGCCCCTAGAGGTAAATCTAACTTTAATAAAGGTGGAAAACCAGACGCTCGTAAAAGAAAGTAAATTTTTAAACTAAAGAAAAATGTTACAGCCTAAAAGAACAAAATACCGTAAGGTACAAAAGGGTAAAATGAAAGGTAACTCTCAAAGAGGGCATGAACTTTCTAATGGAATGTTTGGTATTAAATCTGTACATGAAGATGGAATGTTCTTAACTTCTCGTCAAATCGAAGCTGCACGTATTGCTGCAACTCGTTTCATGAAGAGAGAAGGACAATTATGGATCAAAATATTTCCAGACAAACCAATTACTAAGAAGCCTCTTGAGGTACGTATGGGTAAAGGTAAAGGTGCCGTTGAATATTGGGCTGCCGTTGTTAAACCCGGAAGAATTATGTTTGAAGTTGGAGGGGTTCCTTTATCAGTTGCAAAAGAGGCGTTACGTCTTGCAGCTCAAAAGCTTCCAGTAAAAACTAAATTCGTCGTTGCTAGAGATTTCGAAGCATAATTAAATTTATATTATGAAACAATCAGAAATAAAAGATCTTTCTGCAGCGGAGTTGCAAGAAAAACTTAGTCAAACTAAGAAAATATATGCTGACCTAAAAATGGCTCACGCTATTTCTCCAATTGAGAACCCACTTCAAATTAGAAGTGTAAGAAGAACAGTTGCAAGATTGGCTACAGAGTTAACTAAAAGAGAGTTACAATAATTGTATTCTGCTGAAAGATGGAAGAAAAAAGAAATTTAAGAAAAGAAAGAATAGGTGTTGTTACTTCAAATAAAATGGATAAGTCTATTGTTATTGCTGAAGTAAGAAAAGTAAAACACCCATTATACGGTAAGTTCGTGTTGAAAACAAAGAAATACGTTGCACACGACGAAACAAACGACTGTAACATTGGAGATACTGTAAGAATTAGCGAAACGCGTCCTTTAAGTAAAACAAAATGTTGGAGATTAGTTGAAATCTTAGAAAGAGCTAAATAATTATGGTACAACAGGAATCAAGACTAAAAGTAGCAGATAACACGGGAGCAAAAGAAGTTTTAACTATCCGTGTTTTAGGAGGTACCAAAAGAAGGTATGCCTCTGTTGGTGACAAGATTGTAGTATCTATTAAAGATGCAACTCCTAACGGTAACGTTAAAAAAGGAGCTGTTTCAACTGCAGTTGTTGTACGTACCAAAAAAGAAGTGAGAAGAGCTGATGGTTCTTATATCCGTTTCGATGACAATGCATGTGTTCTTTTGAACGCTGCAGGAGAAATGAGAGGGACACGTGTTTTTGGTCCGGTAGCAAGAGAACTTCGTGAAAAACAATTCATGAAAATTGTATCATTAGCACCAGAAGTGCTTTAATTCGTTTTAAGATGATAAAGCTAAAAATAAAATCAGGAGATATCGTAAGAGTTATTGCTGGAGACCATAAAGGTGCTGAAGGTAAAGTTTTACGTGTTTACCGTGAGAAAAATAAAGCGATAGTTGAAGGTGTAAACATGGTTTCGAAACATACAAAACCAAGTGCTAAAAACCCTCAAGGTGGTATCGTTAAGAAAGAAGCTTCTATACAAATATCTAACATTTCACTAATTGATCCTAAAACTAAGGAAGCAACTAGAGTTGGTATTAGAGTAGAAGGAGATAAGAAAGTAAGATTTTCAAAAAAATCTAATCAAGTACTATAGTAATGGCATATACACCTAGACTAAAAGAAGAATATAAGAGTAGAGTAATCTCTGCTCTTAAAGAAGAATTCGGATATACAAACGTAATGCAAGTTCCAAAACTTGAAAAAATCGTTTTGAGCCGTGGAGTTGGTGCAGCTGTATCTGATAAAAAACTAATTGACTATGCAGTTGATGAGTTAACAAAGATCACTGGACAGAAAGCAGTATCTACAATTTCAAAGAAAGACGTTGCGTCTTTTAAATTGAGAAAAGGGATGCCTATTGGAGCAAAAGTTACTTTACGTGGCGAAAGAATGTATGAGTTTTTAGATAGACTTGTTACTTCTGCTTTGCCGCGCGTTAGAGATTTTAGTGGTATCAAAGCTACTGGTTTCGACGGAAGAGGTAATTACAATCTTGGAGTTTTAGAGCAAATCATTTTCCCAGAAATTGATATTGACAAAGTAAATAAAATTTCAGGAATGGATATTACATTTGTTACTACTGCAAAAACAGACAAGGAAGCAAAGTCATTATTGGCTGAATTAGGATTACCTTTTAAAAAGAATTAAGACATGGCTAAAGAATCAATGAAAGCCCGTGAGGTAAAAAGAGAGAAAACGGTAGCTAAGTATGCTGAGAAAAGAAAAGCTTTGAAAGAAGCTGGAGATTTTGAAGGTTTACAAAAATTACCTAAAAATGCTTCACCAGTTCGTTTGCACAATCGTTGTAAGTTAACAGGTAGACCAAGAGGTTATATTCGTCAATTCGGTATTTCACGTGTAACTTTCCGTGAAATGGCTAATAATGGATTAATTCCTGGAGTTAAAAAAGCATCTTGGTAATCTCGCAATAAGTTAGTACTTTTGCAAACCAAAAAATAATTTTAATTGATTAAAGGTTCGGGAGACAGAGTGTCTCCCGAAAACCATAATCGCAATCAAATACATATGTATACAGATCCTATTGCAGATTATTTGACTAGAGTTCGTAACGCTGTGGCTGCAAACCACAAAGTTGTTGAAATTCCAGCTTCTAATCTTAAAAAAGAAATAACTAAGATCTTATTTGATCAAGGTTATATCTTGAGTTACAAATTTGAGGACAACTCTGTTCAGGGTTCAATCAAAATTGCTTTGAAGTACGATAAAGATACTAAAGAGCCTGTAATTAAAGATATCCAAAGAATTAGTAAACCTGGTTTACGTAAATATGCAGGTGCTGCCAAATTACCAAGAATCCTTAACGGATTAGGAATTGCAATTGTTTCAACTTCAAAAGGTCTTATGACTGGAAAACAAGCTAAACAATTAAATGTAGGTGGTGAAGTAATTTGTTACGTATACTAATTTTAAAGACTAAATAAGATGTCAAGAATAGGTAAAAGCCCAATTGTAATCGCTGCTGGAGTAACTGTAGAAGTTAAAGACGGTATCGTTACGGTAAAAGGAAAAAAAGGTCAACTAACTCAGGAGTTTTCGGACATTACTGTAAAAGTTGAAGGCGATCAAATTTTATTAGAAAGATCGTCTGATCATAAAGACCAAAGAGCAAAACACGGATTATACAGATCATTAATCAATAATATGATTATTGGTGTGTCTGAAGGTTTTACAAAAGAACTTGAATTAGTTGGAGTTGGTTATAGAGCTTCAAACCAAGGTCAAAAATTAGATTTAGCTCTTGGATATTCTCACAATATTGTTTTAGAAATTGCTCCAGAAGTAGCTTTAGAAACAATATCTGAAAAAGGTAAAAACCCTATCGTAAAATTAACATCATTTGACAAACAACTTTTAGGACAGGTTGCTGCGAAAATCAGAGGTTTCCGTAAGCCTGAGCCATACAAAGGAAAAGGTGTTAAATTTGTGGGTGAAGTATTAAGAAGAAAAGCAGGTAAATCAGCTTAAAAAATAAGATTATGTCATTAACAAAATCTGATAGAAGACAGAGAATTAGATTCAGAATTAGAAAATCGATTAGTGGTACTGCTACTAACCCAAGACTATCTGTATTTAGAAGTAATAAAGAAATTTACGCTCAAATTATTGATGACGTAAATGGAGTTACTTTATTAGCTGCATCTTCAAGAGAAAAAGAAATAGGAAAAGGTACTAACGTTGAAATCGCTGCTGCTGTTGGAAAATTAGTTGCAGAGAAGGCGTTAAAAGCTGGGATTGATACAATCACTTTTGATAGAGGTGGTTATTTATATCACGGTCGTATTAAATCATTAGCAGAAGGCGCAAGAGCGGCTGGACTTAAATTCTAATATATTATGTCTAAATACAAAAATGTAGAATTGGTAAAACCAAGTGGTCTTGAACTTAAAGATCGTCTGGTAAGTGTTAATCGTGTTACTAAAGTTACAAAAGGTGGTAGAGCTTTCGGTTTTTCTGCTATTGTAGTTGTAGGTGATGAAAATGGAGTAGTTGGTCATGGATTAGGAAAATCTAAAGATGTTTCTGAAGCAATTGCGAAAGCAGTAGAAGATGCTAAGAAAAATTTAGTAAAAATTCCTTTGAATGGACAGTCTGTTCCTCACGAACAAAAAGGTAAATTTGGTGGTGCACGTGTATTCTTAATTCCTGCGTCTCATGGTACAGGAGTTATTGCTGGTGGAGCTGTTCGTTCAGTTCTTGAATCAGTAGGTATTCACGATGTATTATCTAAATCTCAAGGATCATCAAATCCTCATAACGTAGTGAAAGCAACTTTTGATGCTTTATTACAAATGAGAAGCGCTCATACTGTTGCAAAACAAAGAGGTGTTTCTTTAGAAAAAGTTTTTAAAGGTTAATTCAAGGAAATTATGGCTAAATTATTAGTAAAACAAGTAAGAAGCAAAATCAACTGTCCTCTTTCTCAAAAGAGAGGTTTGGAAGCTTTAGGTCTACGTAAAATGGGACAAGTTGTAGAGCATGATTCAAACCCTGCTATCCTTGGTATGATAAACAAAGTTAAACACTTAGTTTCTGTAGAAGAAGCTAAATAACAAATACTGTTATGAATTTAAGTAACTTACAACCAGCTGAAGGGTCAACACACAATCAAAATAAAAGATTAGGTAGAGGAGAAGGTTCAGGAAAAGGTGGTACTTCTGCAAGAGGTCACAAAGGAGCAAAATCTCGTTCTGGTTATTCTAAAAAGATTGGTTTTGAGGGAGGGCAAATGCCACTTCAAAGACGTGTGCCTAAGTTTGGTTTCACAAACATCAATCGTAAAGAATACGAAGGTGTTAATTTAGATACGCTTCAATTATTAGTAGACAATGGTGTGATTACTGATTCTGTTTCTATGACAGATTTCGTAGCAAATCGTCTAGCTACTAAAAATGAAATCGTTAAGATTTTAGGTAGAGGAGAATTGAAAGCAAAATTAAAAGTAACTGCCCACAAATTTACCGCTACTGCAAAAGCTGCTATTGAAGCTGCTGGAGGAGAAGCTGTAACTATATAACTTATCTACTAAGATGAAGAAATTTATTGAATCAATAAGTAATGTTTGGAAAATCGAAGAACTGAAAAATAGAATCTTAATTACATTAGGATTGCTTTTAGTATATCGTTTTGGTGCACATGTAACGCTACCTGGAATTGACGCAACTCAATTGACAGGTTTGGCGGGACAAACTAAACAAGGTTTAGGGTCTATCCTGGACATGTTTACAGGAGGTGCTTTCTCTAAAGCTTCAGTTTTTGCTTTAGGTATTATGCCTTATATTTCTGCATCTATTGTTGTTCAGTTAATGGGAATTGCGATTCCTTATTTGCAAAAACTTCAAAACGATGGAGAGAGTGGTAGAAAAAAGATTAATCAAATCACTCGTTGGTTGACTATAGCTATTACACTGGTTCAAGGTCCAACTTATATCTACAATTTATACAGAACATTACCTGGAAGTGCATTCTTACTAGGTTTTAATTCTCCTGAATTTTTATTCTCTTCTGTTATTATTTTGGTTACAGGTACAATTTTTGCTATGTGGCTTGGAGAGAAAATTACAGATAAAGGTATTGGAAATGGAATTTCATTATTGATTATGGTTGGTATTTTAGCAAGATTACCTCAAGCATTTATGCAAGAGTTCTCTTCTAGAGTTACCAATAACAATGGTGGTCCAATGTTATTAGTTATTGAAATTATTGTGTGGTTATTAGTTATCATTTCTTGTGTATTGCTTACAATGGCAGTACGTAGAATTCCTGTTCAATACGCTCGTCGTACAACAACAGGTGATTACGAACAAGATTTGGCAGGTGGTAATAGACAATGGATTCCTTTAAAGCTTAATGCTTCTGGAGTTATGCCGATCATTTTTGCTCAGGCAATTATGTTTATCCCTGCAGCTGTAGCTGGATTGTCTAAATCAGATACATCACAATCTATTGTTGGTGCATTTAGTAATATGTTTGGTTTTTGGTATAATTTTGTATTTGCAACTTTAATTATTGTATTTACATTTTTCTATACTGCGATCACCGTACCTACTAATAAAATGGCTGATGATTTAAAAAGAAGTGGTGGTTTTATTCCTGGTATTCGTCCAGGAGCTGAAACTTCAGACTTTTTAGATAAAGTGATGTCTTTAATAACTTTCCCAGGATCTTTATTCCTTGCTTTGATTGCTGTGTTCCCAGCCATTGTTGTAAGTATTATGGATGTACAACAATCTTGGGCAATGTTTTTTGGAGGTACCTCATTAATAATTATGGTTGGTGTTGCAATAGATACTATTCAACAGATCAATTCATACTTGTTAAACAAACATTATGATGGTTTAATGAAGACTGGTAAAAATAGAAAAGCGGTAGCTTAATATATTTATGGCAAAACAATCAGCAATAGAACAAGACGGATCAATCATTGAAGCATTATCAAATGCGATGTTCCGTGTAGAGTTAGAAAATGGACATATCGTAATTGCTCATATTTCTGGTAAAATGCGTATGCATTACATCAAGTTATTACCTGGTGATAAAGTGAAACTGGAAATGAGTCCTTATGATTTGTCAAAAGCAAGAATTACTTATCGATATTAAAGGATATTCACTATGAAAGTTAGAGCATCAGTAAAAAAGAGAAGTCCCGAGTGCATCATTGTGCGTAGAAAAGGGAGATTGTACGTAATAAACAAAAAGAATCCTAGATTTAAACAAAGACAAGGATAATTATGGCAAGAATAGCAGGGGTAGATATCCCAAAAAATAAAAGAGGTGTTATAGCACTTACCTATATCTTTGGATTAGGAAGAAGTAGAGCTATTGAGATTTTAGAAAAAGCTCAAGTTAGCCAAGACAAAAAAGTTCAAGATTGGAATGATGATGAGATCGGAGCGATTCGTGATGCAGTTTCATTTTACAAAATTGAAGGAGAATTACGTTCTGAAGTTTCTTTGAACATCAAACGTTTGATGGATATTGGTTGTTACAGAGGTATTCGTCATAGATCTGGTCTTCCGTTAAGAGGACAAAGAACTAAAAACAACTCTAGAACAAGAAAAGGTAAAAGAAAAACTGTTGCTAACAAGAAAAAAGCAACTAAATAATAAGTAATATGGCTAAAGCAACTGCAAAAAAACGTAAAGTTATCGTTGAATCAACGGGAGAAGCTCATATTTCTGCTACCTTCAATAACATCATCATTTCTTTGACAAACAAAAAAGGTGAAGTTATTTCTTGGTCTTCAGCTGGTAAAATGGGTTTTAGAGGTTCTAAAAAGAATACTCCATACGCAGCCCAAATGGCAGCAGAAGATTGTAGTAAAGTAGCTCTTGAGGCTGGACTTAAAAAAGTGAAAGTTTATGTTAAAGGACCAGGAAACGGACGTGAGTCTGCTATTCGTTCTATTCATAACGGTGGAATTGAAGTTACAGAGATTATCGATGTTACTCCAATGCCTCACAACGGATGTCGTCCTCCAAAAAGACGTAGAGTTTAATTTTATTTATTTATAGTATAAACAAGGTAGAATATAGATTATCGAAGGATTTGACCTGAATTCATAATCTCTACCTTAAAATTAATTTTTTAGAAATGGCAAGATATACTGGTCCTAAAACTAGAATTGCTCGTAAATTTGGCGAAGCAATCTTCGGAGATGATAAATCTTTCGAAAAAAGAAATTACCCACCTGGACAACACGGGATGGCTAAAAAAAGAGGTAAAAAATCTGAGTATGCTGTTCAGTTAATGGAAAAGCAAAAAGCTAAATATTCTTACGGAATTTTAGAAAAACAATTCAGAAATTTATTCAAAAAAGCATCAGCTACTAAAGGTGTTACTGGTGAAGTTCTTTTACAATTATGTGAAGCAAGATTAGATAACGTTGTTTTTAGAATGGGTATTGCTCCTTCTAGAAGAGGTGCGAGACAATTAGTTTCTCACAGACACGTTACTGTAAATGGTGAAGTTGTAAATATCGCTTCTTACCACCTTAAGCCTGGTGATAAAGTTGCAGTTCGTGAAAAATCTAAATCTTTAGAAGCTATCGAACGTTCTTTATCAAATTCAAGTCATGTTTATGAATGGATTACTTGGAACAATGATCTTAAAGAAGGAACTTTCGTTTCTGTGCCTGCAAGACTTCAAATTCCAGAAAACATTAAAGAACAATTAATCGTAGAGTTGTACAACAAATAATAATTGACTTAGTCGAAATTTATGGCAATATTTAATTTTCAAAAGCCCGATAAAGTTATCATGATCGATTCAACCGATTTTGAAGGTAAATTCGAATTTAGACCTTTAGAACCTGGTTATGGATTGACAGTTGGTAATGCACTTAGAAGAGTTTTGCTTTCAGCATTAGAAGGTTATGCAATTACATCTGTTCGTATCGAAGGTGTAGATCATGAGTTTTCTACTATTTCAGGTGTTGTTGAAGATGTTACCGAAATTATCCTTAATCTAAAACAAGTACGTTTCAAACGTCAAATTGAAGATATCGATAATGAAGCAGTTACAATTTCTGTTTCTGGTAAAGATCAATTAACAGCAGGTGATTTTCAAAAATTTATCTCAGGTTTTCAAGTTCTGAATCCAGACCTTGTTATCTGTAATTTAGATTCAAAAATCAAATTGAACTTCGATTTAACAATCGAAAAAGGTAGAGGATACGTTCCTGCTGAGGAGAACAAAAAACAGAACGCTGCAATTGGAACCATTTTTACAGATTCAATTTTTACTCCGGTAAAAAATGTAAAATATGCAATTGAAAACTTCCGTGTTGAGCAAAAAACAGATTACGAAAAATTAGTTTTTGAAATTAAAACTGATGGTTCTATTAATCCAAAAGATGCTCTAACTGAAGCTGCTAAAGTTTTAATTCACCACTTCATGTTGTTTTCTGACGAAAGAATTACACTCGAGGCTGACGAAATTGCACAAACAGAATCGTATGATGAAGAATCATTGCATATGAGACAATTGCTTAAAACTAAGCTTGTTGATATGGATTTATCTGTGAGAGCATTAAATTGCTTGAAAGCGGCTGAAGTTGATACACTTGGTGATTTAGTATCGTTCAATAAAAATGATCTGATGAAATTCCGTAATTTTGGTAAAAAATCTTTAACTGAACTTGATGAACTTGTTGCAGTTAAAAATTTAACTTTCGGAATGGACTTAGCTAAATACAAATTAGATAAAGAATAATTCAATCCGCTTCGGCGGATTAAATTTAAAATAGCAATGAGACACGGAAAAAAATTCAATCACTTAAGCAGACAGACTGGACATAGAAAAGCTATGTTAGCTAATATGGCTTGTTCTCTTATTGAGCACAAACGTATTAACACTACTGTTGCTAAAGCTAAAGCGCTTAAACAATTCGTTGAGCCTTTAATCACAAAATCAAAAGAAGATACGACTCACAACCGTCGTATTGTTTTTGCTTACTTACGTAGCAAGTATGCTGTAACTGACTTGTTCAGAGACGTAGCTGCTAAAGTTGGTGACCGTCCAGGTGGATACACTCGTATCATTAAAGTTGGAAATCGTTTGGGAGATAATGCTGATATGGCAATGATCGAACTTGTAGATTTCAATGAACTTTACAATGGTGGTAAAAAAGAAGTTAAAAAAGCAAAAAGCCGTCGTGGTGGTAAAGCAAAAAAAGCTGAGGATACAACTGAAGCTCCAGCTGCTGAGTCTGAATCGACTACTGAAGCTTCTGAATAATTATGAAAGTAATGATTCTATAGAAATCAAGGATAAACTATTTTTTAGTTTATCCTTTTTTTTTGATTTTTTTTAAAAGTTTGAAATATAACTTATTTTAAAACTTAGGTTTTAATTTTATCAATGAAATTTTTAAAAAATCTTGGAAGCACTATTTTAAAGAAGTAAATTTGCAAAATATCTAATTACAAATGAAAGACGCATTGCGGGTTTCATGACACAATTAAAAAACAACAATACAAATTAAAGAATGAAATATACTACACGACAAAGCGCCATTTTATTACTAAGTGATGGAACTATTTTTCACGGGAAATCTATCGGAATTAGAGGTAAAACTTTCGGAGAGGTTTGTTTTAATACTGGAATGACCGGGTACCAAGAGATTTTTACGGATCCTTCTTATTTTGGTCAAATTATGGTGGCTACTAATGCACATATTGGAAATTATGGTGTTAATGATTTAGAAATTGAATCTGATAGCATTAAAATTGCTGGATTAGTATGTAAAAACTTCAGTTTTAATTATTCTAGAGAAGATGCTTCAGGAAGTTTAGAAGATTATTTTGCAAAACAAAATTTAATCTGTATTTCTGATGTTGATACGCGCGCGCTTGTTAGTTATATTCGTGATAACGGTGCAATGAATGCTGTTATCTGTACAGATGGAACTTCTATAGACGACTTGAAGAAAGAATTGGCTAATGTGCCAAATATGGAAGGTTTGGAGTTAGCATCGAAAGTTTCAACGACTGAGCCTTATTTCTTTGGTGATGAAAATGCTACATATAAAATCTCGGCTTTAGATCTTGGGATTAAAAAGAATATCTTAAGAAACCTTGCTAAAAGAGATTGTTATATTAAGGTTTGTCCATATAACTCTACTTATAAAGATTTAGCCGAGTTTAATCCAGATGGTTATTTCTTGTCTAACGGGCCTGGTGATCCGGATCCGCTTTTTGGAGCTATTGAAGTTGCAAAAGAAATTTTAGCAAATGACAAACCTTTATTTGGTATTTGTTTAGGGCATCAAGTAATTGCTCTGGCTAATGGTGTTCAGACTTATAAAATGTTTAACGGACACAGAGGTATTAATCATCCTGTAAAAAATTTAATTACCGGAAAAGGTGAGATTACTTCTCAAAATCATGGTTTTGCTGTAAACAAAGAGCAATTGGATAATCATCCGGATTTAGAGATTACACACTTGCATTTAAATGACGAAACTGTTGCTGGTATGCGTATGAAAAATAAGAATTGTTTTTCAGTCCAATATCATCCGGAAGCTAGTCCAGGACCTCACGATTCATCTTATTTGTTTGATCAGTTTGTTGAGAATATAAAACTTGCTACTGCTAAAACGATATAGTTAATAAATAAAGGTGTTTAATGGTTAAAATGCATTTTTACTATTAAATAATTTTATAATTTCGAAAAAAAATATAATTTATTAATAAAAAACAAAAATAATGAGTATTATAATTAAAGTTCACGCAAGACAAATTTTTGATTCCAGAGGTAATCCTACTATTGAAGTTGATGTTATTACTGAGAATGGAGTTTTAGGAAGAGCTGCTGTTCCATCTGGAGCATCAACTGGAGAACATGAGGCTGTTGAATTACGTGACGGAGGAAAAGCTTTCTTAGGAAAAGGAGTTTTGAATGCAGTGAACAATGTAAATACTGTTATTGCTGAAGAATTAGTAGGGACTTCTGTTTTTGAACAAAACACAATCGATCAATTAATGATTGATTTAGACGGAACTCCAAACAAATCAAAATTAGGAGCTAATGCTATTTTAGGAGTTTCATTAGCTGCCGCAAAAGCTGCTGCTAACGAACTTGGATTGCCATTATACAGATATGTTGGTGGAGTTTCTGCTAATACATTACCTGTGCCAATGATGAATATCATCAATGGTGGTTCTCACTCAGATGCGCCGATTGCATTTCAAGAGTTTATGATTTTTCCTGTAAAAGCAACTTCTTTTTCTCATTCTATGCAAATGGGAACTGAAATTTTTCACAGCTTGAAAAAAGTATTACACGATAGAGGTTTAAGTACTGCTGTAGGTGACGAAGGTGGTTTTGCTCCAAACTTGGCAGGTGGTACTGAAGATGCTTTAGATACTATCAAAAAAGCAGTTGAAAATGCTGGATATACTTTCGGTGACGAAATTATGATCGCGCTTGACTGTGCTTCTGCAGAATTTTATGTAAACGGTAAATACGATTACTCTAAATTTGAAGGAGAAACTGGTAAAGTTAGATCTTCTGCTGAACAAGTTGAATATTTAGCTGAATTAGTGGCTAAATATCCAATTATCTCTATTGAAGATGGAATGGATGAAAATGACTGGGACGGATGGAAATTGTTAACTGAGAAAATTGGACATAAAGTTCAATTAGTTGGTGATGATTTGTTTGTTACTAATGTTGAGCGTTTGTCAACTGGAATCGAAAAAGGAATTGCAAATTCTATTTTAGTAAAAGTGAACCAAATTGGAACTTTGACCGAGACTATTGCAGCTGTAAATATGGCTAAAAATGCAGGATATACTTCAGTTATGTCTCACCGTTCAGGAGAGACAGAAGATAATACTATTGCTGATTTAGCTGTAGCATTAAACTGTGGTCAAATTAAGACTGGTTCTGCTTCTCGTTCTGATCGTATGGCAAAATACAATCAATTATTAAGAATTGAAGAGGAATTAGGAAGTACTGCTTATTTTCCTGGATTAAACGCTTTCAAGATTAAATAATTGTAAGAGTTATATATTAAATTTAAACCATTCGTTTTTACGAGTGGTTTTTTTTTGGAGTTTTAACAAATTCATAGCAGTATTCTTTTTTTAATTAGTCTTAAATTCCTTAGATTTGATAAATTATTATTTTAAAGATTTATTTCCGATATATTATGTCAAAAATAGCTACATTAGAAGTAGATGGTAAAAAAATTGAACTTCCGGTAATCACGGGGAGTGAAAATGAATCAGCTATCGATATTAACAAATTACGTGATTTAACAGGTATTATTACAATCGACCCAGGATATAAAAATTCTGGATCTTGTAAAAGTGAGATCACTTTCTTGGATGGAGAATTAGGAATTTTGCGTTACAGAGGATATTCAATCGAAGATTTAGCTGAAAAAGCTAACTTTTTAGAAGTATCGTACCTTTTGATTTTTGGTGAACTGCCAACTGCAAAAGAACTGGAGCAATTTGAAAATGGTATTAAAAAACATACTTTGGTAAACGAAGAGATGAAAAATATCATTGACGGTTTTCCAAAAACAGCTCACCCAATGGGCGTTTTATCAGCTTTGACAAGTGCTTTAACGGCATTTAATCCAAAAGCTGTAAATGTTGAGAATGAAAAAGAAATGTATGAAGCCATTTGTAAAACAATGGGTAAATTTCTTGTAATTGCAACCTGGACTTATAGAAAATCTATGGGTTATCCGTTAAACTATTATGACAATACACAAGGTTATGTAGAGAATTTTATGCAATTAATGTTTAAATTGCCTACAGGACCATACTCAGCAAATCCTATTATTGTTGATGCATTAGATAAATTGTTTATCCTTCATGCAGATCATGAACAAAACTGTTCTACATCTACAGTAAGAATGGTTGGTTCGTCTCACGCTGGTTTATTTGCTTCAATTTCTGCTGGAGTTTCTGCTCTTTGGGGACCACTTCATGGAGGTGCAAATCAAGCAGTACTTGAAATGTTGGAAGAGATAAATAAAGATGGTGGTGATACTGATAAATTTTTAGCAAAAGCAAAAGATAAAAATGATCCATTCCGTTTAATGGGATTTGGTCATAGAGTTTATAAAAACTTTGATCCAAGAGCTAGAATTATCAAGAAAGCGGCTAAAGAGGTTTTAGAAACTTTAGGAGTTGATGATCCGATTTTAGAAATTGCTAAAAAACTAGAAGCGGCAGCTCTTGAAGACGATTACTTTAAATCAAGAAATTTATATCCAAACGTTGATTTCTACTCTGGAATTATTTACAGAGCATTAGGTATTCCAACTGATATGTTTACTGTAATGTTTGCTATTGGTAGATTACCAGGTTGGATTGCGCAATGGAAAGAAATGCGTGAAAATAAAGAACCAATTGGCAGACCAAGACAAATTTATACTGGACACCCGCTGAGAGACTTTAAGTCGAACAAATAAAAACATTTTAAAGCTTCACTTAACTGTGAAGCTTTTTTTATCTTTGCTCAAAATATAATAGAGTTATGTTGCAATTAAATATAAAGAACGAAACGTCAAGATTACGTGCTGTAGTTTTGGGTTCAGCTGTTCATAATGGGCCGACTCCATCTTTAGATGAAGCCTATGATCCTAAATCATTGGAACATATAAAAGCGGGGACATATCCAATCGAAAAAGATATGGTTGCTGAAATGGAAGCTTTTAATGCCGTTTTTCAAAAGTATGATGTAACCGTTTATCGTCCGGAAATGATTGAGAATTATAATCAGATTTTTGCGAGAGATATAGGTTTTGTAATTGATGATACATTTGTGAAATCTAATATATTGCCCGATAGAGAACGTGAATTAGATGCCATTCAATATATAATTGATCAAATGGATCCATTAAAAGTAGTTCGTCCGCCAGAACAGGTTCATATTGAAGGTGGAGATGTAATGCTTTGGAATGATCATATTTTTATTGGAACTTATAAAGGGAGTGACTATAAGGATTACATTACTGCAAGAACTAATATGCATGGTGTAAACTATATTAAAGAATTGTTTCCGAATAAAATTGTTAAAGAATTCGATTTAGTAAAATCTAAGTTAGAAGCTAGAGACAATGCTTTGCATTTAGATTGTTGTTTTCAACCTGTTGGAAAAGATAAAGGAATAATTTACAAAAGAGGTTTCCGTGAAGAGGCTGATTATTTATATCTGGTCAATCTTTTTGGAAAAGAAAATTTATTTCATATCGAGAGAAACGAAATGTATAACATGTTTTCAAATGTATTTTCGATAGATGAGAATGTAGTTGTTTCAGAGAAAAACTTCACAAGATTAAACAATTGGCTGCGTGCAAATGGTTTTATAGTTGAAGAAATTCCGTATGCGGAAATTGCGAAGCAAGAAGGCTTATTAAGATGTTCGACTTTACCATTAATTAGAGACTAAAATAAGTTTCAGGTTTCATAGTTCAAGTTACAGCAAACTTGAAATATGAAACCTGAAATAAAAAACATAAACAAATGAATCAAACAACAAATGCAATCGTAATGATTCGGCCAGTAGCTTTTAGAATGAATGAGCAAACTGCTGTAAATAATTATTATCAAAAAGTATTAGACGGGCTTTTGCCAAGTACAGTAAATGCAAAAGCGCAACAAGAATTTGATGTTTTTGTTGAAAAATTAAGGGCTGTAGGAGTTGATGTTACCGTTATAGAAGATACTATAGAAACGGATACTCCCGATAGTGTTTTTCCAAACAATTGGGTTTCATTTCACGAAAACGGAGATGTAGCTTTGTATCCAATGTTTGCTGAAAACCGTCGTCAGGAACGTCGTGAAGATATTTTGGATACTCTTGAAGAAAAGGGTTTTGAGATTTCTAATATTATGGATTATACATCTGCAGAAGATGACGGATTCTTTTTAGAAGGAACAGGAAGTTTACTTTTAGATCGAGCAAACGCTAAAGCATATTGCGCATTATCACCTCGGGCTGATGAAGAATTGTTCATTGAGTTCTGTGAAGATTTTGATTATGCTCCAGTTATTTTTGAAGCTTTTCAAACGGTCGACGGAGAACGTAAATTGATCTATCATACAAATGTAATGATGTGTTTAGGCGAAACTTTTGCAGTTATTTGTGCAGATTGTATTGATGATAAGAAAGAGCGCAAAATGGTTCTTGAAAATCTAAAAGCGGATAAAAAAGAAGTGATTTTGATTACTGAAGCGCAAGTAAATAATTTTGCTGGTAATATGTTGGAGGTTCGAGGAACCAATGATAAGAAGTATATTGTAATGAGTGCATCGGCACATCAGAGCTTGACTCCAAAACAAATAGCACAATTAGAGAATCATGCCGAAATTTTGAGTTCGAGTTTAGATACTATTGAAGCTTGTGGAGGAGGAAGTGCAAGATGTATGATGGCTGAAGTATTTTTACCAAGAAACTAAAATTATAATTTTTAATAAACAAATTCCAAATTCCAAATAGTACAGTTTGGAATTTGGAATTTTGCGTTTTTTAGTAATTACTTTTATTTATAAACCTCAGGATTGTATAATTCCATATATAATTCTGGATTCGGTAATTTTGTGAAATTGTATTTTTCGTAAAGCCATTCGGCAGTAGAAGTTAATAAAATCCAACGACGTAAACCTTGCAGATTAGGATGATGCATTACTTGCTCCATTAAAGTTTTTGAAAGACCTTTGCCTCTAAATTCGTCTAAAACATAAATATCTCCCAAATAAGCAATTGTAGCAAAGTCAGATATTACTCTTGCAAAACCAATTTGTCTGTCTTTATAAAATAATCCAAAATTCAGAGAATTTTCGATAGAATTTTTCAAGGTTTCAAAAGGAATATTGTTGCTCCAGCCAGATTCCTTTGATAAGAAATCATGAATTGCATAAAGATCTAATTTGTTTTTATAGGTTGTAATTACATAATCTCCAAAAGAGAAATTAATTTCTTTCATAATTTTTAACTTTACAAATTACATTTAATAATCAATTTACATCAAATTGCCTTTTACGATATTAATAATTGAACTTACAATGTATTGAATTCCAATTGAGATTACAATAAAGCCAACAATTCTAGAAATGGCTACAATTCCTGATGCGCCAAGTATTCTTGCTAAATAGTGCGCACTTTTTAAAATAGCATAAATAGCGACTGCAATGGCTAGAATTGCTAAACATGAAAAGATGATTTCGTTCATTTCATGATGTTCCTGGTGAAAAGCAATCAATAAAGAGATAGATCCGGGACCAGCTAACATCGGAATCGCCAGTGGTGTCAAAGCAATGTCGTTACGTTGTTGAACTTCGTTTTCAATCTTTTTATTAATACCTCGTTTCTTATTGAATTTTCCGGATAATAGTGAAAAACCAGAATTTACGATCACAATCCCACCTGCAATTCGAAGAGCATCAATGCTAATTCCGAAAAAAGATAAAACATACTGACCGATAAAAAACGATACTATTAAAATAATAAAAACGTTTATGGCAGTCCAAAGCGAAATGCGAGATCGTTCTTTTTGAGAATCATGTTGAGTTAGTCCAACAAAAATCGGAACCGTTCCGATTGGGTTTAGTACTGAAAAAAGAGCAGCAAATAAATAAATGAATAAATCCATATAGTTTGGGTTAATGAAGTAAAAATAGTCTTTTTTTGATATTTCAGCACAAATTCACGTTATGATATTATTTTTATTACTAATAATTCTAAATCAATAAGCTAAACGATGCTCGTTCTTTTTGATTACTTTTGTATCATATTTTAAAATAATGAAAAATAAGAAAACCCTAGTTCTTGGAGCTACAACAAAACCAGAACGTTACGCTTTTAGAGCCATAAATATGTTGGTTGAAAAAGGACATTCAGTTTTGGCAATTGGACAAAAGGCCGGCGAAGTTGCAGGTGTAAAAATTCATACCAAAGCAATTCCTGTAAAAAATATTGATACTGTCACTTTATATCTGAATCCGGCACGTCAGCGAGAGTACTATAATTATATTATCGAAGCGCAGCCAAAAAGAGTTGTTTTTAATCCTGGTACGGAAAATCCGGAATTTTATCAATTATTAGAATTGAATAATATCAAGGCCGAAGTTGCGTGTACGTTAGTTTTATTGGCTACAAATCAATATTAGATTTTTTAGGAGCTAATCCCGTACCCGAGCCTGAAAGTGCGAATTGGTGAAGCAATTCGTTGCAATTTTTTTATTTTTTAAAGAAAAAAAACAAAAAGGATTTCTCTTGAAGTTTTGGGACTATCAGGGCTAAAAAAGAAACATTAAAATATTATTTTTGTCGTCATGGAATTTTCATCAAAATTAATAGAAAAAGCAGTCAACGAAATGTCACAATTACCAGGAATTGGTAAACGCACGGCATTGCGATTGGTTCTTCATTTGTTAAAACAGCCCAAAGAGCAGACAGGTTTTTTATCGCAAGCATTGTTGAATATGCGTGAGGATATTAAATTCTGTGAAAATTGCCATAACATTTCAGATACAAAAGTTTGTGAAATCTGTGCTAATTTGGCAAGAAATCATCAGACGATTTGTGTGGTCGAAGATATTCGGGATGTTATGGCGATCGAAAATACAGGTCAGTACAAAGGAATTTATCATGTTTTGGGTGGTAAGATTTCTCCAATAGAAGGAGTTGGTCCAAGTCAGTTGAATATTTCAAGTTTAGTTGAAAAAGTAAAATCAGGAAAAGTAGTTGAGATCATTTTTGCATTGAGCTCTACAATGGAAGGGGATACTACAAATTTCTATATTTATAAACAAATTGGCGAATCAGAAATTATAATTTCTACAATTGCAAGAGGTATATCTGTTGGCGATGAGTTAGAATATGCTGACGAAATTACACTCGGAAGAAGTATTTTGCATCGGGTTCCATTTGAAAAAACTTTCAAAAACAATTAAATTAGCCCAAATAGGGTGTAGATTTTCTGAAAATTAAAGGAAAAGCTATATTTGCCATAAAAATTAGATAATGACAAAAAACTGCTTTTATATATTGCTATTAATTAGCACACTATTTACATCTTGTATTCCTGTAAAAGACTTGGTTTATTTACAAGATAAAAGCAGTTCAGGAGAACAGAATAATATATCTGCTGTTCAATCTAAACCTTATAGATTGCAGGTAAATGATATTTTAAGTATTGATATAAAAGCGATCGACCCAAAATTGGTATCCATTTTTAGTACAAGTAACACCGAGAGCAATAGTTCAGGAACGTTGAAAAATGAATCGAGTTTGTATTTTAATGGTTTTACAGTTGACGATCATGGGAATATTAGAATGCCAATTTTAGGCGAAATAAATGTAATAGGCTATACTCTCGAAGAAGTTCGAATTAATATTGAAAAGAAACTCCTTGAAGAATATTTTAAAAAAGAAGCTAATATTTTTGTAACAGTAAAACTGGCTGGTTTTAGATATACAATCAATGGAGAAGTTGGGAGTGCTGGCACAAAAACATTGTTTCAGGAGCATGTAAATATAATGGAGGCTATTGCAAATGCGGGGGATATCACTACTGTTGGAAATAGAAAATCTGTAACAGTAATTCGTCAAACTCCAACTGGAGTTCAAATGAATGATCTCGATTTAACAGATGTAAATGTGATGAAATCGCCTTATTATTATTTACAGCCTAATGATTATATTTATGTAAAACCACTCAAGCAAAAAACTTGGGGAACTGGCCAAACAGGAATACAATCAATAGGAACTGTAATCACTTTATTGTCATTGGCAACAACAGTTTATTTGATTCTGAAAAACTAAATTCAAAAGATGCTAGATATAAAAGATTTTTCCATTTTTGAGAATCAGTCAAATTTTGATTTTAAAGGTTTTTTGTTGAAAATTGCCGGTTACTGGAAGTGGTTTTTAGCAAGTTTAATAATTGCTTTCACAATTGCTTATCAGGTAAATATTCGTAAAGAAAAAATTTACGGAATGCAAACTATGATTTCAATCAAAGAAGAACGAAATCCTTTTTTTACATCAAACACAAGTTTAATCTTTAATTGGGGAGGAGCTTCAGATCAGGTAAACAATATTTCAACTATAATTCAATCTCGATCTCATAATGAATTAGTTGTAGATAAATTGCAATTTTATATTGATTACTTTGTTCAGGGTAAATATAATTTAATCGATTCTTATGGCGAAATACCTTTTTATGTAACTATTGACAAAACAAAAGGACAACTTGCAAATACCTTAATAAGTATTAAGTTTCTAAGTCCTGCTGAATATGAAATTCGAATTCCTTTTGAGAATAATTCAGCTTCTTTAATTACATATTCAAATAATACATACAGTAATACTGCTGTTCAGCCTGTTGAATTTGTAAAACGATATAAAGTGGGTCAACAGGTTTTGTTACCTTTCTTAAATTGGAAATTGCAAATAAACGATAATCCGGGCTTTTATACAGGAAACGAATATTTTGTAAGCTTCAATGATTTTGACAGCACAGTTTCTCGCTACAGAGGAGTAAGTGTTAGTTCTGATGATAAAAGCGGATCAATATTGACACTGGGGTTACAGGGCGCAAACAAAGCCCGAATGGTAGAGTATTTGAATTCGACAGTGAGAATGTTGATCAAAATTCAACTTGATGGAAAAAATCAGTTTGCAACCAATACCATTAGATTTATCGATAGTACTCTTGTTGCTATGGAATCTCAACTGAAGCAAACAGGTAATGAACTAAAATCATTTAGAAAAGATAAAAACATTTATGAAATCGAAGGTGGAGTAAAGTTTTCGGATAAGATAATGGATTTTGATGTCGAGAAAGATCAAGTAACCAGAAAAATTGCTTATTATAATTCTTTAAAAACGTATTTGAATAATAGTGAAGATTATTCAAGATTACCCGCGCCTTCAGTTGCAGGAATCGAGGATCCAAATGTTGTTGTAAATGTGTCAAAACTTATAGCGCTTTCGACTCAAAGATCGGAAATGGCTTATGCGGTAAAAAGCGATAAGATATTTAAAGATTTTGATAATCAAATGCGAGCTGTTAAAAATGTTCTGCTCGAAAATATTGCATCTGCAAAAGTGTCTTTATTGACTGATTTAGCAATGGTTAATGCAAAAATCGGTCAGGCTGAAAGTACGGTTAAAAGGCTTCCTGAAGAACAACAGGAATTATTGAAAATTCAAAGAAAATATGATTTAAGTGATAATATTTATACTGAATTTCTTCAAAAAAGAAATGAGGCAGAGATTGTAAAAGCATCTAATTTATCAGATGTTCATTTTATTGATCCGGCAAAAGATATTGGCGGAGGATTAGTTGGACCAAAAACATCCGTGAATTATATTCTGGCTTTGTTTTTAGGTATATTAATTCCTTTGTTTTTTGTTTTTGGAATTTTCTTTACAAACAATTCAATTCAAAATGGAGATGATATTAGTAAATTAACTCAAATACCATTAATAGGTGTTATTGGTGTTAATAATGATTCATTGAGTTTAGCTGTGTTTGATAAACCAAAATCAGCACTTTCAGAAGCTTTTAGAGCAATACGCTCATCGTTACAGTTTTTGTATAAAAAACAGCAGGTTAGCGGTTCAAAGACTTTAATGATTACTTCATCTATAAGTGGCGAAGGAAAAACATTTTGTTCTATTAATATAGCGACGGTTTTTGCATTAAGTGATAAAAAAACAGTCGTGGTTGGTTTAGATTTAAGAAAACCAAGATTATCCGAAGAATTTGGTATAAAAAATCAAATTGGAGTTGTGAATTATTTAATCAAACAAAATAGTTTAGAAGAAATAACAAACGCAACGCAAATTGCAAATCTGGATGTTATACTTTCCGGGCCAATTCCTCCAAATCCTTCAGAGCTTATATTGGGGGATGTTATGAAAGAATTAATTAGTGAGTTGAAGAAAAAATATGATTATATTATTTTAGATACACCTCCGGTTGGTCTGGTTTCAGATGCTTTAGAGTTATCTCAATTTGCAGATGTAACTCTTTATATTGTAAGACAGAATTATACCAAAAAAGATATGATAACTTTGTTGAATACAAGAGTAAAAAGAGGGGAGTTAAATAATGCAAGTATAGTTTTGAATGGTTATGAGAATAAAGCAAAATATGGTTCAGCTTATGGATACGGATACGGTTACGGAGCTTATGCAAATGGCTACCATGACGAAGAATTGAAACTAAGTTTATGGAAGACTATATTGAATAAATTTAATAAAAAATAAATTGAACCAAATGAATACATCAACTCAATACACGATTTTAATTACAGGTGGAGCTGGCTTTATTGGGTCAAATTTGTCTGAGTATTTTTTAGGATTAGATTATAAAGTAATTTGTCTTGATAATTTCTCGACCGGTCATCGTCATAATTTAAAAGATTTTATCGCGAATCCCAATTTTAAATTGATAGAGGGAGATATTCGTAATATTGCCGATTGTAATTTAGCAGTTGAAGGAGTTGATTATGTTTTGCATCAAGCAGCTTTAGGTTCAGTTCCAAGATCAATTAACGATCCAATTACAACAAATGATGTAAACGTTTCGGGGTTTTTGAATATGTTGGTTGCTTCACGCGATGGAAAAGTAAAAAGATTTATATATGCTGCAAGTTCGTCAACGTATGGAGATTCTCAAGGATTGCCAAAGGTCGAAGATGTAATTGGAAAACCATTGTCTCCGTATGCGATTACTAAATATGTAAACGAATTATATGCAGAGATTTTTAGCAGAACTTATGGGTTGGAAACTATAGGTTTGCGTTATTTTAATGTTTTTGGCAGAAAACAAGATCCTAATGGCGCATACGCAGCTGTGATTCCTAAATTTGTTACCCAATTAATGAAGCATGAAAGTCCTGTGATTAATGGAGATGGAAATTATTCTCGTGATTTTACTTATATAGACAATGTAATTCAGATGAATGAGCTCGCTATGACAAGCCAAAATCCGGAAGCAATAAATACGGTTTATAATACCGCGTTTGGTGATCGAAATACATTAAATGATTTGGTAAGGTATTTGAAAGAGTATTTAGCTGAGTTTGATTCGGAAATAGCTAATGTAGAAATTGTTTACGGCGCAAATAGAGCCGGTGATATTCCACATTCATTAGCAAGTATAGACAAGGCAAAAGAGATGTTAGATTATAACCCGAAGTTTTCTTTACAAAAAGGGTTAAAAGAAGCTGTAAGCTGGTATTGGAATAATTTGAAATAAAATAAGGATCAAGTTAATAGTAAATTAAATGAAAATTACAAAAATTTGTTGCATTGGTGCAGGTTATGTTGGAGGTCCAACAATGGCGGTAATTGCTCAAAAATGTCCACATATTCAAGTGACTGTTGTCGATTTGAACGAACAAAGAATTAAATATTGGAACGATCCAAATACAGATAATATTCCGATCTACGAGCCTGGGCTTTCAGAAATAGTGGCAGAGGCAAGAGGTAGAAATCTATTCTTTTCAACAGAAGTAGAAAAAGCAATTGATGAAGCAGAGGTAATTTTTATTTCGGTAAATACTCCAACCAAGACTTACGGAAAAGGTAAAGGTATGGCGGCCGATCTGAAATATATTGAATTATGTGCCAGACAAATTGCTAAAGTTGCCAAGCAAAATAAAATTGTTGTTGAGAAATCAACATTACCGGTAAGAACTGCTGAAGCGATAAAAAGTATTTTGGATAATACAGGAAATGGAGTACAGTTTCAAATTTTATCAAATCCTGAATTTTTAGCAGAAGGAACTGCTGTGACAGATTTATTAAATCCGGATAGAATTTTAATAGGAGGAGATGCAACGCCAGAAGGTGAAGAGGCAATTAATGCTTTAGTGGATGTGTATGCAAATTGGGTAAGTAAAGATAAAATTTTAACCACCAATGTTTGGTCGTCAGAATTATCTAAACTTACGGCTAATGCATTTTTAGCGCAACGTATTTCATCTATAAATGCAATGTCTGAATTGTGTGAGAAAACAGGTGCTGATGTTAGTGAAGTAGCACGAGCAATTGGAATGGACAGTAGAATAGGTCCTAAATTTCTAAAAGCGTCAGTTGGTTTTGGAGGTTCTTGTTTTCAAAAGGATATTCTTAATTTAGTTTACATTGCAAAATCTTACGGACTTAATGAGGTAGCAGATTATTGGGAGCAGGTTATTATTATGAACGATCATCAGAAAAGAAGATTTTCAAATAAAATTGTTCAAACTTTATATAATACAGTAGCCGATAAAAAAATTACATTTTTAGGATGGGCTTTCAAAAAAGATACAAATGATACTCGAGAATCTGCAGCAATTTACGTTGCTGACGATTTGATAAATGAGCGGGCTAAAATTTCTGTTTATGATCCAAAAGTTTCAAGAAATAAAATGTTGAGCGATCTGGATTATTTAGAAAGCAGAACAGTGGAAGAGAATAGTAATGCATTGTCAATATTTGATAATGCTTATGAAGCTTGTAAAGGAGCTCATGCAATTGCAATTCTAACGGAATGGGATGAATTTACTGCTTACGATTGGCAAAAAATATATGATTCGATGCATAAACCGGCTTTTCTTTTTGATGGCAGGAATATATTAAATGCAAAAGAACTGGAGTCAATTGGGTTTATTTATAACGGTATAGGTTCATAATTGAATATGTTATGTGATGAAATAAAATTAATGATGAAATGCATACAAGAAAGATGAGTCTAGAAGTTTTATTTCAATATAAAGAGAGAATATGAATTGGTACGTCGTGTATACAAAGCCTAAATGGGAGAAAAAAGTAGCAGAGAAACTTAATGAGATTGGGATAGAATGTTATTGTCCATTAATTACTCAAATAAAAGAATGGTCTGATAGGAAGAAGAAGATTGAAGTTCCGCTTTTTAATTCTTATGTGTTTGTTCAGTTGGCAGATAAAGATCGAAATTCTGTTTTTCAAATTGCAGGAGTAGTTCGGTATTTGTTTTGGTTAGGCAAGCCTGCCGTTGTTCGTGATGAAGAAATAAATATAATTAAAACGAGTCTTAAGGCTGAGAATATATGTGACATTTCAGTGACTTCAATTCAGGTTGGAGATCGTATAAAATTAGAAACGGGAGCTTTTAGTAACCAGGATGCAATAGTTCAGGAGGTCTCAAATACACACTATATATTGGTTTTAGAATCTTTAGGATGTGTCCTTAAAATAAAATACAAATAAATCAGTTATACTTTAACTGTTTTTAGTTAAAACAGAAGGTGAAATTTCTTTAATATGAGATTTTATTTTCTGTTTTTTTTATAATGTATTTTTTTACATACTGATTGATAGTAGATTAAACTTTGTCATTTTTTTAAAATTGTTTGTTTTTTCAGTATTACGGGAAACCGTATTGAATAAATTGACTTAATATGTTATATTTGCCGAAAATGATTTTAGAGTATCTGTGTCAAACCTTTGTGACTCAGAGAGGCGAAGCCGTGAATTGTAATGACTGAAGTGAATAAAAAAGAAGATAAATTGGAAGAAAACATAAAAATAGCTGTTATTGGTTTAGGTTATGTTGGTTTGCCGTTGGCTCGACTATTTGCTACTAAATATGCAGTGGTAGGTTTTGATATTAATGAAACAAGAGTTACTTCATTAAAATCAGGTACAGATACAACATTAGAAGTAGATGATGCAACTTTGCAAAAAGTTTTGATTACTAATTCGAGTTCTAAAGTTGGATTATATTGCACGACTTCCTTAGATGATATTACGGATTGTAATTATTTTGTAATAACAGTTCCAACTCCAGTTGATAAAAATAATCGTCCTGATTTAACTCCTTTGTATAAATCGAGTGAGTCAGTGGGGAAAGTATTAAAAACAGGGGACATCGTGATATACGAGTCTACTGTTTATCCAGGAGTAACAGAAGAACAATGTGTTCCAGTCTTAGAGAGAATTTCTGGTTTGAAATTTAATGAAGATTTTTTTGCAGGTTACTCACCTGAAAGAATAAATCCAGGGGATAAAGAGCATACTGTAGAAAAAATTCTAAAAGTAACATCGGGCTCAACACCTGAAATTGGCTTAAGAGTTGATGCTTTGTACAAATCAGTTATTACAGCGGGTACTCATTTAGCACCAACTATAAAAGTTGCTGAAGCTGCTAAAGTTATTGAAAATTCTCAAAGAGATATTAATATTGCTTTTGTAAATGAGCTTGCTAAAATATTCAACTTGATGAATATTGATACTCAAGACGTTTTAGAAGCAGCATCAACTAAATGGAATTTTTTACCATTTAAGCCAGGTTTAGTTGGAGGACATTGTATAGGTGTTGATCCATATTATTTAGCTCAAAGAGCACAGGAATTTGGGTATCATCCTGAAATAATTCTGGCTGGACGTCGTTTAAATGATAGTATGGGCGAATATGTGGCTTCGCAAGTCGTAAAGTTGATGATAAAAAAAGGAATTTCAGTTAATGGTGCAAACCTTTTAATGCTTGGAATTACTTTTAAAGAGAATTGTCCTGATGTAAGAAATACTAAAATAGTTGATGTAATAAGAGCATTAAAAGAATACGGTATTTCTGTTACTTTATATGATCCTCTTGCAAATATTGAAGAAGTTAGAAAAGAATATAAATTAGAAACTGTAAATTCTATTCCTAAACAAAAATTTGATGCGATAGTCTTAGGAGTTGCGCATGATGAATTTTTAAAATTAGATTTTTCAGAACTGCAAAAAGAAAACAGTTTGTTATACGACGTAAAAGGAGTTTTAGGCTCAATAGCTGATAATAGATTGTAATTTTCTAAAATAAAATAAAATAAAATTATGAAAGTAGGAATAACTTTTAGTGCTTTTGATTTATTACATGCAGGACATATTAAGATGTTAGAAGAAGCCAAAAGAGAATGCGATTATTTGATAGTAGGGTTGCAAACAGACCCAACACTTGATCGCCCTGAAAAAAACAGTCCTTCTCAAACAGTAGTAGAAAGATACATACAATTAAAAGGCTGCAAATTTGTAGATGAAATTGTTCCTTATGCAACCGAGCAAGATCTGGAAGATATTTTGCGGTCTTTTAAAATAGATGTACGTATTATTGGTGATGAATATCGCGAGAAAAATTTTACTGGACGTGAATACTGTGAACAAAAGGGAATAGCGTTATACTTTAATGTTCGAGATCATCGATTTTCAAGCAGTAATCTTAGAAAAGAGGTTGCTGAAAAACAATTAAAAAAAATATAATATATGGGAGTGTCAATAACTCACGTTATTTTAACTGGTGGAGTAGGTAGTAGATTATGGCCGCTTTCAAGAAAAAGCCAACCTAAACAATATTTAGAGATATTTGAAAATAAATCTTTATTTGAGATAACTGTTGATCGTAACAGTCATTTAGCAAATAAGGTAATGGTAGTAGGTAATGTAGATAATCATCACTTGAGCGGAAAAGTGATGGATAAAACCAAAACTTCTTATGTAAACATAGTGGAAGCAACACCTAGAAATACTGCTGCTGCCATAGCTTTTGCGGCATTTGCTTCAAATCCTGATGATATATTAATTGTAACACCTTCAGATCACATTATTGATAAAATAGAGGATTATAATAAAGCAATTAATGAGGCTGTTTCAAAAGCAGAAGATGGTTTTATTGTTACTTTCGGAATTATTCCTACCAAACCAGAAACTGGATATGGTTATATCGAGTCAAAAGGAGATAACGTAATTTCATTTCGTGAAAAACCAAATCAAACTACAGCAAAAGAATTTATTGCAAAAGGGAATTTTTTATGGAATAGCGGAATGTTTTGTTTCAAAGCTAGTGTTCTTTTAGAGGAACTAAAGCAATTTCAGCCGGATGTTTATGAGAAATCTAAAGCTGTCTGGGAAGCAAGTAAAAATGGTTTTTTAGATTTGGATCTATCATTAGAAATTCCATCAATCAGCATTGATTATGCTGTTATGGAGCGCAGTAAAAAAATAAAAGTAGTACCTGCTGCTTTTTCGTGGTCAGACTTAGGATCATTTGAATCGGTTTATGATTATTTAGTATCAAAAAATCATCCTGTTGATAAAAATGGAAATATGGTAATTGGTTCTGGTAAGCATACTACTTTTTTGGGATTAAAAAATACTATTTTTGTATATACCGATACAGCAAATTTAATTTTGCAAAAAGAAAATTCGCAAGATGTTAAGGATATCTACAGTGAATTAGAAAAAATAAATTCCGATTTATTAAATTAAAATTTAAAATGAAAAAAATTCTTATCACTGGCGGTGCCGGTTTTATTGGTTCACACGTAGTAAGATGTTTTGTAAATAAATATCCAGAATATCAAATCTTCAATTTGGATGCATTGACTTATGCTGGTAATTTGGAGAATATAAAAGATATAGAAAATCAGCCTAACTATAGTTTTGTAAAAGGAGATATCGTTGATGAAGCTTTTATAAATGAACTTTTTTCAATTCATAATTTTGATGGTGTTTTGCATTTGGCAGCAGAATCCCATGTAGATCGTTCTATTGATGATCCTTTAGCATTCGTAAAAACAAATGTTATTGGAACGATGAATCTATTGAATGCAGCGAAAAATAAATGGAAAAATAATTTTGAGGGTAAACGTTTCTATCACATTAGTACCGACGAAGTCTATGGTTCTCTTGGAGCAGAGGGACTTTTTACAGAAACTACTTCTTATGATCCTAATTCTCCGTATTCGGCTTCTAAGGCAAGTTCAGATCATTTTGTGAGGGCTTATGGAGAAACTTATGGGTTGCCTTATGTTTTGACCAATTGTTCCAATAATTATGGATCGTATCATTTTCCTGAAAAATTAATCCCACTTTTTATTAATAATATTATTAATAATAAACCTTTGCCTGTTTATGGAGACGGAAACTATACACGTGATTGGCTTTTTGTCGAAGATCATGCTATTGCAATAGATTTAGTTTTTCACGAAGGAAAAAATCATGAAACGTATAATATTGGAGGTTTTAACGAATGGAAGAATATTGATTTAGTCAAATTATTATGCCAAATCATGGATGAAAAATTAGGCAGATCTGAAGGAACTTCTCAGGAATTGATTACTTATGTTAAAGACAGACCTGGTCATGATTTAAGGTATGCAATAGATGCCTCTAAAATTAATACAGAATTGGGATGGAAGCCTTCTGTTACTTTTGAAGAAGGCCTGGAAAAAACAATCAATTGGTACCTTTCTAATGAAGAATGGCTACAAAATGTGACTTCGGGTTCTTATAAAGATTATTATCAAAAACAATATTCATAAAAGCAAATAATTTTATTTAAACCAAATAGGTTAAATTATAATTTCATATGAAAAAAATAACATACGTTTTTACGCTCCTTTTTATTTTAGTATTGTCATTTAATGCAAATGCTCAGGACATACTCAAATCTAAAGATTTGAGTACTGTTAAAGTCGATTATTTGTCTGATGATGATTTAGCTAAAATTAGTGCTCAATTAAAAAGCAACAATGCAACAATTGATAGTGTAGAGTCAATAGCTTTGTCAAAAGGGATGACTCAGAATGAGTTTAATAAGCTTAAAATTAAGCTTAATGAATATGAAAAGAAAAATGCTAAAGGAGATGCAAATGATAAAAATAATAAGCCTAAAATAGTAGATAAGAATTTTGATTTTGGTAGAAAACAGGAAACGATTAAAAATGAGAAAGTCAAGGATTCAGCAAATGCTTTAATTTTTGGTTCTGAATTATTTGATAATCCTACTTTAAATTTTGAACCGGATTTAAAATTGGCAACTCCTATGAATTATATTCTCGGACCTGGTGATGAATTGCAGGTAAGTGTTTATGGAGTTCAGGAATATAATGCCAGTATCCCAGTTAGCGTAGAAGGAAAGATAACGATCGATTATGTAGGGCAAATTCAAGTTTCAGGAATGTCAATTGAAGCGGCTACCCAAAAAATCAAAGCATCCATTGCAAGAGTTTATAGTACAGTGAGTTCTGGTCAATCTCAGGTTAGTGTCAGTTTAAGCCGAATTCGTACAATTAAAATCACGATTGTAGGTGGGAAACAACCGGGTAATTATTCTATTTCTTCTTTGGCAACAGTGTACAATGCTTTGCATTTGGCTGGAGGACCTGGAAAAAATGGTAGTTATAGAAATATAGAACTGATTAGAAATAATAAAGTTTACAAAAATGTAGACATTTATAAATTTTTGGTAAAAGGGGATCAATCTGATAATGTGAGTTTAAAAGATAATGATGTAATTCGAATTCCGGCATACAGTCAAAGAGTAACTGTTGAAGGAGAAGTGAAGCGTCCCGGGATTTTCGAGATGAAAAAAGGAGAAAAATTCTCTGATTTATTGAATTTTGCATCTGGTTTTAATGAATTTGCTTATACAGCTTCAGTAAATGTAATGCAGAAGACAGGAAAAGAATTCAAAGTGCATGATATCAATGAAAGCGAATACAATTCTTATTTACCACAATCCGGAGATGTATTTAGAATTACCAAAATTTTGAACCGATTTGAAAATCGTATCAAAATTGAAGGGGCAGTTTTTAGACCGGATTATTACTCTTATAATGAAGGAATGCGGATTTCGGATCTTATTACAAGAGCAGAAGGTCTTAAAGAAGATGCCTATACAAAAAGGGCTCGAATTATTCGTTTAAAAACAGATTTAACGACAGAAATTGTTAATGTTGATTTAGGTTCGGCTTTATCGGGAGACTTAAATTCAGATATAGCATTAAAAAGAGAAGATATCGTAACCGTTTATTCTATTCTGGATTTCAGAGAAGAATATAAAGTTACTATCGATGGGGAAGTTAAAAACCCTGGGGAGTATGAATACTTTGAAAATTTGACTTTGAATGATTTGGTGGTTCAGGTGGGTGGTCTTACAGGTTCAGCATCTAAAAGAGTGGAAATAGCAAGAATGGTAAAATCTGATGTAATAGATGATGCCGATCCAAAACGAATCGAATTAGTTGAACTTGAAATAACGGCAGGTAATAACGAACAGATTAAAAATTTTATTTTAAAACCTTTTGATGTAATTAATATTCGTAAAATAGCGGTTTATGAAAAGCCAGAAATGGTTAAAGTAAGTGGTGCTGTTGGATATCCTGGTAAATATGTTTTAGCTAATAAAAAAGAGACTGTTTATAATGTCGTAATGAGAGCAGGAGGGCTTACTTCCATTGCAAATTTGGATGGAATGAAAATTAAAAGACCTATAAAACAAGATCAAATTGAAAAACTTGAAAGTATTGATTTGAATTTGTCTAAAAGTGATACTTTGAAAGATAAATTGACTAAGAAATTAAAAGAGGATTTGAAATTTGCTACTATACCAGTTAATTGGGAGAAAATTGTAAAAGATAAAAATCATTATTCTAATGTTACTCTATTTCCTGGTGATGAAATTGAAGTAGCTGTTTATAACGAGGGGGTAAAAGTAACAGGGAATGTATTGCTAACCTCAGAAATACCATATCGAAGTGGAAAAGGCTTTAAGTATTATATTAATGCAGTTGGAGGTGTTGATAATAAGGGATGGAAACGAAAAGCTTATATAATTTATCCTAATGGAAAGGCAGCAGTTACAGGTTCTTTTTTATTTTTTAAATCATATCCAAAAGTTTTACCAGATTCGCAGATAGTAATTCCAGAAAAACCAGAAAGAAAGAAAATGACAGCAGGGGAATGGGTAGGAATAGGTAGTGTTGTTTCAAGTTTGGCTTTATTAATTGTGACAGCTTTTAAATAATTTATTAAATGAATAATTCACAGATCGATAGCGAAGAGGTTTCGCTAAAAGAGTTAGTACAAAAAATAAAAGAGTGGTATGTTTACTTATTGTCAAAATGGAGAATTATTATTCTTTCAGGAATTATAGGAGCTATCTTAGGATTAAGTTATTCTTTTATTAAGAAACCAATTTATACAGCTACTTTATCTTTTGCTTTGGAAGATGAAAAAGGTGGTGGCGGAGGTTTAGGTAACGCGTTAGGATTAGCTAGTTCTTTAGGATTAGACTTAGGAGGGGGCGGCGGAAGTATTTTTTCAGGCTCAAATTTGACTGAATTGTTTAAGTCTAGGTCTATGGTTGAAAAGACATTATTATCTCCTGTAAATTTAAATGGGAAAACAATTTCATTGGCAGAAATGTATATTCAAAATAATAATTGGCGTAATAGTTGGAAAGATAATCCAAAATTTGCTTCATTAAATTTTTTGCCAAATGCTAATCGTCATTTATTTACAAGGGTACAGGATAGTATCATGGGTAAAATCTATGAAGGATTATCTGCCAAAGGGTTATCTGTTGCGCAAAGAGATAAAAAAATTGCTATTATAAATATTGATGTTTCTTCAACCAACGAATTGTTCTCTAAATATTTTTGTGAAGCTTTAGCGAGACAAGTTTCAGAATTTTATGTTCTCACAAAAAGTAAAAAGGCTAGAATGAACATGTCTATTTTACAGCGTCAGACAGATTCAATTAGGGGAGAACTTAATTCCGCTATTACGGGAGTTGCAATTTCAAATGATAATAATTTTAATTTGAATCCAGCACTCAATGTTAGACGTACACCTTCAGCTCGAAGACAAGTAGATGTGCAGGCTAATACAGCCATTTTAACAGAATTGGTAAAACAATCAGAACTTGCAAAAGTAACATTGCGTAAAGAAACACCATTAATCCAAATAATTGACAGTCCAATTTTGCCTTTAAAAAAAACAAAGTTTGGTAAAGCTATGGGAATTATTATAGGTGGTTTTTTAGGTGGTTTTTTAATTGTATTGTGGCTGATCGTTAAACAATTTTTAGATCAGTTTTAATCTTTTTTCAATCTTTTTTCAATCTTTCAGAATAGAAATTTTCTTTTTTATTTATTATAACAAGAACTTTTTGAAAGTGGTTATTAGTTTTTATAATAAGTATTCAGTTTTTCATTATTAGATTGTATAATTTGACTGAATATATAGCAATAATATGATGTTTATAAATAAGTATATGCAAGATGTTTTTTAAAATTAACAAGGCAAAGGAATTGAAAGGGAAAATATTTGAAAAATATTTTAATGAATTTTGGGGAGCAATTTTTAAAATAGGTATAATTTCTTCATGTAATAAATTTTTTAATATATTCATACGAATACTGATAATTCCTATGATTATTAATTATTTAGGAAAAGAACAATATGGGTTATGGATAACAATAAGCTCTTTTGTTGGGTATATCATGTTTTTTGATTTTGGCATAAGCTCTGCGGCAATAAATAATTTAGTTAAATTTTATAGTTTTAAAGATTATAAAGCATCAAGCAGCTATGTCTTTGCTAATATTTTTTTCTTATCTCTAATATCTTTTGGAATATTAACCATAACAATAGTTGGCGTACAATACTTTGATTGGGTTAGTATTTTCAAATTGAGTAATGCAATAACTAGGCAAGAAATAGATCAAATCATTATTTTATGTGTTTCTATTTTTTTATTTCAGTTAACAACAAATATAATTTTGAAAATTCCCTATACTATGCAAACAGGTTACCTTACTGAGGTATATTTGTTTATCGGCTATATTCTAAGTTTAATTTTTGTTTTGTTAACAGTTCATTTCGATTTAGGATTTTTATTGTTAATACTTTCTTTTTCAACTAGCCTCATTTTTACGCCTATTGCTATTTTTATTCATCTTGTTGTTAAAAAATATATATACTTTATAATCCTCAGTGCAAAAGAGAATATCTCTATAGTAAAAGGAGAGTTAAAGGTAGGAAGTAATTTTATAATTATGCAATTATCAGGTTTGATTATAATGAGTTCTCAATTTAGTATTATAGCATATTTTAAAGGGGCAAAAGAGGTAGTGATTTATAGTGTTTTGTTTCAAGTAATGAATGCACTACAAACTCCTTTCTCTGTCTTACAGCAACCGTTGTGGTCTAAGTTTGCGGAATTGGCTTTAGATAATAAAATAGCCCAAATGAGACAAAGTGTTAGGCAGTATATAAAATACTCATTTTTATATTCGATTTTTGTAGGGCTAATTATTCTTTTTATAATTCCATTATTTATTCCGTACTTAATAAAAGAAAACGTTAAAGTTGATTTACTTTTATTAATTGGCTTTTCATTATGGTCATTATTTGGTTTGGTTTTTGGCGGAGGTATGGGTGCTGCTTTTTTGGCATTGAATCAATCAAAAAATATGTTAAAAGTAAGCGTTTTACAAGTGTTTTTGTTTTTAATATTTTGCATGATTTTAGTTCCTAAATTCGGAGATAATGGAATGGTATTTACATTAGTATTCATGCAATTATTTTCTGCACCATTAATGCTTTACTTTTTTAAATTTAAATTCGAAAAATATTAAGATATGAAAATTTTGTACGATCATCAAATATTTTCATTCCAAATGCATGGAGGTATTAGTAGATATTTTATAGAGTTAATTAAAGGATTACCTGGAAATTACAAATATGAAATATCTGTTTTGTTTTCTGAAAATGTTTATTTATTAGAAGAAAAAAAAACATTTAGTTTAAAACCTTTTTTTTTAAAGTCTACTATACGAATTAAACTTTACAAGTACATCAATTTACTTTATACTAATTATAGAATTAAAAAGGGAAACTTTGATGTTTTTCACCCAACATATTATTATGATTATTATGTAGGAAAAACCAAAAAACCTTTTATTGTTACAGTTCATGATTTAATTCCAGAATTATATCAAGATATTTTTTTTAGCGCGAATCATAATTTGTTAATTCAAAGAAAAAAAGTGATTGAGAATGCTACTAGAGTTATCGCAATAAGTGAAAACACTAAAAAAGATCTTGTCGAATTTTATAAAATAGCTCCTGATAAAATTGATGTAATCTACCATGGGCCTAATACATTCAAGAAAGATAAAATTGAAAACAAATGGGGAAAGTATTTGTTGTACGTAGGTTCGCGTGAATCATACAAAAATTTTGATTTTTTTATTAGTTCTATTTCGAATTTACTGAGTAGGTATGAAGATATTAAAGTTATATGTGTTGGCTCTAAATTTACAAATAAAGAAATAAAATTTTTAGAAGATTTAGGTCTTTATAATAAAATAATCTCGATTCAAGCTGATAATACAACTTTATATCAATTGTATTCAAATGCTATATGTTTTGTTTATCCGTCTTTATATGAAGGATTTGGTATGCCTATATTAGAAGCTTTTGATTGTGGCTGTCCAGTTGTTATGAGTAATACTAGTTCTATGCCTGAAGTTGCAGTAGACAGTGGGATTTATTTCGATCCAAAAGATTCTCATTCAATTGCGACTAATATTGAAAAAGTTATAGTTGACTCCGATTTAAGATCTGAACTTATTTCAAATGGATATAAAAGATTAAATTATTTTTCTTGGGATAAATGTGTTGAGGAAACACAAAAAACATATTTAAAATGTCTAGTTTAAAACATATTATTTATCGATTGAAAGTAAGTGCCAAAAAAGTCAAGGATTTTTTGTTTCCTTTTGTTTACACTAATTATAATTCTGATAAGTGGATTTATATTTCATATTTGACTGAACCTTTTAGAAGAAAAGATAATTTGGTTTTTTTAAATGGACATCAGAATAGAAGAGAAATCTTAGTTTTGTCTAATATTCTCAATGATTTAAAAATATCATATGATATTACTGATCATAACTGTTTTTTAAAAAATAAGAAAAATTATGATTTTATTTTTGGAATAGAACCTGGTTTTGAAAAAGCATCTCTTAAAAATAAATCGGCATTAAAAATTTATTATGCGACAGGGGCTTATTATACTCATCAAAATAATGAAGTAATAAGAAAAACGGATCATTTTAAAAAAAAATGGAATGTTAAGTACCCTTATTATCGACTTGTAAAAAAGCACAATTCTTGTGAAATAGCAGATTATATCATTCAGATTGGTTCTAAGTTTACAGTAGAGACATATCCGGAACATCTCAGAAAAAAAATTTTTTTAGTAAATCAATCTACTCCTGAAATCTTTAAGTTTAATTTAGAAGATAAAATAAAGAATACTTCGAGAGACAATTACATTTGGTTAGGAGGAGGAGGAACATTGTTAAAAGGTTTAGATTTAGTTTTTGATTATTTTTTCCAAAATAAAAACTTAAAGTTACATGTAGTTGGTGATATTGATTTTGAATTTATGGAAATCTATAGAGATAAAATAATTGCCAGTGAAAATATTTATTTATATGGATTCCAGAATATTGACGATGAAAAATTTTATAATATAGTTAAAGAGTGTTGCTTTATTATTTATCCATCTTCTAGTGAAGGTGGAGCTCCTGGATCAGTTTTAACTTTACAAAAATATGGTCTTATTCCTATTGTTTCTAAATATGCGTCTATGGATGATATAAACTCTCTTGGATTTCAAATACCAACTATAGATATGAGTGGTATTAAAATGGGTATAAATTGGAGTTTAGGATTAAATAATAATGAAATTGAGAAATTAATGTTACAGAATTACGAATACGTTACAGCTAATTTTACTTTAGAAGGTTATAAAACAGCAATGTCTTCATTATTTAATAAATTATTAAGTTAATGAATGATTTAAAGAAGGAAAATTTACAGTTTAATAAGATGATTAAATTTTATCTATATTATGCTGTTTTAGTTTCACTGGTAAATTTATTAAATTTTAGCATTATCTTTTATTATGCTGTTTCGCTTTTGTTTATACCTTTAACTTTCTATTATTTGTTTAAAGTAATAAAGATTAAGAATTTATTTTTAATCATTATTGTTTTAAGTATGTCATTTTGGAATATTATTACTGTTCTAAGAGGTTTAGTTTTTGATTTTAGTATCATTGGAAGAATGCTAACCAGTTCTACATATTTTTTTCCTATGATTATCCCTTTTTTTTCTTTATTGAAATTTAATACTAATGTTATAAAACAAATCATTAATGTTATTGTAGTTTTAGATTTATTTTTTTTAGGTTTTGTTGTATTATTATTGTTTGTTCTTTCATCAGATTTAATAGAGATTATAAATACTTATGAAGGTATTTCAAAGTTTTTTGTATATCCTAACACCTTTTTGTTGTTAAATTTTTATTATTTAAAACCTAAACATAGAATTATTTCAATTATTTCCTTTCTAGTTCCATTACTTATAGCAATGTTTTTGGCCAGACGTGGGCAGATTTTCTACTTTTCAATTTCTCTTTTCTTTTCTTTACTTTTAAATGTAACATATTTTAATAAAAGAAAAATCATAAGAAATTCTCTTTTAATAGTAATTTTTGGAATTATTGGTTTTTATGTAATTAATTTATTTAGCGCTAATATTTCAAAAACTTTTTCGTTACTGACCGAACGAATTGATTCTGATACACGTGGTACAGTCGAAGATTGTTTTTATAGTGATATGACATTTACCGATTTTGTTTTTGGCAAAGGTATTGATGGAAGGTTTTATTGTCCAGGAGCAGATACGGATTATGATAATAATACTACATCATTAGAAAATAGTGGTTATAGATATAATATTGAAACAGGATATTTAGATGTTATTTTAAAAGGAGGTTTTATTAGTTTATTTATCTATTTTTTAGTTAATATAGTTTCCATTGTTAAAGGAGGTCTTTTTTCTACAAATGGGCTCGTAAAAGCTTGTTCGTTGTATTTGGTAATTAATTTGGCTTGTGTTTGGATTGAAAACTCTCAAGCTTTTACATTGAGATACATTCTAGTTTGGCTTTGTATTGGAATTTGTTTTTCAAAAGAAATAAAGTCAATTTCAAATCAAGAATTGAAAAAAAGTTTAGGTTGATGTTTAATTAAAAATATTTATGGAAAAATACGATATTACTTTAGTATTAGGAAGTAAGAATAGAAAGAGATTGCTAAAAGCAACAATAGAAAGTATACGAAATAATGGTTTTTCAGGACAAATTGAAATAATTGTTATTGATGGTGGCTCAAATGATGGAAGTTGTGATTGGCTTGCTAAACAAAAAGATGTCTTTACTATTATTCAACCCAACTTTAAGAAAAAAGACGAACAAGGAGTTTCTTTTTTAGCACATTCATGGGGTAATTTTATGAATATTGCTTTTAAATCTGCAAAATCTCCTTGGATTGTTATGGTAAGTGATGATTTAATTCTTGCGAAAGGAGCATTACAAAAAGGATATGACTTATTAGTTGATAAAGTTAATAAAGGCGAGAAAATAGGAGGAGGAGCATTTTATTTTCGTGAATATCCTAGACATGATTTTTACAGGGTTGGACTTTTGCCGAAAGGGTATATCAATATAAATCATGGATTTTATAATAAAGAGGCTTTAGAAGATGTAAACTATATTGAAGAGAATGAGTTTAACTTTTATTGTGCTGATGGGGATTTAATAATGAGATTGAATGATAAGGGTTGGAAAACAATTCCTCTTGAGGATTCATTTGCAAATCATTTAGTTCATAAACCTGTTTTTAAAAAAGAAAAACTATCTGCTTCTACTATGAGAGATATCGAAGTTTTTAATTCAAAATATCCTTATCCATGTGAAATAAATGAAATTAAGAAAAATTCTGATATTTCAATTGAAACAATGCCATTTTGGAAGTCCGGTTTTTCTAATTGTATATTTGGAATTTTACTAAAAATATATGATCAATATCGTAAAAGATAAAAATATACAAATATGTTTGAAAAATTTTTTAATAATCCAGTTTTTTATTTAAACTATTTAATTAGAATTTCGACTTCAATAATGATGTATCCTTTGAGAAAGCTAATTTATAAAGATGTAGGCCTTTTTACTTATATTTCTTTGTCAAGCTCTATCAGAAATTACAAAAACATTTCACTTGGAAATAAATCACAAATTAATTCATTTGTAGTTTTGTGGCCCACTAAATTAATATTAGGACAGAACACACAAATTAATCCTGGAACGACAATTTATGGAAATGTAACTATTGGCAATAATGTGATGATTGCTCCAAACTGTATGATTGCAGGAGGTAACCATAATTTTAAAGACGTAAATATTCCTATGATACTTCAAGGAAGTAATGAAAAAGGGATAAAGATAGAAGACGATGTATGGATAGGTGCAAATTCTGTAATTATTGATGGTGTAAAAATTGGTAAAGGAGCTGTTATAGCTGCTGGATCTGTAGTAGTTAAGGATGTTCAAGAATATGATATTGTTGCAGGACCGGCTTCTATTAAAATTAAAGATAGAAAATGATTATAGTTAAGTTGTCAGGAGGTCTAGGTAATCAATTATTTCAATATTCATTTGGAAGATTTTTGTCACTAAAATATAAAACAGAATTAAAATTCGACCCTCAATTAAATATTGTGGCTTCTGATTTTACACCAAGATTGTTGGGGTTGTCAAAATATAATATTGATTTATCTTTTGCTGAAAAAGATGAAGCAAGAAAATATAAGTTTTTCAAGAATGATTTATTGTCAAAAATTGAAAGAAAGTTGGTTCAAAATCTTCCATTTTTTAATAAAAGATTTGTTGTCGAAAAAGGTTTCGATATTATAAACAAAAATAATCTAATTGACAATTGTTATTATGATGGTTATTGGCAATCACATTATTATTTTGATTCAATAGCAAAGATACTTGAAAATGATCTTCAGTTAAATTTTGAATTAAGTGAAGCAAATAAAGAATTTGAAAAAGAAATTAAGCAAACAAATTCAATTAGCTTACATATAAGAAGAGGAGATTATCTTTCGATAGCGTCAAACTCTAAAATTTATAGTATCTGTACACAAGAATATTATCAAAAAGCAATCGATTTTTTTAAACAAAAGTTTGAAAATCCGGTATTTTTTGTTTTTTCTGATGATATTAATTGGGTAAATGAAAATTTTAAAGGTAATGTATTCAAAATTGTTGATATTAACCAAGATGATCCTAGTTCTGATTTATATTTAATGAGCAAATGTAAGCATAATGTTATTGCAAATAGCTCATTTAGTTGGTGGGGAGCATGGCTAAATTCTAATTCTGGTAAAATTGTAATTTCTCCAAAAGATTGGTATGTAAATGAAGAAACCAATAATAAAGCTTTAGCATCATTAATTCTAAAAGACTGGATTATAATTTAATTTTTTTTTAATGAATGTAAAAGTTACAATTGGTATACCGTTTTATAACGGTCAAAAATATTTGCATGACGCAATTTTATCAGTCGTAAATCAGACTTATAAGAATTGGAATTTGATATTAATAGATGATGGAAGTACAGATGGATCATTGGAAATAGCAATGGCATTTAAAAGTGATAAAATTTCCGTTATATCTGATGGGCAAAATCTGGGATTAGTTTATAGATTAAATCAAATAGTAAGTTTAGCAGATGGGGATTATTATGCTAGGATGGATGCAGATGATATAATGGATTTTAGAAGAATTGAAAAACAAATAGCTTATTTGGAAAATAATACTTCAATTGATGTAGTTGGGTCTTCTTATTATGCAATTAACGCGGATAATGAAATTTTAGGTGTTAGAAAAGCAAATCATACGCCTAAAAGTGTGAAAGACATTTTGCGTAATGGTTGCTTTGCACATCCTTCTGTTATGGGGAAACTCAGTTGGTTTCAAAACAATAAATATGATGGAAAATGGGAAAGGATGGAAGATCTGGAACTTTGGATTCGAACATTTCCAGGCAGTCAATTTAGAAATTTAGAAGAGCCATTATTGTTTTATCGTGTATTTGGTATTCCAGTACTAACAAAATATGTAAAATCAAATATAGGTATAATTAAATTACTAAAAATACAAGGCAAATATTTGATTTCATTGTATGATAGGATTTTTTTTACATTTTTTTTTGCTTTTAAAATTGTTGTTTACACGGTTTTAAATTTGATAGGAAAAACAGACGTTATTCTAAAAAAGAGATTTGAGATATTAAGTGAATATCAATATATTGAAGCTAAAGAAAATTTGTTAAAATCAATAACAAAAAAAGATTTACATTAAAGCAATAATTTTTAAATAAAAATAGCTGTACATATACATTTTAAGACTCGTTTATTTAAATGTTTTGTATGGACAAACATTTTTTATAGATTATTAATAAATTTTAAAACAGAATTAGTATGCGTTATAAAGAATTAGATGGTTTGAGAGGGATTGCTGCATTATCCGTTGTTTTTTCTCATTTGGTGGGGGCATTCGTATTCAATTCTCCATTGTTTAATTTTTTATCAAACAGCCCATTCCATGTTTTTTGGCATGGAGATGGTGCAGTTACATTATTTTTTTTGCTAAGCGGATTTGTACTAGCATTGCCTTATATAACTAAAAAAAAAGATTTTAATATAGGTACGTTTTACATTAAAAGAGTTTTTAGAATTTATCCTGCTTTTATCCTAGCTATTCTTTTTTCTTATTTCTTAAAACATTCATTATTCAAGCCGTTGAATATTATTGATTACTCACCATGGATAAATGAATTTTGGAATTGGGATTTTAAGGAAGTACCTTTTGCTGAATATATAAATACTTTCATACTTGTAGGTTTTTCTTTTAATTTTAAATTATTTATTCCTGTAATATGGACATTGAGGCTAGAAATGATAATATCTTTGATTTTACCCTTTTTTATAATCATTGCATTAAGGAATAAATTAGTATATAATCTTATAATTCTTCTTATTCTCTTTTATATCAGAGACGGAGTAATAGCAGTTTTTTATTTAGGAATTTTAATGGCGATATATCTCGAATATATTTTAAATTTTCTAAATAGAATAACTAATAAATTTTACATCTTAATACTTTTTACTACAGGACTTTTTTTGTATACCAGTAGGTTTAGTCTTGATTTTATTTTAGACAATCAAAATAAAGCACATTTATTTTTGACGACTCTTGGATGCAGTATTTTTTTAGTTCTATCAATGAAAAATGGAGTTTGTAAGAAAATTTTAAACTTAAGACCAATTCAGTTTTTGGGCGAGATTTCGTATAGTTTATATTTATTACACTTTCCTGTTATTCTAATTGCATGTTCATTTTTCTCTGGAAATATTATTACTGTTTTTTGTACATCTTTATTTGTCACTATTCTTTTGAGTTATTTGAGTTATAAATTTATTGAGTTGCCATTTATAAGTTTAGGAAGGAAAATAGTAATGAAAAGGTTTGATGAAAAGTTTAATAAAATAATTTTTTTACTAAACTCAAAATAGAACATAAAGTTTAAAGAGAGTAGTTAGTAATAGTTAATGCAAAAAGATTGAGAGTTCTTAATCTAATGTGAATAATATTTTTAAATTTATGAAAAATGAAAAAGTACTTCATGTAATAACAGTATCTTTTGTTATAAATCATTTTTTTGGCGAACAGTTTAAATATTTAAAAAAAGAATCAGGAAATGAATATCATTTAGCCTGTACTTTTTCAAGTGACTTAGTTGAGTTTTCTCAAAAATTAGACTTCATTCCTTTTGAGGTTGAGATCACGCGCGAAATAAGCCCTTTAAAAGATCTGAAAGCAATTTTAAAAATTTATAGATATATTAAAGAGAATAAAATTGATATAGTTGTAGGGCATACTCCAAAAGGGGGCATGGTGGCAATGATAGCTTCTTTTTTGGCAGGAATATCAAATAGAATTTATTTTAGACATGGTATTATATATGAAACAAGCACAGGTATAAAAAGAACGATTCTTAAAAATATTGAGAGATTGACAGGTTTTTTTGCAAAAAAAATCGTTTGTGTAAGTTATTCGGTAAAAGAAATTAGCGAAAAAGACAAACTTAATACTTCATTAAAAAATATTGTGTTAGGATTAGGTACCTGTAATGGTATCGATACAAATGATAGATTTAATCCAGAAAGAAAAAATTCAGAAGATATAAAAGCATTGATGAGTAAATATAATATTTCTCAAGATGATAAAGTAGTTGGTTATGTAGGGCGATTAGTAAAAGATAAAGGTATTGATGATTTAATATTAGCTTGGGAAATGGTTAAAATAAAATCACCTCAAGCAAAATTACTATTAGTTGGACCAATTGAAGAAAGAGATTCTATTTCAGATTATTCAAAAAGCATTATAGCATCTGATTCTTCAATAATATTCACAGACTTTGTGTTAGATTCATCTATTTATTTTGGACTAATGAAAATTTTTGTGTTGCCAACATATCGAGAGGGGTTTCCAACGGTTTCTTTAGAGGCTTCTTCGATGAACTTACCAGTAATAATAACGAAAGCAACAGGATGTTCGGAGTCTATTATAGAAAATAAAACAGGTATGTTTATCTCAAATGAACCATTGGATATAGCAAATAAAATTTTATTTTATTTAGAAAGCGAAAACATAGCAAAACAACACGGGATAGAAGGAAGGCATTTTGTTCAAGAAAATTTTGAACAAACTAAAATTTGGGATCAAATTGCAGAAAAATTAAATGTATAAATGAAAATATTAATAACTGGTGAAACAGGATTTGTAGGAGCAAACCTGAAGGAATATATTAAGCTTTTTCACGAACCATTAAGGTTAGAAATACGTTATAAAGAAGGTCAAGAAATTAAAATAAATACTGATGCAGTAATTCATCTTGCAGGTAAAGCCCACGATTTAAGAAACGTTTCTATTCCTCAAGATTATTATGATTCAAATTTTAAATTAACAAAACAATTATTTGACGCATTTTTAAATTCCAATGCAGAAGTCTTTATATTTATGAGTACTGTTAAAGCTGTCGCTGATAAGGTAGAAGGAGTACTTACGGAAGAAAGTTTACCTAACCCTAAGACTCATTACGGAATTTCTAAACTTCAAGCTGAAGAATATATTTTAAGTAAAGAATTACCAAGACAGAAAAGAGTATATATACTTAGGCCATGTATGATTCATGGGCCAGGAAATAAAGGAAATCTTAATTTGTTATATCAATTAGTATCAAAAGGTTTGCCGTGGCCGTTGGGGAAATTCCAAAATCAACGTTCATTTTTGAGTATTGAAAATCTATGTTTCGTTATTAAAGAATTGATTGAAAATGAGCAGATATTTTCAGGAATCTATCAGGTTGCAGATGATAAATCAATATCAACAAATGAATTAATTAATTTATTAGGAAAAAGTTTAGATAAGAAAACTATAATCTGGAATATAAATCCATTACTTATAAGGAAATTAGGCAAAATTGGCGATTTTTTACCTTTTCCATTAAATTCAGAGCGTTTGCAGAAATTAACTGAAAGCTATGTTGTAAGCAATCAAAAAATTATTAATGCCTTAGGTAAGCAGTTACCAATAAAAACCGATACTGGGTTAATGAAGACTTTTAAATCATTTAAGAATTAAAAAAAAATAAAACTATAAAAATGAAAATTGCACTTATAACAGGAATTACAGGACAAGATGGTTCGTACTTAGCCGAATTATTATTGGAAAAAGGATATGAAGTTCATGGAGTTAAAAGAAGAGCATCTTCTTTTAATACACAACGTATTGATCATATCTACCAGGATCAACACGAAATTCATGTTAATTTTAAGTTGCATTATGGAGATTTAACAGATTCGACTAATATTATTCGAATTATTCAAGAGGTACAGCCTGATGAAATCTATAATTTAGGGGCGATGAGCCACGTTAAGGTTTCTTTTGATTCACCAGAATATGTTGCAAATGTGGATGGTATTGGAACATTAAGAATTTTAGAGGCAGTACGTATTTTGGGTTTAGAAAAGAAAACACGTATTTATCAGGCATCAACATCTGAATTGTATGGTGGTTTGGCTGAGAATAAAAATGAGAAAGGTTTGTACGATGAGCATTCACCTTTTTATCCGCGTTCTCCTTATGGAGCGGCAAAAATTTATGGTTTCTGGATTACCAAAAATTACCGTGAGGCATATAATATGTTTGCTTGTAATGGGATTTTGTTTAATCACGAATCACCACGTCGAGGAGAAACTTTTGTAACCCGTAAAATAACTATGGCTACAGCTGCTATAGCTTTAGGAGAACAAGATTGTTTGTATTTAGGAAATTTAGATGCGCAACGTGACTGGGGACATGCTAAAGATTATGTAGAAGCTATGTGGCGTATTCTGCAACAGGATGTTGCTGAGGATTATGTTATTGCTATGGGAGAAACAACTTATGTGCGTGATTTTGTTAAAATGTCATTTGCGGAAGTAGGAATAGATATTGAATTCAGAGGAGAAGGGGTAGATGAAAAAGGATATGTAGCTTCATGTAATAATCCTGCATATCAACTTGAGTTGGGTAAACAGATTATTGCTATTGATCCGCAATATTTCCGTCCAACAGAAGTAGATCTGCTTATCGGAGATCCTACTAAATCAAAGACTCAATTAGGTTGGGTACCTAAGTATGATTTAGCAGGATTAGTAAAAGAAATGATGGCATCTGATCTTATCTATGTTAAAAAAGAAAAGATGTTAAGAGAAGTAAGATCGGTTATTAAATATTAATTTAGATAAAGCAGAATAATTTTATTCTTGAAACAAATTAGCATTATGAATTTAAATGATAAAATTTACATAGCTGGACATCGCGGAATGGTGGGTTCAGCTATTTTACGCCAACTAAAAGCTGAAGGGTATAATAACTTTATCTTAAAAACCTCTTCAGAACTAGATTTAAGAAACCAACAAGCAGTTGCAGATTTTTTTCAAAAAGAAAAACCGGATTATGTTTTTTTAGCGGCAGCGAAAGTGGGAGGGATTATAGCTAATAATACCTATCGAGGCGACTTTATATACGAAAATCTGATGATACAAAATAATGTAATTCATCAATCCTATCTAAATGAGGTTAAAAAATTAATGTTTTTAGGCTCTTCTTGTATATATCCAAAAATGGCCCCTCAGCCTTTGAAAGAGGAATACATGCTTACAGGAGAATTAGAACCAACTAATGAGCCTTACGCAATTGCGAAAATTGCTGGTATTAAAATGTGTGATGCCTATCGAGATCAATTTGGTTGTAATTTTATCTCAGTTATGCCTACGAATTTATATGGTCCTAATGATAATTATGATTTGAAAAATTCCCATGTATTGCCTGCAATGCTGAGAAAATTTATTACCGCAAAGCGAAACAACGATAATTCGGTTACAATATGGGGAACGGGAAGTCCTAAAAGGGAATTTCTCCATGCTGATGATCTTGCTGAAGCATGTGTGTTTTTAATGGAAAATTATAATGAATTAGGATTGGTTAATATAGGAGTTGGTGAAGATATTTCCATTTTAGATTTAGCAATTTTAGTTAAAAAAGTTGTCGGTTTCGAAGGAGAAATTTTTACGGACACAACGAAACCAGATGGTACCCCTCGTAAGTTAATGGACGTTTCGAAATTAAGTAGTTTTGGCTGGAAAGCAAAAACTACTCTTGAGGAAGGTATTAAGAGAGTATACGATGAAATAAAAAATAATAATTGGGAATAATTTCATAATGGAATATACAATACTCGGAATTCTATTAATGATTATAATGTTACTTTATTTTAAAGTAGCAGATCGTTTTAATATTATAGATAAACCTAATCAAAGGAGTTCACATACCGAAATAACATTAAGAGGCGGAGGGATTATCTTTTGGTTTTCGGCTTTACTTTATTTTGTTCAGCACATTCAAAGTAGTTTTTTCTTCTTTACTGGAATAACATTAATTAGTTTGGTAAGTTTTTGGGATGACATTCAAAGTTTATCTAATAAAATTAGGATCAGCATTCATTTTCTTTCAATAACCATGATTTTTTATGACATAGGTTTGTTTAATTTAGTTCCAATTTGGGGTATTGTAATAGCCTATGTTCTAGCTATAGGACTAATAAATGCCTACAATTTCATGGATGGTATAAATGGTATAACAGGACTTTATACTTTAGTTGTTATGGGATCCTTACTTTACATTAATACAAACATTCAAGTTTTTATTGATGGAAGTTTTATAAAATACGGAATGATCGCCAGTATTGTTTTTCTTTTTTTTAATTACAGAAAAAAAGCGAAATGTTTTGCCGGTGATGTTGGAAGTATCGCAATTGCTTTTTGGATAATTTATCTGGTTTTAAAGCTTATTTTGATAACAAATTCTTTGATATGGTTACTGTTTCTGGCGATTTACGGAGTTGATGCTATTTGTACAATCATGCATCGTCTATATTTAAAACAAAATATTTTTGAGGCCCACAGATTGCATCTATATCAAGTTTTGAGTAATGAATATAAAATCGATCACAGATTAGTTTCATTGTTTTATGCAATTGCACAAACAATAATTTCCATTATAGTTGTTTCGTTATATCAAAAAATAGATGATTCAGTATTGTTTGCAATTGTTATTGTGCCTTTGCTTATTGTCTATAGTTTAAAATTTTATTTGTTGAACAAAAGCAATCTAAAATTAAACACATGATTCCTAAAATAATTCAAGGGGGTAATTTTTCAGATAATAGGGGGACAATTTCGTATGTTAATGATTTTAGCTTTGCCAATATCGAAAGGTTTTACATCATTAGTAATTCTGATGAAAATCCTATTCGTGCCTGGCAAGGGCATAAATTAGATTCAAAAAATTTTTATTGCTTAAGCGGCTCCTTCGAAATTTATTTCATAAAAATTGATAATTGGGAAAATCCATCTAAGGATTTAATAATAGAAACCGTTTTGGTTTCTGCTTTAGATAGTAAGATTGTTCATATTCCTGCAGGTTATGCCAATGCAATTAAATCATTAGAAAAAGATTCGAAATTGATCTCATTCTCTACCTTACCTTTGGCAAATGTTAGTGAAGATGATGTTCGTTATCCTTTAGATTACTGGAATGTAAATGACAAATAAAAGAATTTATTTGTCATTATCTCAGTCAAGTGGTTTTGAACAAGAATTTGTACAGAAAGCTTTAGAAACAAATTGGATAACTTCTGGTGGACCAAATGTTGATGATTTTGAGAGTAAGCTTGAGGATTATTTTAGTGATGGGTCATATGTAACAGCATTAAATTCTGGAACATCAGCGATTCATTTATCATTAATTTTATTAGGAGTAAAGGCCGATGATGAGGTGATTTGTCAAAGCATGACATTTTCTGCCTCTGCAAATCCTATTTTATACCAAGGTGCAATTCCTGTGTTTATTGACAGTGAACCTGAAACCTGGAATATTTGCCCTATTACACTGGACATAGCAATAAAGGATAGAATAGAAAAAAGGAAAAAACCCAAAGCAATTATTGCTGTGCACTTATATGGTACACCATATAAAGTCGATGAAGTTCATGCTGTTGCAGATAGATATGGAATACCAGTTATTGAGGATTGTGCAGAAGCTTTAGGAAGTAAATATAAAGGTAAAAAATGTGGTAGTTTTGGTGCTTTTGGAGTACTTTCATTCAATGGAAATAAAATTATTACTACTTCAAGCGGAGGAGCATTAGTTACAGCTTCTAAAAAAATGAAAGAAAAGGCAATTTTTTATTCCACTCAGTCAAAAGATATGGCAGTTCATTATCAGCATACTGAAATTGGTTATAATTATAGAATGAGTAATATTTGCGCGAGTATCGGTCTTGGACAAATAAAAATACTTGATAAGAATGTTGAAGCGCGAAGAAATAATCATTTTTTTTACAAAGAGATCTTTGATGAAATTGATGATGTAGTACTTTCTGAAGTAATAGAAGAAAGTTTCTTTTCCAATTTTTGGTTAAACACTATTTTGGTTAAACCCAATAAAAATAAAGACAGAGAGAGTTTAAGATTGGCTCTTGAAAACGCAAATATTGAATGCCGTCCTCTGTGGAAACCAATGCATTTACAGCCAATTTTTGAAAAATACCCATTTTATGGTAATAAAATAGCAGAACAACTATTTGACAAAGGATTGTGTTTGCCTTCTGGTTCAACACTTACAAATGAAGATAAAAATAAAATTAAAGAAGTAATAGTCAATTTCTTTAAATAGTAATGTAACATGAAAATTGAAGAAACGTTCATAAAAGATTTAGTAATTATCGATCCAATAGTTTTTGGGGACGAAAGAGGTTACTTTTTTGAATCCTACAACAAAACTAAACTTGAAGATTATGGTATTAATATTGAATTTGTTCAGGATAATCAATCTTACTCCAAAAAAGGAACTTTAAGAGGTCTACATTACCAAAATCCTCCTTTTGCACAAACTAAATTAATTCGTGTTTTAGAGGGTGAGATCATCGATATTGTAGTAGATCTAAGAAAAGATTCTCCAACTTATAGAAAATCGTTTAGAATATTATTGTCAGCTGAAAATAAAAAACAACTTTTAGTGCCTCAGGGTTTTGCTCATGGTTTCTCTGTAGTTAGTGAAACAGCATCAGTGCTCTATAAATGTGACCAGTTCTATAATAAAGAATCTGAAGGAGGAATAAAATTTAATGACCCATCACTTAATATTGATTGGGGAATGAATTTAAACGAAGCTATAGTTTCTGAAAAAGATCAGATTCTTCCATTTATTGATAATTGCAACAGTTTGTTTTAATGAAAAAAATTCTTGTAACAGGTGCAAATGGACAATTAGGTTCTGAGCTAGCTGTTTTATCTTCAAAATATACTAACTACGAATGGGTTTTTGCAGATAGAACTCAAATTACATTAGATAATTTAGAGATTCTAAAAATGCAATTAAACGAAATTCAACCAGATATAATTTTAAATTGCGGTGCATATACAGCAGTTGATAAAGCAGAAAGCGAAAGCGAATTAGCATTTACAATAAATCATTTGGCAGTTGAGTTGATTTCGATATATAGTTCATTGAATGATGTTAAATTAATTCATATCTCAACAGATTATGTCTTTGACGGAACTTCTTCTATTGCTTTGAATGAAGATGCAGAAACCAATCCAATAAATATTTATGGCGCAAGTAAGAGGGCTGGAGAAATGATTTGTTTGGAGAAAAACCCAAATGCCATTATTTTAAGAACTTCTTGGGTATATAGTAAATTTGGAAACAATTTTGTAAAGACCATGCAACGATTGATGCAGGAAAAAGATTCAATTAATGTAGTAAATGATCAAATAGGCTCTCCAACATGTGCTGCAGATCTTGCTCAGACAATGATTGATGTTATAGAGTTTCCAGATTGGATTCCGGGTATTTATAATTATTCTAATGAAGGTGAAATAAGCTGGTATGAATTTGCGTTGGCTATAAAAGAACTTGGAGGATATAATTGTAATGTTGGAGGGATACCGTCGGGATCTTATCCGACACCGGCAAAGCGCCCAAAGTTTTCATTACTAGATAAGAAAAAAATCAAGAATACTTATAATCTGGATGTACCTCATTATAAAGAGAGTTTGAAAAAAATGTTTGTATAAAATAAAAAAGCATTGAAGATAACAAATTTTAGGATTCAATTTTAAGTAGTCTAAAATCTAAAATAAAATTTATGAAAGGAATTATTTTAGCTGGAGGTTCTGGCACTCGTTTACATCCACTAACATTAGCGATGAGTAAGCAAATGATGCCGGTTTATGATAAACCGATGATTTATTATCCATTGTCGACTTTGATGATGTCAGGGATAAATGAAATATTGATTATTTCAACTCCACATGACCTGCCAAATTTTAAAAAGTTATTAGGTGACGGTTCTAGTTTAGGTTGTAAATTTAGTTATGCAGAGCAAGCTATTCCTAACGGATTAGCACAGGCTTTTGTAATTGGAGAAGAGTTTATAGGAGACGATGATGTTGCGTTAATACTAGGAGATAATATATTCTTTGGTGCAAATATGCAAGAATTATTGCGTTCTAACACAAAACCAGATGGAGGAGTAGTTTTTGCATATCATGTTTCAGATCCTGAACGCTATGGAGTTGTAGAGTTTGACGAAAATTTTAAAGCCGTTTCTATTGAAGAAAAACCAATAGAGCCAAAATCAAATTATGCTGTACCAGGATTGTATTTTTATGATAACTCAGTTGTAGAAATTGCTAAAAATATTAAACCTAGCGCTCGTGGTGAATACGAAATTACCGATGTAAATAAAGTTTATCTGGAAAGAGAAGCCTTAAAAGTTGGGATTTTAAGTAGAGGAACCGCTTGGTTGGATACAGGAACTTTTAATAGTTTGATGCAAGCAGGACAATTTGTTCAGGTTCTTGAAGAAAGACAAGGATTAAAAGTGGGCTGTATTGAAGAAATTGCCTGGAGACAAGGATTTATAAATGATGCTCAACTTGAAGAGTTGGCATTGCCATTAGTGAAATCAGGATACGGATCTTATTTATTAGAATTTTTAAAACAAAAGAAAAAAGGTGTTAAAGTATAATTTAGGTCAAGAAATAATTTTTTAAAACCTTTAATTTGTATTTTTGTGGGTCATATAGAGTTTACAAAACTAAACCAAACCAAAATTGGATACAGATAAACAAACCAAAATAGCCTCTTTATTGCACAATTCTTTCTCACCAAGAAATTTGAGAGCTAGTATTAATAACCTTAGTTATTTGCCTAGGTGGATCATCATTGCCATTGATATTATGGTGCTGATTTTCTCATTTACTTTCACCTATATGTTGTTTGAAGGCACAGCACTAGGTTATATTATTACTTCTCATCAATTTTATTTTGTTGGGAGTTTAATTGTTATTAATGTTTTTTTCTTTTGGCTTTTTAGAACTTACTCGGGAATTATTAGACATTCCTCTTATATAGATGCAATAAAACTGTTGTTTTCTCAAATGTCAGTTTTGGTCTTCTTTTTGTTTTTCAATTTAGTTTTTGAACTATATACTGGACATAAAGCCTTTTTGAACACTGCTCTTTTTATCAATTTAGTATTGTCATTTTGTGGTTTGTTTCTATATCGTGTGATTGTAAAACAAACTTTTGAATTATACTTTTCAGAGAAAACAAATTCTAAATTAATTAGAACTGTAATTTATGGAACTGATGCTAATGCAATTTCGGTTGCAAATGCATTGAAATTTGAAACTCCTTCACGTTTTAAAATTGTCGGTTTTGTAGATAAGAATAATCAGAATGCTTCTAAACGCATGTTAGATTTACCTATTCTGATTTTAAGAAAAAAATTACCTGCCTTAATGCGTTCTGTTGCTGCGGAAGGTGTTATTATTGCTGATAAAAGTTTGTCTAAAGAAGAACAATTAATTATTGTTGATCAATGTTTAGAATTTAACTATAGAGTATATACTGTTCCTTTAATTTCAGATTGGGAAAATCAGAAAGAGATTTCTCAAAAAGTAAAGAATATTCAGATTGAAGACTTGTTAGAAAGAAAACCGATAGTTCTGGATAGTAAATCAATTTCTAAACAATTAAAAGATAAAACGGTCCTTATTACTGGTGCTGCAGGATCAATAGGAAGTGAGATAGTAAGGCAGGTTCTAGGATTTAATCCAAAGATGGTCATTATTTTAGATCACGCTGAAACGCCTCTTCACAACCTATGCTTAGAAACACTAACATTAGGTTCAGAAGCAAAAATTGTAGCAGTTATAGCTGATGTAAGGAGTAAAAAAGCGCTGGAAAAAGTATTCAAAAACTACAATCCACATGTTGTTTTTCATGCAGCGGCATATAAGCATGTTCCATTGATGGAAGAAAATCCGTCACAAGCTATTCAGACCAATATTAAAGGAACTAAGAATTTAGCTGATTTGGCTTGTAAATATCACGTCAAAAAATTTGTAATGGTTTCTACTGATAAGGCAGTTAACCCTAGTAACGTTATGGGAGCTAGTAAACGAATAGCGGAGAAATATGTACAATCATTATTCTTAAAAAATCAAAGAGAAAGTAATGAGAGTGCAACCAAGTTTATTACAACGCGTTTTGGTAATGTTTTAGGCTCAAACGGTTCGGTTGTACCTTTGTTTACTAAGCAAATTGCAGAAGGAGGCCCGGTTACTATAACGCATCAAGATATTATTCGTTATTTCATGACCATTCCAGAGGCTTGTCAGTTGGTTTTAGAAGCTGGTGCGATGGGTAACGGAGGAGAGATTTATATCTTCGATATGGGAAAACCAGTAAAAATAATTGATCTGGCAAAAAAAATGATTAAGCTTGCAGGTTTTATTCCTGATAAAGAAATTAAAATTAAAATTGTGGGATTAAGACCTGGTGAAAAATTATACGAGGAATTATTGAATGATACTTCAAAGACTTTACCAACATATCATAACAAAATTATGATAGCTCAGGAGATACAGGATGAATATGAAAATTTGCATATTGAGATTGATGAGCTAATTGGTATTGCCGATTTTTATGATAATGATGATATTGTTACTAAAATGAAAAAAATTGTTCCTGAATTTAAAAGCATGAATTCTACTTTTGAAGTTTTAGACAAGTAGTTTTCTTATAATAAATTGAGTTTTGGATTCAAATAATATTAAAAAGGTGTTTTTTTTTAAAACGCCTTTTTGCGTTTTTAATAATTTATAACCGAATAAAAATCCTGTTAATTAGCGTAAGGTAAAGATATGTTGCAATTCAATGATTTTTTTAAATTATTATCGAAACAATTTAGTTGTAATTAAAGATAAATGAATAACAATAATATTCACGATGATTGGTTGTTTGAAATAACGCCAAAGAATAAGTTTTTAGCACTGAATCTTAAAGAGGTTTGGCAGTATAGAGATTTGTTGCTGCTCTTCGTAAAACGGGATGTTATTACGGTTTATAAACAAACGGTTTTAGGGCCACTTTGGTATTTAATTCAGCCTTTATTTACTTCTGTAACCTTTACTATAATATTTAATAATGTTGCAGGGATTAATACCGGAACTATTCCTCCATTTTTGTTTAATCTGGCAGGGATAACTGTTTGGAATTATTTTACAGCTTGTTTAACAGGAACATCAGATACTTTTAAGGCGAATGCTGCAATTTTTGGTAAAGTATATTTTCCTAGAATTATTACTCCTTTATCAGTTGTAATTTCTAATCTGGTGAAGTTTGGAATTCAATTTTTTATTTTTGTTGCATTTTATGCCTTCTATTATTTTAAAGGAAGTAATCTAACTATTAATGGTTCTCTATTGTTATTCCCAGTGTTAATTGCTTTAATGGGGGTTTTAGGACTTGGATTAGGTATGCTTATCTCTTCGATGGTAACCAAATATCGTGATTTTAGCTATTTAATTACTTTTGGAATACAATTGCTAATGTATTTATCGGCAGTAATGTATCCGATGGAATTAATTAAAGATAAATTACCAACTTACGGTTGGCTTGTTGAATATAATCCTTTGGCATATATAATAGAAACAACTCGTTATATGCTTTTAAATGTAGGAGAAGTTTCAGTTTTAGGATTATCATATACTTTGGCTGTAACTATTGCAGTGTTTTTTATTGGACTTTTAGTTTTTAATAAAACAGAAAAGAGCTTTATAGATACTGTTTAAAACAGCATATTTTATTTATCATTCTAGATTTACAAGTTTCCATTGAAAAAAGATATTATTTTAAAAGCCGAAAACATTTCTAAACAGTATCGTTTAGGACAGGTTGGTACAGGAACTTTGAGTCATGACATCAATCGTTGGTGGCATTTAATTAGAGGAAAAGAAAATCCCTATTTAAAAATAGGCGATACAAATGATCGTTCAACGAAAGGAACTTCTGATTATGTATGGGCTTTGAGAGATATTAATTTTGAAGTTGAGCGAGGTGAAGTTCTTGGTATTATTGGCAAAAATGGAGCTGGTAAATCTACTCTGTTAAAAATACTTTCAAAGGTAACCGCTCCTACAACGGGAAGTATAAAATCTCGTGGACGTATTGCTTCACTTCTTGAAGTGGGTACAGGATTTAACGGAGAAATGACCGGAAGAGAGAATATTTTCTTAAATGGCGCAATTCTAGGAATGACCAAAAAAGAGATCTTATCAAAACTGGATGAAATTATAGAGTTTTCAGGTTGCGAACGTTATATCGATACTCCGGTAAAAAGATATAGCTCTGGAATGACTGTTCGTTTGGCATTTGCTGTGGCCGCTTTTTTAGAACCGGAAATTTTGGTTGTAGATGAGGTTTTGGCTGTTGGAGATGCTGAATTTCAGAAAAAAGCGATCGGGAAGATGCAGGATATTTCAAGAGAAGGAGGGAGAACGGTACTTTTTGTGAGTCATAATATGGCGGCAGTTAAGAGTTTGTGTACAAAAGGGATTGTTTTGGAGCATGGGAGGGTCGTTTTTAAAGGTGATGTTGAAGATTGTATTTCAAGATATTATATGTCAGATTATAAAGAATCTAAGAATGAATTTTTAGGTATTTATGAATTAAAAAATCATAGAGATAAGGAAAACTTGTTTGGTATTTATAAAGCCGAACTGTTTTGTGATAATCAATTAAGCGATACAATTTATGCAGGATCTATGTTTAAGTTAAGGTTATATTTTGATTCATGTAGAGATTTTTATGAGGGAGAAATAGGAATTGTTATAAAAGATTCTGATCAAATTTCTTATTTAGGCCTAAATAATAAACATCTTGGAACTAATATAATTGTTAAAGAAGGAAAAGGTATTGGAGAAATTTTAATTGAAGATTTTCCTTTGTTTGCTAATGGAGATTATTGGATTAATTTATATTTTGGAGATAAAGGTCCTAACTATGAAGGTTTAGAAAATGCAATAAAATTTAAAATTATTGGAGAAGATGTTTTTGGTTCTGGAAGAAAATTAGACACGGCTTGGAATCGAATAGTTCATAAAAAAATAAGTATAAAAACGATATGAGATACTTAAGGAATTATTTATTGATTTTTATTATTAGAATTTCAAATATATTTGGAAGAGCATTAGTTTTTAAAAAGAAAGTATTTTCGAGTAAGGTTATATTAGAAAAAAATTTTCTAGAAAATGAAACTTTTAACTTTGTCCAAGTTGGTGCCAATGATGGTATTAGTTTTGATTTTTTATACGATTTTGTAATAAAAAGAAAATCAGAAGGAGTTGTAATTGAGCCTGTAAAAGAATACTTTACAGAGTTAACATATAACTATAGAGCGTTTCCAGAAATAATTAAAGTTAATAAAGCTGTTCATCCAACCGAACGTTTAATTGTTATAAACAAAATTTCCCCAAGTGCAATTCAAAAATATCCGGATTGGGTAAAAGGGATAGCTTCCTTAGATTCTGAACATCATTTAAAAACGGGAATTGATAGTAATGATATAATACAAGAAGAAGTAAAGGCAAATTCATTAATGAGTATTCTTTATCATAATTTGAAAAACAAGAAAATAGATTATTTTCAGGTTGATACTGAGGGTTTTGATTTTGAGATTTTAAAAGGATTGAATTTTGAAAGTTATAGACCTTTTATGATTAAATATGAAAAGGTCAATTTAAAGGCAAGTGACCAAAATCAACTAAAAGTATACTTAAAAAGACATGGTTATTTTTTATTTGATGAGTTTGGAGATACTATAGCTGTTAATCTTGCTAAAATTAAGTTATATTGATGATTCCCAAAGTAATTCATTATTGTTGGTTTGGTAACAATACAAAATCTAAATTGATAAAAGATTGTATCTCTTCATGGAAAAAGTTTCTGCCTGATTATGAAATTATTGAATGGAACGAATCAAATACAGATTTAAGTCATCCCTTTTTAATAGAGGCATATAAACAAAAAAAATGGGCTTTCGTTTCTGATTGGATTAGATTGAAGGTTCTCTATGAATATGGAGGAGTATATTTAGATACAGACATGATGATGTTGAAAAAAATTGACGATTTGTTGAACTTTAGATGTTTTTTTGGAGCAGAGGATTTAGAGTTTATAAGTTGTGGAATAATTGGTGCAGAAAAGAAAAATGATTTTATTAAAAAATGTTTTAATTTTTATTTTGAATCAAATTTTTTTGATGATGATAGCATCAAAATGAATACAATTCCAAGGATTGTTACAAAAATTTTTAAAGAAGAATATAGTTTTTCAGGATCTTTTGGTGACTTAATTGTTGATAATGATTTGGCAATTTTCCCATCAGTATTTTTTTATCCTTTTCCTTTTGATGAATCAAAAAATAATAGTAAGTATAAAGAATTTATAAAAGAGGAAAGTTTTACGGTCCATTTATGGAATTCTTCTTGGATAGAATATACAGAGTTTTATTATTTAAGAAAAAAAGAATATAGAAAAGGATTATCGATTGTTATGAGAAATATTTTTTTAGAGAAAAAAGTTAGTCTTAAATATCTTATAAAAATTGCTTCTTGCTTTAAAGAGTCTGTGTGTTATGAAAAATAATAATCCTTTAGTCTCAATAATAGTTCCATGTTATAATCAAGCGCAGTATTTACCTGAAGCTTTACAGTCGATAATTGATCAAACACATACTAATTGGGAATGTATTATTGTAGATGATGGATCTTTAGATAATACACAAGGAGTAGTTGAAAAGTGGATAAATACAGATTTTCGATTCAAATATATATATAAAGAGAATGGAGGTTTAAGTTCTGCAAGAAATGCAGGATTAGATCATGCAACTGGAGAATTTATTCAATTTTTAGACTCGGATGATGTCTTAGACAATTTAAAATTGGAGTTATCATTAGCTAATTGTGAAATAGAAGTAGACTATAATTATAAAATCATAATTTCTAATTTTAGGTTATTTACTAATAATATTAATGAAACTGTAGAGCCTTACTGCGACTTAAGTTATAAGCTCTTTACATTTGAAAATATTTTATATGATTGGGATTCCGTCTTTACTATTCCAATTCATTGCGGATTATTTAAATCTATTTTTTTTGATGATTTTAGGTTTCCGGAAAATTTGAAAGCTAAAGAAGATTGGATTATGTGGTTGTCTTTTTTTAAAAAGGAATCTAAAATTTATTTTATAAATGAGGCATTAGCATTTTATAGATTTCATGAAAAAAGTATGACAAAAAAATATGCTTTTATGCAAGAAAATCAATTACAATCAATCTTTTATTTAAAGAATTTGATTTCAGAAAAGGATTATTTAGCTTTTTTAATTCATGCTTTAGAAAAAAAATATAACCATAATATTGAACTGCAAACTACAATTTTAAATTACAGAAAATCTAGAAGTTATAGAATTATAGAAAAGTTAAAGAAACAATATTTATTGAGATTAATTTTTAAAATAAAATAATAATGTCTCAAAATAAAATAAAATTTCTTGCCTATTATCTTCCTCAATATCACCCTATTCCAGAGAATGATAAATGGTGGGGAAAAGGTTTTTCCGAATGGACAAATGTAACTAAAGCTAAACCTTTATTCAAAGGTCACAATCAACCGATTTTGCCAGGTGAATTGGGTTTCTATGACTTAAGAGTATCTGAAACTCAAGAACAACAAGCTAAATTAGCAAAAGATTATGGGATTGATGGTTTTATATATTATCAATATTGGTTTGGGAATGGTAAAATGTTACTAGAAAGACCTGCTGAAGCTATGTTGAACAATAAAAAAATAGAATTACCTTTCTGTTTTTGTTGGGCAAATGAAACATGGAAAGGTATATGGCATGGTTTAGACAATCCAAATGTTTTAATAGAACAAACTTATGATGGTATAAAAGGATATCAAATTTATTTTGATTATTTGTTACCTTTCTTTCGAGATGAGCGCTATATCAAGGTAGATGATAAGCCGATGTTTCATGTTTATAGATTTGATGATATTCCAGATGCAAGTCAATTTATTTCTGTATTTAACGAGTTGGCTATTGTAAATGGTTTTAATGGTATTTATTTTGTTGCAACGCATGGTTCTGATATGATTTTAAATAATGATTATATATACGGAAAAGTTGGAATAGAAGTGTTTTATAACATGAGATATAAAAAAGGATTTATGTTTGAAGACGTTAGATATTTAGGCTGGCTTGAAAAACAAATTAAAGTGAAGCTTGGTTTTACAAATCAAGTTGGCAAAAGATTGAAACCTTTGATTTTTGATTATGTAAAAGCAGTGTCTTATTTGAATGTGATATTTCCACATGAAAAATTCATTCCCTGCGTTTTTCCGAATTGGGATAATTCAGCTCGCAGTGGGAAAAAATCTTTGATTTTTGTTAACTCAAACCCTAGCTCGTGGAAGAAGCATTTAGAAAAAGCAGTTAAAGAATTGTTTAAGAATCCAAAGAACCCTCAATTTATTATTATAAAATCCTGGAATGAATGGGCTGAGGGTAACCATTTAGAACCAGATGCAAAGTTTGGTTCTAAATGGTTAGAAGCTGTTAGGGAGGTCAAAAATGGAAAATAATACTTTAATATCTATAATTATTCCGTGTTTTAATGACGTGAAATTTATTGAACAGTCGGTGTTTTCGGCTTTAAATCAAACTCATTTTCAAGTTGAAGTGATAGTTGTAGATGATGGTTCAAATTTAGAAACTAAAAAAGTTTTGAAAAGTTTAGAATCTAAAATTACTAAATTAATAACACAAGAAAATTCAGGACAAAGTAAAGCTAGGAATATTGGTATTGAAGTTGCAAATGGAAATTACATTCTGGTGTTAGACAGTGACGATTATTTGGAATCAACTTTTTGTGAAAAAGCTTTTGCCATTTTTAAAAATAATTTAGATTTAAAATTAGTAAGTTGTTATGCGAATTTGATTTTTGAAAATAATAAAACAATTCTTTTTAAACCTGTTGGAGGAACTATTCACGATTTCTTGTTTTCAAATGCAGCACTTGGAACTTCAATGTTTAAAAAAGAAGATTGGGATAATTGTGGAGGTTATGATGAAACAATGAAAAAAGGTTTTGAAGATTGGGAGTTTTTTATTCGACTTTTGAAAACTGGAGGAAGTGCCGAGATAATTCAAGAGCCATTGTACAATTACAGGAAACGAAATGATTCAACAACAACTAGGGCTAATTTGAATAAATATGAACTCTTAAATTATATTTACGCAAAACATAAAGATCTTTATATTGACAATTATGGTCTTTTTATTGATCATCTTCTAACTCAAATTCAGAGACAAGAACAAGAAAAATTAAAGTGTTTAAAAAAAAATGAATATCAAATAGGGTATTTTTTATTAAGGCCACTACGATTCATTAAAAGTTTTTTAAATAAATGAAGTCTATAGTAACTATAGTAATGGCAACTTACAATAGAAGCCATTTTATTCTGGAAACTTTATCATCGATTCAGAGTCAAATTTATTCAGAATGGGAATGTTTAATAATTGATGATGGAGCAACCGACAATACATTAGAAGTAATCAGTCCAGTTTTAGATACAGATTCGCGTTTTAAATTTTTAAAACGTCCTGATCAATATAAAAAAGGGCTGCCGGGCTGCCGTAATTATGGTATTGATATAGCCAAAGGAGATTATATTATTTTTTTTGACGATGATGATATTGTACATCCTCAAAATTTAGAATTATGTGTAACTGAATTAGATAAAAATAGAGCTTCATTTTGCAGATATCAGAGAAAAGTTTTTTTTAACGAATTCGATTATAATTTTGATCATTCTAAAAAATATACATCATTCAAAATCGATGTAAATGATATAGGAAGAATATTAAAAAATGAATTGCCATTTAACTCTTGTGCAGTAATGTGGAAGAAAGAATGTTTTAACGAGAATCGTTTTGTAGAACATTTGATGTTTGCCGAAGAATGGGAATTGTATTCCAGAATTGTATCTGCTGGAATAGAAGGTATTTCTATAAATAAATGCTTGTTTTATGGAAGAAAACATTCTAATTCGAATACTGGAGAGTTTTATGCTCATAATCCAATTAGGAGAGCTTCACAGGCAGATGCCGTTATTTTGGTTGTTCAAAATCTAAAAGAAAAACAATTGCTTTCAGCTTCATTAATTAAATATTTTATAACCTTTTCTATTGGTTTTAAAGAATATGATTTGTTTAATCGTGTACTAAATGTTTTGAATTTAAGTATTTTTAGTAATCTAAAATGGAGTTTGTTTTATCAATCTTATCCTTTGCGCCGACCTATTTATAAGATAAAAAAAAGATTGAAAAAATGAAAACCCTCCTTTGTTTTGGTACTCGTCCTGAAGCTATAAAAATGGCTCCTTTATATCATGAGTTAAAAAGTAAAAATTTTGAAGTTGTTGTTTGTGTTACTGCCCAGCATCGTGAAATGTTAGATCAGGTATTAAATTTCTTTGAGATAGTTCCAGATTATGACCTCAATTTAATGCAGTTAAATCAAGGTCTGAATGGATTAAGTGCCAAGATCCTTTCTAAAATAGATGAAGTTTTAGTAATCGAGCGACCTGATTTAGTTTTAGTTCATGGAGATACGACGACATCTTCAATGGTGGCTTTGGCGGCTTTTCATTTAGGAATTAAAGTTGGTCATATCGAAGCCGGATTACGTACTTATAATAAAAAAGCACCTTTTCCGGAAGAAATCAACAGGCAAATAACCAGTAGATTGGTTGATGTTCATTTTACGCCAACAACAGAAGCCACACAAAATTTGTTAAAAGAATGCATTCTTCAAAAGGACATAATAGAAACTGGGAATACGGTTGTAGATGCTCTATTATGGACAACAAATAAGATTTCAAAAAAAGATTATAATCATCCAGAAATTGAAAAATTAAAAAAAGAAATTCCAAACGATAAAAAAATAGTCTTAGTAACTGGCCATCGAAGAGAGAGTTTTGAGTCAGGATTAAAAAATCTTTGTCAAGCTCTTTTGAAAGTTGCAGAAAGAGAAGACGTTATTATTTTATATCCAGTGCATTTGAATCCAAATGTAAAGAAAGTCGTTTACGAATTATTGTCGGAAAAAGAAAATATCTATTTAATTCCACCAGTTTCTTATCCTGCATTTGTTTGGCTAATGCAACAATCTTTTTTAATTATTACTGATTCTGGAGGAATTCAGGAAGAGGCACCTTCACTAGGAAAACCAGTTTTAGTAACTAGAGATGTTTCTGAGAGACAGGAAGGAGTTAAAGCAGGCGTTTCAACTTTAGTAGGAACAGATAAAAATAAAATTTTAAATGCAGTTCATACGACTTTAGATCATTTTATTAGTTTTGAAAAAATAATAAACCCTTACGGAAATGGTGATGCATCTAAAAAGATTGTTGAGTATTTATTAATTAAAATGTCGGAATGAAAATACTCATTGTTGTGGATTCCATCGATGTAGAGGATAGCAGCGGATCAAAAGCAAATGTAGCTCTGATTCATAATCTTATAGCAGCACGTTTTGATGTGCTTGTGTATCATTACACTTTAAAAAAAATTTCATTAGCTGGAGTAACTTGTTTTGCAATTCCTGAAATAAAATACAGCCCTCTTTATTTTTTAAGTAGATTTCAAAGAGTATTTAGCAGAATTTTTAAAGTTAATTTGGCGTCATTTCTTGAGCAAATGTTTGGCTTTTCGTTTACTTTCTTTAATGATACCAACAGTATCACTAAAGCATTAAAAAAGACTAAATTCCAACCTGATCTGGTATTGACATTGAGTAAAGGAGGTAGTTTTAGATCTCATTATGCTGTTTTAAAGATTCCAGAATTATATGATAAATGGATGGCATATGTACACGATCCCTATCCATTTCATTTTTATCCAAGACCTTACACTTGGGTAGAGTCAAGTTACAAACAAAAAGAAAAATTCTTTACTCAAATTGCAGAAAAGGCTATGTATAGTGCTTTTCCAAGCCAATTGTTGTTGGAATGGATGGGAAGTTATTTTCCTAATTTTATAAAAACTGGAATAGTAATACCACATCAAAACGCAAAATATAATTTAGAGGAGGCAAATTTTCCAGATTATTTTGACCCTGCAAAGTTCAATTTATTACATGCAGGAAATTTAATGAAACAGCGTTCTCCCAAAAGTTTGATTGAAGGGTTTAAGCTTTTTTTGAATCAAAATATTGAAGCTCAAAAATATTCAAAACTAATTTTATTAGGAAATGCTTCTTATCACTCCAAGATGCTCAATGAATATCAAAAGGATAATTTAGAGATCTATATTTATAATGGAAATGTAGCTTTTGATATTGTTTACCATTTACAGAAAAATGTTTCAGTAAATATTATTTTAGAAGCTAAAGCGGAGATTAGCCCTTTTCTTCCTGCAAAGTTTCCTCATTGTGTAGAAGCTAATAAAGCAATTCTTTCTCTAGCACCTTATTACAGTGAAACCAGAAGATTATTAGGTCATGATTACCCATATTGGACAGAGGCAGATGCTGTTAACGAAATAGCTTCTATTATCGAAAAGATGTATCAATTATGGAAAATTAATCCCAATAATTTACTATTAAATAGAAGAGATTTAGAGTATTATTTGTCAGTTGATTATTTGAGGAAATTAATTAATGACTTAGAGAAATAATTGGTTTAGTTTACGTTAATTCTAAATTGCGAATTCTTAATTATGGACAAAAAGCATTAAACATATTTTTACGCTATTAAAATCAAAATTCATTTAGAAACTCTTTTTTATTATATGCAAGCCTCTATTTTAATTGTTACCAAAAACAGAAAAAATGAACTAGAAATTACATTAAAGGTTTTGGCTCGGCAGATAGATTTGTCTATTCATGAGGTTTTAGTTTTTTTAGATGGGTGTACAGATGATACGGTTACTTTAAAAAGTAATATGCCTTGGGTCAAATGGTTTTCTTCTGAAAAAAGCATTGGCGCATCGGCAGCGAGAAACAGCCTTTATTTACATGCTAAAGGGATGTTTTTTATTGGTTTAGATGATGATGCACATCCGTTAAACGAAGATTTTGTATTTAAAATTGAAACTTTATTTAATAAATATCCAAATGTTGGGGTTCTTGCATTTGAAGAAATAAAAGGGGTTTACTCGTCTGATAATGAGGTGTTAAATCAAGCTGAAAAAGAGAAGAAAGAATTTCTTTCTTCTGAGTTTATTGGTTGTGGCTTTGCGATTCGTAAGTCAGTTTATAATGAAACAAATGGTTTTCCAGTCTGGGTTGATATTTATGGAGAGGAATCTTGTCTTTCTATTGAAGTTTTGGCAAATGGATATGATATTTTATATTCGAATGAAATTAAAGTTAATCATAGAGTTGATCGAGAACAAAGAAAAGCGAATAAACAGAATTATTTTAGATTTGAAAAACAATTGAAAAATTCAACGTATTACTATTTGGTATATTATCCATTTCCAGTACTAAGGATTTTAAAATTGTATTGGCATAATTTTAAAAAATATGCTTTAAGTGATTTTAAATATTGCAGGATATATTTTAAAACTATTTTTACGGTATTGTTACATGTTCCAAAAATTTTAAAACATAGGGATCCTGTTGATAAAAGAGTGATTGTGAAAATAAAAAATTTATCGAATTTAAAGTTTTAAAATGAAAAACATTGCTATAATTCCCGCTAGAGGTGGCTCCAAGCGATTACCTCAAAAAAACATTAAATTGTTAGACGGAGTTCCTTTGTTGTCATTTAGTATATTATTTGCACAAGCGAATAACGAAATTATTGATGAAATTTATGTTTCTACAGACGATGAGGATATAAAAAACATTGCTTTAAAATACGGAGCAAAAGTTATAGACAGACCTAAAGATATCTCAGGAGATTTAGAACCAACAGTTTCTGCATTAAAACATGCTTTGAAAAATATTGATTCAGAAGTAGAAAATGTTATTTTGCTTCAGGCAACAAATCCAATTCGTCCTGAAAACCTTTTAAAGGAAGCTTTTGAAATATATAATGAAAAAAACTGCGATAGTTTATTTACGGTCTCGAGAAATCATAAAAAATTTGGTAAAATAACAAGTCAAAAATTTATTCCCTATAATTATAAAATTGGTCAAAGGAGCCAGGATATAGAACCCCTTTATTTTGAAAATGGATTGCTTTATATTACAAAAGCTTCATTGATTTTAGAGAATATAATTATATCAGAAGATGCCTTTCCATTTGAAATAGATCATATTTTTGCCAACGTTGATATTGACACTCAAGAAGATTTTGATTATGCCAAATATTTATACCATAAACACATAAAACCTTAATTAAGTAGTTACTTTATGAATCCATATATAGAAATAGCAGGACGAAAAATTGGTCAGGATTTCCCCCCTTTAGTAATTGCCGAGATTGGAATTAATCATGAAGGTTCTTTAAAAGTTGCAAAAGAAATGGTTGATGCGGCACATAGAGCAGGAGTTGAGGTTGTGAAACACCAAACCCACATTGTGGAGGATGAAATGAGCGGTGCTGCAAAAAAAGTCATTCCTGGTAATGCAGATGTTTCTATTTATGAAATTATGGAAAGGTGCTCATTGAATGAAGAGGATGAATTGGAACTTAAAAATTATGTCGAAAGTAAAGGAATGATCTTTATTTCGACACCATTTTCGCGCGCAGCTGCAGAGCGGTTAAAGAAATTTGATATTCCAGCTTATAAAATAGGTTCAGGAGAATGTAATAATTATCCATTATTGCATCACATTGCGTCGTTTGGTAAACCAGTAATATTAAGTACAGGAATGAATACGATAGAAAGTGTTCAGAAGGCTGTTGCTATTTTTGATAAACACAATATTTCGTTAGTATTATTACATACTACTAATTTATATCCAACGCCAGTTCATTTGGTACGTTTTGGGGCCATGATCGAATTGCATGATGCATTTCCCAATAAAGTATTTGGTTTAAGTGATCATACTTTGAATAATAATGCCTGTTTAGGTGCTGTTGCGCTTGGTGCAAGTGTTCTAGAAAGACATTTTACAGATCATATGGAAAGAACTGGTCCGGATATCGTATGTAGTATGGATGAAAAAACTTGTCAGGAATTAATTGTTTCATCTGCAGAAATAGCATTAATGCGTGGTGGAACTAAAAAGCCGGCTCCCGAAGAACAAGTAACGATCGATTTTGCATTTGCGACTGTTTGTGCAATAGCTCCAATTAAAAAAGGAGAAAAATTATCTAAAGAAAATATTTGGGTAAAACGCCCGGGGACCGGGGAAATCTTAGCAGAACACTTTAATGATTTATTAGGTAAAATTGCTATAAAAGATATTGCTGATGATGAACAATTGAATTGGGTTGATATAAACTAAAGACGATGATTGAAAAGGAATTAGTTTCTATAATAATACCTGTTTATAATAGATCAGATTTAATAATTGATACCTTGAAGTCAATTCAATATCAAAGCTATTCGAACTTTGAATGTATTTTAGTTGATGATGGTTCAACAGATAATTCTACTGCAGTTATTTCGGATTTTATAAAAAAAGATGAACGTTTCCTGTTGTTTACAAGACCGGAAAATAAAATAAAAGGAGCAAATTCCTGTCGTAATTATGGATTTGAAATTAGTAAAGGAATCTATATAAATTGGTTTGACAGTGATGATATAATGCATCCCGATTTTATTAGAAATAAAATGGCAGCTTTTGAAAATGCAGATGTAGTAATTTCTAAAGTTTGTTATTTTAAAAATAATATACAGAACATTATAGGTGTTGAAAATAGGACTAAATCTTCTGATAATATATTTGAGGATTTTGTTACACTAAAAATTAGTTGGCACTTGCCTGATCCTTTATGGAAAAGATCCTTTCTTGTAGGAAAACAACTCTTTCGTGAAGAACTTAAAAAAGGACAGGACAGAGACTTATTCATTAGACTGTTATTAGATAATCCAAAAATAATCTTCATCGACCAATGTTTGACTTATTACAGGCAACACTCTGATACAATTAGTAATACATTTAGTATTGATGTAATAGAATCTTATTTTGATGCTTTAAACAAAACCATAGCGCTGATTTTAAAAAATAAACCATCAAAAGAGTTAAAGTTATTTTTACTTAAATTACAAGTTAAAAATTACAGGTATTTATATTCCCAAAAAAACAGCTTTTATTCTTTTATTAAAGTGTTTAAAACTCTTTTTGTGTTTGATTTTAAAAATTTAAAATGGTTTTTTAAATTTTTGGTTGCATCAATTCTGTACAATACAATTGGGAAGGGAAGTATTTTATTGAGAGGGTAGTCGATTGGTTGTTTATAAATTATAATGAAAATATTGAAAAAAATCCTATTTCTTACAGGCACTCGTGCAGACTTTGGTAAAATAAAATCACTAATTCAAGTGCTTGAAAAACAGCAAGATTTTGAAGTATATGTTTTTGTTACCGGAATGCATTTACAAGAAATTTATGGTTACACTTTAATTGAAATTGAAAGATGTAATTTTAAAAATATTCATACTTTTAAAAACCACACGCATGAAACCACGATGGATTTAACTCTGGCTAAAACTATTGAGGGGTTTTCAACTTATTGCAAAGATGTGAATCCGGATATGATAGTCGTTCATGGTGATAGGGTCGAAACGTTGGCAGGTGCAATTGTTGGCTCACTTAATAATATTTTAGTAGCTCATATAGAAGGTGGGGAAGTTTCAGGAACAGTAGATGAATTAATTCGACATAGTGTGAGTAAATTGAGTCATATTCACTTTGTATCCAACAAACAAGCACAAAAAAGATTGATACAAATGGGGGAAATAAAAGAATCAATATTTACAATTGGTTCACCCGATGTGGATATTATGTTTTCTGATCAGTTGCCAGAGTTGATAACAGCGAAAGCATATTATAAAATTGATTTTGAAAAATATGCAATAGTAATGTTTCATCCGATCACCACCGAAATTAAAGAGATGCAGCAATATGCAGATAACTTCGTGAATTCATTATTGCAAGACAATCATAATTATATCGTCATTTTTCCAAACAACGATTTAGGAAGTCAATTTATTCTTGAAGCTTATGAAAAAATAAAACGAAACAATAGATTCAGAATCTTTCCATCTCTTCGATTCGAATATTTTTTAACTCTATTAAAAAATTGCCAATTTATTATCGGAAATAGTAGCGCAGGAATTAGAGAAGCTCCGTATTATGGAATTCCAATTATCAATATTGGAACTCGTCAGCAAAATAGAGCTGTTCATGCCGATATTATTAATACAGATTATTCTGAAAGGGGTATAAAAAAAGCACTTTCGATTATTAATTCGCATAAAGTTCAAAGTATCGAAAATGATTTTGGGCAAGGTAATAGTAACGAATTATTTCTTCAGTGTCTTCAAAAAACACATATTTGGAAACTAAATCACCAAAAACAATTTAGAGACTCAAATTAATGATTACATTTTTAAACCTTGGTAAAAAAGGAAATTTAGGAAATCAATTATTTCAAATTGCATCTATTATTGGTATTGCTGAAAGTAATAATCAAAAGTTTAGCTTTCCAAGTTGGCAATTTTCAGACTATTTTGATTTTACTTTTGAAATTTGTGATACTTTTAATTTTCAAGGATTACAAGAAAAACAATATACATACCATAAAATAGATATCCCAAATGGTGATTTTAATTTGAATGGTTGGTATCAAACAGAACGCTATTTTGTAAATTCAGATATAAAACTAATTTTTAAGTTTAAACAAGATTTTGAGGAAAAATTACTTGAAAAATATAGCTATTTGTTTTCAAAAAAAAATATCCTGATAACGATTAGAAGAGGTGATTTTGTAAATAATCCAATTTTTTTTCAGTTAGATTATAAATATTACCTAACAGCCCTTTTGGTACATTTTGAAAATTTGGAAGAATATAATTTGATTTTTGCCAGCGATGATATTTCTTATTGTAAAAAGCACTTTTCTTTTTTTGAAAATGCTTTTTTTTTAGAAAATTTGTCTCCAATTGAGCAACTTTGTTTAGGGGCTAAATTTGATAATTACATAATAAGCAACTCTACTTTTTCGTGGTGGATGGCATGGTTAGGAGAAAAGAAAAGCACTAAAATTATTAGGCCACGACATGCTTTTGATGGAGAATAGTTGAAAAAAAATGATGATAGTGATTATTTTCCAAAAAGATGGATAATGCATGAACATGAAAAATTAAAACTGTCAGATACTTATTTTCGATTAAAAATATATGGATATTTTTATAGTTTGATTGAAAGAGGCAAGTATCTATATAAAGTAAACAAAAAGCATTTTAAAAATAGAATAAAGAAGATTATAACGTATAAATGAAAAAACTAGGAATAGTAATTACAGATGGCGTTGGTTTCAGGAACTTCATTTTAAGTGATTTTTTGGATGAAGCCGAAAAGACATTTGATGAGGTTGTAATTCTTTCTTGTTTACCTACAAAAGTATATTCTGGATTTCTAAGCAAATCTAAAGTTATAGCGTTAGATGTTTTTGAAGAAAAGTTTAAAACTTGGTTTTTTAGAAAAGCAAAAGAAGTTGCACATTTAAAATTACATCAAAAAAATAATTTTGGTATTCAGGATAGCTTAAAAATAAACGCATCTACTTCTAAAACTAATAGAGGTTATGCAACGCGTTTTATATTTAAATTAACTTCGTTTATACATTCAGAAAAGTGGATTCAAAGATTTAATTTATTGCAGCAATTTTCTTTTAGATCGGATTCTATAACAATTGGATATAAAGAAATACTAGAAAAGGAAAATTTCGATATGTTGTTGTTTACACATCAACGACCACCATTTATTGCACCATTAGTCTATCAAGCCGAAAAGCTTAAAATTAAAACTACTTCATTTATTTTTAGTTGGGATAATTTGGCTTCAAAAGGAAGAATGGCCGCCAATTTTAATTATTACCTGGTTTGGAGTGATTTAATGAAAACCGAATTGCAACAGTTCTATTCATCCGTAAAAGAGGAAGATATTGAAGTGGTTGGAACTCCTCAATTTGAGCCATATGTATTAAACAGATATAAAGTTTCAGAAGAAGATTTTGTTCTAAAGTTCCAGTTGAATCCTAATTTTAGAACCATTTGTTTTAGTTGTGGAGATATTTCGACAAGTAAAAATGATGAATTGTATATTGATACTATTGCAAATGCTATAAAAGAAGAAAAAATAACGAATGTTAATTTTATAATTAGAACTTCTCCTGCAGAAGATCCTATTCGTTTTTCTGAATACAAAGAAAAATTTCCTTTTATAAAATGGAATTATCCAAAGTGGGATTTATCTAGAGAGAATCATCAGGAATCCTGGTCGCAAAGAATTCCTTCTGTTGAGGATATTAGAGATTTGAGAAGTTTATTAGAATATTCAGATCTTAATATTAATATGTTGTCTACAATGAGTTTGGATTTTATTCTGTTTGATAAACCGGTAATTAATACTGTTTTTGGTAATTCTAAAAATGGATTGTATGATGATCAAAGATTTTTAAACTATGCCCACATAGAAAATGTCATAAATAGTAAGGCAACCAAAATTGTTAAAAACGAAGATGAATTAATAAATGGAGTAAATTCATATTTAGAAGATTTAAAATTAGATTCAGATAATAGAAAGGAATTATTACAATTACAAGTCAGTAAACCATTGCAGAATACAGGAAGAAGAATTGCCGAAACTCTTTTAAAATGGGCATAAATCAAAATAAAATAGCAGTTATCTGTAATTATGAATTACTTCCTGGAAGAGTGGGAGGCATGGATTATTTTTTCTGGGAGTTTGACAAAAAATGTAAAGAAAATGGTATTGAAATAAATTGGTTTTTCCCAAATATTTCTGATCATGGACAGTATTCGAATTTGAATATTTATTGTAGTGAAACAGAAAATGTAGAGAATAATTTTCTCTCTTTTTGCAAGCAAAACAATAGTCAATATACACATGTAATTACTCATTTTATAGAGCTGTGTACTCCATTTTATTATAGAATAAAAGAATTCTCGAATAAGACTATTGTCGTTGATCATAATCCGAGGCCTTTAAAAGGATATTCATTAAAAAAGAAAGTAAACAAAAGACTCAAAGGGATATTGTTCTCAAAATACATTGATGTTTTTGTTGGGGTGTCAAATTATACTGTTTTTGAAATTTTAAAAGATTTTGGGTCTCATTTAAAAACTAAAACTTTGAATATTTATAATGGTGTTATTATAAATGAAATATTGGAGAGAGAGAAAAGAGCTATTCTAAACCCCCGTTTTTTGGTAGCTTCCCATCTTAGAGAATCTAAAGGAATTCAGGATTTAATTGATGCGGTAAATATTCTTCCACTTCAAATAAAAAATGATATTAAGATTGATATTTATGGCGAAGGTCCTTACGAAAAACATCTAATAAAAAAAATCAAGGACTTAAATCTTGAAAGTTGTTTTGTTTTTATGGGAAGTAAATCGAATCTAAATGAGATTTTCTCGCAATATGATTATATGTTACAGCCCACACATATGGAATGTTTCAGTTTGTCAATTTTAGAAAGTCTTGCCGCAAATGTTCCTGTAATTACAACCAATGTTGGCGGCAATACTGAAGTAATTACTTCTGGAGAAAATGGATATGTTTTTCAAGCAAAAAACATCAAAGTTTTGGCACAAATTCTTGAAGATGTTTTTTTAGGAAACAAAAAGATATCTCTTAATACAAGAGAATTAATTGCTAATTCCTTTTCTTTGCCAAAAATGGTAGAAAACCATTTTGAACTACTCAAAAACAAAACTTTGTAAATTAAATATTAGTTTAAAATTAAATATGTTTTTTAATTCCTTAGCATTCGCTATTTTTTTACCAATCATTTTTTTCTTGTACTGGTTTGTTTTCAATAAAACAAAAAGTACACAAAATGCATTGTTAATTGTTGCCAGTTATTATTTCTATTCTTGTTGGGATTGGAGATTCCTTTTTTTACTTGTTTTCTCTACTTTTCTTGATTATTATACTGGAATTCAAATTGAAAGAGGAAAATCTGAGCGAAGCCGAAAATTTTGGTTTTTGCTTAGTATTTTGGTCAATTTAGGTTTTTTAGGAGTTTTTAAATATTACAATTTTTTTGCAGCTTCTTTTTCCGATTTGTTAAATTCGGTTGGAATTCAGGCAAGTCCAATTTTGCTAAATGTCATTCTTCCAGTCGGAATTTCATTTTATACTTTTCATGGATTATCTTATGTTATAGATATTTATTATAAGAGAATTAAAGCCGAATACAATTTTGTAGATTATTCGCTCTTCGTTAGTTATTTTCCACTTTTAGTTGCCGGACCGATAGAAAGAGCTACACATTTGTTGCCACAAGTAAAAGTAAGAAGAGAATTTGATTTTGAAAAAGCCAAAGAAGGAGTTTGTCAAATTATTTGGGGTTTAGTAAAAAAAGTAGTGATTGCAGATACTTGCGCGACTTATGCCAATGCTATTTTTGACAACTATACTTCAATGAATTCCTTTTCACTTATTTTAGGAGCTATCTATTTCGCATTTCAAATTTATGGTGACTTTTCAGGATATTCAGATATTGCACTAGGAGTATCTAAATTGTTTGGACTAGATTTATTACGAAACTTTAACTATCCTTATTTTTCGCGAGATATTGCTGAGTTTTGGAGACGTTGGCATATTTCACTTTCTTCTTGGTTTAGGGATTATTTGTACATTCCGTTAGGTGGAAGCAAGGGAGGAATCTGGATGAAAATTAGAAATACATTTATCATTTTTGTTGTAAGCGGGTTTTGGCATGGAGCCAATTGGACTTATCTTGCATGGGGATTCATAAATGCTATTTACTTTTTGCCACTATTGTTACGAAATAGTAATCGGAATAATATAGATACTTTTCAGCTAAAATTTAATGTCGATTCAGCAAAAATTATATTGAGCATTCTATATACTTTTTTATTGACATGTGTTGCTTGGGTGTTTTTTAGAGCCAGGACAATAACAGATGCTGTCATGTATTTAAAACGTATTGTTTTAAATAGAGATTTTAGTTTTCAATATTTAGATAATGAGCGCTATAGTTATGAATTAATAGGAATGCTAAGTGTTTTTATTTTGATCGAATGGTATAATCGTACAAAAGTTGAACCACTTTCTGGTAAAAGAAGTTTACTTAAGATCACTTTAGCTATTGTTGGAATTATGGCTTTCGGAACTTTTTCAGATTACAAAGAATTTATTTATTTTCAATTTTAATGAAACGTTTTTTAATTTATATAACTAAAATTATCTTGGTAGTCATTTTGATTGCTATTGTTCTTGATGGTCTTTATACAACCATTTTTATGCAATCTAAAAATAGAGGAAAAATCGAAACAGTTTTTAACTCAAGAGCTAAGAAGTATGATGTTGTAGTTCTGGGTTCTTCGAGAGCAAATAATCATTTTGTATCTCAAATGTTTGAAGATAAGGGGTTGAAAACTTTTAATTACGGTATGAGTGGAGGACATTTATTTGAAGCTTCTTTAATGCTTAAATTAATGATCGAAAGAAAATATGAAATTAAAAATGTCATTCTTGAAGCCGATTTAAATCTTGCTAATGATCATGAAGCCGAAGGTATTTCTGCTTTATTTCTGCCTTACATACACAACTCAGATATTATTGAAAAGCACTTTTCAAGTCAGGAAAACTTCAAAGAGTTGTATTATGTTCCATTCTATAGATATATAAAATATGACTCTAAAATTGGGTTCAGGGAGACTTTCTTTACTGCAATTCGAAAAAAAACAAATGCTTTAAATAATTTAGGATATTATCCTCTAGAAAAGCATAAAAATGGAAATATGAAGAATAATATTGTGAATTTAAATCCACTGCCTCACAATAAATATTATGAAGAAATCAAAAATATTTGCAAAGTAAATAATATCAATTTTATTGCAATAATGACTCCAATGTGCGAAAATGTTGTTGGAATGAATTACTTTGATAAGGTAAAAAAAGCTTATCCGGAAATTCATAATTATGAAAATGTTGTTGAGGAAAATAAATATTTCTCTTCATGCGGACATATGACAGATACTGGAGCAAAAATTTTTACAACAAAAATTTTGAAGGATTTTTTTAACAAATAAAATTCATGAAAATAGCATTTTTGACTCCAGAATACCCACATCCTAAAACAGGTAATTCTGGAGGTATAGGTACCAGCATTAAAAATTTAGCAATCGGACTTTTAGCAAAAGGCATTTCTGTTCGAGTTTTGGTGTACGGTCAAAAAGAAGATGCTTCTTTTGACGATAATGGGATTTTAATTCAGCAAATAAAAAATGTCAAATTAAAAGGGTTATCGTGGTTTCTTACAAGAAAAAAAATTGAAAGAATAATTAATCAGTTACATTTAGATAAAAAAATTGATTTGGTCGAAGCACCAGATTGGACCGGTATCACATCTTTTATAAAACCAAAATCATGTCCGCTGATTATAAGATTAAATGGCTCTGATGCTTATTTCTGCTATTTAGATAATCGTCCTGTAAAATGGATCAATAAGTTTCATGAAAAAAGGGCTTTGCAAAATGCTGATGCATTATTATCTGTAAGTCAGTTTACAGCAGAAAAAACTAATTTCGTTTTTGGCTTAGATAAAAAGTTTACCATTATTCCAAATTCTATTGATTTTACTTTGTTTAAAGCAGAGGATTTAAAATCTAATTTTAACAATACTATTTTGTATTTCGGAAGTCTTATTCGCAAAAAAGGACTTTTAGAACTTCCCTTAATTTTTAATAAAGTTATAGAGAATAACCCTAAAGTGAGATTGGTTTTAATTGGAAAGGACGTCTCTGATATTATTTCCGGTAATTCTTCAACTTGGGAAATGATGAAAGAATTATTCTCAGAAGAAGCGAAGGCAAAAGTATCTTATTTAGGAAGTATTCCCTATTCTGAAATTAAGAATAAAATTAGAGATGCATCAGTTTGCGTGTTCCCTTCTTTCGCAGAAGCTTTTCCAGTTTCCTGGTTAGAAGCTATGGCGATGGAAAAAGCCATAGTAGCTTCGGATATTGGTTGGGCCAAGGAAGTTATCATAGATAGTGAGAGCGGTTTTTTAATTGACCCAAAAAAGCATGATTTGTTTGCATCGAGAATCGTTCAGCTTTTAGAAAATCCTATTTTGATCGAAGAAATTGGTAGAAAAGGGAGAATAAGAGTTGAAAATTTCTTTGGAGTTGATAAAATAGCTAATGATAATATTAATTTTTATAAATCATTAATCGTTAAAAATTGATAGTTTTATATCATAACGGAACTAGAGCTGTAAAAGTCGTTTCGAACGGAGATATTATTTTATCTTGTGATAAGAATACAAAACTATCTGTTATATTATCGCAACTCGCTTTTCAATATCCAGATTCAAAAATTGTTTGGTGCGACGAAAGGTTCGAATCAAATCTAAACTTAGAATCTATAAATACAATTTTTCATCACAGAAAAATGATGGTGTCTTATAATCCTGAAAAAATTGAGTTTTTAGGACCAAAAATAGGTTATGTTGACGAATCCCCTTTTATTAAAATCAATAAAGATGTAAATTATCCAACTTGGCAAATGAGTAGCTTAGTGGGTGTTATTCATGCATCGGTACTTTTGGCGGTTAATAAAAAAATAAAATTAGATTCTAATTTTGATTATTATTTAAATTCAGTAGCCAAATTATGTGCGCCTTTGGGGTTACTGTGTTATTCAGATCCAAAATTATTATTAAAGAATGAATTACGCATAATTTCAAAATCTTCAAATTATACTCTTTTTAAATTTATCAAACAGCATTACAGAACGCGATGGATATTCTTGTTGTTTTTAAATCTAGTTATTTATGAATTTAGATTTCCATTTTTAGCCCTATTGTATAGTTTCTTTTTTAAGAATAGGAACGGTAATAACATTAATATGAATTCTATTAAAGTTTGTTCTTCATTAAATTTTGTTGATTCAGGAACTATTGATGTGATTATTCCAACTATTGGAAGAAAACAATATTTATATGATGTTTTAAAAGATTTATCCCAACAAACTTATTTGCCTAGGAATGTAATAATTGTGGAACAGAATTCTTTAAGAGAGAGTATTTCAGAATTAGATTACTTAACTGCGGAAGATTGGCCATTTAAAATAAAACACACTTTTATAAACCAAACAGGTGCTTGTAATGCAAGAAATATTGCTTTAAGTCAAGTTGAAAGTGACTGGATCTTTTTTGCAGATGATGATATTAGATTTAATGAAAATTTTATTGAATCGGCAGTTAAACTAATTTCTCAATATAAATGTAAAGCCGTTACTTTTAGATGTTTTCAGAAAAATGAAAAGAGTATTTTTAAAGATATATTCCAATGGGGCACTTTCGGTTCAGGATGCAGTTTGGTTAATGGTGAACTACTTAAAAACGTGCAGTTTGATTTACGTTATGAATTTGGATTTGGTGAAGACGCAGATTTCGGAATGCAGATTCGAAATCTAGGATGTGATGTGTTGTATTTCCCAACTCCGGAAATATTACATTTAAAAGCGCCAATTGGAGGGTTCAGGACAAAACCAAGTTTACTTTGGAGTGATCATGAAATTAAACCAAAGCCTTCTCCAACTATATCATTGTATAAACTATTGCACGAAACAAAAGAACAACATAATGGTTTTAAAACTATCTTGTTTTTTAAATATTATAAAATCCAAAATATCAAAAATCCATTGAAATATTTTGTAAAATTTAATAAAGAATGGAAACAGAGTTTGTATTGGGCTAATGAATTAATACGTAAGTCGGAATGATATTTTCTCTAATTGTTTGTACATATATGCGCCCTGAGCCTTTGCTGGAGTTATTGCAATCGGTTCAGAAACAGACTTTTTATCCTGATGAAATTTTAATTATTGATGGATCTTTAGACAATGAAACAGAAACTATTTTAAAGGAGAATCGATTCAGAAATTTAAAATATTTTTTGGTTGACGAACAAAATCGAGGACTTACGAACCAGAGAAATTTTGGAATAAAAAAAGTAAACGATTCGGTTGAAATTGTTTGTTTCCTAGATGATGATACAGTTTTAGAGGAAAATTATTTTGAAGAAATAATTAAAACTTATAAAGTTTTTCCAGAGGCTTTAGGCGTTGGCGGTTACATCACAAACGAAACAAAATGGGAGAGAGTAATCGATAATTACATTCCTTTTGTAAATGAATTTTATTATGATGGATGGAAACGTAAAGATGGAAGTCGTTTTGTTCTTAGAAAGAAACTTAATCTAGATAGTGATTGTCCTCCTGGATTTTCGCCTTTATTCTCACACGGAAGAAGTGTTGGGTTTTTACCGCCAAGTGATAAAATATACCCTGTTGAACAATTAATGGGTGGCGTTTCATCTTTTAGGAAAACGATTTTCGAAGAATTTTCATTTTCGACCTATTTTGAAGGTTATGGTTTGTATGAAGATGCTGATTTTAGTTTAAGAGTAGCGAAAATCGGAAAATTATATGTTAACACAAAAGCTCGGTTAGGGCATTTTCATGCTGAGGAAGGACGTCCAAATCAATACCAATACGGAAAGATGGTAGTTAGAAATGGCTGGTATGTTTGGCGTGTTAAAAATCCAAGACCAAGATTTAAAGACCGTTTAAAATGGAATTCAATCACAATACTTTTAACTGCAGTAAGATTAAGTAATACATTTACTTCCAATAATAAAAAAGCTAGTTTTACTGAAGGCCTTGGAAGAATTTTAGGATGGGTGAGTTTGTTATTTAATAAGCCAAAAGCTCGTGATTTATGATTTTGTGTATAATAACTCATGTCAGACATATAAAAGACAAGAAAGGCTTTTATGGCTACTCTCCGTATATACGCGAAATGAATATTTGGTTAAAGTATGTTGATGAGGTAATTATTGTTGCTCCTTTAGAAAATAATGAACCTAAAATAATAGATATTCCTTATAAGCATAATAAAATAAATTTTAAAAAAGTAAGTGATTTTAGTTTTACTAGTTTCAAAAATAGTTTGCTTTCAGTTTTAAAATTGCCAAGGATTTTTTGGGAAGTATTCTGGGCGATGAAAAATGCAGATCATATTCATTTACGCTGTCCGGGAAATATGGGTTTAATAGGTTGTTTTGTCCAGATTCTATTTCCGAAAAAAGAAAAAACAGCAAAATACGCTGGTAATTGGGATCCTAAAAGTAAACAGCCATACACATACAAATTGCAAAAATGGATGCTAAGTAATACTTTCCTGACTCGAAATATGAAGGTTTTAGTTTACGGTGATTGGGAAAATCAATCTAAAAATAGTAAACCATTTTTTACAGCCACCTATTCAGAATCGGAAAAAGAAACGGTTCAAAAGACAAGTTTTGATCAGGAAACAAAATTCATTTTTGTCGGGAGTTTGGTTTTAGGAAAAAATCCAATGTATGCTATTCAATTTGTTGAAAAGTTGCAGGAAAAAGGATATAAAGTGACTTTGGATTTATATGGCGAGGGGCCTGAAAGAATTAGTTTAGAGAATTACATTCAAATAAATAATTTAGGAGCTTTCATAACTTTAAACGGAAATGTAAATCAAGACACATTGAAGAAAGCATATCAAGATAGCCATTTTGTTATTTTACCTTCTAAAAGTGAAGGCTGGCCAAAGGCAGTTGCAGAAGGAATGTTCTGGGGGTGTGTGCCTATTGCAACTTCAGTGTCTTGTGTGCCATATATGCTGGATTATGGAGAAAGAGGAGTACTGCTTAAAATGATTTTGGAAAACGATATCCAGCAAATAGAAACTATTTTAAAAAGTGAATTGCTTTTTAAAAATAAAAGTAAAAAAGCATTAGAATGGTCACAAAAATATACTATTGATGTTTTTGATAAGGAGATTGAAAAAATGTTAGATAAGTAATTATGAAAATAAAAAACAAGAAAATTTTAATTATTATTCTCTTTTTAGGGATCTTAATATTGATTTTGATAAATCGTAGAACTCCTTTTTTTCAGCAAGATGGCGGCGGCGGTTGGTCTGTAGGATATGGAGAATCTAACGAATTTCCGAAAAGTATTAATGTAAAGGATAATGCTATTTATAGTATTGAAAAATTGAAGATTAGTAATGACTCCACGGTATTTTTAGCAGATCCTTTTTTCGTAAAAGAGAAAGATACTTTTTATTTGTTTTTTGAACATAAAAAAAACAAATTTAATGGAGATGTTGGTTTGTTAACGTCAACCGATGGAAAGAATTACCAGTATCGTGGTACTGTACTTACTCAAAAGTTTCATTTATCGTATCCTCAGGTATTTAAATATCGAAACGACTTTTACATGGTTCCAGAGTCCAAAGGGGCAAATAATGTATTGTTATATAAAGCATATCATTTTCCTTTTGATTGGAGGGTTTATGATACTTTGGTAAGTAATGTTAGATTGAAAGATCCGTCAATATATCTATCAGATTCTTTAAATGTTATGGTAGCATCAGATGATAATTTGAATATGTACATGTACCAGGCCGATTCGCTTTTTGGAAAATGGAAGTTACATAAAAAACCAATAGCGATGATGGGGACAGAAGCCAGAGCGGGCGGGCGTTTTTTTGCAGATAAAAAAGGACTGATTTTGCCAGTACAAAATTCTACAAATGGTTATGGATTCGGATTGTCATTGTATCGTTTTTCTTTTAAAGATGGAAATTATACAGTTAAAAGAGAATCTCCATTTTTTTTAAAGGCTAATAAAGAAATAAAAGAATTTAATGCAGGAATGCATCAATTGGATATTCAAAAATTAGATGAAAATCATTACTACTATGTATATGATGGAAATACATTAAATAGCGATTCTAAAAAAGTAAATATTTATGGCCCTCTAAAATGGACTTATATTGATGTTAAAAATTGGATTTTGAATCAATGAGAATCATTCAAATGATAGACTCCCTTGAAGCAGGTGGAGCAGAGCGTATGGCTGTAAATTATGCTAATGCTTTGGTCAATGAAATTGAATTTTCTGGACTTGTTACTACCAGGAAAGAAGGTTCTTTGCTAGGTCAAATTGATGCGAATGTTTCGTATTTGTTTTTAAATAAAAAGAGGCAGCTTGACTTTGGCGCACTTTTTAGATTAAGATCTTTTGTGCTAAAAAATAAAGTAACTCATATTCATGCGCACAGTACCTCTTTTTTTCTGGCTTTTTTATTAAAATTGATTCATCCTTCGTTAAGAATTATTCGCCACGATCATTATGGGAATAATGAGTTTTTATCGGTTCGACCTTATTTTGTGTTGAAGCAAACAGCTCCTTTTTTTAATGGAATTATCGTTGTAAATCAAAAGCTTAAAAATTGGTCGGAATCAAAATTAAAAGCAAAGAACATTATCTATTTGCCTAATTTTACGATAAAAGAGAAAAGTAAAAAAGAAGATATAATTCTTAAAGGTTTTGAAGGAAAAAGAATTATTTGTTTAGCTAATCTGAGACCTCAGAAGAACCATTTTTTATTATTAGAAGTCGCTAAAAAACTAAAAAAAACACATTCAGACTGGACTTTTCATTTAGTTGGAAAAGATTTTAAAGACGATTATGCGATGCAGATTAAGAAATTAATCCTAGAATATAATTTAGAAGAAAAGGTGTTCCTTTATGGCTCGAGACAAGATGTAGAAAATATACTAAATTTAACTTCAATTGCTATATTAACTTCACAATCTGAAGGATTACCAGTTTCGGTCTTAGAATATGGATTGTATAAAAAACCGATTGTTGTTACTCGAGTTGGGGAAATACCGAGGATCGTCGAGCATGGGGAAAATGGTTTTGTTGTTGATTCTAACGAACCGGATTTGTTTTATAATTATCTAGTCAAATTGATTACTAGTGAGGGATTGCGTTCTGATTTTGGGCAAGCACTTTATAATACCGTTCAAAATGATTATACAGATAAAAGCGTTATTAGTAAATATTTGAATTGGTTGCAAAAAAGTTAAAAATGAAGAAAGAAGATCGGTCTTATATTTTTTTAATAATGCTTCATTTTTTTTTAGGAGCATTAATATTCGCTTTTCCTTTTGCTTCAAAAATATATACTTTGGCAATATTTGCATTTGGGGTTTATTATATTGTAAAAACTGAGAATAAAAATAATGAAGTTCTTATTGTATCTGCTTATGTTGTAGGTGTTGAGGTACTTTTACGAATGACTAATGGAATGATATTGAATGAGTTTGGTAAATATTCAATCTTATTTTTTATGTTTCTTGGAATGATTTATTCCAGATTTTCCAAGAATGGCTTATTGTATGGTGTTTTCTTGCTTTTGCTTATTCCGGGGATCATTTTATCTACTACCGCCTTAAATTTCGAAACTGATATTAGAAAGGCAATTGCATTTAATATTTCTGGGCCGGTTTGTCTAGGAATTTCTTCCATCTATTGCTATCAGCGTAAAATAAGTTTTGATAGATTAAAGCAATTAATTACCGCTTTTTCTATGCCTTTGATTACTACCTTGGCATATCTTTATTTTTATACACCTAGTGTTGAGGATGTGATTACTGGAACGCAATCCAATTTTGAAACATCTGGTGGATTTGGCCCCAATCAAGTGTCCACTATATTGGGTTTAGGTGTTTTTGTGTTTTTTGTTCAATTGTTGATGAATTCCAAAAGTCGATTATTGCAAGTAATAAATGCAGGATTTGTCTTGACTTTTGCTTTTAGGGGAATTGTAACTTTTTCACGCGGGGGAGTAATAACCGCAGTAGTGATGATTCTTTTATTTTTAATAGTGCTGTTTTTTCAAGCTAATAATAATGCAAGACCTAAAATCGCATTAATTATTATGTTTTCTTTTTTAACAGGATTGGGAGTTTGGGGTTATAGCTCTTTTGAGACTAAAGGATTGATTAATAAACGCTATGCAAACGAAGACGCTTTGGGGAGAAAGAAGAAGAGTCAGCTGGGAGGAAGAGAAGTTCTCATGGAATCGGAGTGGCAAATGTTTTTGGATAATCCAATTTTGGGAGTAGGTGTAGGTAAAAATAAGGAGTTAAGAAAACAACAAACAGGAATTGATTTGGCGAGTCACAATGAAATTACGAGAATGTTGGCAGAACATGGTTTATTTGGAATAATAGATTTATTGATTTTATTTTTTACTCCTATACTTTTGTTTGTTAATAACAGACAAAATATTTTGGCACTTTCCTTTTTGACTTTTTGGCTGCTAACTATAAATCATGCAGCTATGCGACTTGCGGCTCCCGCATTTGTATATGCATTAGCACTTCTTTCAGTACAACTTAAAATTCCTGAAAAAGGAGAAAATTCCCTCGAGTAAAATCTTTTTTTTATAATACATTTGCTTGACGTTTAAGCCCCTAAACAAACCTGAATAAATGTTTTCTACTAATAAAATGCATTTCGAAATTTCGGAAAGAAGAATACTACTTCTTGTTTTTGATGCTATTTTTGTTTTATCAGCTTTATACGTTTTAAATATAATATCTGACTACGGTTATTTTGTAATCGAGAAAAGTAACTCTTTAAGTGTTATATTATTGATATCTTATATTTATATTTTTGGAATGATATTCGAAATGTATAATCTACAGGTTGCAAGTAATCAATTGCAGATTCTTCAAAGTGTAATTTTTACTACCACTGCCACAGGATTAGCTTATTTATTTACCCCAATTTTATCTCCGGAATTACCAAAACAACGCTTAATAATATTTACTTTCTATTTCACAATACTTTTAACTTTGTTGTTGTGGCGTCAGTTTTATGCTTATTTTTTAGCGTCGCAGCGGTTTTCGCAAAATGTAGTTTTAATATGTGATCATAATCAGGTTGAGGAATTAGTTTTAGGGCTTGAAAATGTTGATCCACATTATAAATTTATTGGATTTGTAAATTCAGATTCTATTGCTGAGGAGCAATCAGGTTTTCAATATATAAAAGAAATTCAAAAGAAAGATTTAGAAGCCTTTGTACTTCATAATCAGGTTTCTGAGATTGTCATTGCCTCTCAAAAAACTGACGGAATTACTGCTGATTTGTACCAACAATTGCTTCATTTGTTAGAATCTGGAAATGTTATTCGTGAATACACACAAGTTTACGAAAGAAAAACTCATCGTATACCGGTTCATTATATCGCCAGAGATTTTTATCGTTTTTTTCCTTTCAGCAGAAGTAATAGTAATAAACTATACTTGTTTTCAGTTCGCTTTTTAGAATATCTCTCCTCTGTTATTGGATTGATTATTTGTATTGTATTTATTCCTTTTATTTTTATTTTAAATTTAGGAGCAAATAAAGGATCATTGTTTTATACGCAAGAACGAGTAGGTAAAAACGGTGTTGTTTTTAAGATCTATAAGTTTAGAACAATGGTTGAAAATTCAGAAACAAATGGTGTTGTTTTTGCATCCCCAAATGATAACAGAGTAACTCCTTTCGGGAAAATGATGCGTAAATCCAGAATTGATGAATTACCGCAGTTTTTTAATGTTTTAATGGGCGATATGGCGGTTATTGGACCAAGACCTGAGCGACCTTTTTTTGTTAAAGAAATAGCTCAAATAATGCCTTTTTATGAAACTAGGCATGTTATAAAACCTGGACTTACAGGTTGGGCTCAAGTCAATTATTCTTATGGCGAATCTATTGATGAGAGTTTGATAAAACTTCAATATGATTTATACTACATCAAACACCGTAGCATATTTCTTGATTTGAGCATAACTTTCAAAACAATTACTACAGTTTTATTTTACCGCGGACAGTAGTTTAGATAATAATCGGAATACGTTTTTTATTTCTAATTGCCACTCTTACTAAAACGAATCCACTTGTTATTATCATTGGCAAAACAATAAAGAAATGTGCTTTATTGATTAGAAAAATAGTGTAGACGATCAAAAAAATCAAGTGCAAGACTGCAAATCGATACGTCCATCTTTTGTTTTGTGCAACTGAAAAGAAAATCAAAATCAACAAAAGCGGGCTAAATAAAAGCACATTGTAATTCATTGCCAGTTCTTGGTGAAGAGAATAAAATCCAATAGCAACAAAAAAGATTCCTATTAAAGATAAGATTAAAAGATAAATTTTATCGACTATTTTATTATGCGCTAGAATTACAAAAGCAAGTATAATAAGATAAGTGTAAATGTTATTCCACCATGATTTTGGAGTTTCCTTCTCAAAACTTAGCAACGTTTTACTTTGACTTACTAAAGGATGATTTTGAAAAGTAGTTTTTTCTAAACTATTTTTTAATTCAAAAGGCAAAAATATCTTTGTTCCCAATTGATCTACTTTAGTTCCAAAAATAATACTCGTTCCTAATTGTTCATAAAAATGTCCGTTAAAATAAGGGAATAGAATAGAGCGATAAGTTATATCAGTGTCTCCTTTTTTAGTAATTATGTTGCCATTTAAGGCTGAATTGACAACATCAACAACCATCGATGTACAGTTTTTGTCAATGAATTTATAAGTATAAAAACGTTCTTCAGAAAATATGGTTTTATTTAGTTTGTCGAAAAGCTTTTGCTTCAATTCTTGCGGAATAAGTAATTCCTGCTCAAAAATGCTTCTTTTTTCAGCGGTATACTCATTCGCGAAATCTCCAAATGCGGCTGCAGTTGCATAATATTGTAAGTCGCCTTTGGTAAATTTGGCAACAAAATTAGGAGTTCTAAAATCAAAAGTACCATAGTTATAAACAACATCAATATTATTGGCAGGATCAGCAATTCTGATGGCTGTGTGACCAAAAAAAGAATATGATTCGTTACCAAGACCACAAGTCAGAATACTTATTTTAGCATCTTTTGATAAAGGTAAATTTTGGCTAAAACCAATAAAACTTAGTAATAATAGTAAACTAAAAAGTGTTTTTTTTAAAATGACATTTTTCATGATTTAAAATTTTTAAGAAATTTAAGGTTTTGTAAATTTTATCTAAAGATACCCAAATCTACTTTTAAAGAAAAAATATTTGAGTATAAAGCCGTACTTTGGTTTCCTAGGTCAGTTAAAGCATAATCAACCTGAATGCCTTTATACTTAAAACCTAATCCAATATTAGGTTGAAAGTTCACTTTTTCAGTATTGTCTAATTGAGTTACATTTTGAAAATTTCCCGCGCCAGCTCTTAAAAAAACAAGATCAGTGTAGCCAAATTCAAAACCAAGTGCAGGATCAATGCTAACTACTTTTGATGAAATAATATCATTGGTCTGTTCAAATCTCATATTCAAATTTGTGGCAACCAAAAGACTGTAATCATTATGAAAATCAAATTTTTTCGAAACTCCTAATTGAGCTTTCGGTAAAGTTATCTCCGTGCTTTCTGGTAATTCATTGTTTTCACCCGGAATAGCATTTGCAATCTTCTGATATTCTTTTTCGTCAATATTCCAAACGTTATAAGTTGTCGTAATATCTCGAAGCATTAATCCAAAATTCCAATTATTACGTTCAAACTGAAGTCCAATATCAAATCCAAACCCCCAGGAATTAGCAAATTTTCCAATAATTCGACGAATTACCTTTGCATTCACTCCGTATTGAAAACCGTCAACAGGCAATTTTCTGGCGTAAGAAAAAGTGAAGCCATAATCAGCCGTCGAAAACAAGCTAATTCTGTTATAATCAATATTACCCTGATTGTCGATTAATTGAGTCGTGTCCATAATATCATCAACGCCAAAGCGAATCATTGAAATTCCCCAGGCACTTCGATCATCAATCGGGCTTGCGTATCCTATGTAATCATATTGTGCAATATTCGCGAAGTAATTGGCGTGCATTAAAGAAATTTGATGATCTTCAAGATGTGTTAAGCCTGCTGGATTCCAATAAACAGAATTAACATCATTTGTAGAAGCAACTACCGCACCTGACATTCCTAAAGCGGCTGCATCGACACCAATATTCATAAACTCATTCGAATATTTTCGAACAGTTTGAGCATATTGTAGTGAAAAGCTACAAAGTAATAAAAAGACTAGAATTTTCTTCAACTGATATTTTTTTGCAAACCGAAGCCTGTTTTAATTTTTACCAAAAATATAATATTTTACTCAGCAAATTTATTCCTTTTCATAAATATTACTAAAGTCAAAATACCAAATAAAAAACTCTTGTAAAAACCCCTTTTTAGTTGCAGTTATTATGCTAAATTTGTTCCTTCCATTATCAAATAATTTAAAAGATGAATATTAAAAAACACATTCCTAATTTAATTACATTAATCAATTTGTTTTGCGGTTGTGTCGCAGTTGTTTTTGTTTCTAAAGGCAACTTCGAAATGGCTTTTTATATGGTTTGTTTAGGAATCTTTTTTGATTTTTTTGATGGTTTTTTTGCCAGATTATTCAAAGTTTCAAGTCCGCTTGGGTTGCAATTGGATTCTTTAGCAGATATGGTAACCAGTGGCGTTGCGCCAGGTTATGTAATGTATAGTTTGTTTTTAAAAAGCGCAAATCCTACGGATGAAATTGCGTCGACTATTATTCCTTTTTTAGGATTTATTGTCACATTAGGTTCTTGCTATCGATTGGCTAATTTTAATATTGATACCCGTCAAACAGATTCATTTATTGGTTTGCCGACGCCTGCAAATGCATTGTTTATTTTGAGTTTACCTTTAGTTATTGAGTATTCTGATTCTTTAGTGATTTTCGGAATCTTAACGAACCATTGGGTATTGTTAGCGATAACTTTATGTAGTGCCTATATTTTGAATGCAGAAATTCCTTTATTTTCATTAAAAATCAAGAAATTTAATCTAAAAGATAACGTGCTGCAAGTGATCTTTTTGTTAGTGGCCATAGTTTTAGTATTGTTTCTTCAATATATCGCGATCCCGTTAATTATCATTTTTTATGTGTTGTTATCGGTTGTGAATAATCTTTTCTTGAAAAAGTAGTTTTATTAATGGCAAGAAAAACGACTACACGAAGAACCTCTTATTCCCGAAAATCGAAACCTCAAAGATCGTTTTTGGCTAGTGGACTTCGCTTCATTATTTATTCCTTTTTAGTAATACTTTTTTTTAGTACGGTTTATCATTATCGCGATGGTTTAGCTTATTATCTTGGTTTTAAATCAAGTAAAGTTTTAAATGAAGATGAGGTTGACAAACATCTTTCTGATGTTAGAAATATTCAGGTTTTAGAAAATCACAAAGGGAAAGTTATAGGTATCGATGTTTCAGAATTTCAAGGAACCGTTCATTGGGACGAAGTTGAAATTTTAGAAGAAAAATATCCGGTGCAGTTTGTTTTTATTCGTGCAACAGCTGGAAATGATAGAGTTGACAGGCAATTTATGCATAATTGGCTCGGAGCAAAAAAGCATAAAATTATTCGCGGTGCCTATCATTATTATCGTCCAAACGAAAATTCAATTGAACAGGCAAATCTTTTTATTAAGACGGTGAAATTGCAAAAAGGCGATTTACCGCCAGTTTTAGATATTGAAAGATTACCTAAAAATCAACCTTTAGACAGCTTAAAAAAAGGTTTGAAACGTTGGCTGAATAAAGTAGAAGAGCATTATCAGGTACGTCCTATAATTTATACAGGAGAACGTTATTATGGCGATTTCCTGAAAGAAGAATTTGGTGAGTACCTATTTTGGATTGCTAATTATAATTTTTACAGAGAGAAAATTGAAGACGATTGGCTTTTTTGGCAGTTTACAGAAAAAGCTTATTTGCCGGGAATAAAACACAGAGTTGATGTAAATATCTACAACGGAGATTTACAGCAATTACAATTTATTACAGTGGAGTGAGTTTTTAGTATTCAGTTTTCAGTCGCAGTTTTCAGTCTCAGTAAAACTGTAAACTGTAAACTAAAAACTGCGACTGCGCACTTTTTTAGAACTCCAATTTCTTCTTACGTAATTCGAAGTTTTGCCCAAGATAAACACGACGAACCATTTCGTCTTCAACTAATTCTTCTGGAACTCCTGCTTTTAAGATTCCTCCTTCAAACATTAAGTATGTTTTGTCCGTAATTGCTAAAGTTTCCTGAACGTTGTGATCGGTAATAAGAATTCCGATATTTTTATTTTTTAACTGAGCGACAATTCTCTGAATATCCTCAACCGCAACAGGGTCAACTCCTGCAAAAGGCTCATCCAATAAGATGAATTTTGGGTCAGTCGCCAGAGCACGAGCAATTTCAGTACGACGGCGTTCACCTCCAGAAAGTAAATCGCCTCTGTTGGTGCGAATATGTTCTAAGCTGAATTCTTCTATTAAACTTTCCATTTTAGCAATTTGCTCTTCTTTTGAAAGTTTAGTTAATTGTAAAACGCTTAAAATGTTATCTTCAATGCTTAATTTCCTAAAAACAGAAGCTTCTTGTGCTAAATAACCAATTCCTTGCTGTGCACGTTTGTACATTGGATAATCGGTAATATTCAAATCGTCAAGGTAAATGTTTCCTTGATTTGGTTTTACCAATCCAACAATCATATAAAACGAAGTTGTTTTTCCGGCACCATTTGGCCCTAAAAGTCCAACGATTTCTCCCTGATTTACCTCAACAGAAATCCCTTTTACAACACTACGACCTTTATAGGTTTTGATTAAATTATCGGCTCTTAGCTTCATTTTTTTAATTAGATAATTAGATAATTTGAGAATGAGATAATTGAAAAACTAGCTCAGATTTAATTTTTTAAATTGATTTGAAAGGCAAAATAAGTTTAAAATAATCAATCCGATAAATCAATTAACAAATTATTGCATTTTCAAAATTTAGAATTTGTACTTCAGAATTAAATAATTAGAGTATTTCAAGAAATCATCTAATTATCAAATTGCCACATTTTCTAATTTGCAGCTTCGTCTTCAAGAGCTTCCCAGAATTCATAAGCTCTGCGTAAATGTGGAACTACAATTGTTCCTCCAACCAAAGTTGCGATTCCCATAGCTTCCATCATTTCTTCTTTTGTAACGCCTTCTTTATGACTTGTTTCTAAGTGATATTTTACACAGTCATCACAACGTAAAACAGCAGATGCTACTAATCCTAAAAGTTCTTTTGTTTTTACATCAAGAGCTCCGGGAGCATAAGCATTCGTGTCAAGATTGAAAATTCGCTTAACAATTTTGTTATTGTCAGCCAATAGTTTTTCGTTCATTTTAGAACGATAGTCGTTGAATTCTTGTATGATATCAGACATTTTCTTTCAATTTATTTTTATATACAACCTTCGAAATAAGGATACTTACTTCATAGATAATCAACATTGGGATAGCTACAATCGTTTGGCTCACAACATCTGGTGGTGTAACAATTGCTGCAACAATTAAGATGATTACTACGGCATATTTCCAATATTTTCTAAGGAACATAGGTGTTACTAATCCTAATTTGGTTAAGAAATAAATAACGATTGGTAATTCAAAAAACATAGCGCTACCAAGAATACTTGTTTTAACCATACCCATGTAAGAATCAAGTGTGAATTGGTTTTTAACAACATCACTTACAGAGAAAGTTGCAACGAAATTCACAGACATCGGAATTACAACAAAATATCCAAACAATACTCCTAAAAAGAAAAGTAAGGAAGAGACGAATATGAATAGTTTTGCGTTTTTACGTTCTTTCTCGTATAAAGCAGGGCTGATAAATTTCCATATTTCCCATAAAATAAAAGGGAAACTTAGAATGAAACCAGCGAGAAGACACATCCATACAAAGATGTTTACTTGTCCTTCCATTTCGGTATTCTGAATGATGAAATTCAACTCAGTGATGCAAATACTATCTGCAAAGCCCAACTGATGTGATAAGTCACAAAACCAGACATAAGTAAAAAAAGTAGGTCGTATTGGACCTAAAATAATTTGATCAAATAAATAATCACTTATAAAATAAGTGAAAAAAGCCATAATACATATTGCAATTGTGCTTCTTACTAATAACCATCTTAGTTCTTCAAGATGATCTAAAAATGACATCTCGCCAAGGTTTTTTTTTGCCATTATACGATTCCTTCTTTTAAAATGTCATGTAAATGTAGTACACCTTTGTACTCTCCGTTGTCAGCCACAATAAGTTGTGTTATTGAAAAATCTTCTAAAATATTTAAGGCGTCAACCGCCATAGTTTCTGAAGAAACTAATTTAGGATTTTTTGACATAATATCTCTTGCAGTTAAGTCAGCAATAGTATCTACGTCATTTAGCATTCTTCGGATGTCTCCGTCAGTAATAATTCCGATAATTTTATCATTTTCGATTACAGCGGTTACACCTAATCGTTTTTCAGAGATTTCAAAAATCGCTTTTTTAATTGAAGTATCCGGAGAAACCATTGGTTTTAACGAATGTTCAATCATGTCTTTTACGCGAAGCAATAGTTTTTTTCCTAAAGCACCACCCGGATGATAAACAGCAAAATCTTCTGGTTTGAAATCACGCATTTCCATTAAACAAACGGCAAGTGCATCACCCATTACAAGTTGTGCGGTTGTGCTATTTGTTGGTGCTAAATTTATTGGGCAAGCTTCCATTTCAACAGTGGTATTCAAAACATAGTCAGAACCTTTGGCTAAAAATGAAGTTACATTTCCGGTCATTCCGATTAAAATGTTTCCGAAGCGTTTTAATAATGGAACCAAAGCTTTTATTTCAGGACTATTCCCACTTTTTGAAATGCAGATGATAACATCTTCGTTTTGTATCATTCCTAAGTCGCCATGAATAGCTTCTGACGCGTGTAAGAACATAGATGGCGTACCAGTTGAGTTAAAAGTAGCGACCATTTTTTGAGCAATAATTGCGCTTTTTCCGATGCCTGTAACGATCAAACGACCTTTGGTTTCATAAATACGTTGGGTTGCTTCGTAGAAATTTTCGTCTAGAAAATCAATTAGTTTTGTAATTGCTTCACTTTCAGAGAGTATGGTTTTTTTGGCGATCGCCAATATATTTTCTTTTGTGATCAAAACAGAATATTTAAAATTTGTATGTATAAAAGAAAGTTGTATCTTTATGTGTTGCAAATTTATACAAAATATCCATTAATATAAAGAATGAATTCAAACGAAATTGAAATACACAAGGAATTAAAGAAGTATTTCGGCTTTAGCCAATTTAAGGGCTTGCAGGAGCAAGTCATTACGAGTATTTTAGACAAGAAGAATACTTTTGTAATTATGCCTACCGGCGGTGGAAAGTCTCTTTGTTATCAATTACCCGCTTTAATTCAGGAGGGAACAGCGATCGTTGTTTCTCCTTTGATTGCTTTGATGAAAAATCAGGTTGATGCAATTCGAAGCCTTTCTTCAGAAAACGGAATAGCACATGTGCTCAATTCCTCTCTCACCAAAACAGAAATCGCACAAGTAAAAAAAGACATTACCTCTGGTTTGACCAAATTACTTTATGTGGCTCCGGAATCTTTAACTAAAGAAGAGTATGTGGCGTTTTTGCAAAGTGTGCCAATTTCATTTGTTGCAATTGATGAAGCACATTGTATTTCAGAATGGGGGCATGACTTTAGGCCTGAATACCGAAATCTGAAAAACATAATCAAACAATTGGGACAGGTTCCAATTATTGGACTTACCGCAACTGCAACCCCAAAAGTTCAGGAAGATATTCTTAAAAATCTGGATATGTCTGATGCCAATACTTTTAAAGCATCATTCAACAGACCGAACTTGTACTACGAAGTTCGAACAAAAACAAAAAACATTGAGTCGGATATTATTCGATTTATCAAACAACATAAAGGCAAATCGGGAATTATTTATTGCTTAAGCCGTAAAAAAGTAGAATCGATTGCCGAAGTTTTACAAGTTAACGGAATTAGCGCGGTACCTTATCACGCAGGTTTAGATGCAAAAACCAGAGCCAAACATCAGGACATGTTTTTGATGGAAGATGTAGATGTTGTAGTTGCAACAATCGCATTTGGAATGGGAATTGATAAGCCGGATGTTCGATTTGTAATTCATCATGATATTCCAAAATCATTAGAAAGCTATTATCAGGAAACAGGTCGCGCAGGACGTGATGGAGGCGAAGGGCATTGTTTGGCTTATTACTCTTATAAAGATGTAGAAAAGCTTGAGAAATTCATGTCTGGAAAACCGGTTGCCGAACAGGAAATAGGTTTTGCATTATTACAGGAAGTTGTGGCTTACGCCGAAACCTCAATGTCACGCCGAAAGTTCTTACTGCATTATTTTGGTGAAGAATTTGACAGTGAAACAGGAGAAGGTGCAGATATGGACGACAACGTTCGCAATCCTAAAAAGAAAGTTGAAGCGAAAGATCAAGTCGTTAAATTATTGGAAATTGTTCGCGATACCAAGCATATTTACAAATCAAAAGAAATTGTATTCACTTTAATAGGTCGTGTAAATGCCGTTATTAAAGCACATAAAACTGATACACAATCGTTTTTTGGTTCAGGATCAGATCATGATGAGAAATACTGGATGGCTCTGCTTCGACAAGTTCTGGTAGCAGGTTATTTATCTAAAGATATTGAAACTTATGGCGTAGTAAAAATTACAAAAGAAGGTTTGAACTTTATTAAAAAACCAGTTTCGTTTATGATGTCTGAAGATCATGAATATAATGAATCTGAAGATGAAGCAATAGTAACCGCATCAAAATCATCAGGAACTGCTGATGAAGTTTTAATGGGGATGTTACGAGAACTGCGTAAAAAAGTGGCCAAGAAATTAGGTGTTCCTCCGTTTGTTGTTTTTCAGGATCCTTCGCTTGAAGATATGGCTTTAAAATATCCAATTAATTTAAATGAACTATTCAATATTCACGGTGTTGGTGAAGGAAAAGCTAAAAAATATGGTGGAGAATTTGTAGCATTAATCAGTCGATATGTTGAAGATAATGATATTGTTCGTCCAGATGATCTAGTAGTAAAATCTACCGGAGTAAACTCCGCAAATAAATTATACATCATTCAAAACATTGATAGAAAACTACCTTTAAGTGATATTGCTTCTGCAAAAGGACTTTCGATGGATGCTTTGATCAAAGAAATGGAACAAATTGTATATTCAGGAACAAAGCTGAATATCAAATATTGGGTTGATGATATGCTTGATGATGATCAGCAAGAAGAAATTCACGATTATTTCATGGAATCAGAATCAGATAAAATCGAAGACGCTCTTAAAGAATTCGATGGCGATTATGATATTGATGAATTACGCTTAATGCGAATTAAATTTATTAGCGAAGTAGCGAATTAAAAAAAGTTTTCAGTCGCAGTTTTCAGTCTCAGTCAGAACTGAAAACTGACACTGAATACTGTGACTTAAATTATTCGCCATAAACTTCTCCTCGATGTGGTTTCAAAGCATCTCTTACCTGAATCATATTTTCATCAGTAACAACCATAAAAGCAATAGCCTGCATTTCGTTTATGATTTTGTAACCTGTAATATTTAGAGGTAATTTTTCTATTGTGATATACTCTTTTAAATGAATTTCATGATGTTCGGCAGTTTTTGCAGAAGCTGGACCACGAAAATCCCAAATCAATTTTATTTTTCTAGACATTTTTTTTAAAGGTGCAAAAGGTTGAGAGGAACAAAGGTACAAAGTCTATTTTTAATAAAAGGTTCTGAGATTCTAAGTTTTTTTCTGTAGAGGTGCACTGCAGTGCGTCTAACACTGTGAAAAGAAATCTCTTTAATCCAAATAATCTGTGGCTAAAAATAAATTAAGAGCAAAATCTGCTTAGATCTGTGTGAAAATTTAGAGTAAAGATAAAATCTCATTTCAAAATGTTATTTTTGCATGTTCTTTTCATAGATAGAAAAGCTAATTGAATAAATAAAATAAAATGCCAAGAGAACTTTTACTTCAGGTAACGCCAGAAATAGCTGCAAACGAATTGTTGCTTAAAGACTATTTGTCTAAACAAATAAAGGTTTCTCCAAAGGAAATTCAACATATTTCTGTTTTAAAACGATCTATTGATGCGCGTCAAAAAGCGATAAAAATCAATCTGAAAGTAATTATTTATTTGCAGGGTGAGCCATTTCAGGAAACCAAAATAGAACTTCCTATATATAATGACGTTTCTTCGGCTCAGGAAGTTATTGTTGTTGGTGCTGGTCCAGCCGGACTTTTTGCTGCTTTGCAATTAATTGAATTAGGCTTAAAGCCAATAGTAATTGAACGTGGAAAAGATGTTCGTGGACGCCGACGCGATTTGAAAGCAATAAACGTAGAGCATATTGTAAATGAAGATTCGAATTATTGTTTTGGAGAAGGCGGAGCAGGAACCTATTCTGACGGGAAGTTATATACGCGTTCTAAAAAACGTGGTGATGTTACCAGAATATTAGAGCTTTTAGTTGCTTTTGGAGCTTCTGAAGATATTTTGGTGGAGGCGCATCCGCATATCGGAACTAATAAATTGCCAAAAATTATCGAAGATATTAGAAATAAAATCATCGAATTTGGAGGTAAGGTTTTGTTTGACACACGAGTAACAGATATTCTGGTAAAAAATAATGAGGTTGAAGGAATTGTAACTCAAAACGGAGATACCATTCTTGCTAATAAATTGATTTTAGCCACAGGACATTCGGCACGAGATATTTTTGAATTATTAGATAAGAAGAAAATTTTTATCGAAGCAAAACCTTTTGCATTAGGAGTTCGTGCAGAACATTCTCAACAATTAATAGATAGTATTCAATACAGTTGTGATTATCGTGGAGAACATTTGCCACCGGCACCATATTCTATTGTAAAACAAGTTAACGGCCGCGGAATGTATTCATTCTGTATGTGCCCGGGTGGAGTAATTGCGCCTTGTGCAACGAGTCCTGGTGAAGTGGTTACAAACGGCTGGTCGCCATCTAAACGTGATCAGGCTACAGCAAATTCCGGAATTGTAATCGAATTAAAATTGGAGGATTTTAAACCTTTCGCCAAATTTGGTGCTTTGGCCGGAATGGAATTCCAGAAAAGTATTGAACAAAAGGCATGGCATTTGGCTGGAGGAACTCAAAAAGTTCCTGCACAGCGAATGGTTGATTTTACTCAAAATAAAGTGTCATCAGATATACCTAAAACTTCATACGTTCCTGGAACAACTTCGGTTGAAATGGGACAGGTTTTTCCAGGATTTTTATCGCAGATTTTGCGTGAGGGATTTAAAGAATTCGGAAAATCAATGCGTGGTTATTTAACTAATGAAGCTATTTTACACGCCCCGGAAAGTAGAACTTCATCGCCAGTCAGAATTCCGAGAGATCCAATAACTTATGAGCACTTACAAATAAAAGGTTTGTATCCGTGTGGAGAAGGTGCAGGTTATGCAGGTGGAATTATATCGGCTGCAATTGACGGTGAAAAATGTGCTTTGATGATTGCGGAGACTTTAAAATAATAGGGAAATGAAAGACTTCTTCTCTAATTTTTTCGGTAGAAATAACAATCCAAAATCAATTGTATCTTATGATGTAATAGATACTATTTACACCCATTTGTATAATGAGAACAATAGTTTTGAATTCAAAATGAAAGGAATTCATGATACGATTTCTGTGAATTTGTATTCGTTTCCAACGTCATTTGATCATGAAGAAGGAAAAGTTGAAATTAAGAAAAGTGGTTTTAGTAATGCCTATGAAGTATTAAACGAATTGTATAAAAAGATGAATATAGGGCCAATTTCTGAAGAGCAAATGCTTCAGGAATTAGAATACGATTATATCCATATTCAGTTTTTTTCGGAACCAACTCCGGAAATGAAAAAACATCTAAAACATGTTTTGCATAATTTTATCATTTTCTTTTGTTGTACTAATAGTTTAGAAACCAACGATTTTAAAATTCTTTACAACAATAGTTATTTTCTGGATTATACAAGAGGAATTTTAGAAGCAGAATTTATTGATATAAATGAACCTAAAAACGATATCCAAAAAATAGGATTTAAAGAATTTGAAAAGGTTTTGCAGGGTATTTGTCAATATTTAAAAATAGAACTTCCTAAGAATGTTGAACTTCAATCAAACGATAATTTATTATCCGAAGAAATTGAAGTGACTCAGGCAACTTTTGAAGAGTTTATAAAATTAGTTTCGCGAGGAAATGTCGATGAAAAAGTGCTTCAAAAACAATCAAAAAAGCTTGTAAAGAATTTTAAAAAAGAAGCAAAAGAATATCACGAGATTATTGAGGGACATTTTGTTTTTTTTGAAAATATAGACTGTTGGGACAGTGATTGGAAATTTGATCCTGAAGATGCTGAATATTTCATTTCAGAAATGATCGGTGAAGATTTGAATTTCGAATACCCTGAAGAAACGTACAGCCATGATTTGTTTCCTTATATTCAAACGGCTTTGGCAAAACGTAATCTTGAATTAATGACGTATGATACGCACGGTGATAATTATATGTTTTTTGTTGTCAATAAAAATGATGTTGGCAGAATCTTAGAATTATCGGAATTGACGAAGATTGAGATTAATCAGTTGTAAGCTCAGTCTAGCTGCAATCTTGTCATTTCGAGTAACAAGAAATGACAAACTATAAGGTGAAAACTGAGACTGAAACTACATTTACGGAATCAAAATAATTTTCCCGGTACTTTTTCGGCTTTCCAGATAATCGTGCGCCAAATTTCCTTCTGATAATTTAAAAGAAGTGGGTTCTGAAAGTTTGATTTTTCCGTCAATAACCCAATTAAATAATTGATTGGCTCTTTTGATTCTTTCTTCTTTAGAATTTAAATAGCTCCATAAATCACCGCCAGTTAAGGTTTTTGAAGTATCCATTAACATTCTTGGATCAACGGGTTTTGGATCGCCACCTGCCATTCCAAAGAAAACGACTTGACCACATTCTTTTGTTGCTTCAAAACTCTCCATTAATGTACTTCCAATGCTGTCATAAACAACATCGACGCCATTTGGAGCTGTTTTAAAAATTTGCGATTTCCAATCGTCACTATAAAGAAAAACATGATCTGCTCCCTGTTCAATAGCAACTTTAGCTTTGTCTGATGATGAAGTTAAACCGATAACATTTGCACCTAAAAGTTTACTGATTTGTGTCAGGATTTGTCCAACGCCACCTGCAACTGCATGAATTAATACAGTTTCATCTTTTGTGGTTTTATGGCTGTCTGTCGCTAAATAATGCGCGGTTAAACCTTGTAATAAAATTGAGGCAGCCGTTTCGAATGAAACAGCTTCCGGTAATGGTAAAACGTGATTTGTATTTACTGCAACCAGTTCTGCATTTGCAAATGGAACATCGGCGAAAGCGACACGATCTCCAACTTTATATTCAGGATGATTATTGGTGTCGACAATGATTCCTGCACCTTCATAACCAGCAATAAAAGGCGGATTCCCTTTTAAATGATAGTTTCCTTTTCGTCTGTAAACATCGGCAAAATTTAATCCGATGGCTTTCATTTCAACTAAAATCTCATCATTTTTTAATTGCGGATTTGGGATTTCGATATATTCCAAAACATCTGAATTTCCAAAGGAAGAAAAGGTAAGTGCTTTCATGAGTAAATTTTTAGAATTACAAAGTAAATGAAAAATCAGTTTAAGTTTATTGGCTTTTTGTAAACGGTACAAAAAACCTCGTTTAAATTTAAACGAGGCTCTTTATTTTATTCGAATTTGTATTGTTTTTTGTAAAGCAGGTAACTTTTAAATGTTTGATAAATGCTTGTAAAACTGGTAGTTGATAATAGTAGAACGGCAATCATATTTTTATATGAAAAAGTCATATTTACAAAATGTCCCGAAATTTTTACGTAGAGCGCTACTAACATATATAAAATAAGAATACTAAAGAAAATCATCCATAAAAAGAAGCTTATTTTAAATAGTTTATAGTATCCAATTGCAGTAATTAGTAAAAACAGTGAGCCAAGTGCAAAACCATGTTTGATTTCAAAAAAGTAGCCAATTAATGGAGATAATGAAAGAATTGTTATAATTGAAAAGGAGAATATAAAAGAAAAAGATTTTAAAATATCACTTTTATGAATTAGCGGATAATAGTTAAAAATCTCATTTTTAATCTCGTCTAAAGTAAAACCTTTAGCTAGTAATTGTTCTATTGTTTCTGATTGTGTGAAACCAATATTTGCGTAGGTTTCAGTCTCTTTTTTTAATTTTGAAAAGTCTTCCATCAAGGTTAAAATTATATTTTAGGAAATTTCATTTCATTGAAAGTGCTTTTTTCTGCTGCGAGTTTTTCAATATCCTGCCATTTTCTTGGTGAATCAGCAGATAGGTTTTCGTACGAATCTTTTTTGATTGCAATATCGTCTTCGATGCGAACGCCAATATTCCACCATTTTTTATCGCATTTACTACCTGCCGGAATATAAATTCCAGGTTCAACCGTTATGACCATGTTTTCTTTTAAGGCACTTTGCGGGCCTTTGAAAGTTAATTTGTCGTGAACATCCAGACCTAGAAAGTGAGAACATGAATGCGGATAATAAAGTTTTACATCTTTTGGATCTGTTATGATTCCGAGTTTTATTAAGCCCTTTGCTAAAACGTCCTTAGCTGTATCGTTTAAATCTATTAGAGGTGTTCCTTCTTTACAGATCTTAAAGACGGCTTCTTGGGCATCATAAACCAATTGATAAATTGCTTTTTGTTCTTCTGTGAATTTTCCGTTTGCGGGAATTGTTCTGGTAACATCGGCAGAATAGCCGTGATATTCAGAACCAACATCCATTAGTAATAACTGATTGTCTATTTTAGTGCTATTATTTTCTTCATAATGTAAAATACATCCGTTGGCACCGGCGCCTACAATTGGCGCGTAACCTTCGCCTTCGGCACCATACCTTCTGTGAATATAGGCATGAATTCCTTCGGCTTCATTTTCGCCCATGTCCGGACCAACCGCTTTCATGACTTCGTTGTGCGCAATACACGAAAGTTTTACAGTTTTGCGCATTAATTCCATTTCTTCAGGAGTTTTGATTTCTCTCAGTGAGTTTGTAATGTCTGCGAAAAGTTCGAGTGAAGTTTTATCGTCTGCCGTAATTCCAGCCTTGTTTTTAAAAGATTGAAGTAAGCCAAAAAGATCAAAACCACTTTGATTTCCTTCCAGATCTGTTGGGATTTTATCGTAAATGACTTTGTTGAATTTTTTAAAATTGATGTCAAAATTTTTAAAGTCTTTTCCGTTGTAAACGGTTGTAAATCCTAGTTGAGATTTAACGCCATCAATGCCTAATCGTCTTCCGGTCCAGGTTTCTTTTTTTGCGTCTCTTTCTCGGGTAAAGAATACTTCATTGTAGGTTTCTCCGGTTCCCTGATTTTCTTTAAAAATCAACAAAACAGCATCTGGTTCTTTGTAACCGCTTAAATAATATAGGTCTGGATTTTGATGAAATTTGTAATTCATGTCATTAGAAAATACTCTTTCAGGATATGAAAAAATTACCGCTACAGAATTAGCAGGCATTAGGTTTCTAAATGCTTCTCTTCGATCTTTGTGAAATTCTTTGGACAGATAATCGGTAGGTAGATTTTCTTGAGATTGTGCTTGATAAATTGTTGTAAAGAAGGCAAGTAACAGTAATAATTGCTTCATTTGGTGGTTTTTGGTTGATTGTTTTTGTTTTTTGATCAGTGCAAAATACGAAAAATTTGAATTGGTTTTTAAAAAAGAGTTTGCCGCGATTTTTACAAATTACAATTCTATTTTACATGAAAAATTACTGGAGAATCATGTAATTCTTGGCAAAAAAAAACACAAAAAAACCGTCCATAAAAATGGACGGCAAGCTTGAATTAACAATTATATTAACCTATTTCTTTTTTAATTTGTCTTTAAATACTTTTTCGAATTTTTCTATTTTCGGCTGAATTACCATTCTGCAATAAGGCTGGTTTTTGTTGTTTGCATAGTAATTCTGATGATCATCTTCGGCTTTATAAAAAGCTTTAAAAGGCTCAACTTTTGTCACAATCGGATTGTTATATACTTTCGCTTTGTTGAGTTCAGCAATAATACTCTGCGCGGCTTTTCTTTGTTCCTCGTTTTTATAAAAAATTACAGAACGATATTGTGTTCCAACATCTGCGCCTTGTCGGTTTAGTGTTGTTGGATCATGAACAGTAAAGAAAACTTTGAAAATTTCATTTATATCAGTTACGTTTTTGTCATAAGTAATCTGAACTACTTCGGCGTGTCCGGTTGTTCCGGTGCAAACTTCTTCATAAGTAGGGTTCGCAACGTTACCTCCGGAGAAACCGGAAACTACAGATTTCACACCATCTAAATTCTCGTAAACGGCTTCAACGCACCAATAGCAACCGCCGCCAAGGGTAATAGTTTCGAAATTTGAAGTTTTTTTGTTTTGCGAAAATCCGCTTAAGGATAAGGCAAAAATGCAAATTAGAAATATATTTTTCATGTTTATATTATTTATTATCAGGAACAAAGTCAAGAGCGATCGAATTCATGCAATAACGCTTTCCGGTTGGCGGAGGCCCGTCATCGAATAGATGGCCTAAATGTCCGCCACAGCGACCGCAAAGAGCTTCAGTTCTTTCCATTCCGAGTGAATTATCTTCTTTGTAAATAATACTTTTTTTGTTGTCTTGCTCAAAAAAACTTGGCCATCCGCAGCTGCTGGCGAATTTGGCCCCAGATCTAAATAGTTTGTTGCCGCATGATGCGCAATAGTAAGTTCCTTTTTCATCGGTATTCCAGTATTTGCCTGTAAAAGGTCGTTCTGTATCCGCATTTCGCATTACATCATATACATCTTCGGGCAATACCTTTTTCCATTCAGCATTTGTTACATTTAGTTTCGTAGTATCTGTATTGGAATAATAGGGATTTCCGGGTTTGCTTATTTTGTTTTCCATTACAACAGTTTTAGATGGTAGTTTTTTTGTGTTTTGGCCACAGGCCTGCAGGATGAAAAGTGGTATTAAAAAGCAAAGGCTGAAAAATTGATTTTTTGTTTTCATTGTTTTAAGTGCTTTATTTCAGTATTTCAAAGGTACGATGAGTTTTGGCTTTGAAATATCGTGTCGATTACAATTCAGTTTTTTTTAAGTATGTTTTAACTTTTCTTATTTACGTAAAATAAGGGTTTGCAGTTTTTAGAGCTTATTTTTAAAGGTTTTTCGAGATTAATTAAAGTGTATTGTGTTGTGAGTCAGTTTTGTATAAAATGCAATGGTCGTTAAATTTTTCACAATCTCTTCTAGGATTTTCAAGCCATTTCTTTTTTCGTATTTTTGTTTGTACAAAACGCCGTATGATAGAAGAAAACGTAATATTAGTTAATCAAAACGATGAGCAAATTGGTTTAATGCCAAAATTAGAAGCACATGAAAAAGCGGTCTTACATCGCGCTTTTTCGGTTTTTATTTTAAATAGTAAAAACGAAATGATGCTACAGCAAAGAGCTCATCAAAAATACCATTCACCTTTACTCTGGACAAATACATGCTGTAGCCATCAACGCGAAGGTGAAACCAATATTGAGGCCGGAAGTCGAAGATTGTTTGAAGAAATGGGATTTAAAACTGAATTGAAAGAATTGTTTCATTTTATTTATAAAGCTCCTTTTGACAATGGTTTGACAGAGCACGAACTTGATCATGTTATGATAGGGTATTACAATGATAAACCTGAAATTAATACTGATGAGGTGGAAGATTGGAAATGGATGAAAATAGAAGATGTAAAAAAAGATATTCAGAAACAGCCCGAAATTTATACCGTGTGGTTTAAAATAATTTTTGATGAGTTTTATCATTATTTAGAAGATCACAAAATTTAAACCAGACTAACCAACAACCTAATGAAAGTAACCATATCAAGAAAAGCACATTTTAATGCTGCACATCGATTGCACAGGAAAGATTGGACATTTGAAAAAAACGATGCTGTTTTTGGAAAATGTAATAATCCCAATTTTCATGGTCATAATTATGGTTTAACAGTAAGTGTTACAGGAAAAATTGACCCAGAAACCGGTTTTGTTTTAGATGTGAAAGTATTAGCGGATATTATACGTGAAGAAGTAGAAATACCGTTTGATCACAAAAATCTGAATCTGGATGTTCCGGAATTTCAAGATTTGAATCCAACTGCTGAAAATATAGCTGTTGTGATATGGAATAAAATTAGAAAAAGAATTCAGCCCGATTTTGACTTAGAAATTGTTTTGAATGAAACGGACCGCAATTTTGTAACTTATAAAGGAGAAGAATAAATGTCATTAAAAATAGGAGATATAGTTCCGAATTTTACTGCGAAAGATAGTCATGGAGAAGTTTTTGAAAGCCAAAGTATTTTGGGTCGAAAGCCAATCGTGATTTATTTTTACCCAAAAGATAATACGCCCGGATGCACCACAGAAGCCTGTAGTTTTAGAGATCAGTATGAAGATTTTAAGGATCTTGGAGCTGAAGTTATTGGAATAAGTAGTGATAGTGTAAAATCGCATCATAAATTTGCTAACAAGCATAAATTGCCTTTCATTTTACTATCAGATCAAGATAAAAAATTACGTCATCTTTTTGGTGTACGCGATACATTATTTGGTTTGTTGCCAGGAAGAGTAACTTATGTTATTGATAAAAATGGTGTTGTTATTTTAATTTTTGATAGTATGAATGCCGCAAAGCACATTCCGAAAGCAATGGAGACTATCAAAGAATTAGTATTGTAGAACAAAATAATAGTATTAAAGCTGTATAAATTAATTAAAGATATTAGTTAGAAAAAAATGAGTGCAAAAACATACCCTTTACAATTTGAGCCAATTCTAAAAGAAAGAATCTGGGGCGGAGAAAAACTTAAAACAATTCTTAATAAGCCAATTACTTCAAAAATAACTGGTGAAAGCTGGGAATTGTCAACTGTTGAAGGTGATGTTAGTATTGTAGCTAATGGAGCTTTGAAAGGGAAATCGTTGATGGAGCTTATTGATGAAACACCAAATGAAATTTTAGGAACAGAAGTTTATAAGCGTTTTGGAAAGCAGTTTCCTTTACTGTTTAAATATCTTGATGCGCGAGAAGATCTTTCGATACAAGTTCATCCCAATGATAAGTTAGCAAAGGAACGTCATAACTCATTTGGTAAAACCGAAATGTGGTATGTAATGCAAGCTGATGCTGATTCGAGAATCATTGTAGGTTTTAAAGAAAATTCCAGTAAAGAGGAATATTTGAAACATTTAAATGATAAAACTCTGGTTTCTATTTTAGACGATGTTAAAGCAAAGTCCGGAGATGTTTTCTTTTTAGAAACAGGAACGGTTCATGCTATTGGTGCCGGATTGGTAGTGGCTGAAATTCAGCAAACATCAGATATTACGTATCGTTTATACGATTTTGATCGTAAAGATGCGCAAGGCAATACAAGAGAACTTCATGTAGATTTAGCTCTTGACGCAATTAACTATAATAAGGTAGAAACACAAAAGAAATACGAATCGAAAGCTGATACGTCAAATTCTGTGGTGGATTGTCCTTATTTTACAACTAATTTTATTCCGTTAGAAAATAGAGTAGAGGTAACGAAAACAGGAAAATCTTTTACCGTTTATATGTGTGTTGAGGGAAGTTTTGAAATTGAGTACGATGGTTTTAAACAATCTTATATGAAAGGTGATACTGTTTTGGTTCCGGCTGAGATAAATGAATTTATTTTGAGCGGAAAAGCTTCAATTTTAGAAATTTACATTTCATAGCACTTAATCTAAAGATTATGTGTACTTTTGCAGACGCAAATTAAAATAAAAATAAAAATGGCAAACGTTAAAAATTTAAAGAAAGACATCAACTTCGTATTAGGAGATATTATTGAGGCAATTTACTTATTTGAAATGTCTACTACAGGAAATCCTACTCCAGAAACGAATGCTTTGATCGATCAGGCTATTGCTGCATTTGATTCTTTGATCACAAAAGTGAATGCTAAGAATGTTGAAAACAAAAAAGCGCACTTCAAACAAATCAATGTTGAATTGGAAGAAACTGCTAATCAATTGATTGCTAAAATCAACGAATTGTAAGCAAAAAAAAGTATAAAAAAGTGCAAATTTATTTTGGAAAAACGAAAATCCGCTTTATATTTGCACCCGTAATGAGTCGCCAGCGTAGCTCAGTTGGCTAGAGCAGCTGATTTGTAATCAGCAGGTCGTGGGTTCGAGTCCCTCCGCCGGCTCAACATAAAACCATCACTTCGAGTGATGGTTTTTTATTAAAATAAGCAGTAAATTTATTTTGGAAAATACAAAAATCCATTTTATATTTGCACCCGTAATGAGTCGCCAGCGTAGCTCAGTTGGCTAGAGCAGCTGATTTGTAATCAGCAGGTCGTGGGTTCGAGTCCCTCCGCCGGCTCAACGTAAAACCATCACTTTTAGTGATGGTTTTTTTTTTTTTTTTGAGTAAATAGAATGTGAAATCTTCTTTTTAAAAATCTAATTCTACTTTATGAGAACTTCGAAATACTCAATCTGTTTGCCTACCGAATTAATAAATTGTAAAATAGAATTTAACATTTTTAATTTGTAAAAAATATTGCATTAATTTTCTTATGTTTGCTGCTTAACCAGAAAACATATTACAATGGAAGAAACTTCAGTTTTTGAAAAATTTGAGTTGCAGCTCGATCAAACTGCGAAAGACTTTTTAAAAGAAACCGCTAAATGGGCTTATTTTCTATCAATCGTAGGATTTGTAGGGATTGGACTTATGCTTTTAGTTGCAGTTTTTGCAGGAACCATTTTTGCGTCTATGGGAAGTGCCATGGGGGGAGCATTTGGAGGTTCTTTTGGAGCGGCAATGGGATTTGTCTATGTTTTTATTGCTGCCGTTTACTTTTTCCCTGTTTATTATTTAAACAAATTTTCTGTAAACGCTAAAAGAGCATTTAGAGATAATGATTCAGAGGCATTAAGTAATTCTTTAGGTTATCTAAAATCACATTATAAGTTTATAGGTATTTTTATGGTGGCTATTTTGGCATTGTATGCACTTATATTTGTATTTGGTATTATCGGTGCTTTGTTCGGTAGATAGAAAAGTACAAGCTGAATTTTAAACTCTGAATTCCGATTCATTTTGTGAAATTAGAATGTAAAGTTTAGAATTTTACTCAATAAAAAAACGTCCTGAATTATTCAGGACGTTTTTGTTTTGGGTTCAGTTTTTTTGAAAACTATTTTTGTGGCTCTTTCTGTTGCTCTTTTTTAATATCTGCAACATATTTTGTTAGCTTTTTTCCGTAAAGAGAGTTGGCTACTTTTGGAGTCATCGATTTTTGAATTGTATCAAGGAACTTGATATTGATGTCGTAAATTTCAGCCAAGGCAATATAAGGCGCTATTTCGTGATCTTTATTGTTTAAAGCAAAGTTTGTAGCGTACAAGTATTTTCTTTTAATATTAGATTCTTGTTTCGCATTTATACTGTCAAGCGCTTTTTGATCTTGTCTCTTCATTGCTTTAAATCTTGATTCAACCATAGAAAGGCCTTCTTCATTAAAACGAGAGTTTATTTTTCTGTATTCATCGTATAATTCCTGATTTTTAGATCCGGTAATTTTAGCACTATAGATAAAGTTATCTAAGTTGGTGTCAATGTTGATGTTTCCAGGTTCTGCAAAAAATAAAATATTGTTATCCATTGAATTTGTTACACCTCGGTCCAGGAATAAATAAAGCATTTCTGGAGATTCTAGTTTGATGTCTCTCTCGAATGAAGAGTTTCCATCGATTTTAATACTGTCAATAGCAACAAGCGATGTATCAACTATTCTTTGGATATATAAAGTTCCGTTTTTTAATCCTTTAATATTTCCTGTAATGTGTAAGTTCTCAGTTGATTCTTTTTTGCTGCATGATGCTAATAGTGCAAGTGTAACAAAAGCAATAATTGATTTTTTCATTGGTTTTTAGATTTTGCTGCAAAATAAAGAAAATAGTTTGAATGTAATGATGTAGTGTTTAAATTTTGTAAAAAAATAAATCCCAATCTATTTCTAAATTGGGATTTGTAATTTTTGGAGAATAATACGGTTACATTACTAAGTTATAAGTTGTTCCGTTTTCATGGGTATAGGTGTATTTGCTGTCGCAGTCATTGTTTCCGTAATCAACAACTCCGTTTAATAAGCCGCCTTGAACTTTTAATTTTCCTTTAGAAATAAAGTCGCAAGAATACTTTTTGATTAATGATTCTTGAACTGTTAAAGTCAATGTTGTGCCATTTGCTGCTGTTATAGTATGGCTTCCTTCTGTCATTTCGTAAACATTATCACTTAAAATATAAGGAGTGTCAACACCGGCAGTTTGTTTTACAGTCCATGTTCCGGAATTTAGATAAACTCTGCCGGCTAAATCTGAGAATTTTCCGTTAGTCACTTTTCTGCTCCATTGTGGAACCGTCGGAATAGTTGTTGAATTTGTGTATTCTATTGTTCCTTCTAATTTTATTCCATTAATTGAATAATCGATTCTTTCAATAGTCATTTTACTTCCGGTTGTAATTACCGGACCCGAAAGAGTGATCTTTAGTTTTCCTTTTCTTGTCAAAAGATTGTCTGTGCAGCCGGCTGTTCCATAATCTATCGTAAATATTTTTGGATAAGAATCAGCATTTTGCTGGGTAACGGTAATCGTGGCGCAAATGCCAGGTGTAGTTTCCGCATTTTTTGCAGTAGGAGAAGTTTTTGATGTAACAAGTAATCCGGTTTTAATGTCCATTTCGTTTGCAGCGTCAATTGCTATAGAAGCTCCAACAGATGTTACGTCAGCTTGATTACTTGTGTCGTCGTTACTAGAACATGAAACATAGGTTAGTCCTGTGGCACAAATTGTTAGTAATAAAAAAACAGTTTTTTTCATAGTAGTTTGGGTTTTTGATTAGGTTAATAGGTCAATCAAATGTAATAAAAAAAATGAATTGTAATAAAAAAATCCTGTAAGCTAGGCCTACAGGATTTTATAACATATTTGTGATTCAAGAAATTATTTAATCATCTCAAAACTTCTTTTTACAAAAGCAGTTAAAGCTTCTCCTTTTAGTAAGTTTTGTGACAATTTAGCTAAGTCTAAAGCTTGTTTTACCAAGTGCTCCTGATGTGTTTTGTCTTCAGTATTCAAAATACTAGTGGCAAGATCAGAGTTGGTGTTTACAACCAGGTTGTACATTTCCGGCATATTTCCCATTCCGAACATTCCGCCACCACCAGACTGACTCATTTCTTTCATTCTACGCATGAATTCAGGTTGTGTAATAATGAAAGGAGCAGCTTGACTATCCATAGCTTCTAATTGTACAGAGTATGCTTTTGGAATGTAAGCTTCCAATGAAGTTTTTAATGTTTCTTTTTCTTCATCAGATAATTTAGAAATCGTGTTTTCGTCTTTTTTGATTAAGTTATCAATATGATCAGAATCTACACGAACAAAAGTTACATCTTTATTGTCACCTTCAATTTTTTGAATCAAATGTGAGATAATTGGTGAATCTAAAAGCAATACTTCGTATCCTTTTTCTTTTGCTGTTTCGATGTAAGAGTGTTGTGCCTCTTTGTTTCCAGCATAAAGAACTACTAGCTTTCCGTCTTTATCAGTTTGGTTCTCTTTTAGTTTTTCTTTTAATTCTTCTAAGGTAAAATAAGTGTCATCTACAGTCGGGTATAATACAAAAGCACCCGCTTTTTCGTAGAATTTATCTTCAGAAAGCATCCCGTATTCAAGAACGATTTTAATATCATTCCATTTAGCTTCAAAATCAGCACGGTTTTCGTTGAATAATGCTTTTAATTTGTCTGCTACTTTACGTGTAATGTAGTTTGAGATTTTCTTAACTGCACCATCAGCTTGTAAACCAGAACGAGAAACATTTAACGGAATATCCGGTGAATCGATAACTCCTTTTAGCATTGTTAAAAATTCAGGTACAATTCCTTCTACGTTATCTGTAACGTAAACTTGGTTTTGGTACAATTGAATTTTGTCTTTTTGAATTTGCATATCTGAACCTAACTTAGGGAAATATAGAATTCCAGTTAAGTTAAACGGATAATCTACATTCAAATGTATGTGAAACAAAGGATCTTCAAATTGCATTGGATACAACTCTCTGTAGAAGTTTTTATAATCTTCATCAGATAATTCAGTTGGTTGTTTAGTCCAAGCCGGATTAGGATTATTGATGATGTTATCAACTTCAACAGTTTCGTTGATATAATCTTCAGGAGCATCTTCCGGTTTTGGAAGTGTTTCTGTTTTTGTTCCGAATTTGATTGGAATAGGCATAAACTTGTTATACTTGTTCAATAACCCGCTAATTTTTGAATCTTCTAGAAATTCAAGAGAATCTTCAGCAATATGCAAAATGATTTCAGTACCACGTGAAGTTTTGTCAGCCGGTTCTAAAGTGAACTCAGGGCTTCCGTCACATGTCCAGTGTGCTGCAGGTTCATCTTTATATGATTTTGTGATGATTTCTACTTTTTCTGCAACCATAAAAGCAGAGTAAAAACCAAGACCAAAGTGACCAATAATTCCAGAATCTTTAGCAGAATCTTTGTATTTGTCTAAGAATTCTTCAGCTCCGGAAAAGGCAACCTGATTGATGTATTTTTCAACTTCATCAGCGGTCATACCTAAACCTTGGTCGATAATATGGATTTTTTTCCCTTCTTTATCAACTTTGATTTCGATAACGGGATTTCCGTATTCTACTTTAGCTTCGCCAATGCTAATAAGGTGTTTTAATTTTAGAGTAGCATCGGTTCCGTTTGATACAAGTTCACGCAAGAAAATTTCGTGATCGCTGTATAAGAACTTTTTGATTAAGGGAAAGATGTTTTCTACTGAAACATTAATTTTACCTGTTGTCATATTTTTTAATTTTTTAGTTTAATGTGATGATTTTCATTCCTTCAAATAGAATACCAATTGTTTTTTGGGTGACAAAATGACCGAAGTGTTAATTTTGAAAGAAAATAATTAGATTCTGGAACTGAAGATGTTTCTTTGAATCGTATATTTGTGGTATAATAATTGTTAAACGAGTAAGTATTAACTTAAATAATGTACAAAATGAAGAAAATTATTTTCATTTGCATGATCGCCACGATGTTTTTCGCGTGTAAATCAGCTTCGTCTACAACTGCTTCAACAGAAGCACCAACGCTTTCGACTAAACTTGATAAATCGACTCAAGTAGCGCTAAAAGGTAATTGGGTTCTTACCAATGTGTCTTATCCTGGTTCTGAGTATATCAAAGTAAATTCATTTGATCTTGCTGATTCAAAATGTTTTATTGGTAGTACTTGGAGTTTTATTTCGAATAATAACAAGGGATCAATGGCATTGACAGCGCCAAGTTGTACTTCGTTTTCTTCTCCGATTGTTTGGAGTATCAATAATCAAGGTATGTTTATACTTAAAATTCTTGATGCTGGTGTAAAAGCAAAAAAAGTAAGAGATGGATATTTACTAAAAGTTGCAGGTATTACTGAAAGTTCTTTTCAGTTAGTTGATAACATTAATGTAGGAGGACAGGTTAAAGATGTTACTTACCAATTTCAAAGAGCCAATTAATATTAAAAATATATAAACATGAGAAAGATAACCGTTTTAAGTTTGAGTAGTTTACTTGTATTAGTAAGTTTCTTTACAAGTTGCGATTCAGTAAAAAATGCAAATAATACACAAAAAGGAGCCGGAATTGGAGTAGTTGCCGGTGGTCTTATTGGAGGTATTTTAGGAAATAATTTAGGACGTGGTGGAAATGCTGCCTTAGGAGCTGCAATTGGTGCCGCTGTAGGTGGAGGAACTGGTGCTCTTATTGGAAATAAAATGGATAAACAAGCTCGTGAAATTGATCAGGCTTTACCAGGTGCTGATGTTGAAAGAGTTGGAGAGGGAATTCACTTGACTTTAAATGAAAACTCTGTTCGTTTTGATACTAATAAATCAACTTTGACTGCACAGGCAAAAGCTAATTTAGATAAATTGGTTCCTGTATTCAATGAGTACGGAGATACTGATATTCAAATTTTTGGTTACACTGATAGTACAGGAAAACCAGAATATAACTTAACACTTTCAGGACAAAGAGCTGCTTCTGTGCAAGCTTACTTAGTTTCAAAAGGATTAAAAGCAAGCCGTTTCAAAACTTCAGGTTTAGGAATTGCTGATCCTATTGCAACAAATGATACTCCTGAGGGAAGAGCGCAAAATCGTCGCGTAGAATTTTCAATTACTGCAAATGATAAAATGGTAAACGACGCTAAAGCTCAAGCTGGAAAATAGTTTTCAAACGCAATAAAATTTCTTAAAAGCTGTTTCATAATGAAGCAGCTTTTTTTTTGACTTTAGAAATTAAACATTGTAAATTTGCCCTTTCAAATAGAACACATGCTCGACATTCAAAATATCTCTTTTTCGTACACCGAAAACCCTGTTATAAAAAACGTTTCTTTTACTATAAACAAAGGCGAAAATATCGCTATTATTGGTGAAAGTGGCTGCGGAAAAAGTACGCTTCTTAAACTTATATATGGCTTGTATAACTTAGATGAAGGCAAAATTTTTTATAATGAAAAGCCAATTTTAGGCCCCAAATACAATTTAATTCCCGGAATGCCTTATATGAAATATTTGGCTCAGGATTTTGATTTGTCACCATATGAAACTGTTGCTGAGAATGTTGGTAAATTTCTTTCCAATGGTTTTGCGAACATGAAAAAACTTCGTGTTCAGGAATTGTTAGAAATGGTCGAAATGGAGCAATTTTCGAATGTAAAAGCTAAATTTTTAAGTGGAGGACAACAACAAAGAGTTGCGTTGGTAAGAGTTTTGGCTCTAGAACCGGAAGTGATTTTGCTGGATGAGCCTTTTAGCCAGATTGATGCTTTTAGGAAAAATGCCCTACGCAGGAATTTGTTTCGCTATCTAAAACAAAAAGGAATAACTTGTATTATAGCAACACATGATAGTACAGATGCGCTCTCGTTTGCTGATGAAGCAATTGTAATGAGAAACGGAGGGTTGATAGTTAAAGGTAATCCAACAAAAATATACGAAGATCCTGAAACTAAATATGTGGCTTCGTTATTTGGAGAAGTAAATGAAGTGCCAACACATTTATTGCTTTCTTATGAAGATCAAACGCATAAAACACTAGTTTATCCGCATCAGTTTAAAATGGTGTCAGAATCAAATTTACCGGTAAAAATTAGAAGAACTTATTTTAGAGGAAATCATTTTTTAATTGAAACGGTTTATAAAAGGCAACTAATATTTTTTGAAAGTGAAATTGATTTACCTCTCGAACAGGAAATATTCTTAGGATTAAACTATCTTTAATTAGAGAATGTGTCAATTAGAGAATTTTTTTAAAAAGTAAACCCGACAGATATTGAAATCTGTCGGGTTTATTTTTATACTGAATTTGGGGTAATCTAGTTTTTTAAATACTTTTCTAAAAATTGATCTTGTTCCCAAAGTAAGTGTAAAATGTTTTCTTTGGCAACATAACTGTGAGCTTCTTTAGGTAAAATCACCATTCTTGCATTTGCTCCCAAGCCTTTTAAAGCCTGATAATAACGTTCTGTTTGCAAAGTAAAAGTTCCAGGATTATTGTCAGCTTCACCATGAACTAATAAAAGAGGTGTTTTCATTTTGTCTGCACTCATGAATGGAGACATTGTAGTGTAAACTTCAGGAACTTCCCAATAGTTACGTTGTTCGGTTTGAAAACCAAAAGGAGTTAACGTTCTGTTGTAAGCACCACTTCTGGCGATTCCGCAAGCAAAAAGATTAGAATGAGTCAATAGATTTGCTGTCATGAAAGCTCCGTAAGAATGTCCTCCAACGGCTACTTTTTTACGGTTAATATATCCCAGAGCATCAACAGCATCAATTGCAGCTGCAGCATTGTCTACTAATTGAGAAATAAAATTGTCATTTGGTTCTGTCTTTCCTTCTCCAATAATAGGAAAAGCGGCATCATCTAAAACAACGTACCCTTTAGTTACCCAATAAACAAATGATCCATAATAAGGAAAAGTGAATTCATTTGAGTTTTGAGTCGATTGTCCCGCACTGTTTCTGTCTTTATATTCAGCTGGATAAGCCCAAATTAATAGAGGCAGTTTTTCTTTTTTTGCTTTGTCATAACCTGCAGGTAAATATAAAGTTCCTGAAAGTTCAACGCCATCTTTACGTTTGTATTTGATTACTTCTTTACTCACATTTTTAATACTTTCAAATGGATTTTTGAAAGAAGTAATTGGCGTTAAGCTGTTTTGTTTTTTAATATTTCTAAAATAATAATTTGGATATTCACTCTTAGACTGAATCTGAACCAGAACTTTGCCGGTTTTAAAATCTTCGATTTCTAACAAATCTTCTTTTTTATCTTTATAAGTAGAAGTGTAGATACGTTTTGATTGTAATGTTTTTAAATTGAATTCGTCAATAAAAGGGAATTGTCCTTCTTTTGTGTATCCGTCACCAATTCGGTAAGCATTGTCTTTTTCGATCGCTAAAACATTTCTATTGTATTCATTCTTTTTAGTCTCAAAAGTTCCTGGATCTGAATAAACATCTTGTTGATTTCTATCTGTAATTACTTTTGGCTGCTGCCCTGAATTTGACGGATTGATTAAATATGTTTTAGTGTTACGAGTATCATACCATTCGTCAGTAATAAAAGCAATATTATCGTTACCCCAAGTAATATAGCTATAGCGTTGAGGTAGCTTTACTAATGTAGTTGCATCATTTGTAAAAGGAGCCTCCCATAGAAAAACTTCATCTCTAAAATCTACTTTATTTGAAGGGTTACCCTCATCTAAAGCTACAACATAAGATAAAGTTGCCGGTTTGTCATTTCTCCAGCTCATTTCTCTTTTTCCTTTTCTAACAGCCATAAAACCTTTTGGGATTATTTCATTTAAAGGAACTTCGTTAACGATTTTAATTTCTTTTCCTCTCGCATCATAAACAACTGTTCGAGATGGAAATCTATTAAAAGGGACAACATATGAAAATGGCTTCTGAATAGTCGTTAACATTACGTAATTACCATCAGGAGAAAATCTTTCCCCTGCGTACATAGCAGCTTCTTTAAATAATGTTGCAGTTCCGTTTATATTGATTTTATATAATTCAGATGTAATAATGTTTTCAAAATTAGTTTCGTCATTTTTGTTTTTCAACATATCTGGATACGTTCTATTTTGAGATTTTTCTCCAGAAGTATTAGATACAATTGGACCAGTTGGTAAATCTTTTTTAGCATCTAACAAAGCAGGTCTGTTTTTTGGCAACATTTTTACCAAAATCGTTTCGTTATCTGAAAGCCAGGTAAACGGATTTCCAAGATTTGCATTTACAGTGGCTTCTGTAAGTTTGTTGGCTTTTGCAGTTGCAACATCTAGTACCCATAGTTCAACACCTGAGTTTGTAGTATGCGAAAACAAAATTTTCTTGTCATTTGGAGACCATAGAATATTGGTGATTTTAGGATTATTAGGCAAACCTGAAACCTGAATTTCTTCCTTACCACTAATTTTTCTTAATTTAAGATTGATTGTGTAAGTTGCGGTGCTTGAAATATTTGTTACAGGATTAATTCTCAATCCACCTAAACGAAGTTCTTCCTGATTTAAATCGTCTAAAGTTTTGTATGTATTTCTATACATCAATAACATATTCTCTTTTTTTGTATCCATAGACACAGTTGGAGCTCTTTCGTAATCTGCTAAATCTAAGATAGATTTAGATGGTTTTTGATACGTAAGATTTTCTTGAGCAAAGGCAAAAAAGCCAATATTTAGAAATAAGAGTAGTGTAACCTTTAATTTCATAATTTGAATTTTAGGGGTTTAAAAAATGGTTTTCATAATGTTTGACTAAAGTACTTCAATCTTGTTACATTTTATGCGTTATTTTTCATACTTTTCATTGTTTAGGTATGAAAACTGGTTTTTCGAAATGCAAATGATCGTAATTCGATGTATAATTGAAGTATATTAAATTGTCAATTACGAAAAAAACACTAATTTGGACGTTAATGTTTTAAAGTATACTTAAATTTGCATTCCAATTTTTTAACAAATAATAAAAGAATATGTATCATTCAAAAATAGCGGGCTTAGGATATTATGTTCCTTCAAATGTTGTGACCAACGATGATTTGTCTAAGATTATTGATACCAATGATGAATGGATTCAAGAGCGAACTGGAATTCAAGAGCGCAGACATATCATTCGTGGAGAAGACACCACAACTACAATGGGAGTAAAAGCAGCTAAAATTGCAATAGAACGTTCTGGCGTAGCCAAAGAAGATATTGATTTTGTAGTTTTTGCTACATTAAGTCCGGATTACTATTTTCCAGGTCCCGGAGTTTTAGTACAGCGTGATTTGGGATTAAGAACTGTAGGAGCATTAGATGTAAGAAATCAATGTTCTGGTTTTGTTTATGCAATTTCAGTTGCAGATCAATATATTAAAACCGGAATGTATAAAAACATTTTGGTGATTGGATCAGAAGTGCATTCTACAGGATTAGATATGACTACTCGTGGCCGTGGAGTTTCTGTGATTTTTGGTGATGGAGCAGGAGCGGCAGTTTTAAGTCGTGAAGAAGATTTGACAAAAGGAATTTTATCGACACATTTACATTCAGAAGGACAACATGCCGAAGAATTAGCTTTGCAGGCACCAGGAATGGGAGCACGTTGGGTAACTGATATTTTAGCAGATAACGACCCGAATGACGAAAGTTATTATCCGTATATGAATGGACAATTTGTATTTAAAAATGCAGTAGTTCGTTTTGCAGAGGTAATAAATGAAGGTTTAGAAGCAAACGGTTTACAAGTTTCAGATATTGATATGTTGATTCCGCACCAGGCAAATTTGAGAATTTCGCAATTCATTCAGAATAAATTCAAATTGAGTGATGATCAAGTTCATAATAATATCCAGAAATACGGAAACACAACTGCAGCCTCTATTCCAATCGCTTTGACGGAAGCTTGGGAGCAAGGAAAAATCAAATCAGGAGATACAGTTGTTCTGGCTGCTTTTGGTAGTGGTTTTACTTGGGCGAGTGCTATTATTAAATGGTAAATTAATTCATCTTGCATTATATTTCAAAGCCTGCTCTTTTTTAGAGCAGGTTTTTTTATACTTTCGTATTGGATTACTTCGCTTTTTGTCATTTCGACGTGAGGAGAAATCACACTTCTGACTCGGCAAAGATTACGGATTTTGATTGTGGAATTTCTGTTGTGATTTCTCCTCACGTCGAAATGACAAACTAGTCAGTCAGGAATGACAAATTGTGAAAAAAATAAATTATAATGAAAAAAAATCAACTTGAAATAGCTTGTTTCAATTACGAATCGGCGGTAATTGCTCAAGAAAGTGGTGCAGACAGAATTGAGTTATGCGCAAATATGCAACTCGGAGGAACAACACCAAATGCAGTTTTGGCAGTAAGAGTTCGTGAAAAATTATCAATTAAAATGCATGTTATAATCAGACCTCGTGGAGAGGATTTTGTTTATAATGATGAAGAATTTGTCGAAATGAAACAAGACATAAAACACTTGAAGAAATTAGGTGTTGATGGTTTTGTGTTCGGTATATTAAATCCTGATGGGAGTGTCAATAAAAAACAAAATCAGGAATTAGTTGATTTAGCGACTCCGCTTTCATGTACTTTTCATCGTGCATTTGATGTGGTAAATGATATTGAGCAATCTCTTGAAGATGTTATTGAATGTGGTTTTCAAACTATTCTAACTTCTGGGAGAGGGAAAAATGTTGAAGAGGGAATTTCAGATTTAGAAATGATTCAGAAGCTAGCCAAAGACAGAATCGAAATTATGCCTGGAGGAGGTTTGCGATCTTCAAATATTAAATTATTGCAATCAAAACTAGAACCAACATTTTATCATTCGTCAGCTATAACAGATAATACTGAAACCGCAAATCCGGAAGAAATTAAAGAATTGCGAAATTTTTTATAAATCGATATAAAAATAAAAAAGCCTGGAGTTGGCAAACTCCAGGCTTTTCTTTTCTACAAGAACTATTAAAATCTACTAATAAAAGCGGGATTAAAACATTCCACCACCGCTAGCTTTACTAGTGTTATCTTCTCTTTGTTTACGTTGTAAATTTTTGATTTTTCCACCACCAAAATTATACGTTAAACCTAAATAAACCGTTTGACTTTCCCATTTAAATTGTCCTTCATGTGCATAAGGATACATCGAATCAAACGAATATTTCATAGTATTGAAAACGTCATTAAAACGTAAACTAATATTCATTTTGTTGTCTAATAATGTATAACGTGAACCAATGTCCATTTTGTACATTTCTTTACTGTTATTTTGCAGACCATCAACTCCACCTCTGTAAAAACCAAATAATAAGAAGCTTAAACGTTTGTTTGCTTTAAAGTTTGAGTTCATACGGCCATTAAATGCAGCAACAGTAACTTTTCTTTCAAGTGGACTACTTGTTTGCGTTACAGGATCGTATGCAAATACAACACCTTGCTGATTGATACTTGAGAAATCAATAGATGGTGAAATATCCCACCATTTTGTGATTTTGTAGTTAAAAGAAACTTCAAAACCATAAGATGTATTATGATCGTAGTTTGTATACGTCAAGATTTGCTTGTTACCAGTTGGGTCTGTATCGTCTGGATATAAAATTCTACTAATTTGGTCATTAATGCTTCTATAAAAAACACCTGTAGTAAAACTTCCTTTTTCAAGAGTTCTAGTGTAATTTATTTCAACCGAATTAGTAAACTGAGGTCGTAATTCAGGATTTCCTAATGAAGTCACTAACGGAGTAGAAAATTCACGAATAGGTTTAGTTTGCTCTAAACTAGGACGGTCAACACGACGGCTGTAGCTAAATTGCAAAGTGTTTTTCTCAGTCAGGTTATAAGTAAAATAAGCTGATGGATATAAAGTGATATAATCATCGTTGAATTTCTCAAGACCTTGATTCAAGTTTGCCGCTACTTTATAGCTTTCAAAACGAGTTCCTAATTGGTAACTGAATTTTTTAAATTTCTGACCAAATGTTACATAAGCTGAATAAATATCAGTGTCATAAGTATAATTAGAAACTGGAAGCGCTGCAAGAGGGTTTCCTGTTAGGTAATAATTATCAGTTTTAGTAATTCTTGCTTCTGCACCAGCTTCAAGAGTCGTTTTGTCGTTTAATGGATTTACGTAATCAACATTCAGAGTAGTCAGTTTACGTGTTCCTTTAATATAATCATCATAAACAACATTATTTTGGGTATTGTCGTTATTTATTGTTTGAGTATCAAAAGTAGAATACTGAGTGTCTTTATTGTCACTGTAGTTTCCTTCGAAATCTAAAGTATGACCTTCTTTTTTAAAGATGTGTTTGTACGCTAAATTATAAGTTCCAACTTGGTCTGGTCCTGAATATTTCGATTTTTGAAAAATACTGGCTACATCAGAACCGGTTACGTTATCGTAATCAATACCAGTATCAACAAATCCTTTTCCGTTCGATTTATTTTGATTGGTATAGAATGATAATGTATTATGATCGTCAATTAAATAATCCATTCCAATTTTATATAAATAGGAATCATTATCGTTTACAACATCGATTTTCTGAACAACGTTTGGATCAAATCTTTTTATGAAACCGTCATTATAATACGTTCCGAAGTTTTGTCCCACATTTCCAAAGAAGTTTACTTTTCCGGTTTTGTAATTCAAGTTTAAAGATTGATTGTATTTAGCCGTTTCTCCAAAAGTAATTCCGCCACTGTAACTTCCGTTAAAACCAGTGTTTGAGTTTTTATGTAAAACGATATTGATGATTCCGGACATTCCCTCCGGATTGTATTTTGCACTAGGATTCGTAATCAACTCAATTTTTTTGATAGAAGTTGATGGAATTTGTTTTAACAATTGTGCAGGATCAATATTCGAAGGTCTTCCGTCAATTAATACACGTACATTGTCATTTCCACGAAGTGAAAGTTTTCCGTCCTGATCTACGTTAACAGATGGAATGTTGTTCATAATGTCAGATGCCGAAGCTCCTGCAGTCGTTAAATCTTTTCCGACAGTAATTACTTTTCGGTCAATTTTTTGTTCTATTGTTGAGCGGTCACTTACAATATTTACACCTTTAAGTTGTGTCGCTTCTTCTTCAAGAGAAACATTAATTGTAGCTGTTTTTTTATTGTCACTTAAAATAATTGATCCAATATATTTTCTAAAACCAATATATTGAATTTCTACTGTATAACTTTTTAATGCTAAGTTTTTGATTGTAAAAGTACCATTATCATCAGTGTTCACTCCTGAAACTACTTTTCCGTTATCTTTTATTGAAACAGTTGCATAAGAAATAGGTGCATTATTCGATTTTTCGGTAATTTTTCCAGAGACCGATCCCGCGTTCTGGGCCTGTGCTGTTGCAATTACACCCAGTAATGCGAACAGAAAGAATTTTAATTTCATAATTGTAGTGAATTGATTTTTTTGATTTGATTGATGATGGTGATTGTTTTGTTAGATTTTTTTTTCGCTTTAAATGAATTCAAAGTTCTTATTAAGACTCTTTTATCATCGATATGTTACAGGAAAAAATAAAAAATATTATATTTTTTTTAAGAAGCGCTGTGTTTTAACAGATTAGCGTTTTAATTTTTTGATAATTTTTGCAATCAAAACAAAATCCTTTTTAGCAATTTCTAATTGTTTTGTTGTATTTTATATGTTTTTCATTTTCTGTAATTGATGAATAAGCAGTATCTTTGCACTCTTTAAAAATAAGTTTACATGTCATTATCACAAATTCTTACTCCTTCTATACAAAAAGCAATACAAGCATTATTTGATGTTACTGTTGATAAAATCGAATTTCAAACTACCCGAAAAGAGTTTGAAGGAGATATTACAATGGTGATTTTTCCATTACTAAAAGTGATTAAAAGCAATCCTGTAGAATTAGGAAATAAAATTGGAAATTATTTAGTTGAGAATCTTCCTGAAGTAGCACGTTTTAATGTCGTTTCAGGTTTCTTGAATATTGTAATTGCCGATAGTTATTATTTGAATTTCTTTAATGGAATAAAAGACAATACTAAGTTTGGATATGTAACTCCAAATCCTGAAGAGAAAGCAATAATGGTCGAATATTCTTCGCCAAACACTAATAAACCTTTGCACTTAGGTCACGTTCGTAACAATTTGTTAGGATATTCTGTTGCTGAAATTATTAAAGCTTCGGGTAAAAAAGTGTATAAAACTCAAATTATCAACGATCGCGGAATTCATATTTGCAAATCGATGCTGGCTTGGGAAAAGTTTGGAAATGGAGAAACTCCAGATAGTTCAGGATTAAAAGGAGACAAATTAGTTGGTAAATATTATGTTGAGTTTGATAAAGCTTATAAAGCTGAAATTTCTCAATTAATAGAAACTGGAAAAACCGAAGAAGAAGCTAAAAAACAAGCGCCAATTATTATTGAAGCGCAAGAAATGCTTCAAAAATGGGAAGCTGGAGATGAAAAAGTTATTTCACTTTGGAAAAAAATGAACCAATGGGTTTATGCTGGTTTTGAAACAACATATAAAAATCTTGGAGTTAATTTTGATAAATATTACTACGAAAGCAACACTTATTTATTAGGAAAAGATGTTGTTCAGGTAGGTCTTGACAAAGGAGTTTTCGAAAAAGATCCTGACGGTTCAGTTTGGATAGATTTGACAGATGAAGGTCTGGATCGTAAAATTGTTTTGCGTTCAGACGGAACTGCAGTTTATATGACACAAGATATCGGGACAGCGATTCAACGTGTAAAAGACATGCCGGATGTTGGCGGAATGGTTTATACTGTTGGAAACGAACAAGATTATCACTTTAAAGTATTATTCTTAATTCTGAAAAAATTAGGTTTTGATTGGGCTTCTAGCTTGTATCATTTATCATACGGAATGGTTGATTTACCATCAGGAAAAATGAAAAGCCGTGAAGGAACTGTTGTAGATGCAGATGATTTGATGCAGGATATGACAGATACTGCACAACAAATTTCAGAAGATTTAGGAAAATTAGATAGCTATTCTGCTGATGAAAAAGCAAAATTGTATAAAACAATTGGTCTTGGTGCTCTAAAATACTACATATTAAAAGTAGATCCTAAAAAACGTATTTTGTTTAATCCTGAAGAATCTGTTGATTTTGCTGGAAATACAGGTCCGTTTATTCAATATACATACGCGAGAATTCAGTCTATTATCCGTAAATCAGATTTCGATTTTTCTGCAGAAACAAATACTGAAGAGCTACACGAAAAAGAAAAAGAATTGGTAAAACAAATCGAACTTTTCCCTGAAGTAATTCAAAATGCAGCTCAAAATCATAGTCCGGCTTTAATCGCTAATTATACATATGACTTGGTGAAAGAATACAACTCATTCTATCAATCAGTTCATATTTTAGGAGAGGTAGATTTGACAAAAAAAATATTCAGAGTGCAGCTTTCTCAAAAAGTTGCTGAGGTAATAAAGTCAGCATTTACGCTGTTAGGAATCGAAGTTCCTGAAAGAATGTAAATTTCAGCTAAAAATAATAACAAATCAAGAGTCAATAATTGTATAATTATTGGCTCTTTTTTTATGGATGCAAAATAGTGTTTTGCTGAGTTTAGCTTTTGCAAGTTATGCTTGTCATCCCGAAATGAAGTAATTATTAAGTAAAGGTTATCGGATTTTCACCTGATTTTTCGTGTAAAAAAAATAAATTAAGATTTGGAAATTTCGTTTTTATAACTATGTTTACAGTAAGAAAAATATTTGTAAAAATTAGAACTGAGAGTCTTTAAATACTCATATTCTGTTATTTATTTTCCAATAAAAATTGTCGAGGAAGCTGAAAATCGTAAGAGTAGGCAAAATTTTAAACCAAAAAACAATGATTAAAAAGCCCTTTTTATTACTAGTACTTCTTTTAGTATGCTGCACAATTAATGCACAAGATTTGATTTCACCTTCTTATGGATTCTCACACAGTAAAACTGCCTATATTACTTTGGCTGATGGAACTGAAATCAATGGAACTATCAAAGATATTGATAGAGACAAAGGATTAATTGAGTTTATTAAATTACAAGATGGTGCTGGAAAAAAACATAAATTAAAACCAGAAGATATTAAATTTATGTACTTACCACCAAGTGGATTGGATAACTTAGGTAAGAAATTAAATTTTCTTGAAGATTTCAAAAAATGGAATGATGATAAGTTAAATCAAGATTTCTTAAATCAAGGTTATGCTTATTTCGAAACTGCAGATGTGAAAATAAAAAAGAAAAACAGCAAGTTGTTAATGCAGCTTCTTAATCCTTCTTTTAGTAAAGACTTCAAAGTATACTGTGATCCTTATGCTAAAGAAACTACTTCTTTGGGAGTTGGTGGTGTAAAATTTGTTGGGGGAGATGCAAAATCATATTATGTAGCTAAAAAAGATTCACCAGCATTTTTATTGAAGAAAAAAGATTACAAAAAAGAGTTTACTCCTTTATGGGGAAGTTGTGAGAAAGTAATTTCTGGAAACCCTGAGCCAAAATGGACAGATTTGACGAAACACATCATTACTTATTCTGAATGTGTTGAAGCAAAATAATACTTTGTTATAAATAATATTTATGTAATATTAATTCAAATTTTAAATTACATATAAAAATAGTTGAAAGCCGATAGTTTAAGTACTATCGGCTTTTTTTATGGACTGAAACGTGTTAAATCTGTTTAGGAAAAAACATAATTAAAATATTGAGAAAATTGAAAAATTGCCTTGATATTAAGTTTTTCTTTGAATTTTATTTCTAGGAAATTTTTCTTACTTTTTTCTGCACTGCTTTTAATTTTTTTTGTGTTGATTTTGAGTTGTTTAGCTCATTTAGTTTTATGTAAAAGTAATTAAATTCTTATTTTTATTTATGTTAAATAACGTATTATTCTTGTTAAAATTATTATTTTTTGATAAGTTGCGCCTCTTAACTAAATATAATAATAATAATGAAACAAAAATTAAAAGGATTTTTGGTAGTTTTCTTTGCTCTTGCGTTGCAATTAACTTATGCGCAAGAAAAAAAAATTACGGGAACAGTTTCTGATAATGCAGGAATACCTTTGCCAGGGGTAAGTGTATTAGTAAAGGGAACAAAATCCGGAACTCAAACAGATTTTGATGGAAAGTATTCTATTCAAGCAGCATCAAATCAAGTTTTGGTGTTTAGTTATATCGGGATGAAAACTCAAGAGATAACAGCAAATTCTTCTGTAGTAAACGTTAAATTGATTGATAATGCAACAGAACTTGAAGGTGTTGTAGTTACAACCGCTTTAGGTGTTAAAAGAGAAAAAAAATCATTAGGTTATGCTTCTCAGCAAATTTCAGGAAAAGATTTGGTCAATGGTGGAGCAGGAAACCAGAATGTTGCGAATCTACTGTCTGGAAAAGCTGCTGGTGTTGAGGTTTCCAGAAATACAAATTTTGGAGGTTCCACAAATGTGGTAATTCGTGGAAATAAATCTCTAACAGGAAACAATCAAGCTTTATGGGTTGTTGACGGAGTTCCCGTTGATAATTCAAATTCAAATACAAATACTCAGGCTCAAGGTAGAGGTGGGTATGATTATGGTAATAATGTATCAGATATTAATCAAGAAGATATTGAAAGCATAAATATTTTGAAAGGAGCAGCAGCTACAGCTTTGTATGGCTCGAGAGCTGCGAACGGAGTTGTGATGGTTACCACTAAAAAAGGAAAAAAGGGAGATAATAAAGTAGGTTTTACTTTTTCAAGCAATTTAATAGTCGGAACAGTTGATCGATCAACATTTGCAAAGTATCAAAATAAATATGGATCAGGTTATGGATTTGGTAGTTCATTTTTAGACCCAGAAAATCCAACTCCTACAGTAGATACTTCAAATGATGCATCTTATGGTGATCCTTTTACAGGAAAACAAGTTTATCAATGGGATTCTTTTACCCCGTATTCTAAGAATTATGGGCAATCTACGGCTTGGAGTGCGGCTCAAAATGGACCGATTTCTTTTTTCAAAACCGCTTTAACAAGTACAAACAGTATATCACTTGAGAAAGCTACAGATAGATCAAGCCTTTCAATGTCATATGTTAATACAATTCAAACCGGAATTTTACCAAATAGTGAGTTGAAGAAAAATCAACTTAGTGCAAGATTCAGTCAAAAGATAACAGACAAATTAACAGCAAATGCTTATGCAGCCGTAACATTACAAAATACTGTTGGTAGAAATTCTACAGGTTACAATGATAATATAATGGGAACTTTTAGACAATGGTGGCAGACCAACGTTGATGTAAAAGAATTGCAAAATGTATACAACGCATCCGGAGGCCAAAATATTACATGGAACTGGGCTGACCCTACTGCAGCTAAATTAGTTCCAGCTTATTGGGACAATCCATACTTTACTCGTTATCAGAATTATTCATCAGATGATAAAACGCGTTTGTTTAGTTATGCATCTCTTAACTACGAAATTACTAGTTGGTTAAGTGCTTTAGGAAGAGTTTCATTAGATACTTACAAACAACTTCAGGAAGAGAGAAGAGCTGTAGGCTCTACGCCAACAGGTTTTGGATTATCTCCAGTTGATGAAAATTCTGGATATCAAAGATTTGATATCAATTTTCAGGAAATCAATTATGATTTTATGTTAAACTTCAATAAAAAATTTGGAGACAATTTATCCCTGACCGGAGTTTTAGGTTCAAATATTAGAAGAGATAGTCGAGATAATATTTTGTCTTCAACAATTGGCGGGTTAGTTACTCCTGGAATATATGCATTATCTAATTCAAGATATGAATTGCCTTTCCCGACTGAAAGTAAAGTGAATTGGGGAGTAAATGGTATTTATGCTCAAGGATCTTTAGGGTATATGGATACCTATTTTATTGATGCCTCTATTAGAAGAGATGTTTCTTCGACATTGCCAAAAGGAAATAATGCATATACCTATCCAGCAATCTCGGGATCATTTTTGTTTTCTAATTTGGTAAAAGAAAAATGGCTGAACTTAGGAAAATTTAGGGTAAACTATGCCGAAGTTGGTAATGATGCAGAACCTTTAAAATTGCAAAATACATATACAAGAAGCTCAAACTTTAGAGGAGAGTCTATATATACGTTACCAAATTCGAATAACAACCCGGATCTTAAACCAGAACGAACAAAATCTTTTGAGGTTGGTTTAGAAACAAGCATGTTTGATAGACGTTTAGGTTTAGATGTTACGTATTACAAAACGAATACCGTTGATCAAATTGTATCTGCAGCTGTTTCCTCTGGTTCAGGATTTACAAATGCGTGGGTCAATGGAGGAAATATTGAAAATAGAGGTTTAGAAATTCAACTTATGGGAACCCCTGTAAAAACTAAAAGTTTTACTTGGGATGTAATTGTAAACTGGTCAAATAATAAAAGTAAGGTAGTTTCTTTACCAGAAGGAGTTGATAATTTACAAATAGCATCTTTTCAGGGAGGTGTGACAATTAACGCAACTCCGGGAGAAGCATATGGATCTATAAAAGGAACAGATTATATCTATACAAATGGTCAGCCAACTGTAGATCAAAAAACAGGTAAATACATGATCTCTAAAACATCAGACAATACAATAGGGAATGTTACACCAGATTGGATTGGCGGAGTTAGAAATAAATTTACGTATAAAAATATAGCGATGAGTTTCTTAATAGATACTCAAAAAGGAGGAGATATATTCTCATTAGATATGTATTATGGTCTGGCTAATGGTTTATATCCTGAAACAGCTGTTGGAAATATTAGAGAGATTGGAATTGTAAATTCCGGGGTTGCTCCAGATGGTACGGCCAATAAAGTGTCTACAGTAAATACCAATAATTTGCCTAGTACAGGTCCAGGAGCTTATTCTAGTAATTACGGATATTTGGCAGCACCTGTAAAAGCTTTTATTTATGATGCATCTTATGTTAAATTAAGAGAAGTTTCGATTTCGTATAATTTCCCTAAAAAAATGTTTGAAGGGACATTTGTAAATGCGGCGACGTTAAGTTTAATAGGCTCAAATTTATGGATAATAAGCAAAAAGTTGCCTTATGCAGATCCGGAAAGTGGATTGTCATCAGGAAATAAATCCAGAGGTTATTCTGTTGGATCATTACCTACTACAAGAGATATAGGATTCAACTTAACGTTTAAATTTTAATATTAGAAATATCATGAAAAATATAATTTTCTTATTAAGTATCGCATTACTTGCGGTTTCTTGTAGTGATTTGACAGACTTAAATAACGACGATAAAAACCCTTCAGTAGTACCTGCTGCTTCATTATTTACAAGTGCAGAAAAAGGTATAGCAGAACAAGTAGTCAATACAAGTGTTAATAAAAACATCTTTAGGTTAGTAAACCAACAATGGACAGAAACTACCTATATAGATGAATCTATTTATCAATGGACAACCAGAAAAATTTCTGATAATCATTGGGGAGCTTTTTATGCAGGAACAACTACTGATGATGGCTCGCTTGGAGATTTGATACAAGCAAAATCATTTTTAGAAAATCAGGTTATTTTGAGTTCAGATCCTCAATTTGCAGCAAAAACAGCAATTAAGAAAAATCAACTTGCAATGATTGATATTTTAATGGTTTATTCTTATCAGATTCTTGTGGATACTTTTGGAGATATTCCATATTCTGAAGCTCACAAGGGATCAGGGAATTATTTACCTAAATATGATAAGGCCATAGATATCTATAAAGATTTGATCGTTCGCCTTGATAATAATATTGCAAACATAGATGTTTCTCAGCCCGGATTTGGGAATGCTGATGTAATTTATGGTGATAAATTGTCTCTATGGGTAAAATTTGCTAATAGTATAAAACTAAAATTAGGAATTAATCTTAAAGCTTCAGGATTAGAAGATGCGATTGCAGATGCTGCAATTATTTCGGCATCAAGTAGTGCTTTTACTTCAAATGATGATAATGCTAAAATTGCATATCAAACGAATGTACCTAATACAAATCCTCTTTATGTAGATTTAGTTTATGGCGGAAGACATGATTTTGTGCCGGCGAAACCATTTGTCGATGCATTAGTAATGAAAAATGATCCCAGAACAAAAGTTTATTTCGCTCAAAATTTAAAAGATGCCAATGGTAATCCGCTGCCATATAAAGGAGGAGTAATTGGAAGTAAAAATAGTTTTGGGAAATTTACCCATATTGGAGATGTAATTCAATTACCGGATTTTAGGGGAACGTATTTGGATTATGCCGAAGTTGAATTTTTATTAGCCGAAGCTGTAGAAAGAGGTATTGCTGTAAACGGAAGTGCAGCAATGCATTATACCAATGCAATTACTGCTTCTATGGAAGATTGGGGAATATCAAAAACAAATATAGATACCTATTTGGCTCAATCGACAGTTGCTTATGCTACAGCAACAGGAACTTGGCAGCAAAAAATTGGAGAACAAGCATGGTATGCTTTATTTAATAGAGGATTCGAAGGATGGACATCTACGCGCAGGCTTAATTTCCCAACGCTTACTCCGCCATCAAATGCTGATGCCGCTGCAGAAGGGCAGATTCCATCAAGAATGACTTATCCAATTAGAGAGCAAACTTTAAACGCTGCAAATTATAATGCCGCAGCGATAGCAATAGGAGGAGATAAATTAAGTACAAAATTATTCTGGGACAAAAACTAGATTTAGTTTGAGTGTACATTGAACAGTAAGATTATAGCCCTACTATCATTTTATCTATTTTGAATTAGTAAACTTTTGGTTGAAATAATAAAAGGGCAAACCGTTCAGATTCATTTCTGGGCGGTTTTTTTGCATAAAAAAAGCCGATAGTCAAAACTATCGGCTTTTTTACAACTAACGCAACCATTTTTTATTTTACAAATTTGTTGATAATCGCATCACTTTCTGCTTTGGTAGCAGTTGGTTTTAAATCAAACAAAAGAGAATAAAGTGCTTTTCTATCCACCTTAGCTTCTAAGTTTAAGTCTTGATGTCTGTCAAAAAGAGTCTGCCATTTATCGCGAACGTTTTTCCAAAGAGCATTGTTTGCTACCCACCATTTTTGCCCGGCAATACATTTAATGTCCGGTACTTTAGTGTAAACATCCATACCTTTTTCTTGCGCTAGCAAAACATCTTTACCACTATCATCCCTAATCAGTTTATCATTATCTTGTTCATGATTCCATCCTGTCGCAGTAATTTCATGAATGTTTCTTCTTTTTAAAACATTATAGTCATTACGGTGTGTCTGCTCTCTTCTAGGTAATGGTGCATCTGCAATATTTGCCCAGTAATCTTGACCATCTACATGTACCCAAGTTGACGATCCTTCATATCTTGGACTATCATCTACTTGAAATACTTTTTGAGTCCATTGACCCTTAACCGCTTTTTTGTCTAATTTTTTATATTTCCAGGAAGTACCTTTGTCAAAAGTATATAAGTCTGTATTTTCATATAACCAATCTTGTCTCCAGTGTTTAATGATCATGTCATCACTAACAATTAGCAAGTGCTGCATTACAATTTTGTTTGGAGTGTCTTCTAACAATTCTACCCATTCTAAAGCAGATTCATGTTTAGTTTGAGAAGGTTTATAAGTAAGAGAATCTTTTGGATATTGAAAAGTTTCGGTAAAATTAAACTTCACTTCATAGCAACCACACATTGATTTAATTGATTTAATGTCTTGTTGTTTCTTGTCCTGACTAAAACCAAGACCACAAGTCAAAGCCATAACGGCTGAAAAATAGAGGCTTTTTGAAATCATAATTTTTTGTTTTGTTTTTAATTTTTGCAAATATAGAAATTTTATTTAGAACAAATAAAAATAGTTATATATTTGCATCATTATTAAGACTGAATAAAAATAATGAAAATAAATTTTACCCTTTTTGCAGCTTTTGTTTTTTGTCAAATTTCTTTTGCACAGCAAAAAGATACCATTGTATCGCGAGAAAAACTTTCTGAAGTAGTTGTTACAGGACAAATTGAACCACAGTCTATTAAGAAGTCTGTTTTTAATGTTCGCGTAATATCTAAACAAGATATCAAGCAGTTAGCGGCAAATAATCTATCAGATGTTTTAAATCAATACTTAAATATTACAGTTCAGAATAGTGGTAGTGATGGGCGTTCGACGGTTTCAATGTTCGGATTAGATTCACAGTATTTTAAAATTTTAGTTGATAATATACCATTAGTAAGTGATACAGGTATGGGAACTAATGTTGATTTAACACAGGTAAATCTTGACGATGTAGAACGTATCGAGATTATCGAAGGTTCAATGGGAGTTACTCATGGAGCAAATGCTGTGACCGGAATCTTAAATATTATTACAAAGAAAGGCGGGTCTAATAAATGGGATATCAGCGCAACTATTCAGGAAGAAACAGTTGGTAATGAATATTCACTTAATGATAAAGGAAGACATATTCAGTCACTTAAAGTAGGACATAAATTTAATGATAACTGGTATGTTAATATTGGTGGGAATCATAATAATTTTGAAGGTTTTTATGATGATAAACAAGGAAAAGATTATATCGTTAATGATGATTTGAGAGGATATTCTTGGCTGCCAAAAGAACAATGGGTAGGAAATGCAATGCTCGGCTATCAGAAAGATAATTTCAAGATTTTTTACAAATTTGATTACTACGGAGAAAATGTAGATTTTTACAGTCCAGTGTTAGTTCCTCAAGATAATTACCCTTTTCCGGAAACTTTTTTTGCAAGAGATAAACGTTATTTAACAAATCGCTTTTACCACCATTTGAATGCCAACGGAAAACTTTTTTCCAAATTAAATTATAATGTTTCTGTATCACACCAAAAACAAGAACGTGATGCTGAATTGTTTGATTATCAGTTGGAAACAAAAAAAGAATCTAATAATAACAGATTTACATATCAATCTAAAGAAGTATTTTATTCTACAGGAACATTGAGTAATTTCTTCAACAATAAGAAAGTAGATTTTCAATTGGGATATGAAATCACAAATGAAAATGGCTTTTATAGTGGTGCAGCGGGAACTTTTTTAGATAATGTACTACAGTCTGTAGATGTTAGAAAGAGATTAGAAAATTACGACATCTTTACAGTTGCTGAAATTAGCTTATCAGATAAACTTTCAATTCGTCCGGGACTTCGATACTCAATTCAAAATACTTTTAAGGATCAATACGCTAGTTCGTTAGGTTTGAGATATCTTTTCAAAAAAGGATTAGAAGCAAGAGCTTCATTAGGTAAATCATATCGTACTCCAAATTTTGATGAGCTCTATACTTATTTTGTTGACTCTAATCACAACGTACAAGGGAATCCTAATTTGGTTCCGGAAAACAGTACATCGTACGAAGTAAGTTTTAAAAGAACTTGCGATTTAAAATCGGGCGGACAGATTGCTAATAATTTGGCAGTGACTTTTTTAGATGTTGATGACAGAATTGATTTGGTATTGACACAAATTACACCTTCAAAATATAAGTATATCAATATCAACAAATATAAAATGTGGAACATTTCGACCACAGAGCAATATGCATATAAAAACTGGAATGTAAAAGTTGGAGCTGCTCTAGTTGGAATTTCTCAAAAACTTGATTTAGCAGAGTTAGGTATTACCTCAGATGATAAATTTTTGTATTCTTTACAGTTGAACTCCAGCATCTCATACAACGTTCCAAAATGGAATACTTTGTTTGCACTTTATTATAAATACAACGGACAACAACAGCAATTTGCAACAGGAACCGATGAAAACGGCAATGCTAAATTTTATCTAAACAAAATTAATCCATACAGCTGGATGGATGCTTCTGTTCGAAAATCATTTTTTAACAATCAATTTGAAGTTACAGTTGGAGCTCGTAATTTATTCAATATTACGAATGTGCAGATTACTCAGGGTAACGGAGGTTCTGGCGGGGGAACCCATTCCGCTGGTCCGCAATCCTTGATGCTTGGGTATGGACGCTCTTACTTTCTTAAACTTACTTATAACTTAAATTTTAATTAAATATACTAAATACCTTAAATACTATGAAAAAGAACTTTATCTTAATTCTTACTTTCGTCTTTCTTGCTTTTACAGCATGTAATAATGACGATAATGCTCCGCAATCAGATGTTGCTGTTGCGTTTGCAGAAGCTTCGTATAATTTGACAAGTGATGCAACACCGGTTCAAATAAAATTCTCTAAGCCTACTCCTGTTGCTGGAACGATTACTCTTGATGTTACTGAAACTGCAGTAGCTTATTCTACAGATTATACAACAACTCCTGCTGCTGCGTCAAAAAAAGTAGTAGTGTCTTTTCCAAAAGATGCAACTTCGGTTGAGTTTACTTTTAATAAAATTAAAAATGCAACTGCAACTGAGGTTAAAAATGTAGTTTTTACTATTTCAGGAACTTCTTTTGGTGGACAGATATCAAGTAATAAAACAATTCAGTTAAACTTTAACGAAGCAGCATCTTTAGGAACAGTTTTGTCGCCAGAAGTTGGAGGTCCATTAGAACCAAACCAGGTTTATGTTGATTTGAGCAGTGGAAAAATGACATCTGTAGTTAGAAATTCTTGGGATTTAGGATTTTATTCAGGTGCTGACTTTAGAGTAGTATTGAACGGTTCTGTAAAAATGGCTGTAAAACAATTAAAAAGTACTAACATTGATGAAGTTCAGGTTGCTGACGAAACTATGATTATTGCACAAGGAACAGGATTTCCTGAGCAAGTTGATGATTCAGCAGGAGATATTACAAAAACGGCTATCGCTGCGGTTTCATCTACAGATTCTGATAACAAAGTATATTTACTTTACCTAGGTAACAAACCAGCTGCTACCGCACCAGTTTTAGGAAAAGAAGGAGCTGCTGGAGGCGACACAAGAGGATGGAAAAAAATTAGAGTTTTAAGAAGCGGAAACGATTACAAAGTTCAATATGCTGATCTTGCTTCGACTACTCACGAAGAAATTGTAATTTCTAAAAATAGTGCATACAATTTTACATTTTTAAGCCTAATCGATAAAAAAGTAGTAAATGTTGAACCTCAAAAAAATCAATGGGATATTAACTTTACAACTTTCGTAAACGTTATTCCTAATGGAGCAGCAATGTCACCATATTTCTACCCGGATTATGTTACTAACAACTTAAACGGTAATGCAAAAGCTTACCAAGTTTTAACTTCTGCGTTTACTTATGATGCATTTACATTAGCAAATGTTGATAATACTAAATTTACTGCAGATCAAAGAAGCATTGGGTCAAACTGGAGAAGCACAAGTGCTCCTGGTCCTGATGGAAATCCAATGACACAATTTGTATTAAGAACAGACCGTTTCTTTGTAATTAGAGACCCTGCAGGAAATGTTTATAAATTGAAATTTACAGGAGGTGCTAAAGCTGATTTAGAAAGAGGTCACCCAACATTTCAATATGCAATCTTAAAATAATAGAGATTGTAAATCTAAAAACTAAAAATGATCTAATTTATAAATTTATAGATGCGAAAGCACTTAATTCAGTTAATCATTAGCTTTGTTTTTTTATTTTTTTTTGAAAGAGGTTAGATAAATCTAACCTCTTTTTTTGTTTTTATTTTAATAGTTAAAAAAGAATTAAAAATTAATGTTTAATCCTATCTTTGCACGTGTTTTTTATTAGGATTAACAGAAATGATATTTTTTTCTTTGTAATCCTATTCTTTAAAATTATAATTACGAGTGAATACAAAATCTTATTTCTTTCAGTCTTTTGCAATTGTAGCATTAGCATTTGTAGCTTTCATTGGATTCAAGCAAATCTTGCCAGATAAAATTTTTCCGGATAGTAAAGTAGATTCCAAAAATGTACTTATTGACAGCTTGCTTCTGGAGTCAGTAGCAAATGATTCTTTGGCACAAAAAAGTGATAGTCTTAGCGAAATTGAAAAGAAGGAAGCAGGAGAGAAAATTACATTTAATCCCGCTGAAGGAATCGAATTTCCAGCAGAAACTTTTGATAATTATAAAGGATTTCAATACCTGATTTCTTTTTACGAAAAATTATATCAACTAGAGAAAAATCCACAATCTAAAGTCCGAATCGCTTATTATGGAGATTCCATGACAGATGGTGATTTGATTGTACAGGATGTTCGATCTAATTATCAGGAACGATTTGGAGGTAAAGGCGTTGGTTTTGTTTCTATCACTTCAGAATCTTCAGCATCAAGAGGATCTGTAAAATCACTCTATTCCAAAAACTGGAAAACACAATCATATCTAAATGTTAAACATCCAACAAGTCCGTTTGGAGTAAATGGTCATGTGTTTTTTGCAAATGATAAAGTAAATACAACTTGGGTTCAATATGAAGCAGGTTTGAATAAAAATGCCACAACGCTCGATAACCCTACATTGTTTTACGGAAGATCATCCAAAAAAGGGAATGTGAATTTTATTATCGGGAAAGACACTCTTCGAAAAAGTCTTGTTCCAAATAGTTTAATCAATACTTTAAAAGTGTCTTCAGGAAGTATTAAATCATTCAAAGCAAACTTTATTCATGCCGATTCAATTCCGATTTATGGTTTTAATTTTGATAACGGAATTGGAGTTCACGTTGATAATTTCTCGCAAAGAGGAAATTCAGGTCTGCCAATTTCTATGTTTAATGCCAATGTAATGCAAGGATTCAATAACAGTTTGAAATACGATTTGATTATTTTGCATTACGGAACCAACGTTTTAAATTACGGAACCAAGAATTATTCATGGTACCAAAGAGGGATGACAAAGGCAGTGAATAAAATTAAAGAATCTTTTCCGGGAGTTTCTATTTTGATTATTTCAACAGCAGATAAATCAACAAAATACGATCTGGAAATGAAAACAGATTCGGCCGTGGTACCTTTAATGAAAGCGCAAAAAAGATATGCTCTGGAAACCGAATCAGGATTTGTAAATTTATACACTTTAATGGGAGGTGACGGATCAATGGTAAAATGGGTTGATGAATCTCCGGCAAAAGCCAATAAAGATTACACACATTTTAACCAACGTGGAGCAAAAGCTATTGGTAAATTATTATACGATCAGTTGAATAAAGGCTACGAGCAATATAAGGTGTTACGTGAAAATAGAGAAACGGATGTTAGTAAGCGGAAAACAGCCAGGAAAACAAATACAGATTCCGTATCTGTAAAAAAAGATAGTGTAAATGAGTAGACTTATTATTTTCTTTTGTTGTTTTTTTTTCTCAGCAAACGATAAAACGCAAAAAGCAGATTCACCTTCAATAACAAAAAATATGATTCATAAAGTCGATACGGCAGCAGTTGATTCTTTTTCTGAAGAAAGGATTTATAATGCGAAAGTTTTGGAGCGTTTTTTTAAGAAATTGAAAGAGAATGAAAGTCATAATAATCAGAAAATAAATATTGTACATATTGGAGATTCTCATATTCAGGGTGATTTAATGACCAATGAAATTAGAAAGAATCTGCAGCAAAAATTTGGGAATGCCGGGCGGGGTTTGGTTTTTCCGTACCAGTTAGCAAAAACAAATGGTTCTTATAATGAGCGTTTTTACTCTAACAGAAGTTGGGAAAGCTACAGGAATATTCATCCTTTCAAAAACGTTCCAGTTGGTTTAAGCGGAATTGCACTTTGGAGAGATGCAGGAGGTTTTGCAGTTGAATTGAATATAAAAGATGCAGCTTATAAGTTTAATTCAATTAAGATCATTACGCCTCAAAACCAGAATATGTTTGATTTGGCCATATCATCTCAAATAAAGACAATTCAATCTACAGAGCGAAAAATAATCACCCATAAAATAAAAAAAGGAGAAGCTATTTCGACCATTGCAGATAAATACAATATTTCGGTCGCCGAAATAAAAAGAGAAAATCGTTTAAAGTCAAATAACATTCGTGCAGGAAGAATATTGAATATTTTAACGAACGAAACAAGGCCTAAAAATATTACAAGTTCAGAATTTGTTCCTTTGAAGGTTGAAACGGATTCGTTTTCTCACTATTATAATTCTGATAAAGCGCTGGATAAAATTTATTTGATTCCGAATAAAGAAGCTTCAAAATACGAATTAAACGGACTTATTTTAGAGAATGATACTTCAGGAGTAATTTATAGCAGTATTGGAGTAAACGGAGCGAAGTTCTCAGATTACAATAAATATCCGTTATTCTTTGAGCAATTAAAAGCTTTGCGTCCGGATTTACTGGTTTTTTCTTTGGGAACAAATGAAAGTTATGATCATATGGAAGTTTCTGCATATATAAACGAATTGCGAAAGTTTATAAGCAATATAAAAGCTCAAAATATCAATGTTCCAATAATTATTATGACTCCGCCGCCTTCTTTACTGAAAGCAAGAAAACCGAATGTTTACGTACGGGATTATGCAAAAACTATTATTGACGTTGCTGAGACGGATGGTTTTGCAGTTTGGGATTTATATAATGAATTTGGTGGTTTTGATGGAATTCGAAACTTAAAAGTTACAGGACTTATCGGTCCAGATTGGGTACATTATTCTAAAAAGGGATACGAAAAACAAGGTACTTTGTTTACAGAGGCATTTTTAAAAGCATACGATAATTTTAAATTAAAAAATTAAGTTGATTACAATTGATAGCATAAATAATTGGTTTGTTCAGAATTTTGGTGAAGTTACTTTAGAACAAGCAAAAAGTTGGTTTATATACAATCCGGAAGAGAAATTATTATTTAATACTGGTTTATTCCTAGGGTTATTTCTCGTTTTTTATTTTGTGTATGCTTTTTTACGCAAAACATTCTATTTAAGATTAACGTATGTTATTCTCTTCTCACTTTTCTTTTATTACAAGTCAAGCGGAATTTATTTTTTACTCTTATTGCTTTCTTCGGTTGTAGATTATGGTTTGAGCCAGATTATTTACAAAGCAACAAAAGACAGTACAAAGAAAATTTATCTTGTAATTAGTGTAATCCTAAACTTAGGATTGCTTGGATATTTCAAATACATGAACTTCATGATCGTGACGTTCAATGATATGTTTAATGGTAATTATGAGCTTCATGACGTTTTTCTTCCTGTCGGAATTTCGTTCTATACTTTTCAATCGATGAGTTATATCATCGAAATTTATCGTGAAGAAATCAAACCAACAAAAAACTATATTGAATATTTGTTTTTCGTTTCGTTTTTCCCACAGTTAGTTGCCGGGCCAATCGTACGTGCAAAAGATTTCCTTCCGCAGATTTATCAGAAATTAAATTTGACCAAACAAGATGTAAACAACGCCTTGTTTTTGATCATTGGCGGATTAATCAAGAAAACAGTAATTTCAAATTACATATCAATAAACTTCGTAGATCGTGTTTTTGATACACCAATGAATTACACATCGTTTGAAAATTTAATGGCATCTTACGGATACGCCATTCAAATTTATTGTGATTTTTCAGGTTATTCAGATATGGCAATTGGAATCGCATTGCTGTTAGGATTCAAATTACCGGCCAACTTTAGAACGCCCTATAAATCGACTTCGATCACAGACTTCTGGAGAAGATGGCATATTTCGTTATCAACCTGGTTGAAAGACTTCCTGTATATTTCTATTGGAGGAAATAGAGAAGGAACATTTGCAGGATTTTTATTCCCGAGTTTATTTTTCTTCGGATTATTGCTTTGGGGAATCGCAAATGTAGCAGAGAGTTATATTCCGTTGGGAATTGCAATTGGAGCAATTGTAGTTTTCTGTTTGACATTTTTACTTTCAAAAAAGAAAAATCAAACTTTGGTAACCAACTTTAATTTATTTACCACAATGCTTTTAGGAGGATTATGGCATGGAGCTGGAGCACAGTTTATAGTTTGGGGAGCATTACACGGTTTAGCATTAGCCGTTCATAAAATTTTCATGGAACTTTTTCCATCCAAAAAAGAGGGTAAAGGCCCTAATTTTTTATGGAAATTCTTTTCGATAGTAATTACATTTCATTTTGTGGTATTCTGTTGGATCTTTTTCCGCGCAAGAGATTTCGAAACAGCCATACAAGTAATCAACAATATTGGTCAGTTAACTTTTGAGCCGGAACATTGGCAAGCAATAGTATTAGGATATAAAAATGTATTTTTATTGATGTTGTTTGGATATGTTTGGCACTTCTTGCCAGAAGTTGTTACATCAAAAATGAAGTTTGTTTTCGATAAAACACCATTGATAGGGAAAGCAATAATTTTAGGATTTGTTTACTGGATTGTATACGCAACAGCCGTTGCCGGTTCACAGCCTTTTATTTACTTCCAGTTTTAATTAAAAAGATTTAAAGGGACATAGTTACAAAGGCGCAAAGGTTTATTCTTTTGCGCTTTTTTTCTTTTAAGTGATTTAGCAGATATAGTTGATTTTTCATGACTAATAAAAAAAACTATCTAATCTCCTAAATCTGCGAGAGGCAATAAACGTTGCGAGATCGCGAGCAAAAAACATAGCGATCTTAGCGTAGACCTTCGCGCACTTTGCGATAAAATCAAAACATACTTTACAGTTAAATAAAAATTGCCTGAAATGTCTAATTAGATTATCTTTGCACTTCAAATAAAGAAAATAGTATGTTTGATAATTTAAGTGATAAGTTAGATAAAGCCTTCCATATATTAAAAGGGCACGGTAAAATTACAGAAGTAAACGTTGCCGATACCTTAAAAGAAGTTCGTCGTGCCTTACTTGATGCCGATGTTAACTTTAAAATTGCTAAAGATTTTACCACTAAAGTAAAAGAAAAAGCAATTGGTCAGGACGTTTTAACAACACTTCAACCAGGACAATTATTGGTGAAGTTAGTAAAAGATGAACTAACGGAATTAATGGGTGGTGATGTTGCAGGAGTAAATCTTTCTGGAAATCCAAGCATTATCTTAATGTCAGGATTGCAAGGTTCTGGTAAAACAACTTTCTCAGGAAAACTTGCGAATTTTTTAAAGACAAAGAAAAATAAAAAACCACTTCTTGTAGCGTGTGATATCTACCGTCCTGCGGCGATTAATCAGTTGCATGTTGTGGGAGATCAGATAGGTGTTGAGGTATACTCGGAACCAGAAAATAAAAATCCTGTTGAAATTGCTCAAAACGCAATTAAACATGCAAAAGCAAACGGTTTTAATGTAGTTATCGTCGATACTGCAGGTCGTTTGGCAGTAGATCAGGAAATGATGGATGAAATTGCACGTGTACACAAAGCAATTGAGCCTCAGGAAACCTTGTTTGTTGTTGATGCAATGACAGGACAAGATGCTGTAAATACAGCAAAAGCCTTCAACGATATCTTAAACTTTGATGGAGTTATTTTAACAAAATTAGATGGAGATACACGTGGTGGAGCTGCAATCTCGATTAAATCGGTTGTAAACAAACCAATCAAATTTGTAGGTACAGGGGAGAAGATGGAAGCAATCGATGTTTTCTATCCGGATCGTATGGCCGAGCGTATCTTAGGTATGGGAGACGTTGTGTCTCTTGTAGAAAGAGCGCAAGAGCAATTTGATGAAGAGGAAGCAAGAAAACTTCAAAAGAAAATCGCTAAAAATGAATTTGGTTTTGATGACTTCTTAACTCAAATTCAGCAAGTAAAGAAAATGGGTAACATGAAAGACTTAGTCGGAATGATACCTGGAGCTTCAAAAGCGATGAAAGATGTAGAAATAGAAGATGATGCTTTTAAACATATTGAAGCAATCATTCATTCGATGACACCAATCGAAAGAAGTAAACCTGCCATAATCGACGTAAAAAGAAAAGCCAGAATCGCTAAAGGTTCCGGAACGAAAGTCGAGCAAGTAAATCAGTTAATGAAGCAATTCGACCAAATGAGCAAAATGATGAAAATGATGCAAGGTCCGGGCGGAAAAAACTTGATGAAAATGATGGGAGGCATGAAAGGAATGCCAGGCGGAATGCCGAGATAATAAAAAGATAAAAAAGTTTCAAGTTTCAGGTTTCAAGTTATGAGACTGAAATTTGAAACTTTTTTCAATAAATAACAATTTTGTTTTAACGTGAACCTGAAACCTGAAACAAAATAAAATTAAACTTGAAACAAAAAACAATGCAACTACTAGACGGTAAAAAAACAGCTGAAGACATTAAAAACGAAATCGCAGCCGAAGTTCAATCGATAAAAGATGCCGGAGGAAAAGTACCTCATTTGGCAGCCGTAATCGTAGGAACAAACGGAGCAAGTTTAACTTACGTAGGAAGTAAAGTAAAATCTTGCCAGCAAATTGGCTTTGATTCAACTTTGGTAAGTTTACCTGAAACGATCTCTGAAACTGAATTATTAGATAAAATCAAAGAACTAAACGAAGATGATAATCTAGATGGTTTTATAGTTCAGTTGCCTTTGCCAAAACATATCGACGAGCAAAAAATCTTACTAGCAATCGATCCTGATAAAGACGTTGATGGTTTTCATCCAACAAACTTTGGTAGAATGGCGCTTGAAATGGAAAGTTTCATTCCTGCAACACCATTCGGAATCATGCAGTTGTTAGAACGTTACAATGTTGAAACTGCCGGAAAACACACCGTTGTTATTGGTAGAAGTCATATCGTAGGTCGCCCTATGAGTATTTTGATGAGCCGTAAAGGAAATCCTGGAGATTCAACAGTTACTTTAACGCACAGTAGAACTAAAAATTTAGCTGAGTTCACTAAAAATGCAGATATTATTATTACAGCATTAGGAGTTCCTGAATTTTTAAAAGCAGACATGGTAAAAGATGGAGTTGTAATCGTAGATGTTGGAATTACGCGAGTAGAAGATGCTTCAAATCCAAAAGGATATGTTATAAAAGGAGATGTTGATTTTGACGGAGTAAGTAAAAAATCATCATTTATCACGCCAGTTCCCGGAGGAGTAGGACCAATGACAATTGCGATGTTACTTCAAAATACGCTTTTAGCACGAAAAATGAGAAGCGCGAAAAAATAATTTTTTCAAATAAATATAAACAAAGCCTATTCAATCGAGTAGGCTTTGTTGTTTTTATATACTTTGGGCGTGACCGCATTTACAAAAGGCGCTATTTAACATTCCGCTTATGTGCGCCTTTCGCAAATGCGGTCGGGATATCCGCGCTACTTCGGTAGCAAGCTCCTATCCCTCACGCAAACCAGATTGTAAACGAGTCTCATTCCTCCTAGGTTTTTAAATCTTGTAGATTTAAGTTACTGTAGATAAAAAAAAATCAATTTAACGCTTGTCAATTCAAAATAAAATATAACTTTGTACTACAAAGTACTTTTACTATGAATCAGCAGCACCAAGAAGATTTAGCACATATTCGTTCCATGATGGAACGTTCTTCAAGATTTATATCACTAAGCGGACTCTCAGGAGTATTTGCCGGACTTTCAGCTTTAATAGGCGGATTGTATGCTTACCAATTGTTTGATTCGGGTAGAACGAGTTATATGGATGGAGATTCATATAGTGAGAATATTAATTTAGTTGACAAATTAATAACTACAGCGGTTGTCGTTTTGGTTTGTGCTTTTACTTTTGGAATATTTTTTACCATCAGAAAAAGTAAAAAATACAATTTACCTATTTGGACATCGGCGACAAAAAAAATGCTGTTTAATTTAGCCATTCCACTTTTGGCGGGAGGAATATTTTGTTCAGCTCTTTTGTATCATCAAATTTACGGTTTAGTAGCACCGGCAACTTTAATTTTTTACGGTTTAGCACTTATAAATGCCGAAAAATATACATTTTCGGATATTAAATATTTAGGATTCTGTGAATTAGTTTTAGGATTTATTTCTCTTTTTTATATCGGGTATGGTTTAGTTTTTTGGATCATTGGTTTTGGTATTTTGCATATCTTGTACGGATTAATAATGTTCAAAAAATATAAATAATCCAAGCAATGGGAATTATTGACAAACTAAATAAAGATTTTGAAAGCCGTGTCAGATTGGGTATTATGTCCATTCTGATGGTTAATGAATGGGTTGATTTTACTGAGATGAAAAATCTTCTGAATATCACAGACGGAAATTTAGCCAGTCATTCCTCAGCGCTTGAAAAATCTGAATACATCGAGGTTAAAAAAGAGTTTGTGGGTAAAAAGCCCAAAACCTCTTATCAAGTTACACCTAGAGGACGTGCGGCCTTTAAAGAACATCTTTCTTACCTCGAAAAATTAATGAAATCGTAATAACTATATTTTTTTATCTAAACGCTTTGAAATGCAAAGTACTTTTAAAATCTAAAACAATGAAAAAACACCAAATTATCTTAGCTAGCAGTTTGATTTTTACACTGCTTTTTTACAACGAGTCAGTAGGAGTAAACCTCGCTATTTTTGGACTATTATTAACCGGTTCAATCTGTTATTTCTTTCAGGATCGGTTTACAGACAGGTCGCATTTGATTCTGGTCGTAACTTCAGTTTTGTCATGTCTTGCCTTTGCCTGGTACGGAGACTTTGCCTCTTTTCTGGCTTTGGCAATGTCAGTTCTTTTTTTGCAATTCAAAACTCAGGATTCACAACTTAAAATAATACTGATTTTTCCGCTTATATTCTTAAATGCATTTACCACATTGGGACGTGTTTTTATGTTCAGTCAGTGGCTTCCCGCAAGAAAAATTCACAATAATTTTGCTAAAAAACTAGTAGCGTACTTTGTTATTCCCGCGATCTTTTTAGTCGTCTTTTTTACAGCCTATTCATTCGGGAGTGCACATTTTTCGTCTTTGCTAACAGATTACACTTTAGATCTTGATATTTTTCAAGTTATTCTAATTGGAATTTTAGGATTTTATATCTCTTTCAGTTTTTGGAATTATTGGGTGCCGGAGACTTGTTATGAAAAAAAAGAAATGCTGGACAATGATTTCAGTAATATAGTAGAAGTTAAAAATCAAAAGACATTTTCATTTCTTGATTTGGATTTCGAAAGAAAAAGTGGCGAGATTACTTTAGTATTGCTGAACCTGATGCTTTTGGTTTTTATTGTAACCTATAATTACGAACAATTTTTTGAAGTTGTAGAAAAAACAAAACTAAGTGCAGATACACACGAAAGAGTAAATGCGGTAATTTTTTCTATTATCATGGCAGTTGGGGTAATTATGTTCTTTTTTAAGGGCGGATTCAATTTTGATAAAAAAGCAACTACTCTTAAAAAATTGGCCAAAATATGGATTGTTTTAAATGGTATTTTAATTGTTAGTACAATCATTAAAAACTCAGAATATGTTTCATTTTTTGGATTAACTTATAAACGTTTAGGTGTTTTTGCTTTTTTAATCTTGGCGATAATTGGTTTAGTATTTACATTTTTAAAAATCAGAAGACAAAAAACAAATGCCTATTTAGTCAATCAAATGGTTTGGTATTTCTACGGAACAATACTTTTGTGCAGTTTTGTAAATTGGGGAAATTTAATTACAATCTATAATATCTCTGTAAATAAAGGAGTTGAGCCAAGATTTTTAAGCAGTTTGAATTTTAATGATGAAAGTCGTGATGCTTACTTTTCAACCATAAATGTTGTTGGTATAAAATACGGTTATCTGGATGTGGATAGTATAGAAGATCGCCAGAATAAACCATTTCTATCGAAAGCCCTCTATTATGAGTTTGTAAATAATAAAAAGTAATTTTTCTCAAAAACCACCTTTAGTAAAAATACTGAAGGTGGTTTTTAGTATTTAATTATACATTTAAACTTTTGGTTCTAAAAAATAAAAGATACTTTTGCAACACTTTAAAAAAAACTTCTCCAATGGACGATTATTATTCGTTAGTATTTAATTAAAAATAGCTTTTGATTTTTTTTCAAATTGCTATGATAACCCCCGCAATTTTGAAATGAAAGCCTTTTACAAAAACAATAACGGATTAATCGAGATCAAAGAATGGACTCCAAACTGCTGGATCAACATTGAATCTCCTTCAGAAACAGAAAAAAAATACTTACTGGAAGAACTTAAAGTTCCTGAAGCCTTTTATAATGATATTGAAGATATTGACGAAAGACCTCGTATGGAATCTGAAGATGGGTGGAATTTGTTTATCATGCGTATTCCAATAAAAAGTAATGATGTAAAACTGCCTTTTCAAACAATTCCAATCGGATTGATTTTTAAAGACGATGTTTGTGTTACGATTAATTTTTATAAGACCGAAATTATTGCCGATTTTGTACAATACACCAAACGTAAAAATATTATAATAAAAGATAATTTTGATTTGGTGCTAAGATTACTGTTGTCTTCAAGTATTTGGTATTTGAAGTATTTGAAACAAATCAATCAAAAAATAAAACTTGCAGAAGATAATTTAGAGAAGTCGATCAAGAATGAAGAGCTACAGGCACTTTTACAAATAGAAAAATGTTTGGTATTCTTCATAACTTCTTTAAAAGGAAACAATGTTTTATTTCACAGAATAAAAAATCTGAAAGCCCACAGAGAACATTTTGATCCGGATTTATTAGAAGATGTTGATATCGAAATAAGCCAGGCGCAAGACACAGCAAATATTTACAGCAACATCTTAACGGGAATGATGGATGCTTATGCATCAGTAATATCCAATAATATGAATAATATTATGAAGCAAATGACTTCAATTTCTATTATTCTAATGATTCCTACTTTGATTGCCAGTTTGTATGGAATGAACGTCCCGAATGGTTTAGAAGAAAGCAAATATGGTATTTGGATTCTGCTATTTATATCAGTTATTTTATCTACAGTTGGTTTTCTTTTGTTTAAAAGAAGAAGATGGTTTTGATACATTAGTATTTTCAAGTACATAAAAAAATCCATTCGTTGTTGCGAATGGATTTTTTTTATGAGATCAATTTAATAATCACCTTTTTTCTTAAATCTCGGATCATCTTTTGAGATAAAATCAGTTCTTCGTTTCGGGACATCATCTTTCGAGATAAAATCTGTTCTTCGTCTTGGAGCTTCAGGTTTTGGTAAACTTGCTTCTTCGGTTTTGCTTGATGGCTCAATTAAATGATTTAATTCTTTAATTTCATCATCGGTCAGGTCACGATAACGACCAACCGGAATATCAAGCGATATATTGATAATTCTGATACGTTTAAGCGCAGTAACGTCATAACCTAAGTATTCTGTCATTCTTCGGATTTGACGGTTTAAACCTTGCGTTAAAATGATTTTAAACGTGAATTTACTAATTTGCTCTACTTTACATTTTCGGGTAACCGTGTCTAAAATAGGAACACCATTTCCCATACGTTGAATAAAACGTTCTGTGATAGGTTTATTTACTGTTACCGTATATTCTTTTTCGTGATTATTTCTGGCGCGTAAAATCTTGTTTACAATATCACCGTCATTAGTCATAAAGATTAATCCTTCACTGGCTTTATCCAATCTTCCAATCGGGAAAATACGTTTTGGATAATTAATATAATCTACAATATTATTTCGGACTTCAAGATTGGTAGTACATTCGATTCCGACAGGTTTGTTAAAAGCCAGATATACCAATTTTTCATGTTTTTCAACAATCAATTTTCCATCAATACGCACTTCGTCGTTTTGCGAAACCTTGGTTCCCATTTCAGGTACAACACCATTTATTGTTACGCGTCCTTCTTCAATAAGTTTATCGGCTTCGCGGCGGGAACAATATCCAGTTTCACCAATAAATTTATTCAGACGTTTTAAATTCTCTTCCATACTGCAAAAGTAAGCAAAATTTAGACTTCTTAGATTTTAGATCTTTAGATTGTTGGACTTCTGGATTTCTGGATTGTTAGAATTTTAGATTTTTTTGAATTTTATGCAATGTTGTCATTTCGACCGAAGGGAGAAATCACGCCAAAAACTCCGTAAAGAAAGTCGCCAATCTTTGTCGAATTACTAGTGTGATTTCTTCCTTCGGTCGAAATGACAAAACTAAAAAAAAACTTTGTTCCTTTGAACCTCTGCAACTTTGAACCTTCATTAAGAATGAAATTCTGAACTATCTTTCGGAGTTTCTTCTCTTTCAAACATTCCGTAATCGCGAACAACGCCGGCAATTCTCAAATGATAATCTTTAAAAACTTCATTTCGGCCTTTGGCTTGCGCATGACGATGCATTTCGAGATTTCTCCATTGCTGAATACTTTCTTCATCTTTCCAAAAAGACAAAGACAAAACTTTTTCGGGATTGCTAAAACTCTGAAATCGTTCTATCGAAATAAAGCCTTCAATATTGTCTAATTCAGGTCGCAAACTGGCAGCAATATCAAGATATTCGTCTCTTTTTCCTTCGTGTGGAATGACTTCAAAAATTACGGCAATCATTTTTTAGAGTTTTAAATTATATAAAAAGTAAGTTGTATTTTTTAGCTTAGAGCCTTAGAAGCTTTGTATCTCAGAACCTCAGAAAAAACCTTTGCTACTTAGAACCTTCAGAAAAAAGAAACTCGATCACTTTTTGGTATAATTCGTCATCATGCATTCCGTGACCCAGGCCTTTGGTTTCTATAAACTGACTGTTTTTCCAGTTACTTGCTATTTTTTTTCCCTCTTCAAAAGCAACAATATTATCTGAAGCATCGTGTGCAATTAATCCGGAAACATTAAATTCTGACGCGAATTTTTGTCCTGAGAAATCTTCGAGTTTAAAATTAAAACGATTCATGAACTTTGTTTCCAGAAGAGAAAACATCTTATTATTCAAACTCAGCATTGAAATGTAATTGTCAATTAAAGTTTTTAAATCTGACGGAGCGCCAAGAATCACCATTTTATTAATACTGGTATTCGGGAATAAATATTGATGATAAACGCAAGCGGCACCGCCAATAGAATGCCCTATAATTATAGTGGGCTGATATTTTTCGACTGCTTTATTGATAAATTCAGCATAAAGAGGAACATTAAATTCTTTACCGCTGCTTTGTCCATGTGCAGGTGCATCGATGGCAATAATTGTGCTTCCTGATTTTTGTAGATGTGGTAAAGTTTTTTCCCAGCGCGAAGAATTGCTTTCCCAGCCGTGAACGAGTAAGATTTTAGTTTCGTTTCCTTTCCATACATACGTTTGAAAATGATGCTCATTAAAATGAAAAGTTTCGGTTTCTGTACTTCTTAAAACTTTGGGTAAATGATCTTTTTGTAATCTTCCGATTCGGGGTTGACTAAAAAGAGTATAGGAAAGTTCAAGAGCTTTTTGTGGACGAACATAACTTAGTAAGTTTATATATTGTCCAACCGATTTTAATGTAATAAAACGAATTCCTTTTATGATTGCCAAAACGTATAATTTTTTATAAAGATAAAAAATATGATTTTCAATCTATGTTAATTCCTTTAATCTGTGGTAAAAAAAAAGTCCCGATTAAATCGGGACTAGTATTTAGAATTTAGAGAACAATTGTTCCATTTTTTCTTTTTCTTCTTCAGCCAATGCGCTGTCAACCAAAATTCTTCCAGAGTGCTCATCAGTAATGATTTTCTTTCTAGAAGCAATCTCTACTTGAGTTTGTGGAGGAATAGTGAAGAATGATCCTGCAGAAGCTCCTCTTTCGATAGATACTACAGCTAAACCATTACGAACACTAGTTCTGATTCTAACATAAGCAGCTAATAATCTTTCTTCAATCTGGCTTGAATATTCAGCTGATTTCTCAGATAAGAAGATTTCTTCTTTTTGAGTCTCAGACATGATAGCGTCAAGTTCAGATTTTTTATGTTTTAAATGCGAACTTTTAGCGTCAAGTTTTTCTTTTAAGTTAGAAATAACTTCTTTCTTATGCTCGATAGAAGCTTTCATTTCTTTGATTTGCTTTTCAGCCAATTGAATTTCTAATTCTTGAAACTCAACCTCTTTAGTCAAAGAGTTAAATTCTCTGTTATTGCGAACTGATTCTTGTTGTTTTGTGTATTTTTTGATAACCTCTTTGTGCTCATCAATCGCGTTTTTCTTCGATTTGATAAGATCTTCAATAACCTCAAGTTCACTTTTCAGTTTCTCTGAACGCGTGCTTAAACCTGCAACTTCATCTTCTAAATCTTCCACTTCTAAAGGAAGTTCACCTCTCACGTTTCTGATTTCGTCAATTCTAGAGTCAATAAGCTGTAAATCGTATATTGCTCTTAACTTGTCCTCAACACTTAATTCTTTCGTATTCGCCATATTCTATAAGTACTTAACTGGATTTGTATTTTCTTCTGATAAAATGATTGCAAAATTAAGGATTTTTTTTCGAAGATAATCAACAATATAGTTTTTTGTATAGCGTTCGCTCTCAAAATGACCAATATCGGCTAAAAGTAGTCGATTTTCAGCTTCATAAAATTGATGGTATTTTAAATCGGCCGTCAAAAAAGCATCAGCTCCAGCCATAATTGCATTTTTTATAGCAAAACTTCCTGAGCCTCCTAAAACAGCTACTTTCTTAATTTTTTTTCCGAGAAAGGCAGAATGACGAATTCCATCAGCAATCATTTTATCTTTTACAAAATGAAGAAAATCATTTTCATCCATTTCAGTCTCAAATTCACCGATCATTCCCAAACCAATATTTTGATGAGGGTTTTGTAAATCGTAAATTTCATAAGCTACTTCTTCATAAATATGATTTGCAAAAAGAGCTTTTAAAATTTTAGATTGTAAATGTTTTTCAAAGATAACTTCAATTTTTATTTCAGTTCCCGTATGTAATTTTCCTCTTTCGCCAATTACAGGATTGCTGTTTTCATTTCCTTGAAAAGTAAAAAAACCTTCGGTATTAAAACTGCAATTATCATAATTACCAATCGTTCCTGCTCCTGCTTGAAACATTGCATTTCGAACTTTTTCAGCATTATCCGGAGTTGTGTAAGTAACTAATTTTTGAATAAAATTTTGTTTCGGAATCAAAACCTTTGTATTTGTTAAGCCTAAAGCATCGCAAAATATTTTATTAACACCTGCAGAATGATTGTCAAGTGCGGTATGAACGGCATAAATTGCAATGTCATTTTTAATAGCTTTTAGAATCGCACGTTCGACATAATTTTTCCCGGTGATTTTTTTAATTCCGGAGAATAAAATCGGGTGGAAGCAAACCACTAAATTGCAATTTTTGGCAATAGCTTCTTCAATTACATTTTCAAGAGCATCATGACAAACCAAAACGCCTGTACTTTCAGTCTCGGAATTTCCGACCAAAAGACCAACATTGTCAAAATCTTCGGCGTAAGCCAAAGGTGCCATTTCTTCGAGGACTGCTAATATATCTTTGATTTTCATTATTCTTTTGTTTCAGGTTTTATTTGTTTCAGGTTTTATGTTGTTGGAGAAAACTTGAAACGACTTCATAAAACAAATTAACGAAAAATATTATACTTTCGTAAAATGAATGTACTTCGAAAAATCCTTTTTCCGTTTGCTATTTTATACGGATTCATAACTACTGTTAGAAATTTTCTTTTTGATAAAGGAATTCTAAAATCAACTTCATTTGATGTTCCGGTTATTGCTGTTGGAAATTTGAGTGTTGGCGGAACAGGTAAAACACCTCAAATCGAATATTTGATTCGATTATTATCTGATAAATATAAAATCGCGACTTTGAGCCGTGGTTATAAACGAAAATCAGAAGGTTTTGTTTTGGCAGATGCAACTTCGAATGCCGAAATTCTAGGGGACGAACCTTTTCAGTTTTATCAGAAATTCCCAAATATTCAGGTTGCCGTTGATGCAAATAGAACAAATGGAATTGCACAATTGCTTTCGCAGAATGAAAAGCCTGAAATTATTTTACTGGACGACGCTTATCAGCACCGAAAAGTAAAAGCTGGGTTTTATATTTTATTGACTTCTTTTGACGATTTATATGCAGATGATTTTATGCTGCCAACAGGAAATTTGCGCGAAAGCAGAAGTGGAGCTAACAGAGCAAATATTGTTGTAGTTACCAAATGCCCGAACAATTTATCGAATGAAAAACAAGAAGAAATTCGTTTGAAATTAAAATTGAATCCTTCGCAAAAACTATATTTTACTTTTATAGATTATGATGATGTAATTTATGGTGAAAATGAAAAAATTGAAGTGAATGTGATTAAAAGCGAGTCGAAACTACTTTTGGCAGGAATTGCAAAACCAAAACCTTTCTTTGATTATTTAAAAAATGAAAAAGACGAATGTTTGACTTTTCCGGATCATCATCATTTTTCTGATGCAGATTTAGATGCGATCCAGAATAAGGCACTAAACAAGAAAATCGTCACAACTGAGAAAGATTATGTTCGTTTAAAAGATTCTAAATTGGTTTCGCAATTGTATTATTTACCAATAAAAAGTACTTTCTTGAATCACCAACAAGATTTTGATACGACAGTTTTGGAATATGTAAATACAATTTTAAAATCTTAGATTAAAAAAGACTAATCAAAGAATTGAGCAATAGTACTGTAAAATTCGTCAGGAACAAATGGTTTTGTAATTACATCATTCATTCCGAAGGATAAAAGCATATCTCTGTTTTCGTCTAGCGAAATAGCCGTTAAAGCAATGATTGGTGTCGTTTTATCAAATTCTCTAATGAGTTTTGTTGCAGTTGTTCCATTGATGCCTGGCAAGTGAACGTCCATTAATATCATGTCAAAACGTTTTACTTTCAAAAGCTCAACAGCATCTTCGCCATTGTCGATAATCTCGCATTGAATCGCTTTGTTTTCTAACATTTTGCGTGTAATCATTTGATTGATTTTGTTGTCCTCAATCAGTAAAATCGATTTGTTTTGCAATTGCTTATCACTATAAGGTTTTGCTTCTTCTAATACTTCCAACGGTTCTTTGTTAATCTTAAAGTTTAATTTGAAGGTAAAAGTAGATCCTTTACCTACTTCACTTTTTAATTTTATTTCGCCGCCCAAAAGCTCAATTAGTTTTTTTACAATTGTTAAGCCTAGACCGGTGCCGCCATATTTCCGATTTACTTCTATAGATCCTTGCGAAAAGCTTTCGAAAACACTTTGTAATTTATCTTCAGGAATACCAATTCCCGTGTCTACTATTTCAAAATAAACAGTTGCATTATCTTCCTCTTCGGCATATAATTTTGCAATTACATTAACATGTCCGTTTTGAGTAAATTTTAAAGCATTGTTGATTAAGTTCAGTATAATTTGAGATAATTTGGTTGGATCACCAATTAAATTGTCCGGAATGGCTTCGTCTATTTCAAGATTAAAATAGTTTTTGTTGGCAGTTGCTAATTCTTTTAAAGAGCTTTGAATGTTAAATAGTAACTCTTTTAAATTGAAACTTATGTTTTCAACTTCTACTTTTGTGGAATCAATTTTATTAATTTCAAGAATTTCATTGATAAAAGTAGTCAGATAATTTCCTGAAAATTTTAAAGATTCAAGATACTTAAGTTGCCTTTTTTTGGGGTTGTCCTCAAGTAATAAATGCGTGATTCCATTAATAGCATTTAGAGGAGTTCGAAGTTCGTGACTTACCGTTGATAAGAATTCAGATCTGGCTTTTGATGCTTTTTCAGCTTTGTTTTTAGCTAAAATCAGTTCTTTATTTTTTTCTCTTAAAAGTAAATTATTCTGATTTCTAATAATATTGTTTTTATATAAAGCTAAACTCAAAAGTGATAAAATCGATATAAGTGCAATAGCCAAAATACTGACTAACTTTGAATAGCGATAGGTTTTTAACTGAATTTTTTCTTCACTTTCGCGTTTTATCGTATTGTTTATTGTTTGATTTTTTTTAAATTTTTCAAACTCGTTAAAATCTAACTTGGCATTTTTTAATTTTAAAACGTAATTTTCTATTTGATAGTGTTCGTCTAAATAAGAATAAGCCAGATCATAATTTTTTTTCTGCTTATAGTATTGACTGATTGCTAAAATAATTTTTGATTTTTGAGCTAGATTACTGGTTTTAGCATTGTAATCAAGAGCATTGTCAAAATAAATAATAGCAGAATCATTCCGTTTAAGCTGGGTTTCAATTAAACCAAGTTGATAATAAGAGTCAATTTTGGTTTTAATTAAAGAAGGATTGTCTGGTTTTTTTGTGATTTCACGAAAAGATTTCGCTGCCAGCGCTAAGTTTTTATTTGTCTTTAGCGCCATCGCTTTTTGATAGTTTAAAACTTCGGCGTGATCAGTAATTTTTAACTGATTTAAAAGATCTTCGGCTTTTTTGTAATAAATCTCAGCAGTTTCATAGTCTCCTTGCGCAGTATTAGCTACTCCAATATAATGCAATGCTAAAACTTTAGTACAAGTTGGTTTTATGTTGTCGAATAAGGAAACGCTTTTGTGGAAGTTTTTAAGTGCTTCTTCGTATTTTTTTTGATTGTAATAAATTTTCCCAAGCTTAAAAGTTTGATTGGCCAGATTCTCATTTCTATGAGTTGATTCAGAAAAGTCAATCGATTTTTTGGTGTAAAAAACAGCTTGATCGTATTTTTTATTGTTAAGATTGGAGTCTACCATCTTGTTGTAATACGAAACACTATCCGTACTCTTTTTAGTTTGAGAGTACAAAAATGAATTTAATAAACAAACAACAATAAAAAAGTGGTATTTCATGTATGGCAATGCTTTTACAATGAATTTTATGTTTTTCTTATTAGTAAAATCAAATCGATCAATCTTGATGAATAGCCAATTTCGTTATCGTACCAACCTACAACTTTTACCATTTTGTCAATAACGGATGTTAGTTGTGCGTCGAACAAACACGAATGTGTATTGCCAATTACATCAACAGAAACAATTGGATCTTCTGTGTAATCTAATATTCCTTTTAAATTTGTTTTAGAGGCTTCTTCAAATGCTTTATTAATTTCTTCGATCGTGACAGCACGTTTTACATTAAACGTTATATCGGTCAATGAACCATCCGGAACGGGAACACGAATTCCACAACCTCCGATTTTCTCATGCAATTTAGGAAAAATTTTTGTTAATGCCTTAGCTGCACCTGTAGTTGTTGGAACAATTGATTGACTTGCACCTCTTGCACGGCGTAAATCCTTATGTGGCTGGTCGTGAAGACTTTGGTCTGTGGTATAAGAATGAATGGTTGTTATGTATGCTTGTTCAATTCCGCAAAGCTCATCGATGATTTTTATCATTGGCGCAGCATTGTTTGTAGTACAACTTGCATTGGAAACAATGTTTTCATTTCCGTCCAGAATATTTTCGTTAACACCTAAAACAACTGTTTTAATAGTATCAACTTCTGATGGCGCTGAAAGAATTACTTTTTTTGCTCCGGCTTCAATATGCGCATTAAGTTCTTCATGCGTCTTATATTTTCCTGTTGATTCAATTACAAAATCAATATTGTGACTTTTCCAATCTAAATTAGAAATACTTTTTTCATGAAAAAAGAAGTAATGATTACCGTCAACAATAATTCCAGTTTCATCATGACTCACCTTAAATGGTAAAACACCGTGAATGCTGTCATATTTAATTAAATGCGACATGGTTTTGTTGTCAGCGATGTCATTAATGGCAACGACTTCAATGTCAGGATGGTTTAAAAGTAAACGAAATAAATTTCTACCAATTCTTCCGAAACCATTTATAGCAATTCTAGTTTTCAATGTTTTGTTTATTTGCTTAATCGTTCAGCTATTTAGTCGTTTAATGGCATTGCGATTAAACGACCAAACAGTTAAACAAATAACCTTTTATAAAATATGTTTTTGTGCTTTGTATGAAGAACGAACCAATGGACCGCTTTCGACATGACGGAAACCTAATTCAAGACCAAATTTTTCGTATTTAGCAAATTGATCAGGTGTAATGAATTCTTTTACAGGTAAATGTTTTTTACTTGGTTGTAAATATTGACCAATAGTAACAACATCAACATTTGCATTACGTAAATCAGTCATCGTCTGAAAAACTTCTTCTTCAGTTTCTCCAAGACCTAACATAATTCCGGATTTGGTTCTGTTGATTCCTTTTTCTTTCAGGTAACGTAAAACTTCTAAACTACGATCGTATTTCGCCTGAATACGTACTTCACGTGTTAAGCGGCGTACGGTTTCAACATTGTGAGATACAACTTCAGGATTTGCTTCTACAATTCGATCCAGATTTCTTTCAATTCCTTGAAAATCAGGAATTAAAGTCTCAAGCGTAGTATTAGGGTTCATTCTACGGATTGCCTTTACGGTTTCAATCCAAATAATAGATCCGCCATCTTTTAAATCATCTCTGTCAACACTTGTAATAACAGCGTGTTTGATGTTCATGATTTTAATCGAACGCGCTACTTTTTCTGGTTCATCCCAATCTACTGTTTCCGGTCTTCCTGTTTTTACACCGCAAAATCCACACGAACGCGTACAAACATTTCCTAAGATCATGAAAGTTGCTGTTCCTTCACCCCAACATTCACCCATATTTGGGCAGCTTCCTGAGGTGCAAATGGTGTTTAAGCTATATTTATCGACTAAACCACGAAGTTCAGTATATTTTTGGCCAATTGGAAGTTTAACCTTTAACCATTTAGGTTTTCCGATTGGTACATTTTCAACGACTGTTTCCATATATCAATATTCAAAGTACAAAGATACGGAAGTTGATAATAAGATTATAGTATTACGTTTTATCCAGACAAAATATTATTTATATTTAGTCAAAGGGCTTATTGAATCTAGATAAATTTTGATGTCCTTGTACATTTGACTAATAAAAACTGGCCTGCTTTTGATTTCAGGTTCTTTGATTTCAATGTTTTCTTTGCTGATTGTAATTTTATCAATAGTTATAACAGTATATTCTCCAAGTTCTACTTTTAGTATTAAACCAGGTAACCCCCAGTATATACTTGGACCGTCATTGACTGGTATTTCTTCAGCATACCAAGCGGTGATAGGAGCTAATGATTTTGTCGAGGTTGCTTTTTTGCAAGTATATCCATTGATAATAGTAGTCTCATCTGTTATTGTCCATTCGTAGTCAGTAAGTTTGTCTTTAGCACTAAAATCTTTATCACTAATCGTATATTCTTTTTGTATTGATTTGTTATTCAGATTTTTAAATGTTGTGTTAATAGATGGAAGACTAATTTGATGATAGGTTTCGAGCTTACGTCCTTTAATTTCTAAATATGAAGTATCAAGAGATGATTTTTGGGATGGGATTAGTTCAGAAAGGGATTTTTTATCAGCATAAGTATAAGTATATGTTTTAGGTTTGATTTCATTAGAAATGTCTGTACTTGTTGCTCCAATTGATTTAAGTACCTTTTCAATATAAGTTGCCTTTACGCTTTGTGAGTTAGCCTGAAAGCTAATAAAAAGTAATAAGAGAATGTTTCTTTTCATAATATTAAAATTAATTAGGAGTGTTTTTTTTGACGATCTTAATGTAAAAGAAAGCAAAAGAAGTTTAAAATGAAAGAAAAAAGCCATTTATTTTTATGGTAAAACTAGATGGTTTTTTGAGTTTACAGTATAATTCTGTTTTTTGTTCTATCGTTCTGTGAAAAATAAGATGTTTTGTTTTTTTGATTTAACAAAAAAACTCATGTATCAAAGTAGAAAAAAAATAAAATCGTAGTACATTTGTTGTTAAATTGTAATAATATAAAACATGAAAAAGAAATTTATTGTATTGGGAGTTTTGTTTGCCACTTTTGGTTTTACTAGAATGAATGCGCAAATCAATTTTGGTGAAAAAGCTTTGGGAGCTGTTCAAAAAGGAGTTAGTGGTTTCACCTTTAGTAATGCAGATGCAGCAGCATTATCTAAAGCCGCAGTTGATAAAATGGATGCTGAACATGAAGTTGCAACCGCAACAGATCCTTACACTTTAAGATTAAACAGAGTATTTGGAAAATATACTGCTGGTGATGGATATACTTTGAATTATAAAGTTTATAAATTAAAAGAGGTGAATGCTTTTGCTACTGCAGACGGAAGTGTTCGTGTGTATACCGGTTTAATGGATATCATGGATGATAATGAATTACTTGCTGTAATTGGTCATGAAATTGGTCACGTTGCCAATAATGATTCAAGAGATGCAATTAAGGCGGCGTATAAAAAAGAAGCATTAATGGATGCGGCGGCATCACAATCTGCAACTATTGCAAGTGTTACTGATAGTCAATTAGGAAAAATAGGAAGTGCTATTATTGATAGTAAATTTAGCCGTAAACAAGAAGCAGAAGCAGATTTGTTTTCTTATAACTTCCTGAAAAAAAATGGTTACAATGTAAATGCTGAAGAATCTGCATTTAGAATTTTGGCTAAAATGAGCGAAGGAGCTCAGTCTTCAGTCATTGATCAAATGATGAGTTCACACCCAGACTCAAAACAAAGAGCCGAAGATGCTAAGAAAAGAGCAGAGAAAGATGGTTTGTATAAACCTTATGTGCAACAAAAAATTGTAAATACAGCTCCGGCTCCGGCTAAAAAAGCGACGACTACAAAGAAAGCTACAACAAAAAAGAAATAATAATTTCTAGCATAAAATAAAACCCGATAAGTTTCTCAGAAATTTATCGGGTTTTTATTTTGAGATTTAACCTAAAACGTGAAATGCCAATACTTTTTGCACATCATAGACATTCACAGATTTCGTAAATTGCTTTACAATACTTGGATTTACTTCGCTTGCAACCCAGATTTTTAATTCGGCATCGAGATCAAAAGTTCCTGCAGTTTCAACGCTAAAACGAGTGATGCTTTTGTAAGCAATAGATTTATATTCAGTTTTGCTTCCTGTTATACCTTGTACATCAACCAGAATCAATCGTTTGTTCGTAAAGATGAAAGTGTCACGGATTAATTTAAAACCCATTTCAATTTCTTCATTATCGGTCAAAAGTTGTCCGTATTTTTTAAGTAAATCTTCCTGGCTTACAGAACCAGCATTGCCAAGAATAGCTGAAAATATTCCCATTTTTTAGTTTTTAATTTTAATAGATTTGATTTTCCTTTTAAGGAGATGTAAAAGTAATTGATTTTGTTACATTTTTGAAATGACCTTAGATTTAATTATTAAAGGACTTAGAATTAATGAAACTAAAAAAGCAGCAATCATAGAAACGATTATGTTTCCAAAAGCTTTTGCATTAAATGAAATTGAAAACCTTATAAATAAAATAAAAGCGGTAAGAACAAATATTGTGATCCAATACTTTTTAGAAATTGAAGATTTGATAATGGGTTTTGTTGGAAGTTTTAAATAGGAAAGAACAATAAAAACTCCTCCAATTAAAGTGCTCATATGTTGAGTTATTTTCCAAATCGGAACTTCATTCCCAAAAAGAAGTAAGACATTTTTGAGTTCAGAAAATTGGTTGACAAAATAACCATGATTATGTGTAAAGCCATCCCAAAAAAGATGCGAAGCTATTCCAATTAATATTGAAATTAATACCACAATCCAATTCTTCTTGAAATAAAGATTCCAATCTAATTCAGTAAAAATCAAAGTTCTGGATTGAAAGCTTTTTGGTAAATTAGAAAATAAACTGTCTCGAACTAAGTTATGAAAAAGAAAAGTAAGTAAGATTGCCAGAGGTAAATCAAACCAGAATATTCCAAGTATCGTGTGACTATAATTGCTCTGAACTTTCATTCGGATGAAATATTCAAAATCGGGAGTTAAACTGCCAATTACAAGACCAGTAAAAGAAAACCAATTTTTGGGTAGATATCTTAACGGTAAAATTATTGCAGGATGTGAAAAAGTAAATGGCATTTAAATTTTTAGATTGAAATAAACTTAAAAGTAATGTTTTTAAAGTTTTGATCAGAAATTAAAGCAAAAAAAAGCAGAACCTAAGTTCTGCTTTTTTGATATTATAAATAGTATTATTCTAATTCTGTTTTAATTGTAATTGGAAGTTTGTATGCTGTTCTTACAGGTTTTCCTTCTAATATTCCTGGGTTCCATTTTGTTTTTAAAGATTTTAAAACTCTAATAGCTTCTTTTCCCATTCCGTATCCCGGATCATTTTTTACCATGATATCAGTCATCGTACCATCTTTTTCGATTACAAACGAAACATACACTTTTAATGTTCTTTCAGAATCTAATTCAGGTCTGTGAAAGTTATTGCCAACATAAGTATAAAACTTATTAATTCCGCCTGGAAATTCCGGAAGTTTATCTAATATAGCAGGGTTTACAGGATCATTAGTTGCTCCTGTTGATGGTGCAACAGAATCTCCACCACCACCAGATGGCAATGCGTTTACAACAGATCCGGTTCCTGTAGATGTATTGTCTGTAGAAGCTGTATTTTGCGTGTTTGGAGCAATAACATCTGGTGTAGCCTGACTAGTTTGAACTACAACCGGATTATTCAATTGAACTGCTTCAGTTGCCGGTGCACTTTGCTGCGGAGGCGCAATTGGTTTTGGAGCTTCCGGTTCAACAGGAATTGGAGCGTCAAATTTTGTTACCTTAGTTGGTGGAATTTCTGGAATAGTTGGTGATTCTACGATAGTATTGCTTTTAATTTTACTAATCAACATCGACACACTTCCTAAACCTGCAAATAATAGCAGTGCCATAAACAGCGCTGTAATTGTAGTTTTTGAATTCTCCTGGCGTAATTGGTACGCACCGTACTCTTTGTTTTTGTTTTCGAAAACGAGATCGGTCCACTTGGTTTCGTAGATGCTTGATTTAGACATGATTTATGGATTTTAAGGTTAAGTAACATTAAATCATAAGCGATAGGGTTTTGGTTTTAGCTAACAACGTAGAAATTGCTATTTTAGTATGTGAATAATTTATTTTTTTAAGAATAAATACATGGATATGTTATTCTTTTCTTAAAGATAATAAATTATCTATTACGTTCGATGATTTCTGCTAATAATTTTTTAGCACGAAGCAATTTTACTTTTACATTGCTTAGAGGTTCATCAATCTTGAGTGCAATTTCCTGATAGGTCATCTCTTGAAAATAACGCAGCTGAATAACTTCTTGATAATGGGGTTTCAATTCTTTGATGCAAAGTAGCAATCTGGAGAGATTTTGCTCTTTAATTAATGCATCTTCAGCAGACGGAGTAGGGTCTGCTATATTATATGCCTGTTGGTCTTCGGCATCTGTAATTTCTATAAAAAGATTAGTTTTCTTTTTACGTAACAAATCAATATAAACGTTTTTTGCAATAGCAATTAACCAGGTATTGAATTGAAATTCTGAATTGTAAGTAGCAATCTTGTCAAAAGCCTTTGAGAAGGTTTCAATGGTAATATCTTCGGCAATAGTTTCGTTTTCAGTACGCTTTAGCATAAAAGCATAAACTTCATTCCAAAAATAATCTAATAAAAAAGTAAACGCAATTTGATCACCTTTTTTAGCTTTTTCTATTTTAGAATTTATTTCCAATATACAGGTTTTGAAAAGATATTAGTTATAAAGATATTAATTTGCGTGAATATAAGCACGATTTCTACAACAGGAAACCAAACTTTAAGATCATTTTCTTTTAATTTCCCTGCCGAAAATCCAATTACTGTCCAGGCTACTGTATAACGTGTTGCTAAAATAGCCAATACAGCAATCCACTGAAATTGGAACGCTAATAATATAATAACTAACAAAAAGAAAAATAATTGTGAGATAAAAAATAAGCCCAGCTGCATTTTGTCAAAAGATTTATAGTATTGTGCAGTCGAAATGTGTCTTCTTTTTTGTGTAAACCACTCTTTGTAAGTTTCTTTTGGTTTTGAATATGTGAAACTTTCAGGTGTGTATGAAATGGTTGTATTATTTTTATTTGCAGCTTGGTTAATAAACAAATCATCGTCGCCAGAACGAACTTGTATGTGTTCAATAAAACCATTTACATTAAAAAATTCTTCTTTTTTATACGCTAAGTTTCTACCAACTCCCATGTATGGAAATCCTAGTTTTGCCCACGAAAAATATTGTACTGCAGTTAAAACAGTTTCAAAACGAATAATTTTATTTAACAATGAACGCTCTGTTTTTTCGTAACCGCCATATCCTAAAACGATAGTTTTATTCATGGTAAATTGAGAAGTCATTGCTGTAATCCATTCTTTTGAAGTAGGATAACAATCTGCATCTGTAAAAAGTAAATAGTCTTTTTTTGAAGCTTTAATACCTAAAGTCAAAGCGTATTTTTTATTTCCCCAAAAAGCCTCATTGTTTTTAACTTTTACTAAACGAATATTGTCATATTCTTTTTCAAATTGCTCAAAAACTTCTAGGGTTTCGTCGCTTGAAGCGTCGTCAATTAAAACAATTTCAAAATCAGGGTAATTTTGCTCTGCCAATAACGGAATGTATTTTTTTACATTTTCTTCCTCATTTTTAGCACAAACAATTACCGAAACCGGAATTCTTTTTGGCGTAATATTTTGTGGTTTACCAAATGCAAACTTTCCAAAAACACCTAAGTAGTAGAAAATTTGAATAACAACAATAGCAATAAAGAAGTAAAATAAAGTTATAAGCATCTGATTTTAATGTCTTTTAATTTCTGAATCTTGCGCGTGCAAATGTACTTATGAATTCTCAGTTTTCAATGGTTAAAACCGATTTACTTTCGGCATTTCGACATTTCTTTTGCAATAGCAATAGCCTGAGGGTTTTCGGTTTTTTCTAATTCCGATATTATGTTTTTATAATTGTGATCGTCCCTGTTTTGAGATAGTTTTTTGGTCGCCTGAATCTCATCAATTTCAATTTCAAAACCAAAAATTCCTCTGGCTTCGCGCATTGTTTTAGTTGATAAATTTTCTACTCGAACCGGATTCTCAGAATTCGCTTCGTATTTATCGACCAATTTTTTAAGCTGCTCAATTGAAGTTGCTTCGTCAACAATTTTTATGCGTCCATAAACATGTACAGCTATGTAATTCCAGGTTGGAACATTTTCGTGATCGTACCATGAAGATGAAACATAACTATGCGGACCTGTAAATACGGCTAAAACCTGATCGTTTTCGGTAAAACCTTCTGCTTGCGGATTCAGTTTCGAAAGGTGTCCTTGCAGCATTTCTTTTCCGTCAGCATTTACTTCAAGCTCAATTGGAATATGTGTAGCACATAATTTTCCGTGAGTTTGATTGATTAGAATTCCAAAACTATTTTCTTTCAAAAAAGTTCTGATTGATTCCGGATCTTCGTTTTTGTATAAATCTGGTGTATACATGTTTTTGTTTTTAGGTTCAAAGACACAAAGAAGCAAAGGTTCAAAGTTTTTTGTTCTTTTAATGGACTTCGGCTTCGCTCAGTCTCACAATAATTGGGAATTCGTGCTAATTCGCGAAATTTGTGTTTTAAATCACATTAACTTCTGCTTCAATATGAATTCCGAATTTCTCAAAAACAGTTTTTTGGACATCTCTCGAAACGGCTAGAATTTCCTGTCCGGTTGCGTTTCCGTAATTTACTAAAACCAAAGCTTGATTTTTGTGAACTCCAGCGTCGCCAAAACGTTTTCCTTTAAAACCTGCTTGTTCAATTAACCAACCTGCCGGAACTTTTACCTCGGTTTCAGAAACTTCATAATATTTCATTTCAGGAAACTTCTGGTGGATTTTTTCGAAATCAGATTTTAATAAAATCGGATTTTTAAAAAAGCTTCCGCTGTTTCCAAGTTCTTTAGGATCAGGTAATTTACTTTGTCTGATGGCGATAACGGCATTACTCACATCTTTTAAAGTTGGAGTAATAACATTATTTTTTGTCAGTTCAGCTGTGATATCTCCGTATGAAGTGTTGATTTTATGATTGCGTTTTGTCAATTTATAAATTACAGATGTAATAATATATTGATCTTTAGCTTCGTTTTTGAAAATGCTTTCTCGGTAACCAAAATTACATTCGGCATTTGTGAAAGTTTTCATTTCCTGAGTTTCAATATTCATCGCTTCGCACGAAACAAAAGTGTCTTTAATTTCGGTTCCGTAAGCGCCAATATTCTGAACTGGAGTTGTACCAACATTTCCCGGAATCAGCGACATATTTTCTAAGCCTCCAAAATTGTTGTCGATTGTCCAAAGAACAAAATCGTGCCAGGTTTCGCCCGCCTGACTTTCGACCCAAACAAAATTATCATCTTCTTTAATGATTTTTTTGCCTTTTAAATCAATATGAATTACTAGAGCATCAATATCTTTAGTTAAAAGCATATTGCTTCCTCCGCCAAGAATGAATTTTTTCTCGTTTTTATTTTCTTCTAAAATGGTTTTCAATTCATCAACAGAATGAACTGCAACAAATTGTTTTGCTTTGGCTTCGATACCAAAAGTATTGTGGTTTTTTAAAGAAAAATTGGATTGGATTTCCATAAATAAAAGGCTTTTTTGAGTTCCGAAATTTCGGAAGAATTCTGAGCTCAAAAGTAACGATTATAATTTATTTGAGTAGTTTTTCTATAAAATAAACTAGAAAGGCCAAAGGCAGGTATTTTAGTGAAGCTTTATTTTATTGCTTCAATAAATTGCTGCATTTCTTTCATTGTGCCTATTGTAATTCTGGTCCATTTTCCGTTTTCTTCATAAATTTTTGTTCCCATTATATTATGGTCTTCCAATTGTTTAAAGAAATCTTTTTTGTAATTATCGAGAGAAAAATAAACAAAGTTTGAATGTGACGGAATGCAGTTTAAATTTAATTGAGTAAGTTGGTCAATAGTATATTTTTTGACTGCTGCATTTGCTTCATATACTTGTTGAATGAATTTTTCGTCGCTTAATGATGCTATCGCAGCGGCTGCTGATACATTAGTCAATGATAAATTTGGGGATGATTTTAAAATACTAAGTTGCTCAATTGTTGAGGAATTTGCAATTGCATAACCTATACGTGCACCGGCTAAACCGTACATTTTTGAAAAAGTTTTGGTTATAATTAAATTTTTATTTTCAATTACAAAATTGCTTAGCGATTGTTCTTTAGTAAAATCGATATAAGCTTCATCAACAAAAACAATTGCTTTTTTAGTAGCTTCTTTTATAAAAGAAACAAGGTTTTCTCGCTCGCATATTGTTCCGGTTGGGTTGTTGGGGTTACAAATGTAAATCATTTTTGTATTTGAATCGATTGCTGCCAACATTGCTGTTAAATCATGTTTTTTCTCTTTCGTTAACGGAATCGTTATTTTTTTTATACCTAATTTTTCAGAAGGAAATGTCCAATAGTTGTATGTGGTTTCTGCCAATATAAAATTGCCTTTTTCTAAAGCGGTGTATTGAAGTACTAAATCTAAAATCTCAGTTGAGCCTGCGCCTAATAAAATATTATTGTCTGCAACATTATTCTTCTTGGCAAGAAGAGCGATTAATTCTGATGAAAGATCCCAACCATATCGATTGCTGCTATTAACGCTTTTTGTCATAGCAGCGCGCGCTAATGGAGAAGGCCCATAAGGATTTTCGTTTGACCTTAAAAATATTGGAGATTTGTCTGGATTTGGAAGAATATAATCTTCGAAAGGAGGATTTGCAAATGTTTCAAATGAAGAAAATCCTATTCCTACAGTAGCCAAGCCAATTTGTTTTAACCAATTTCTTCTGTTATTCATATTTGTTTGAGATTAAATTAAACCATGCAATGAAACAGTATGTCGTTAAGATGGAAGAAAAGTTACGCTTGTTTTTGAAAGTGATAATTTATCGCATTTTAGTTTTTAGTTATTATCACGCTCAACTTGTTCTCTTAATCGCGATGACATTGCACATCCAATAATAAAACCACTTACAAGTCCTCCGATGTGTGCTGCATTGTCGATGTTGCCCATTAATCCCATTACTAAATTGTAACCAACAAATATTAAACTAAAAGTTAAAAAGGCTTTGCTAAGTTGTGGCGGGAAAACTTTAAAAAGTAATAATGCAATGAATAATCCATAGAGTCCGAAAATAGCTCCAGAAGCTCCAATGCTTACCGTTGCTTCGTGCCACCAAACACTATTTAAACTTCCGAAAATGCCTGTAGATACATATATTAAAAGATATTTTGTTTTTCCCAGAATGGGTTCCAGAAATAGACCGACAATATAAAGACCAACCATATTTGACAATACATGCATAAGTCCACCATGCAGAAATGTAGAAGTTAATAATCTCCAATATTGTCCTTGTGCAACTAGTGGTCTAAAGTTAGCGCCTAATTCTAGTAAATCTTTTCCTTTAAAAGAAATAAATCCAAAACCTGAAAAAACCATGATGATAAAAATAATAAGATTTAAATTTATTAAAATAGGAGTAATGTAAAATCCTTCTCTTGGAATCAAAAAATCAAAGGTTTCTTTTAGGCTTGAGATTTTAAACGTTTTTTCAATTTGAGACTTTCTATTTTTTTTGGGCTGAAGCTTGAGAAATACTAAAATGATTAACCAAACGAGAAGTCCGCTTCCTAAAGTACCAAAAAACCAAGTCAGTTTCTTACCATTTCGATTTTTAAAAGGTTTTTCGTGCGCTTCTAATAAAATAGGTTTATTAAAATCATATTGAGTATTCTCTTCAATTGCTTCGTTGAAATTATCATGATCCTCTGTGTTTCCGGTAATTTCTAAATAAGTAAACTGATTAAAGTTTGTGTGTTTAAATTCTTGTTCAATTGTTGAGGCAAATTCTTTAAATCTGATACTTTTTTCTGTATTAGAAAGGTGATTGCTTATTTGTGATGAATATTTTTTTCCTAACCAATATTTGCATTCATATTTAGAAGTGTCTGTGGCTTTTTCTAAAATTGGTATAGCGATATAAATTAGCATATTAAAATGCGCATTGTTTTTTCCGGATATTTCACTAGTATTTAGAACGCCAATATTCTTTTTGTCAATATAGAATTTTTGTATAGTGTAATATTTTGTTTTTTCATGATTTTGAAGTTCCGAAATGGTTTTAATTGGTGTTAATTTTCCTGTCGCTGTAACTAAATATTCTTGTGCAATTATAGTTGGAAACGCAATTATTAGAGCAGCCAAGAAATGAAACAAAAAAGATTTATTGTCATTTTTAAATTTTAAAAGCTTTAATCTGGGACGCAACAAAAAATAGACAAGTAGAAACGGTAACCCAAAAGGAAACCAGAATTTTAAAAATATTTCCTTGATAGAAAATAATTCTAGTTTGATAAATAGGAGCCAATGTAAAAAAGTGTAAACAACAATAAAACTAATTGTAATTCCTAAAAAAGGTAAATAGATAAATTTAATTTTTTCTGAAAAATCTTTCATTCTTTAACTATAGAATTTGGTTGTTTTTATAAGCTTTAAGTCTGTCGAACTTTTAGCAACTCATGATATTTGTCCGAAATTATCTTCATGTTAATATCATAGTTAACATTTTCTTCTACAAATTTTCTGTTTTGAAAAATAGCTTGATTTCGAGATTCAGTATTTTCAAAAGACCAAATTAGTTCATCTGCTAATTGTTCATTATCGTCAATTGTAATCAATTGTCCATTATCGCGATGTTTGATCCAGCTTTGATTTCCCGGAATGTCTGAAACTATAGGATAAGAGCAGCAAGCCATGGCTTCAAATAAAGATGCCGAAACACCTTCGGTAATTGGCATACTAATATAAATATTCGATTGTTGTAATAACTTAGGAAGTTCTGTATTAGGGATTCTTCCTGTAAAAATTATTTTGTTTTCGATTTGTAGTTTTTTTGCCAAATCTTTTAAATAATGTAATCGAGTTCCGTCGCCGACAATGGTCAATGAAAAATCAATTCCTCTTTGGTTCAAAATAGAAAATGCCAGTAAAATAGAATCGTGACGATATTCAGGTTGTAAAGAACGCGTAACAATAGCTTCTATTTTAGTAGAATTATTTATTGAAGGAGAGAAAAGGTTTAAATCAATCCCTTTCGGAATTACAAGAACTTTATTCATGTCAACTCCAATTGCTTTCATCGAAATTGTCATAACCGGACCCCAAGCGTGTATTAAATCGGCTTTTTTAAAAGCGTATTTTTGAATGATTTTTTTGAAAGGAAGTAAAATTGAACCTTCCGGCCATAAATCTGTTCGGCCTTGTTGCGCAATTGCAATTGGATGAAGGCCGGAAATTGCAGCCAGAAAACCATAACTGGTTGTTCTTTCTGCAATAATCATATCTGGTTTTTCGTTTTTTATTGTTTTTCGAATAGAAATAGGAGAGAACACATATTCTAAAATTCGCTTGAACCGATTAAGCTTTGAAGTGATTGGAGTTTGAAGTTCCCAAGTGCAAATTTCAAAATCACCAAATTCTTTCAATCCTTTCATCCATGTAATAGCGTCGGCGCGATAGGATTCTCCTAGAAAAAGTACTTTTCTTTTTTTCATTCGGTAATTTGTGTTTTGCCACAGATTAAAAGATTTTTAAAGGATTTATTCTTTCTGTAACCTCGATAATTTTAATCTGTGTTAATCTGTGAAATTTGTGGCAAAAAAAATATTTTTAAAATTCATCCGTGTCCAAAGCGCGATTGATAAATTCGTTTAATGGTTTTAAAGCAATTAATTTCTGACTCATTTTGCTAACGAAATCTTTTTGAGTCACTTCAGAAATATCATATTTTTGAGTTGCTGTAAAACTTTTTAGCTTTAAAAAATCAATTGCCGGATGATCTTTTTCATAACCTCTCGGCGGATTTTTAAGTGAATTGGTTTCATTTACATCTAAGCTTCCAAATTCTTTTTTGAAGTTTTTGTCAGCTAGAATTGCTTCTAAATCATCGTGAAAAAAAGCAATTTCCTTACGTACTTTTTTCAAATCATCCGATTCTGGAGAATAAAATCCGCCAGCGATAAAACTTGCGCCTTTTTCGATATGTACATAATATCCGGCACGGTTCAAACCTTTTGTCCCGCCTGACATCCAAACGCCTAAATGAGCTTTGTAAGGCGATTTGTCTTTAGAAAATCGAATGTCACGATTAATTCTGAACGTACAATTTTTAACTTCCAATAATTCTAACGAAGGATCAAGCGGTTTCATGATATCAAGAAAATCACTCACCAATTGGTGATAATCTTTTTTGAAAATCTCATATCGTTTTTTGTTTTCCTGAAACCAATCTCTATTGTTGTTCTTTTTTAAATCGTCTAAAAATTGCAATGATTCTTTCGTTAGCATAACTATTTTATTGAAGTTGTTTTTTCAAATCTTGTTCACTAATTAATCCTGTTGTTTTCCATTTTACTGCTTTGTTTTCGTATAAAAATAAAGCTGGAAGGCTGTTGATTTTTAAGTCATTTGCCAGTGTTTTGTTTTTATCAACATCAATACGGATAATAGTTACTTTATCGGCCATTTCTTTTTGCATTTTCAAAATGTACGGCTCCATTTGTTTGCATGGGCCACACCATTCTGCGTAAAAATCTACTAAAACTTTTTTATCAGTATTTAATAAGTCATTAAAATCATTCAAAGACATTCCGGTTTCAGCTGTTGAAGCTTTTCCTAATCCGGCTTCATTCCAATTCAGGATACCGCCTTCAAGTTCGTAAACGTTCGTAAAACCAAGTTCTGTTAGTTTTGCGGCAGCTTTTTTGCTTCTTCCTCCGCTTAAACAATAAACAAAAACAGGTTTCGATTTGTCGTAAGATTCAGCTTTTGCTGCAAAATCGTCACTGTTCCAGTTTACATTTTTGGCATTGTCGATATGTTCTGATTCGAATTCTTCGGGAGTTCTAACGTCTAAAATTTGTGGATTTTCGGCAGTTTTAATTTTTTCCGCAAACTCTTTTGGAGTAATTTCTTCAAAAGAAGCAGTCTTTTTTTCGTTGCAGGAAAGGAGTACAATTGAAACTAATAGTAATAAAATTTTGGGGAATTTCATGAGATTGAATTTTTAAAAATAGATTTGCTAAAATATGAATTTTTCATTTTTGAATTCTTAATAGAAAGTGAAAAAAATCGGTTCACCACTAATTTTACGAATTGGTCTAATTTTTAAATATTGACTTACTGTTTTTATTTAGTATGTGTAATTTTGTTATCCCGAGTAACGACAATACTTGCCATTACTTTATCCTAAATTAAAAATCTTATAACTCTGATGCGTTGATTTTACGATTGCTTCAGTACGTTCAGCATGCGTATCAGAAATAAATAATTGCCCGAAAGTTTCGCTATTGACCATTTCGACAATTTTGGCAACACGACTTTCGTCTAATTTGTCAAAAATGTCATCAAATAATAAAAGAGGTTTTACACCGCTTTGTTTTTTTAGAAATTCAAACTGAGCCAATTTCAAAGCGATTAAAAAGGATTTTTGTTGTCCCTGCGATCCGAATTTTTTTATTGGATGCGAATCAATTTCAAAAGATAAATCGTCTTTGTGAGTTCCTACGCTTGTATAATGTAAGGCGCGATCCTTATTTATGTTTTCTTGTAAAAGTGTCAACAAGTCTTTTTCGTATAAATGACTCTCGTAAACCAACTGAACCGTTTCTTCTGATCCGGTTATGGTTTGATGATGTGTATTAAATATAGGTATGAATTCTTCGAGGAAATCTTTTCGTTTTTCAAAAATAGATTGCCCAAAATTATTCAGCTGTTCATTATATATAGATAAGGTGTCGTTGTCGAAAGTGTGATTGAGTGCAAAATACTTTAGTAAAGCATTTCGCTGGACAATTACTTTTTGATACTGAATAAGCTGATGTAAGTAAGTTGAATCTAATTGCGAAATGACACTATCCATAAATTTACGACGCGTTTCACTTCCTTCTACAATTAAATCTCTGTCGGCTGGCGAAATAATAACAAGTGGAATAAACCCGATATGATCTGAGAATTTGTCATAAGCTTTTCCGTTTCTTTTTAAGATTTTCTTTTGCCCTTTTTTCAAACTGCAAACAATTTGTTCAGTTCTGTTGTTCTTTTCTAATTCGGCATCAATAACAAAAAATTCTTCACCGTGTTTGATATTTTGAACCGCCAACGGATTAAAGTAACTTTTTCCGTAAGCCAAATGATAAATGGCGTCTAATACATTGGTTTTTCCAATTCCGTTTTTGCCGACAAAACAATTGATCTTGCGGTCAAAATCAAAACTGACTTCGGAGAAATTTTTATAATTGAATAGTGAAATTTTGTTTAAATACATTTTTTAGAGACTGGTAAGAGCAAATTTAAAGTTTTAGAGAGTAAAAATTTCTGTTATTGATAAGTTTTTTGCCATTCGTAATAGCGATCGGGACAAAGGATTAAAAAGGTTTTTTGTTTAGCAAATTTAATCCAATAAATGCTTAATCTGCGAGAATCTGTGAAATCTGTGGCTAAAAATAGTTTTTATAGATTAAGAATCTAGTCAAGAGGAAAAATTAAGGATGTGAAATGTTGAAAAACATCCATAATATTAGACTTTTAACACGATATTAAATGGGTGCTTTTGCCGTAATTGTTAAAGAAACCACTGTTTGGTAAATTATTTTTTTTTAAATAGTGATAAAATTGATTTTTTTTACGTCGGTTTCAATAAAAATTTTATTTTTGCCGTTCACTAAATTAATTTTAAATGGCTACTTACAATAAAAGAGGATATAAAGCACCAAAGGAGAAGGAAGTTAAAGAAGTAAATGAAGAAACACAGGTAATCATTGACGAAAAAGACAGCACAACAGCTGGTGTTTTTTCTAAATTAGATGAAACTGCTTCAAGAACTGAGGATTGGGTTGCTAAAAATCAAAAAATCATTATTGGTCTAGTTGCTGGTATTGCAATTGCTACTATTGGATATTTGGCTTACCAAAAATTTATCGAAGCTCCTAAACAAGACGAAGCCGCAAGTGAAATGTTTGTTGCTCAACAAAATTTTGAGCAAGCGACAAATGGTGTAGCAAGTGATTCATTATATAAATTGGCTTTGAATGGTTCTGAAGGTAAATTTGGATTCATTAAAATTGCTGACGAGTATTCAGGAACTGATGCTGGAAATTTAGCTAACTACTATGCTGGTATTGCTTCTTTGAATATTGGTAAATATGATGATGCAATTAAATATTTAGGAAACTTTAAATCTAAAGATGCAATAGTTGGAGCTTTGGCAATTGGTGCAATTGGAGATGCTTATTCTCAAAAAAACCAACAAAAAGAAGCTTTAGAATATTATGTAAAAGCTGCAGGATCTAACAAAAATGATTTTACAACACCTCGTTTCTTATTAAAAGCTGGTAAAACTGCTTTAGCTTTAGGTCAAAAAGAGGATGCTTTAAAATACTTGACAGATATTAAAGAAAACTTCGACGCAACTCCAGAAGCAGCTTCTGTTGATGTATTGATTGGATTAGCACAATAAAAAACCTGAATTTTAAATTTAAGATTGTAGATTTGTATTTCAGAATCTGAAATCTAAAGTCTAATATCTAAAATCTAAAATATACAGATGGCTACTGAAAATAAAAACTTATCAGAATACGATAAAAACACGATCCCAAATGCGAAAGACTTTCGATTTGGGATTGTTGTTTCTGAGTGGAATGAAACTATAACTGAAGGACTTTACAATGGTGCTTTTGACGCCTTAATAGATTGTGAAGTTCCTGCTCAACAAATTATTCGATGGAATGTTCCTGGTAGTTTTGAGTTGATCTACGGTGCAAAAAAAATGCTGCAAACACAAAATGTAGATGCAGTTATTGTTATCGGATGTGTTATTCAAGGCGAAACAAAACATTTTGATTTTGTGTGCGAAGGTGTTACGCAAGGAATTAAAGATCTGAATGTTCAAACAGATATTCCGGTTATCTTTTGTGTTTTAACAGATAATAACATGCAGCAGTCAATTGACAGAAGTGGTGGAGTTCACGGAAACAAAGGAACTGAGGCCGCAATTGCAGCAATCAAAATGGCATACATTCGTCAACAAGCTTCAATTTCGCACTCATTCAATCAACCATTGTTATCTTCTGGTGCAATTCAAATCGAAGAAACACCAATAACAATCGAAAAAGAATAAAACACAATTGTTTTAAAGATACTAAAACCTATACTGTGTATAAATAGTATAGGTTTTTTGTTTTTTTTATGATACCACTTATTCAAAAAGCCAACGGAAATTCATTAAATTTGTACGCCTTGGTTTTAAAAAATCATAAATAAATTAATAATATTACCCTCAAATTTTCACAGGCCATGTCTGATAGAATTGAAGGGCAACCTTTAACCCAAATTTCTTAATGTCGAGTATCATTCAATTACTTCCTGATCATGTTGCTAATCAAATTGCCGCTGGAGAGGTGGTTCAAAGACCTGCTTCAGTTGTAAAAGAGCTGTTGGAAAATGCCGTTGACGCAAGTGCTACGGACATTAAATTGATAATAAAAGATGCTGGAAAATCATTAGTTCAGGTTATTGATAATGGAAAAGGAATGAGTGTGACTGATGCACGTTTGTGTTTTGAACGTCATGCAACATCAAAAATTCGTCAGGCCGAAGATTTGTTTTCGCTTCATACAAAAGGTTTTCGTGGAGAGGCATTGGCTTCTATTGCCGCAATTGCGCATATGGAAATGAAAACCAAACAAGATCAGGATGAACTTGGAACGCATATTGTTATCGAGGGAAGTAAATTTGTATCGCAGGAAGTAGCTGTTTTGCCAAAAGGAACCTCATTTGCGGTTAAAAACTTGTTTTTTAATATTCCGGCTCGTCGAAACTTTTTAAAATCAGATACGGTTGAATTTCGCCATGTTATGGATGAGTTTCAACGTGTGGCATTGGCACATCCAAATATTCATTTTACTTTTTACCATAATGGCAGCGAAATGTATAATTTGCCTGCCGCTGGATATCGTCAGCGTATTGTTGGAATAATGTCTGGTAAAACCAATGAAAAATTGGTTCCGGTAAATGAAGATACTGAGATTATAAATGTTCAGGGATTTGTTTGTAAACCAGAATTTGCTAAAAAAAATAGAGGAGAACAGTTCTTTTTTGTAAACGATCGTTTCATTAAAAGCGGTTACTTGCATCATGCTGTAATGGCGGCATACGACGGACTTTTAAAAGATGGATCGCAGCCGAGTTATTTTCTGTACTTAACAGTTCCGCCAAATACAATCGATATCAATATTCATCCAACAAAAACAGAAATTAAGTTTGATGATGAACAAGCTTTATATGCTATTCTAAGAGCTTCGATTAAGCATAGTTTAGGACAGTTTAATGTTTCGCCTGTTCTTGATTTTGATCGTGACGCCAATTTAGATACACCATATCATTATAAAGATTTAGAAGCTGAAACGCCTACGATTCAGGTTGATGGAACTTTTAATCCGTTTACAGATGATAAAACAAATCAGCATTATGCTAAAACGAGTTCAGGATCTGGTTCAGGATCAAGTTCAAGTTCAAGTTTTAGTTCGGGCTCGGGATCAAGTTCTTATCCGAGTTACAATAAAAGAGTAGAACCAACAACAAGTTGGGAAAGTTTGTATGTTGGCTTAGATACAGAAAGTATTGAAAGTTCACCTTTTACTTTTGAAAATGAAGAAGTAACATCGTCATTGTTCAACGATAATGAAATTGAACAAGCGAGTCAGGGAACTTATCAAATTCATAAAAAATATATTGTTTCGCCAATAAAATCAGGAATGGTAATTGTGGATCAACAACGTGCACATCAGCGTATTTTGTATGAGCAATTTTTACTGAATATGACCGTAAATCAGGCTTCAAGTCAGCAATTATTGTTTCCGCTGAATTTATTTTATTCGTCTGGCGAAATGGAATTAATCGAAGAATTGAAACCTTCATTAGAAACAACTGGTTTTGTTTTTGAAGAAGCACAAACAGATCATATCGTAATTTCAGGAATTCCGGTGAATATTACCGAGAGTGAAGTTTCGCTTGTAATTGAACAATTGTTGAGTGATTTGCAAGACGGAATTCCGGCAAGCAGTTACAGTCAAAATGATACAATTGCCAAATCGATGGCAAAAAGTTTAGCGGTTAAAACCGGATCTTATTTAACTGAGAAAGAACAAGATAATTTGGTAAACGGTTTGTTTGCCTGTAAAGATCCAAATATTTCACCTTTTCAAAAACCAACTTTCATCACAATGCGTGTGGAAGATATTGATAAAAAGTTTGCCTTATGATGAATATGACTCCCGTAGTAAAACAATTATTGATAATCAATATTATATTTTTTCTGGGCTCACAATTAGTGCCGGTTTCTTACGAATACTTGGCTATGTTTTTTCCGGAAAATCCAAATTTTAAACCTTGGCAGCCAATAACACATATGTTTATGCATGGTGGGTTTATGCATATTGCTTTTAATATGTTTGCAATGGTATCTTTCGGATCTGCATTGGAACATTTTTGGGGAGGAAAGAAATTTTTGTTTTTTTATATATCTTGTGGTTTAGGTTCTGCATTGCTTCATACGGCAGTAAACTATTATTCTTTTCAGGATGTCATTAGTACTTTGACAGCAAATGGATTCCAAAAACAGGAAATTTTGAAGCTTTTGGCAGAAGGTAAAATTGATACCAGATGGCAGAGTTTAGTTTCTGTTTCGCAATTTAGTGGTTTTACAGATGCTTATCTTGGAACCGTTGTTGGGGCTTCAGGCGCAATCTATGGATTGCTTACTGCTTTTGCTTTTATGTTTCCAAATGCTGAACTTGCATTAATGTTTATTCCTGTTCCAATTAAAGCTAAATATTTTGTTCCGGGAATTCTTGCGGTAGATTTATTTTTAGGTTTCAAAGGAAGTTCTCTGTTTGGAAGTGGAGGTACAGGAATTGCTCACTTTGCCCACATTGGTGGAGCGTTGACAGGATACTTGATGATGTTGTATTGGAAAAAAAATCAGTTTAATAGTAATCGTTGGAATTAATTTTTAATTTTAATATCGAAAAATAAAATAAAACCAAAAGGAGCTATTATGAATATTCTTGACGACTTAAAACTACAATATAAGTTAGGTGGCATTGCAATGCGTGTTATCTATTGGAACATTGCTTGTTTCTTGATTTCTCTAGTTTTCTACGATTTCTCAATTGGTCAGTTTAATTTTCCAAACTGGTTGGCATTGTCATCAGATCCGCAGGTTTTTATGTTTAAACCTTGGACACTTTTAACTTATGCTTTTTTTCACGGATCATTTTTGCATTTGTTTTTTAATATGATCGTTTTAAATTTTGCAAGTCAATTATTTTTAACCTTTTTTACGCAAAAACAATATTTAGGAGTATATATTCTCGGGGCTATTTTTTCAGGAATTATATTTACTTTGAGTTATTATGTTTTAAATATTTCGGCTCCTATTGTAGGAGCTTCTGCAGCAATTATGGCAATTTTAGCGGCTGTTACTACCTATCAGCCATTAATGGGTGTGCGCTTGATGTTTGTTGGAAATGTTAAGCTTTGGCATGTTACTGCAGTGATTTTGATTCTGGATTTAATGCAGCTTCGCTTAGATAATACCGGAGGCCATATTTCGCATCTGGCTGGAGCTTTATTTGGATTTATTTATATGAAGTCGCTTCAAAACGGTACTGATTTGAGTATTGTAATTTCGAAAATACTAGATTTCTTTACGAATCTATTTAAAAAATCCCCTTCGACCCCTTTCACAAAAGTTCATAAGAATTATAAAAAGCCTACTGAAAAAGTTACATCAAGAATTGTTACAAAAGACAAAACGCAACAGCAAATTGATGAAATTTTAGATAAAATTAGCCAATCAGGTTATGATTGTCTGACAAAAGAAGAAAAAGAGTTTTTATTTAAAGCTGGAAAATAATCCTTTTAGCAATATAATATGAAAAACCTTTCATGGTTTAATAAAATAATGTTCTTTTTGAATATAGTGCTGACTGTATTGACTTTTAGTATTTATATTTTACCATTTCTGGCACCAAAGAGTTTTCCGTTATTATCGGTATTAACGCTCTTTATGCCGGCTTTTTTTGTTATGAATGGTCTATTCTTTGTTTATTGGGCAATTCAGTTTAAAAAGCGCCTTATTTTGTCTGGTTTAGTATTGTTGACCGGTATTACTTTTATTAGCAAGTTTTATAAATTTTCGGCAAAAGAATATGTTCAGGATGACAAAGATTTTTCTGTAATGAGTTATAATGTTCGTCTTTTTAATGTTTTTAAATGGTTGGATCGTGATGATATCCCATCAAATATTAAAGCATTTATTGATGAAAAAGATCCTGATATATTATGTATTCAGGAATATTCGAACTCAGCTCATTTAGATTTAAAAGTGTATCCGCATCGTTATATTTTTATTGAAGGAAATAAGATCAAAACCGGTCAGGCTATTTTTTCAAAATTCCCAATTTTGTATGAAGGAAATATTATTTTTCCGAACTCGGATAATAATGTCATTTATGCTGATATAAAACGCGGAAAGGATATTATCAGAGTATATAATATGCACTTGCAGTCTATTAAAATTTCGCCCGACGTAAGCGATATATCGAATAATATCGACAATGTTAATCAGGAAAAATCGCAGCTTATTTATACCCGAATCAGCAAAGGATTTAGACAACAGCAAGAACAAGCTGAAATGTTTAAAGAGAATATTAAGAAGTGTAAAAATCCAATTATTATTTGTGGAGACATGAATAATAGTCCGTTTTCTTATGTGTATCGAAATATTAAAGGAAAATTAAAAGATGCCTTTGAGGAAGCTGGAGAAGGATTTGGAGCAACGTATAAATTCCGCTATTACCCGGCGAGAATCGATTATATTTTTACAGATAGTAAAATGAAAGTAAAAGAGTTTGAAAGCTTTCCGGATTTTGAAAATTCAGACCATTATCCAATCATGACAAGGCTTTCGATAGAATAAATGGAAGCTTCGTTTAAGGTGTTTAAAAAAGAAAAGGACTTAGATTTTAAATAAAATTCTAAGTCCTTTTTTATATGTCTAATAAGAAAAACTCGTTTCTTAAAAATGGAATGATCTATATTACTTTCTGTGTTTTTAAGTAATCCATTGCGAATTTACCTTCGTTGAAAAGTAAGTCTAAAACGCTTAAATTATTGATAAAACCGTGTTTGTCATCAAAAACCTGTGTGTATTTCTCGAACGAATTGGTGTCTTTTTTTCCGTTTGCTAAGACTCTGAAATCTGAAATGTTTTCTGTTTCAAAAAAATATTCAGTGGTTTTTCCAAATTCTAGCTTCATGCGCAAACACTTTGTTACAATGTCTAAAACTTCCATATTGAGATCCATCAAAAAGGTATGTTGTTTTTCGAAAATAGGACGAATATCATCTTCAAAAAATTCAAAAAAAGGAGAACTTCTGTATCCTGCTTCTAGTGATTTAAAGTGTTGTTTTTGCCAGTCAAATTCATTCTCAATCATAACATCTTTTGTTTTTTGATGATTTGTTTTTGAATGTTTAACGGGAATGTTTAATAGCTGAATTCCGTTTGGACTATAGATATAAGTACGATTTCTGTTGGTTTGTTTCTGGAAATTATCCTCCATTTCAAAAGTCACATTGTCAGATTGAGCCATAACAGCAAAGTGGCTAATAGACGGAAAATAGGTAGGAAGTAGTAAAGAGTTCATTTTTATAGTTTCAGGTTTTAAATGTTTCAAGTTTCAAGTTTAACGTTCGCGCAGAACCTGAAACTTGAAACCTGAAACTAAAACAACTTTTTTATTTATGCTTTATTTTCTTTTCTTTTTCTCCAGAAATATTCTCCCACAAAATAGGCTGCAAGAATGAATAAGAAATATTTAAAGTACGATTGAGGTTGTCCTTCTCCGTCAACTGTGGTAAAGACTCTGCTCCAGCGAATTTTGTTAATTCCTTTTCCGTTTGTATCCCAGCTCATCCAAATGAAAACTGGTTTACCTACAATGTGATTTTCCGGAACATAACCCCAATAACGACTATCTTCAGAGTTATGGCGATTGTCTCCCATCATCCAATAATAGTTTTGTTTGAAGGTATATGTTGTTGTTGGTTTTCCGTTTATTAAAAATTTAGAACCGTCCAATTGCAAAGTGTTTCCTTCATAATTAGTAATGATTTCTTTGTAAAAAGGCAAAGATTCATTAGTTAAAGCAACCGTTTTTCCTGCTTCCGGAATATAAATTGGACCAAAATTGTCCTGACTCCATTTATTAATGTGAGGAAAAATCCTGTTGTCGTCTTTTCTGTCGATTATTCTATTAACGGAACTAACTCCTGGTGTGTTTTTGAAACGTTCTGCACTTGCTTCTGTTAAAGCTCCTAAAACAAGTGTATCTCTTTTTTCTTCATTTTTGAAATATCCACCATCTGTAATATCTAATTCTTTAATTAGAGATTGTAAATCAACTGGTGTTTTTCCGTCAAAAGCAATCGTATAAGAATACTGTGGTTTTGCTCTTTCAGGTAGAATTAATTTTTTTCCGTTTATGAAAACATATCCTTCAACAACAGATAAGCTATCGCCAGGGATACCAACGCATCTTTTTACGTAGTTTGATCTTTTATCGATAGGTTTGATTACGCCGGGTCTTCCTTTTGGCTCATAGAAATAATGTACAGTGTCTACTGGCCAGTTAAAAACCACGATATCAGATCGTTTTATTTTCTCTAAGGCTGGTAATCTGAAGTAAGGTAATTGTGGCCAGCTTAAATATGATTTACGTTTTGTGAAAGGAATAGAGTCATGAACCATTGGCAATGCAATAGTAGTCATAGGTACTCTAGGTCCGTAATTTACTTTACTTACAAATAAGAAATCACCAATTAATAATGATTTTTCTAATGATGAAGTAGGAATTGTATAAGGTTGTACTACATAAGTGTGTACTAATGTTGCTACGATAATAGCAAAAAGTAATGAACTAATAGTATCAGCAGTTTTGTTTGTAGGCGTTAATGAACGGTCGGCGTTGTACTCTAATTTTTGAGTATAATTTACATAGTAAATATAAAATCCTAAGGTAAAGATTCCTAAAATAGTATCTAAAGTTGATTTTTTACCAAATGTTCTCAAGGTTTCTACCCAAACAACCGGAAACATAATTAAATTGATAATCGGAATAAAAAGTAATATAGTCCACCAAGTTGGTCGATTAATTATTTTCATTAACACGATCGAATTGTAAACAGGGATTGCAGCTTCCCAAGTTTTTCTTCCTGCTGCCTGATACAATTTCCATGTTCCTATAAAATGAATTACTTGTACAGCTAAGAAAAATACAAACCAAAGATATAGTGTCATAGTTTTTTGTTTTATGTTTCAAGTTTCAGGTTACTCGATTGGGAGTTCGAAACTTTAAGTCAGTTTATTTTAAATTTAATACGTCTTTCATGCTGTAAATTCCTTTTTTACCAGCAAGCCATTCAGCTGCAATTACAGCTCCAAGCGCAAAACCTTCGCGATTGTGGGCAGTATGTTTTAATTCGATACTGTCAACAATTGAATCGTAAGTTACAGTGTGTGTTCCCGGAACGTCACCAATTCTTTTTGCTTCAATATGAATTTCATTGTTTTTTGCTTGGTCTAAAGTCCAATTGGCGTAATTACTGTTTTCAATAACACCTTTAGCTAAAGAAATCGCTGTTCCGCTAGGAGCATCAAGTTTTTGAGTATGATGAATTTCTTCCATTGTTACTTTATACGAATCGAATTGAGCCATTATTTTAGCTAAATATTCATTCAATTCAAAGAAAATATTAACACCTAAGCTAAAATTTGAACTCGAAATAAATCCGCCTTGTTTTTCATTACAAAGTTGTACCATTTCATCATAATGTTCTAACCATCCTGTTGTTCCTGAGACTACAGGAACATTGGCATGAAAGCAATTTGATATATTGTCAACGGCTGCTGTGGGAATACTAAAATCTATAGCGACATCAGCAGTTGAAAGTCCGTCGTAAGTGTTGAATTCGTCTTTTTTCAAAACAATTTCATGACCTCTTTCTAAAGCAATTCTTTCGATTACTTTACCCATTTTTCCGTATCCTAAAAGCGCAATTTTCATTTTGTGTGATTTTTTGAATTTAAATAACAGAAGCTATTTAAAAGTGGTAATTAAAAGTTAGTCCAACGTTCGGTTTAAAAGTTACTGTGTCAGGATAAATTTCCGGACGTAATGATAACCTTTCATTTACGTTAAATTGAATTAAAGCAGCATCAACATTGGCATCAATAATATTTAAGGCATAAAAGCCAACAACAAACAGTAGAGACAAATCTCTGTTTCTTTGGTAGAATTTTTGACCAGCAATAAGTCTGCTGTCGTCTAGAAAATCGTAATTTCCACCAGTTCCAGGGCCATAACCTTCAAGTCTTCTCTTGTATTCGTCTCGATAATCATGGTATTTTTTATTGTTGTCTATGTAAAAATATAAACTTGTACCAATTGCTCCGTATACTAACGGAATTTTCCAATACTTTTTGTTGTAGGCCTGACCTAAACCAGGTAAGATTGCCGAATAAAAGGCTGCTTTTGCTGGTGTTAGCGGGTCTATTTCTTGTAATTTGCTAGTGTCTTTAACAACCAAAACCGTGTCTTTTTTTGCTTGGGCAAAAAGAGAAACGGTTCCTATAAGAAAGAACAATAGACTTATGGGGATAATTTTATTCACTATCCGTTTATTAATTTTATAATTCTATTAAAGTCAGCTTCAGAATTAAAAGGAATTGTGATTTTTCCTTTTCCGTTGCCGGCGACTTTTACATCAACTTTCGCACCAAAATAATCATTGAAAGTGTTTTTTTGCGTTTCTTTAACCATAAATGAAGAATCCGCTTTTGCTTTTCCTTCCTCTTTTGGTTTTAGACTTTCGTGATAATTTTTTACTAAAGCTTCTGTTTCACGAACAGATAAGTTTTGGCTGACTATCTTTTGATAGATATCTGTCTGAACATCTAAATCTTCGATGTTTATGATCGCTCTACCGTGACCCATGCTGATAAAACCATCGCGAATACCAGTTTGAATGATTGGATCCAGTTTTAAAAGACGTAAATAATTGGCAATTGTAGAACGTTTTTTTCCAACACGATCGCTCATTTGCTCCTGAGTCAATTGAATTTCATCAATTAAACGCTGGTATGAAAGTGCAATCTCAATAGGATCTAAATCATGACGTTGAATGTTTTCAACCAAAGCCATAACCAACGATTCGTTGTCGTTAGCAATACGAATATAGGCAGGAACATGTGTCAAGCCTATTAAAGTTGAAGCACGTAAACGACGTTCTCCGGATATTAATTGGTATTTGTTGAAATCTAATTTTCGAACAGTAATAGGTTGAATCACACCAAGTTCTTTAATAGAAGTGGCTAATTCGCGTAACGATTCTTCATTAAAGTTACTTCTAGGCTGAAACGGATTTATTTCTATAGCACTTAGTTCAAGCTCAATAATATTTCCAACAACTTTGTCAGCGTTTTTGTCTTCTACTGATGTAATGTCGTTTTCCGGATCTTTTAATAATGCTGATAATCCTCTTCCTAAGGCTTGTTTTTTAATTGCTTTTGTCATAAAAACTATTTGCTGTTTTTCTTTATAATTTCTTGAGCTAAATTAATGTAATTAACTGCTCCTTTGCTAGTTGCGTCATAATTAATGATGCTTTCTCCAAAACTTGGAGCCTCGCTTAATTTTACATTTCGCTGAATAACAGTATCAAAAACCATATCGTTAAAGTGTTTTTGAACCTCTTCAACAACCTGATTTGATAAACGCAATCTTGAATCATACATGGTTAGTAATAATCCTTCGATATCAAGATCCGGATTGTGTATTTTTTGAATACTTTTTATCGTGTTCAATAATTTCCCTAATCCTTCAAGTGCAAAATACTCACATTGGATAGGGATAACTACAGAGTCAGCAGCTGTTAAAGCATTCAAGGTTAATAAACCTAATGAAGGTGCGCAGTCGATAATGATATAGTCATAATCATCTTTTACACTTTCTAATGCTTTTTTAAGCATGTACTCTCTATTTTCTTTATCGACCAATTCGATTTCGATGGCAACAAGGTCAATATGAGCAGGTATCACATCAACATTTGGAGCTGTACATTTTACAATGGCTTCTTTTGGTGTTATACTGTGTTCGAGAATTTGATAAGTTCCAGCTTCAACTGCTTCAACGTCAATTCCAAGACCAGATGTAGCATTGGCTTGAGGATCAGCATCGATTAATAGTACTTTCTTTTCTAAAACACCTAATGAGGCCGCAAGATTTACAGATGTAGTAGTCTTTCCAACGCCTCCTTTTTGATTAGCAATCGCAATGATTTTGCCCATTTATTTTCTGAATTTTGAACCGTAAAAATACAATTATTTATGGTTTCTGAAAATCTATTTTGTTAACATTTGCTAAACCTTGGTAAGCCTGTGTTTTGTGCGTGTTTTATAGAATTTAATCGTTGTTGTTATAAAAAGAGTAAACGAAAATTCTCTCTATTTGTTGTTACTTATATAGTAAAAACGAATAAAGCTCAAATAGATTTTGTAGAAATGAATTGAATGTTAAAATAATAAGAAAGATTTGTCTTCTACTATGATCACTTAGTATTTTGTTATTTACGGATATTTTATAGTTAAATAATTTTTTGAATTTCTTTTAAGTTTTTTTGTTGAGTTGTTTACCAAACAAAAGATGCCTCTGATGATTAGTCTGTTTTTTTTTTGATATTTCCTTTTTTAGTATCTACTAATGAAGAAGAAGTTAATTTTCTATAATTTCAATTTTCACATAAACGACTCCGCCGCTTTTGTTTGAAGTAATATCCATAAAAGCTTTTTTGGTTAGGTCAATTTCTCTTCCTTTTACAAACGGCCCTCGATCGGTAACTTCTACAATAACCGATTTGTTATTTATTTCGTTTGTGATTTTTAGTTTTGTGCCAAAAGGGAGTTTTTTATGGGCAGCAGTTAATTTGCTATTGTCGAATTTTTTACCGCTTGCCGTTTTTCTTCCATTAAACTTATCATGATAATAGGAGGCGTGAGCATTTTTCTTGTATAATTTATTATTTTCAATTTCAGGTTTTTCATCTATAACAGATGAAGTTTTTTGAGCGTAAGATGTTATTGTGATTGCAAAAATAATATATACTAGTATTTTTTTTATTTCCAAAGTTTCTAAGTTTTTCGCAAAGAGAGCCAATTGTCAGAAATTTGATGCAACAGGTAAAGTTATATTAATGGCATAAAAAGACATATTTGGCCATAAACCAAATTTAAAAATACTAGATATATAGTGTTGAATATTAGAAAAAAAAGGAAAGGGTATAAATAAAAAAAAGTCTTTTCAAGTAAATGAAAAGACTTTTGTCGGGGTGGCAGGATTCGAACCTGCGGCCTCCTGCTCCCAAAGCAGGCGCGATAACCGGGCTACGCTACACCCCGTAAGCGGATGCAAAGATAGAAATAAATTCCTTTTATAAAAGAAAAAAATGAAAATAAATAAAAATAAATAAAAGTTATTCTGAGATAGTTATTTAGGATTTGTTTTGAGTGTAATTTTTTATAATAAAGATTACATTTGCATCACTAAAAATTATACACATTATGTCAGATACAATCGAAAAAATTAAATGCCTTATTATTGGTTCTGGTCCAGCAGGTTACACTGCAGCTATTTATGCTGCCAGAGCAAATATGAATCCAGTATTATATCAAGGAATGCAGCCTGGTGGTCAGTTGACTACGACTAATGAGGTTGAAAATTTCCCAGGTTATGTTGATGGTGTTACAGGTCCTGAAATGATGATTCAATTACAAGAACAAGCAAAACGTTTTGGTTCAGATATTCGTGATGGTTGGGCTACAAAAGTTGATTTTTCAGGAGATATACACAAAGTTTGGATTAATGATACAATCGAATTGCATTGCGAAACTGTTATTATTTCTACTGGTGCATCTGCTAAATATTTAGGATTACCGTCAGAACAGCATTATTTACAAATGGGTGGCGGAGTTTCTGCTTGTGCTGTTTGTGATGGATTTTTCTACCGTAATCAAGAAGTTGTAATTGTTGGAGCAGGAGATTCAGCTTGCGAAGAGGCACATTATTTATCTAAACTTTGTAAAAAAGTTACAATGTTGGTAAGAAGTGAGAAATTCAGAGCTTCAAAAATTATGGAAGAACGCGTTCGTAAAACTGAAAATATCGAAATTTTAATGAATCACGATACTGTTGAAGTTTTAGGTGATGAAAATGTTGTTCATGCGATAAAAGCAAAAAATAAAACTACCGGAGAAGTTTTTGATATTCCGGCAACAGGATTTTTCGTTGCAATTGGTCATAAACCAAACACAGATATTTTTAAAGATTATATCACTCTTGATGAAACCGGTTACATCATTAATGTTCCCGGAACATCTAAAACAAATGTTGATGGTGTTTTTGTAGCTGGTGATGCTGCTGATCATGTATACCGTCAAGCGATTACTGCTGCTGGTACAGGATGTATGGCTGCACTTGATGCAGAAAGATATTTGGCTGCAAAAGAATAAATTCAGTCGCAGTATTCAGTTTCTGTTTCCCGTTTTTATTGGAATGTGAAATCGACTATAAACAAAAATTCCCAATCGTAAAGATTGGGACTTTTTGTTTGCTTTAATTTTCAGTTTCAATCTGAGAACTGAAACTGAATACTGCGACTAATTTTACTTTATCTTCTTAATCAATTTTGCTTCTTCAGAAAAACGGGTAAGTGTAATCGCCGGGCTTCCAAATAGAGAAAGTTCTGCATTGTTTCCAATTGCTATTGCAATTGTAGTTTCGGCTAAAATAGTTCCTTTAGAATAATTTTCAGCAGTTACATTTGCATCTTTCAAAGTGAATTTTGTTCCTGTAAATATTGAATTATTGTCTAAACGAATAGTTGCTTTCTCGGCAATTCCTTCAATATTTGCGATTGACTTTTGATATAAATCACATTTGAATTTTATTGCAGATACTAATGTTTTTATTGAGGATGTTTTGCTCAATTGTAAACTTGCATCTTCAGATTTCAAGTTCAGCTCGATTTTTGATTTATCATCGGCTATTAAACTGAATTTTTTTGCGTTTACATTCAAAAACAATTTCGAATAATCAAAAGTATTAAAAGTAATATCGTCTAATTGAAGTTCCTGAATCGCATAAATTACAGATTCATTTTTAGCAATTACTTTTTTTAATGAACTTGTATAGGTAATACGAACAACCAATTTTTTGAATATGGTACTTTCTTTTGAAGTATATAAACGAAGTACTTTTTCTCTTAAATCCATGCCAACGATATCATGTAAATTGTCGTCGGCTTCAATTTTAATTTCGTTTTTTTCTCCACGCTCCAGGTAGACTTCCAAATTATCATCGGCTTCAATACCATCAAATTCCCCAACTTCTTTTACTGACGTGGTTACGATTTTAGATCCTTTTATTTTTTCTCTTTTTTGAGCAAAAGTTAACGTCGTAACCAATAATAATAGGAGTAAGGCTGTATTTTTTTTCATTAATTCTAGATTTGATTTGAGCAAATATAAAAAAATCATCCACTTTCGGTGAATGATTTTTTATATATTTAACAGATAAAGAGGGTTTATCCTTGGCTGATAGTTCCTCCTGAACTTGCAGTTTTTTCAATTGTTTTAGGCGTAGAGTCGTAATTGATGCTTCCTCCGCTGCTAGCTTCTGCTTTTAAACTTACTATTGGATGCAGATGGATACTTGCGCCACTCGAAGCTTCTGCTTGTACTTCGTTTACTTGCAATTGGCGAGCATTTATACTGGAACCGCTTGATGCTGAGACTCTGGTTTTTAATGCTTTTCCTTTGATACTTATTGTACTTCCACTTCCTGAATCAATAGTTATATCATCATATTCGACATTAAGATCCATCGACGCAGCGCTTGAAGTTTCAAGATTAATATCGTCGCCAGAAATAACACCCGTGTTCATGACGGTAGAAGCGCTTGAAGCTTCTAGCTTATCTATCTTAGGCATTTTTACAGTTACTTTTTTCTTTGTAATATCTCTAAAAGAGCTGTATTTACATTTAATGATCAAAGTTCCGTTTTCGACTTTTGTAATAATTTCATTTTGCAAATTGTCGTCAGCTTCGACTGTAATTTCTGTTGAATCTGATTGTTCGATTACTAAATCGATCGCATTGCTTACAGAGATATTTTTAAATTCTCCCTGCACAATTCTTTTTTCAGTAGTAACATTTCCACTTCCTTCAATAGTATTTACATTGAAGTTGCATGAGGCAAACAATAGAGCAGTGATTCCTGCAACTATAAATTTTGTAATATGAATGATTATTTTTATCATGGCTTAGTTAATTTTGATTATGACTCCGTTTTTGTCAGTGGTTAATCTTCCTTTGGTTTTTTTTCCGTTTAAAACTTCTTTTCCATTTATTTTAATCGAAACTTCTTTTACAGTGTCATTGTCAATTGTGTCGTTTTCTTCACTGTCGTAATCTACATCTCCATATTCATTTTCTTCTGTTGGGCAATTCAAACATTTGATTTTTGAACCTTCTACTTTATAGTTGTAGTTACCGCTAAAGTGTAAGTTGAAAAAATCATCTTCAGAGTCGTCATAATCTTGTACAGATGAATCTGGTTTGAATAATTGTCCTTCAGGTAAGTACAAATATACATCAACTTCCTGACCTCTAAATTTGTTCTTTACATCTGTAAGGAAGTAATTGTCCAGTACTAAATGATTTCCGTTAAGCTGAATTTTATAATCGATTTTTTCAGCTCTTTTTTTGGCATTAGTAAATGAATTACCTCTGGCACTTTTTTCGATTTGTATATAAGCATTCGATTCATCAGTATGTAAAACATGTAAACGAACATCTGTAGAATAAATCAATTGGTTGTTAGCAGAATCTTGTACAAATTCAAAATCTCTGTGTTGATTTAAGCTTTTTGCGTAGTAATCATTGTATCTGAATTTTACATAAAGTGTATCATTTTTGCTAATTCCAATTTCTTTTTTCTCAACCGTTTTATTATCGTATGAAAATTCAGTTGCTTGTTTGATTCCGATGCTGATAGCAATAGTAACTGTAATAATCCAAATAGCTAACAAAGTATATTTCGCAATATTTCCGATAGATTTTAAGTTAGGAGACAATAATTTGAAACCTAAAAGTGTCAAAAAGAAAAACGGAATTCCAACAGCAAAGAACATTAATAATCCAAATGACCAAATTGGGTAATCTGTAAAGTTTCCTGCTTCAACGAAGTTTTGCCAAGGAAAATCAATAAAAAGATTTGTTCCTAAAGTAAAAACTCCAATCAATAACATGATCAAAACACTAATTCCGGACATGATCAAAATAACTCCTAAAAACTTAGCGAAGATTTTAAAAATCGTCATTATAAAGTCTCCAAATGAACTACTTATTCTCTCAGCTCCCGACTTTACCTGGTTTCCAACTTTGTCATAATCTGCATTTTTAAATTTATCAGATAATGTTTCAATTTCTTCACGAACCTTTTTTTCAATGTTCGAAATTGTAACCGGTTCTCCTGTCATTTCCAACTTTTCTGAAGTTGTAACAGCTTCCGGAGTTACAATCCAAAGAACGAAATAAGCTAGAATTCCAGTTCCAAAACCTGCAAAAACAAATATTAAGAATATGATTTTTATCCAAACAGCGTCAATTCCAAAATAATGTCCTAAACCAGTTGCAACACCACCAATCATACCTTTTTCTTTATCACGGTATAATTTTTTATGTTTTCTTGCACCGTATTGATTGAAAGCTTGATTTGATTTTTCTTCGTCCTCAATGATGTAGTCTTCTGGCTGCCCCATAACGGTAATCACTTCATCAACGTCTTTTAAGCCTACAACATGTTTCTCGCTTTTTTGTTTTTCTGTTAATAATTCAGAAACACGCATTTCGATATCTTTAATAATTTCATCCTGACCAGATGAGTTGTTTAGCGATCGTTTAATTGCGTCAAAATAGCGTGTCAATTTTAAATATGCGTCTTCATCGATGTGAAAAAACATACCGCCTAAGTTAATATTTACTGTTTTGTTCATGACTTATTGATTTTGATTGGTGATTAGATTTACGGCGTCAGACAATTCTGTCCAGGTTCCGCTAAGTTCGTTTAAAAATGTTTGTCCTATTTCGGTTAATCCATAATATTTTCGTGGTGGCCCAGAGGTCGATTCTTCCCAACGATAATTTAGCAAACCGTCGTTTTTCAACCTAGTTAAAAGTGGGTAAACTGTTCCCTCAACAACTAGTAATTTTGCGTTTTTTAAAGTGTCTAATATTTCAGATGTATATGCGTCTTTTTCTTTTAGTACTGATAAGATGCAAAACTCAAGAACACCTTTGCGCATCTGTGCTTTTGTGTTTTCAATATTCATAATTTCATTTTGTTTTTTTTAGATTGAACAATTCGTTTTTTGATTGATGGTGATTGATTGATGATTGAATTCGAAACTATTCTTATTGATTGATTGTAACGTTTCGACTATAACTTTTAACTTTTGTGTCACACTGAGCGATCCCGAGGCTTCGGGAGAAGTGTTACTTTATAAAAGGAATCGTTAGCGGATATTTATATAATTCTCCGTTTGAAGCTTTTATTGAAGCATAAATCACTAAAAAGAATTCAACAAATTTTAGAACTCCAAATAATAAAACTGCCGTCGCACCAATACTTAATAACATGATGTTTCCTTGAAAATCAAAGTTTCTAATAACGAAATCTTCGTCGTTAAAAACAGCTTCCATTGGAAGGTTTTGAAGAAAAACAGTTATGAAAATTGGAATTGCAATTAATGCTAAAACCAAAGTATAAAGCAATAAACTTAACTGGAAGTTTAAGGTCTGTTTTCCGTGGTGATTTACAAATTCTGATTTGTCTTTGTAACTCGTCCAGATTAATATTGGGAAAATATAATTTCCAAATGGAATAATATATTGACTCAAAGTACTTAAATGTGTGAACGTTGCAGTGTTTCTTTCTGATGTCGTTTCCATGATGAGTGGTGTTGTTGTTTCCATGATTAAAAGTATATAGTATTTTCTTATGCAAATATATGTCTAAAAGACAGTATCTTGTTTTGCATAGTACCAAATATTAACAAAATATTAACAAAGTTAAAATTTTAAAATGCTGTATAATTGATTGGAAATCATTGTCAAGTATTGATTTTGTTGATGATTTAGGAAAGTAAATGGAATTTATTGTGCGTGCATAGTTTTTTTGTATTTTTACATAAAAAAATAAATACCATGGCAATATCAGTTTCAAAACTCAACAAATTTGTGTTATTCAAATTACCATCGGCATATATTTGTGGTGTGCGTGTAAAGGCAATCGACAAAGATAGATGCGTGGTAAGTGTAAAACACAGATGGATAAATCAAAATCCTTTTAACTCGATGTACTTTGCAGTTCAGGCAATGGCAGCAGAATTAACAACAGGAGCATTGGTTATTTCGCAAATTCAAGAAAGCGGTAAAAAGATCTCGATGCTTGTAGCTAATAATAAGGGAAACTTTACCAAAAAAGCGACTGGCAGAATTACATTTGTTTGCAACGACGGACATTTAATTGCAGATGCGATCAAAAGAACCATTGCAACAGGCGAGGGGCAAACTTTCTGGATGAAATCTATTGGAACAAATGAAGAAGGAATTCAGGTTTCTGAAATGGATTTTGAATGGAGTGTAAGATTGAAATAATTTTTTTACCACGGCTATTCAGAATTTTAAACATAAAAAAAGACCTCAATTACTTGAGGTCTTTTTTGTTGAAATATTTTCGAGTTACTTTTTAACGCAACATGTTTTTTTATCTTTCTTTTCGGTTTTGGCTTTTTTAGTACAGCACGATTCTTTTTTATCTTTTTCTTTTTTAGTAGGTTTAGTTTCTTGAGCACTAACACCAATTGAAAACACAGCAATAGTCAGAACAGTAATTACTTTTGTCATTTTAGATAATTTAAATTGTTTTTTAGTTGAAATGGTACGTTTAATGGCTCAAATGTAATAACATTTTTAAGAGTTGATTCTTACAATTTTGTTAATGTTTTTGTAATATTTTTCAGGGCGTAATTTTTTTTAATGACAGATTAAAAAGATAAGTATTACATGGTAGTTCAATACTTAATAATTCAGATTAACCCCAAAACCAACTCCCATATCACTATCATAATGTGTAGTGATTCCAAAGTTTCTCGCGACTATATATTTTAAGCCAGCCATGTATTCCTTGTCTGTATTCCACATTAAGTTCATGCGCAAACGACTTGAAAGCGGAATATCTTTTCGCTCAAATTGTACTCTCACATTTCCATCAGTATATACTTCAACTTGTGCTTTTACTAACATTGGCAAAGTATATTCCATACCGGCACTAAAAACCGAACGATTGTCTTTTGTATTCGTCTGACCAAACATATTTTGTTCTTGTTCATCCATTCCCATTTTTCGGTAACGCCAATCGAAACCTATAAAAGGCATAAACCATTGCATTTTACCAATGTAACGACCAATATGTGTTTCGGTTTCATAACCGTGTTTGTCATTATATCCTAATCTCCACTCGGTCCCAATGCTCCAACGAGTATTTCCCAGCATAGCTTCTCCGTCGTTTCCGTTTGAAGCAAAATCATTTTCGGCCATAAAGTGGAACATTCTATCGTCCATTTTTAGCATTTTGTCTGCCATTTTAGGATCATGAATTAACGGATTCGGTGCTGAATTTTCATAAGTAAAAATACGTCCCATTCCCGCCATCATGTGATAAAGAATGTGACAATGAAAAAACCAATCTCCATCAGCATTTGCCTGAAACTCGATTGTGTCTGTTTCCATTGGCATAATATCAATCACATTTTTCAGAGGCGAATATTCTCCATGATCGTTAAGAATTCTGAAATCATGTCCGTGTAAATGCATCGGGTGGCGCATCATCGATCCGTTGTACAATACAATTCGAACATTTTCGCCTTTTTTAATTAAGATCTTATCCGTTTCAGAAATCACTTTGTTGTCTAAACTCCAAACATATCGATTCATATTTCCGGATAATTCGAAACGTAATTCTTTTACAGGAGCGTCTTTTGGCAATGTTGTTATTGTTGGAGATTTTAGCATTCCGTAATTCAGAGTTGTAATTTCTGCAACTTCAGAAGTATCAGTTGGCATTTTCATATCGTCCATTTTCATGCCTTCCATGCTATGCATAGAATGATCTTCAGTTTTTACAGATTCATCTTCACCCGAAATTTCAGGATACATTACGGCATTCATATCCATTTTGTTAAGAGACATACTCATTCCCATATCATTCATTTCGCCGTTCATCTTCATCATGTCATTCATCATTTTCATACCTTCAAAATACTTTAATTTTGGAAGATGTGAAACGGGTTGTTTAGTTCCTTCACCTAAAAACAAAGAAGCTGATCCTGTTCTGTCTTCGGCTGTAGCCAAAAAAGTAAAGGATTTTTTGTCTTCAGGAATCGTAACCACAACGTCATACGTTTCAGAAACAGCAATAATTAATCGGTCGACTTCTACAGGTTCAACATCGTTTCCGTCGCTAGCAACAACCGTTATTTTTCCGCCTCCATAAGTCAGCCAGAAATAACTTGAAGCACCTCCGTTTGCAATTCGTAATCGAACTTTATCGCCCGCTTTAAATTGCGAAAGCTGATCTTCATTTTTTCCGTTAATTAAAAACTTCTCATAATAAACATCACTCACATCCATGGCATTCATACGTTTCCATTCGTTGGTGACTTTTGTCGAAAACTGACCTTTTTGAATCGCTTCTGCATAACTTTGAGTAGTTCCCTTTTTTATGGCAAACCAATCGTTGGCATTGTGTAACATTCGCTGAACATTCTCCGGTTTCAAATCAGTCCATTCACTTAAAATGACTGGAACTGTTGGCAAATCATCAATTCCTTTTCTAAAAGTAGTATCATCTTTCTTTTTATTGATAATGAAAAGTCCGTATAAACCAATTTGTTCCTGTAAACCCGAATGGCTGTGATACCAATAGGTTCCATTCTGAATAATTGGAAATGTATATTTATGAGTCGTTCCTGGTTTTATTGGCATTTGCGTTAAATAAGGAACACCATCTTCTTTATTCGGAAGAAACAATCCATGCCAATGCAAGGCGGTATCTTCGTTTTTTAAATCGTTGTGTACATAAATCTCTGCAATATCACCTTCGGTAAAAGTCAATGTCGGCATCGGAATTTGTCCGTTAACCGTAAGGGCGCGTTTTTCTTTTCCGGAAAAATTCACAATCGTGTCCCGAACATGTAAATCGTAACGAACTACTTTTTGAGCCTTTGCAGTAAAGGCGATCAAAAAGACAAGTATAATTGTATATAGTTTCATCTTGATTTTTTAAAGGTTTAAATTGCGTAATCGCAAAGCATTTACAATTACAGAAACCGAACTCAAGCTCATTGCCAAAGCGGCCAACATTGGTGAAAGCAAAATCCCGAATACAGGATATAAAATTCCGGCTGCAATTGGTACGCCCAAAACATTGTATATAAAAGCAAAAAACAGATTTTGTTTGATGTTTTTCATCACCGAATGACTTAGTTTTTTAGCTTTTACAATTCCGTTTAGGTCGCCTTTTACCAAAGTTATTTTAGCACTTTCTATAGCAACATCAGTTCCGGTTCCCATTGCGATTCCAATATTCGCTTGCGCTAAAGCGGGAGCATCGTTGATTCCGTCGCCGGCCATAGCAACAATTTTTCCTTCGGCTTGTAAACGCTGAATTTCTTTCAGTTTATCTTCGGGCAAACAATCTGCTTTAAAAGAACTTAAATGCAAGCGATCGGCAACAGCTTTTGCGGTATTGCCATTGTCACCTGTCATCATAATTACTTCAACACCTTGATCGATTAAGTCTTTAATCGCTTTAGCGCTGGTTGCTTTTATAGCATCTGTAATTGTTACATATCCCAGTACGATATTGTCAATCGCGATATAAGAAACTGTTTTTCCTAGATTTTGTTCAGCTACAATTTTGTTTTCAATGTCTTCTGAAATCGAAGCTCTAACTTCAATCATCAATTTTTTATTTCCTAAAGCTACTTTTGAACCATTAATTGTTCCAATAACACCTTTTCCGGCAACAGCTTCAAAGTCTGGAACTTCAACTAAAGTTTGATTTTTAGCTTTAGCAAAATTAACTACGGCTTGCGCTAAAGGATGTTCGCTATTTTTGTTTAGTGAAGCGATATTTTGCAATAAAACATCTTCATTATTATTTACGGCATATATTTTTTCTACCGATGGTTTTCCTTCAGTAATAGTTCCGGTTTTATCTGTAATTAAAACGTCTATTTTGTTCATGTTTTCTAATGCTTCAGCATTTTTTATTAAGATGCCAAATTGCGCGCCTTTACCCACGCCAACCATTACAGACATTGGAGTTGCTAATCCTAATGCACAAGGACAAGCAATAATTAATACTGCAATGGCATTAATTAATCCGTAGATATAAGCGGGTTCCGGACCAAATTTTGCCCAAACGAAAAAGGTAATAATAGAAATAGCGACAACTGTGGGAACAAAATATTTTGCCACTCGATCTGCTAATTTCTGAATTGGAGCCCTCGAACGGCTTGCATCATTTACCATTTGTATAATTTGCGAAAGCAAGGTTTCTGATCCTACTTTTTCAGCAATCATTACAAATGATTTGGTTCCGTTTATAGTTCCTGCAATTACGTTGTCGCCAACTTTTTTATCAACCGGAATTGGCTCTCCGGTAATCATAGCTTCGTCGATACTACTTTCCCCAGTTGTTATTTTTCCGTCAACCGGAATTTTTTCTCCGGGTTTTACACGAAGTAAATCTCCTTTTTTAATGTTGTGAATCGAAATTACTTTGTCATTTCCGTTTTCTACCAAAGTCGCTTCGGTTGGGGCCAATTTCAATAATGCTTTTATGGCTCCGTTTGTTTGTCCGTGTGCTCTGGCTTCTAATAATTGTCCTAACAAAACCAAAGTTATAATTACGGTTGCAGCTTCAAAATAAAGATGAATGGTTCCGTGATGTGATTTAAATTCTGATGGGAAAATATCCGGAAAAAACATTCCGGCAATACTGAATAGAAAAGCAACACCAGTTCCGATCCCAATAAGAGTGAACATGTTTAGATTCCAGGTAATAATTGATTTATAGGCACGGACAAAAAACATCCAACCTGCATAAAATAATACCGGAATCGAAAATAGAAATTGAACCCAATTCCAACTTTCGATAGACATAATTTTAAAAAGAGGATTATTCGGAATCATTTCTGACATCGAAATAATGAAAATCGGAAGCGTAAATAAAATCGCAACTTTCATTTTCTTTAGTAAGTCAGAGTACGTTTTGTTTTCTTCAGATTCAGAAGCTTGCATCGGAACCAAATCCATTCCACAAATCGGACAATCTCCAGGTTCGTCTGAAACAATTTCAGGATGCATTGGGCAAGTAAATTGCGTGTTGGTGACTGCAATTTGCGGAACTAAATCCATTCCGCAAACTGGACAATCTCCTGGTTTATCATAGGTTTTATCACCTTCACAATGCATCGGGCAATAATAAACGCCGGTTGTATTGTGATTATGAGCTACAACTGTTTTTTTTTTATGATCATGACCTGCGTGACTCTCTTTATTCTGACTTGAACAACAAGATTTAACTGCTGTGTCTGAGGTTTTTTGTGGAGAAGTCATTTCAATAGTATACTTTCCGGCTTCAGTTAAAGCCTCTTGAAATTTTTCTGTCGGAACATGTTTTTCCATTGTTATAGTAGCCAATGGAGGATTTAATGTTACTTCGGCTTGAATTCCTTCCACCGAGTTTAAAGTTTTTTCAACTTTTTTGCGGCAGCCGTCGCACGACATTCCTGAAATTACATATTGATGTGTCATTGTTTTTATTTTTTAAAGTATTACAATGCAAATTTCCGAAGTAACGATTATATCGGTTTGTATAATTTTGAGAATGATTTGCAAGATTTACAAAAAGAATGTTTAACCGCAAAGAGCGCAAAGGTTTTTTGATATGCGAGTTTTTATAAAAACGCAAAGTTCGCAAAGCTTTGTCTTAAAAAACTTTTTGCGTTCTTTGCGTAAAACTTTGCGTTCCTTGCGGTTTAAAAAAAATTACAAATTCTCAATCTGTATGCGTTTTTTATCCTTCAATTGTTTGAAATAAGTAGGAGTAAAGCCTGTGATTTTCTTGAACTGATTGCTTAAATGTGCCACATTGCTGTAGTTTAGCATATCAGCAATTTCGCTTAGCGAAAGTTCATTATAGATCAATAATTCTTTTACCTTTTCTATTTTTTGACTGATGAAATATTTTTCGATAGTAGTATTTTCAACTTCTGAAAATAGATTACTTAGTGTGCTATAATCCTGATTGAGGTTCTCTACTAAATAATCGGATAGATTAACTTTGAGATCGTTGTTTTTATGATGGACTAAATCGACAATGAGGTTTTTTATTTTCTCGATGGTTTTGCTTTTTTTGTCATCAATAAAATCGAAGCCTAAAGCTTGAAGGTTTTTAAGTAAAACTTCTTTTTGATTTTCAGTAATTGGGTCTTGCAGTTCGACTTCGCCTAATTCGACAGAAATAGTCTGAAGTCCGAGTTTTTCAAACTCAGACTTCACAACCATTTTACAGCGACCACACACCATGTTTTTGATGTAAAGAGTCATATTTATTTGATGGTTTCTACCACATTTCCACAAGTTAACATCGATGAACCATAATACGGATTCTTAACCGCTTTTTCTTTGCTTAACCAATCAGCATCTGCCATTGGACAATATTGTTTGTACACAACTTGCGCTGATTTTGAAACTTTAATTAACTCGTAGGTACTTTTTGAAAGTGATTTGAAAGTTTCGCGTTGTTTTTTTAAATCTGTTGTTGTCGAAATACTTTTGGCATCTGCAGTCAATTTTTTCATGACTTTCATCCAGGCAGTATGTTCGTCGCTTTTCAATTTGTCCATTTTTACGGCACTAATTGCAGTTAGTAAATCTTTGGCTTTTGCCGAAGTTAATTTTGCATCACTTTTAATTAAAGCGTCTTTTACGATAAAATAGGCATCATAAACAGATTGTAATTGATTAGAATCTGCATCTTCAATTGTAGTAGTTTCTGTTTTGATTGTATTTGCCTGAACGAAATTGGCAGAGAACAATAAGGTAATTGCTACTGCTATAGTTGAAATTGATTTTTTCATTTTATAAGATTTTTAATAGAGCGTTTAATTTTACTCTAAGTTATATAATTTATTTGTAAAAGTATTGTCTCTCAAATTCAGAGAGATAGAAGTTTTTTTAGCTTGTAGTTTTTCGTAACAAAACCCAATTATGGCTATCAGAAATGTGATTAATTTATCTTTGGCAGTAACCAAATAGAAGTAAAACCGGCTGAAATACTAGCGGTTTTATGAAGTGAAATTTGCTTTTCAGCAGAGAAATTGAATAAATTATTATCAAAGTCAAATTCATTTATCGCAATCAAACTGTATAATAGGCTAGAAGTGGTGCAACCAGAATGATCACATTTTCCATTGCAGCCGTGTTGATCTTTATTTGTACTGTGGTCCTTTTTGCAGCAATCTTTTTGACAGGCGTCTTTTATTTCTTTCGAAGTTGTTTTGCTTTCGCAGGATTTTTTTTCAGCTGATTTTCCACAAGCATAACTCGTTCCTGACATCAAAAAGATGCCAAACGTTAAAAAGAGTAATACTATGTGAATCTTTTTTGTCAATTAAAGTGCTTTACAAATACAAATTTAACCATTTTTTTAAGAGCGACTATCTATTTTAGATTTCAAATTTTACGTTTTTTTGAAATCAGTTGGTTTCATGTTTTTTCTCTTTTTGAAGTAATTAGACAAGTGGCTTTCATCTGTAAAACCAAATTCATAAGCAATTTGTTTAATTGGTAATTGGTTGTTATGTATTCGTTTTTCGATCAAAGTAGTTCTTAAATTATGAATATAATCACGATAACTAATTGCAAAGGTTCTTTTAAAATAAGCGCTAAAGTAAGTTTCGGCGATATTAAAATGATTGGCAATGACTTTTATCTGAACTAATTTAGGATTGTAAATATTCTGATGGATGTAAGAAGCAATTTGCTCGTAATCGATATGAGTCGATTTCATTTGTAAATTCATACCACGAATAGTTTCTTTAATCAAACCAAAAATAGAAAGGATTTGATAAAATACGATTGGTGAGGTCGAAACATCAATTTTACAATTGTAGGCCGAAATATTCTCGATTGTATTTTTTAAAATCGTCTTGCACGGATCGTCTAATTTTAGCACAGTTTCTTTAAGTAATTTATCACGCATAAAATCTTCAGGCGTGTTGAGGTGCATATCATCACAAAAAAGATTTCTATTAGAATTGAAATAATTGTCAGTAAACTTAATATAGAAAAATCGGGTGCTTTTTTTAATATCAAAATAATGTTCGTCTTCTGGTGAAATTACAAATAAATCTCCCGATTTGTATGGTAATAAGTTATTGTTGAGGTGGTGAACTCCGTTTCCTTTTTTGATGTAAATAATTTCATAATAGGTATGCGTGTGTGGCGGAAGGTGAAATTTCTCATCCTCAAATTCATCAATAACCAGAGTTTTGAATTGATTTAATTTAGGCATAACGTAAATTTACAAGTTTATATCACAAATGTACAACTTATTTTAAATGGAATGGTGTTAAATTTGCACCATAGAAAGTCTATTACTTTCGTGTAAAAACAAATGAAAAAAAGTCTTATTGCACTCTCATTAGGAGGTTTAACTATCGGAATTACCGAATTTGTTATGATGGGTTTGTTGCCGGATATTGCCTCAGATATGAAAGTCTCGATTCCCGTTGCGGGATATTTAATTTCAGCTTATGCGCTTGGTGTTGTTATTGGAGCACCTTTATTAGTAATCTTAGGGAGAAATTTAGCTCCAAAAAAAATGCTTTTAATATTAGCATTGATGTTAACGGTTTTTAATGCTCTTTCGATTATTGCGCCAACTTATAATTTTCTATTCGCATCAAGATTTCTTTCCGGATTACCGCACGGTGCATTTTTTGGAGTAGGAGCGGTAGTGGCTAGTCGTTTGGCTGATAAAGGCAAAGAGGCTCAGGCAATTTCGATTATGTTTGCAGGTTTAACTCTGGCTAATTTAATTGGTGTTCCAATTGGTACTTATATAGGACACAATTTTATATGGCGTTACACATTTGTATTAATAGCTGTTGTTGGTTTGCTTACGTTTTTGTTTATCTCTTTATGGATGCCAAACTTAGAGAAAAGCGGAAATGTGAATATGAAAACGCAATTGCAATTTTTTAAGAAAACGGAAGCCTGGTTAATCATAGGAATTACTGCAATTGGTTTTGGTGGTCTGTTTGCCTGGATTAGTTACATCGCGCCTTTATTGACAAATGTCTCTGGATTTTCGCCAGAAGATGTTTCGTATATCCTGATTTTAGCCGGATTCGGAATGGTAGTTGGAAATTTCTTAGGAGGTAAATTGGCCGATAAATATTCTCCGGCACCAACGGTGTTGGCTTTATTATTTGTAATGTCGATTGATTTAATCTTGGTTTACTTGTTTTCTTCTAATCAATACGTTTCTTTATTTCTGACTTTTTTAACCGGAGCTATTTCTTTCTCGGTTATTGCGCCTATTCAAATGTTGATGATTAAAACGGCTAAAGGTGCAGAGATGATCGCCTCCGCTGCGCTTCAGGGAAGTTTTAATATCGGAAATGCTTTAGGAGCTTTTTTAGGAGGTTTACCTTTAACCGCTGGATATAGTTATGCTTCACCAAATCTTATTGGTCTGGGAATGGCTGTTATCGGAATGGTTATTACTTTTATATTGATGCAGAAACACAAAAGTAATTTGCAGTTGCAACGCGCATAATGAGTTAGCTTATTTTTGATAAGGATAAAGCCCTTAAACCAACACGGTTTAAGGGCTTTTTTTTGTCCATAATTTTGGTTTTCTCGCGTTTAGTTTTCAATTCGGGTCAAATAAATATTGTATTAGTAGGAATAATATTGTTTTTGAAGTGAAAAAATAAGCGATGAAGCTGAATGATTTAGTTTTTTGGGTTTGATTTATTGACTGAAATTTTAAGTTTTTACTTTTTTTAAATGTAAAAATAACACTTAAGGATATTCTAAATAGTTTTAGTGTAATCGATTGTTTTTTTTGCAAAATCGCAACAAATAGAGTAATAATAAAAATATATTTAATATTTATATGCGACTTAAATTACATATGTCATATAAAAAACCATTAAAATTTCTAATATGTAATTTTTTTTATGAAATTTTTATGAATTTTTATTTTTCGTTTAAAAAAAATATCTATGTTTGTGTAATCGATTACAACATTTTTTTTGACTCCGAAATCGATTAAGTATTAAAGCCTGAAAAATGATAGAATTAGTATTATTTTTTGAATGATTTAAAACTTAGAAATAAAAAAGCCTCTAATAATTATATAAAGAATGAATTGAAACTAACCACAAAAAATCACTTAAACCAAAACGAAAAAAAATTAATTAACTTAAACAATCAACCATGAATTTTAAAGATTTATTTAACAAAGGAGCAAATTGTTGCTTTGCAGTTGTTTTCTTACTGTGCTTATTGGCAAGTAATAAAATGAGTGCACAGACTGTGACACTGGAAGGTACCGTTAAAGACGCTGCAGGACTAGGTTTGCCTGGTGTTAATGTTTTAGAGAAAGGAACAAAAAATGCAGCATCTTCTGATTTTGACGGACGCTACAAGATAAAACTTAGCAATCCTAAAGCGGTTTTGTCTTTCTCTTTTATAGGATTTAAAACGAAAGAAGTAGCTGTTGCCGGAAAAACGAAAGTAGATATTGTCATGACTGAAGATTCTAACAGCTTAAATGAAGTTGTTGTAATTGGATACGGAACATCAAAAAAATCCGATTTGACTGGTGCTGTGTCTAGTATTTCAGGTAGCGATTTGAAAAAAGTGCCGGTGGCAAATGTCGCTGAAGCATTAACAGGTCGAATAGCAGGTGTACAGGTAACTGCGTCAGAGGGTTCTCCAGATGCGGATATAAAAATTAGAGTTCGTGGAGGTGGTTCTCTTACTCAGGATGCTTCACCTTTAATTATCGTAGATGGATTTCCAATAAATAGTATGAATGATATTTCTTCATCTGATATTGACTCAATGACTGTATTGAAAGATGCAGCTTCAACTGCGATATATGGATCACGTGGTGCAAATGGGGTAATTATCATTACTACTAAAAGTGGGAAAAATGGTAAAATGGCAGTTAGTTTCAACATGTTTTACGGTATGAAAAAGATAGCTAATGAAATTGATGTTTTGGCACCGGAAGATTATACTAAATGGCAATACGAATATGCTTTGCTTTCGCAAACAGGAACAAAAGTTGCTTCTGATCCTGCTTCATACACTAAGTATTTTGGAAATTGGCAAGATCACGATCTATACAAAGGACTAAAAGGTAATGACTGGCAAAAACAAATTTTTGGACGTACTGGAGAGGTGCAAAGCCGTGATTTAGGAATCAGAGGAGGAACAGATAAGCTTAATTATAATTTTAATTACGCTCATTATGATGAAAAGGCTATTATGATAGGCTCAGATTACAAACGTAATAACCTTTCATTGGCTTTAAAAAGTAAATTGACGGATAAGATTGATGTTAGTTTTACGATGCGTTACTCAGACACTGAAATTGATGGTGGAGGTGTAAACGAACAAAATGAAAAGTCTTCATCAGATTCACGTATGCGTACTATTGTTGGTTATGCGCCACTTCCTGTATCAGGTTTAACTTCAGACGATACCTCTGGAGATGGAACAGATGTATTGGTAAATCCGTTAAGAGCAGTTTCTGATAATGATCGTCAACAGTTTCGTAAAAACTACAATATGTTAGGTAGTTTTGGATGGGAGCTTGCAGATAATTTAAAATTGAAAGTAGATTTAGGTTTGGATAATTTTAGCAATTTAGATTATCGTTTTTACGGACTAACTACTTATTATATAGCTAACACTCCAATAGGTACATTACAAGGTATGCCTGCAATGATTATGAGTGATACTAAAGACCAGCGTTTTAGAAATGCCAATACATTGAATTATGATTTCAAAAAAATAATGGGTGATAATCATCATTTAAGTGCTCTTATAGGTGAAGAAAGTATTGACTATACTTCTAATACTGTAACAAGTACAATTCATGGATATCCTAAGTTTTTTGATTTTGATAAAGCAAAAACATTAACAACACAAGGAACTCCACAATCAATAGACAACTATTACAGTCCTGATGACAGGTTATTATCGTTTTTTGGACGTGCAAATTATGACTACAAAAATAAATACTTATTTACAGCTACATTTCGTGCAGATGGATCAAGTAAATTCTTAGAACAAAATCGTTGGGGATATTTCCCAGCTGTTGCAGCGGGATGGAAAATTTCAGAGGAAGGTTTTCTTAAAGATAAAAGTGCTATAAATCTTTTAAAATTAAGAGCTAGTTACGGTGAAGCAGGAAATAACAATATACCTGTTGGACAACAAGTTCAAATTTTTCAGTCTACATCAACAACTTGGATTAACGGGGTTACTAGTGTTTGGGCGCCTTCTAAAACAATGCCTAATCCTGATTTGAAATGGGAAACAACAGTTACTCAAAATGTTGGTTTGGACTTTGGGTTTTTCAAGAATCGCTTAAGTGGTAATTTTGACGTTTATAAAAATGTTACCAGTGATTTATTAATTAATTTTCCAGTTCCGGGATCCGGATACGATTTTCAATATCGTAACATGGGAGAAACACAAAATACAGGTTTCGAGGCTACTATAAATGTTGTTGCAATTGAAAAAGCTAAATACGGATTGAACTTTTCATTCAATATGGGAATAAACAAAAATCGTATTAACTCATTAGGCGTTATGAATAGTTTTGGACAGGCTACAGGATGGGCTTCGTCACAAATTGGAGATGATTACTTAATCGAGGTTGGTTCTTCTTTAGGTTCAATGTATGGTTATAAAAATGATGGAAGATATGAAGTTTCGGACTTTGATTATGTTGGAGGAAAATACGTTTTAAAAAGTGGCGTAGTTAGTACTGCTACTACTTTAGTTGGAGATGGAAGTGGTCTTAAACCTGGAGATATGAAATTGAAAGATGTTAATGGAGATGGTAAGGTAGACTTAACTGACAAAACAGTTATTGGTAATGTGAATCCTAAAAGTACCGGTGGTTTTGTTATTAACGGAAATGCTTACGGATTCGATTTAATGGCAGCTTTTAACTGGAGTATTGGGAATGAAACATATAATGCTGATAAAATTGAATTTACTACAGCTACCGCTTCAGGGCAGTATAAAAATTTAAATTCTACTATGGCTGATGGAAAGAGATGGACAAATTTAGATCCAGTTTCAGGACAATTAGTAACAGATCCAGCTGCGTTAACGGCTCTTAATGCTAATACTACGATGTGGTCTCCATATATGAGAAGTGCAATATTTACTGATTGGGCAGTTGAGGATGCATCGTTTTTAAGATTGAATACTTTAACATTAGGGTATACAGCCCCTGAGATGTTTACATCTAAACTTGGAGTTTCTAAATTGAGGTTCTATCTGACAGCAAGCAATGTTTTTGTTTGGACTAATTTTTCAGGTTCTGATCCAGAGGTTTCAACAAGAAGAAAAAATCCACTTACACCTGGGGTTGATTCAAGTCCTTATCCAAGAAGCAGACAAATGGTTTTTGGGATGAATCTTAATTTCTAATTTTAAATTATTACAAAATGAAACATAAAATAATAATAGCAGGATTGATTATTTCTGGTTTATTCAGCTCTTGTCAACAATTTGAGGATGATTATCTAGATACACCTGCACAATCAACATTAGATCCGGCTTTGATTTTCTCTACAGCAGGTCTTGCAAAAGGAGCTATTGATGGAATAAAAGTACCGTTTGCCGAAACTAACTCTTACAGAGGGCGCTTTTTACCTTATTATGGATTAAATACAGATGTAGAATGGTATAACACTTCGCAAACCTCAGGAGATAAGGCAGATTTGTGTGTATATGATGCAAAGCCAGGTAATACTGAGATGAACACTACTAATAATGCTTATTCGATGATGTACTCAGGTATTGAGCGTGCTAATGTTTGTATTCAGGGTTTACGACAATATGGAAATCCTTTACCTGGAACAGAGATGGGACAATTATTAGGAGAGGCTTTAACCCTTAGAGCAATTTATTACGCTGATTTAGTTAAGGCATGGGGTGATGTTCCAGCTCGTTTTGAGCCTATTACTACTGCGACTTTGTATTTGCCTAAATCAAGTAGAGATGTTATCTATAAACAATTAATTAAAGACTTAGGAGAAGCAACAACTTTAGTTGCATGGCCTAATCAAACTGCATATACTGGTACTGTAGAGCACGTAAATAAAGCTTTTACAAAAGCATTTAGAGCTCGTTTAGCGTTGGTAGCAAGTGGTTTTCAACAATATCCTGACGGAGTAAGAAGAAGTACTGATCCAGAACTTTCGGTAGGTAATATGTATGCATTGGCATTAAAAGAATCTCGTGAAGTAATTCAAAGTGGTGCTGCTCGTTTAGAATCTACTTTTGAAGGATTTTGGAGAAAATACAATGAGGAGAATACTACTGCCGGAGGTGAGTCTCTTTGGGAACTTCCTTTTGCTGATGGACGTGGTAGAATGTTATTTACTTTTGCTGTAAAACACACGGCGGCTAGTGATCAATTTCAAGCTAATGGAGCTAACCGTGGTGGTGTAGCGGGACCATTACCATTTGTTTTTTACGATTATGATCAAGTTGATACTCGTAGAGATGTTACTTGTGTACCTTACAAGTATGGAGCAGCAGTTAGTAATATTGCTAAACAAGAAATTGGTTCGCTAGATACATGGTATTTCGGTAAATACCGTTACGAATGGATGAAACGTTATGTTACTTCTACTAACGATGATGGAGTTAATAAAATCTACATGCGTTACGCAGAGGTGCTTCTTATTGCTGCTGAAACAGCTAACGAAATAGAAGGCCCTGGTGCAGCTGCACCTTATTTAAAAGAAATTCGTAGAAGAGCATTCCCTGCTGCAGTACAGGCAGTTAAAGTAGATGCTTATGTAAATGCGTTAACTAGTAAGCAAGCAATGTTTGATGCTCTTGTTAATGAGAATAAATATGAGTTTACTGGCGAGATGGAACGTAAACAAAATTTAATTCGTTGGAATTTGTTAAAAGTAAAATTAGATGAAGCTAAAGTAAAAATGGCAGCTTTATCAACTCGAACAGGCGATTATGCAGATGTACCAGCTACTTTATATTATAAATTTAAAGCAGATAATGTATCTCTTGATATCTACGGATTAAACAGAGGTGAAACTACAAATCCCGGTATAGCTTATACTGCTGTTGCTTGGACCTGGACAGGAACTGCGGCAGACGCTAAGATAAATTCATTGTACAAACCAGGCGTTAATCCTGACAACAGACAATTCTGGCCAATATGGCAAGTGTTTCTTGATGGAAGCAATGGTCAATTGAAGAACGATTACGGTTATTAAGATCTTAGAAAAAATTAATAAAGTTATTATGATGAAAACAAAATATATACTAAAAGGATTAATAGCCACATTAGTACTTGCATTTGCAGTTTCAAGTTGCGAAAGTTATAATGAGGGATTGTTAGACGGTATAGGAAATACAAGAGAATTTTCTCCTATCGCTCTTACAGCAAAAGTAAGAACTCAAACATTTGTTGAACTTAACTGGACAGTAAATCCGGAAGCGGATCATTATACAGTAGAATTTAGTGCAGATGATCCAGATTTTAAAGTGATCTATAAAACACTTCAAGTTACGGGATCTCAATTGCCAGTAACAGTTCAGCTTGAAGGTGAAACTACTTATTCGATAAGAGTAAAGGCAGTCACAAACGGATTAGCAGATTCAAAATGGTCTGTGGTAACGGCAACAACACTTTCTGAGCAACTTTTCTTCCCGGTACAACCAGCAGATATTGATTCAAAACAAGTTACGCTAAGATGGGTACCTAATAGTACGGTTACTCAAATTTCGGTTATGCCTGGAAATATAATTCATACTATTACTGCGGCAGAAAAAACTGCAGGTGTTGCAACGATAACTGGTCTTACAAGTGAAACGCCTTATACAGCTATTTTGTTAAATGGTGCTAAGAAAAGAGGAGTGGTGAATTTTACAACAGGAATTGATATTGGTACCGGTATTTTGGTTAAGGCAACAGATGATTTAATGCAAAAAATTGCAGATGCAGCATCAGGAGCTATACTAGTTTTAGAACCTGGAGATTATACTGCTGATAATCAAATTGGAGCAATTACTTTGAACAAATCAATTACATTAAGAGGGTTACGTCCTGCTAATACGCCAAAACTTCATGTGAATTTTGTATTAGGTACCGGATCGGGTAATGTGAGTTTGATAGATTTAGATTTAAAAGGAGACAAAGGAGCTGCCGCAGCTGCGGTTTCAGTTGTTAAATACAATGATAATAGTGTTACTTATGGTACACTATCAATAAGTGGTTGTAATATACATGATTATGGAGTGTCATTGATCAGTGCAAATTTAGCTGCTGCTAAAATTACTTCAATAATTGTTGACAATACTGTTCTTACAAATATATTGACAGTTGGAGGAGAGTTTATTGACGTAAGAGGTTCTCAAGTAGCACAGCTTACACTTAAGAACAGTACTTTCAACAATTGTACATCTTCAACTGCAGCAGCAAGACATTTTATCCGTATGGATGCGGGACTTACAGGTTTAACTTCAAATGTGTTAATTGATAGTTGTACTATATTGAATCCAAATATGCTTGCAACAAGTGCCAATTCAATTTTGTATACACGTTTTGTAACTACTGTAATAGTTGTTCGTAATACATTGTTTGCCAATACACCGGCACCATATACAAGAGAAGCGGTAACTGCGAACCCTACTTTTTCAAATAATAATTATTTTAATTCACCAAATTTAAATGCGAATCCTCTTCCGCTTGCAAATAACAGACCAGATACATCTGGTACTGCGTTGAATCCACAATTCACAAGTGCTGCGACTGGAGATTTTACAATAGGTAACCAAACTTTAAAAGACAATAAAGTAGGAGATCCACGTTGGATAAAATAAATTATTTAAGTTTTTAGTTGAGAAAGGGATGCAGTTTATTTGCATCCCTTTTTTATTGAAAAAATCATTCAATATCCAAATCAAATTTTTCAAGTAATCCTGCAAGTGCAGAATGCGATACTTTGGTTCCTTTAATTTTATTTTCAGAAGGATCAAAAGCATAATTTCTGGATGAGCGAAAATCTGTTTTTTCTAAAATACAATCCTGAAAAGTAGCATTGGCAAGATCGCAGTTTTTAAAAACGGCCAAAGACAAATCAGTATTTGAGAAATCGACATCTTTTAGCGAACAATCAATAAAGTTTGTTTTCTTTAGTTTTTTATAAATAAAAGTCGAATAATCAAGAAGACAATCCTGAAAAGACATCGAAAATAAAAAACTGTTACTTGAGCTAAAATCCAATCCCATCAATTTACATCCAATAAATTTGATGTTTTTTAAACCCGTATTTTTAAGTGTAGAAAGTGAAAGGTTGCAGTTTTTAAAAGTGCAGTCTAAAAAATCGATGTAACTGAAATCACTTTTTGAGAAGTTACAATTGATAAACTCACAATTTATAAATTCGTTATCTGATAATTTTTGATCAGAGTAATCAATCGTGTCAAATGTTTTGTTTTGGTGCAATGCAGCTTCCATAATTATAAGTTGAAGTTAAAAAGTAGTTTGGGATAAAAGCGTTTTATTCTAATTCGATACAATCGAAAATATCATTTTTTAATACCGTTTCGTTTATTTCTGCTTCGCTGTCAATTCTTAAAATATTATCGCAATCTTCAAGGTCAAAATTCCAATAAGCATTAGGCAGTAATTCGTTAAGTAGTGTATTGGCGAACTCTAATTTCGATTTAGTATCAATCGATGTTTTAAAAACATAAATCATAATTTGCTTTTTTTATTTGGCAAATTTCAATAAAAGCATTTTGAATTGATAGGATTTTGCAAGCAACAATTAGGACTTATCAATCAATTTTCTGTATTGAATAGGAGTAATGCCTTCATGTTTTTTAAAGAAACGACTAAAGTAAGATTGATCTTCATGTCCTACCTGCATGGCTATTTCACTGACAGAAAGAGTGGTTTGAAAAAGTAAATATTTAGATTCAAGTAAAATGGTTTCCTCAATCCATTTAGCTGCTGGCTTGCCTGTTGCCGACTTTACAGATTTATTTAAATGATTGGGAGTGATATTAAGCAAAGAAGCATAATAATTTACCTGATGTTGCGTCTTGATATTGGCATAAATAAGCTCTTTGAATTTAGTTGCAATTACTGAAGCGGCGGTACCATTTTTAGATGTTTTGGTCGCGTTTTTATTCATTTCGCAAAACAAAGCCATCAAATAAGATTGAACGATGTCAAAATTATTTATTTCTGTTTCAAGATAAGCCGCTTGTAAACGATTAAAAAGATTGGTGACAAAGGGAGAATTGTCGTCTGAAACAATAATTTTTGGATTCCCTGCAATTTTAAGAAAATCAAAATCACGCAACATTTCGCTGTTGCCATATTTTCCAATTAAAACATCAGGATGAAATTGACAAATGAAACCAACATGTCTGGTGTTGATATTTTCGATAGAGAAAATTTGCCCTGCAGGAACTACGATAATCTCATTTGCGTTGGTCTGATATTCTTCAAAGCCAATTTTTATAATGTGTATTCCAGAAGTTACAAAAAGAATAGTATGGCAACTATGTTTTGATGGAGGAACAGTGTATCGAAGCTGCATCATTTCTTCCATTTTTAAACAAAAGAAATGATCTGAGTTGGATTTAAAAAGCAGCTGTAAAGGATTTTCTAAACCAAGAAATTTTTCACGAAATCCTTTGGGACCGTATGTTTTTATTTTTTCATCAGTTTTGCTTTTCATGTTCTAATAATACAATCTAAAATCTAATAATTTGCATAAAGCATAATGTTTTTGGTATAGTTCTTCCACAACTTCTGTAATGTCATCATTTTCCTGATACAAGCTAAAAAAAGCTTTATCGATTGTACTGCAACTTGCAATTTTATTATAAGTAGATCCATAACCAGAAATAGCCCTTGCTCCGGTAATATCCAGAAAATATTGAGCTTCCTCATCATTTAAATCTAAAATTTTTAAATTGGCAAAATGTATAATTTTACCTTTCATCTTTCCTTCAAATAGTTCGGCTATTTCTTCAAGACTGTAATAATAATCGTGAAGGCAAATGTTGTTGGGTTCGCCGGGCATTACTAAATAAATAATTTCATAATCTTTAAAATTATGATCTTCATAAAGTAACACATTCAAGCTTTCTTCTAATCCCTCAATTGTATCACAAGTTTTGTAGATACTTGCAATGCCGTGGTCAATAGCTATTTCTTCAAGATTTTTAACCACTTGAGTGACTGCATTATTATCTACGTCAGGAACGCCTTCGAGGCAGAAGATGAATTTTTCGTAATCCATACCATTATGTTTTCCGGTTACTGATAAGTGATACAGGGATCACTTTGTTTTCGTTTTCACAAAAGTATTTTTTATTGCCGAAAAACTGCTATTCGGAGCGTTTTTTAACGCATTTTTGACATTGAAGAAATTCTGAGAAATTTGTAATGTTATAGATCTAATAAATTAATATAGCAACTCATTTGGTGTAATTATTTTTAACACATAGAATCATAGATTATGAAAACCTATGAAAGGCGCTTCACTTGTATTAACAAACATAGCTCTATGTGTGAGAAACTAGTTTCTTTTTTGTATTCTTTTACACATTTAAAAGCTATGATTCTATGTGTTGAATTTTTTTCGTTATAAAGCCAACCATCTTCTCCACCATTTTTGTTGCGATTTTTGATGATTTTGATCGTTGTTAATTATTTGAGTTTCTCTTTTATGTCCGCAAGAGGCACAAAACGAAGCTTTAGAAGTTCTATAAGGTTTAGAACAGTTTTCGCATGGCGGACCATACAAGTCAATTCGGTGATGCATAATCGCATTGGGCTCCGTTTCTTTATAGCCTGTAACTTCTTCGTAATAATTTAGGAGCTCTTTAAAACGTTCAGTTCTGGACATGCTGCATTTTCCTTTTTCAAATCCGGTACGATAAAGTTTAGATGCTATCAGATACTCTTCAGTATTTAACATCGGAACTTCCATTTTGCAACGCCAGCACCAAAGGTTTTTCATATTGCTCTTTAATTAAAGTATTGAATGTTCTGTTTTTTAGGGTTTTGGATTTTTATTTCAGCTAATTTATATTTGTTTAATGAGAATAATTTACGGTTTTTCTCATTTTAAGACAAAATTCGTTTTTATAACTGTTATGTTGCTAAGTAGAAATACCCGAATTTAATTTGAGATTTAATTAAAAAGCATAAAAAAGCGGATTAGTTTTGGCTAATCCGCTAGTTTTGAATTTATAATTCCCTGAGTTTTTTAGATTGAAAATCTAATATTTTTAAAATTTAATAATTACAGATTTAAATCTTTAAATCCAGATACTTCTGTAGAAACTTCTCCTAACCATCCGCCTTCGGCTCTGTTAGAATTGTACACTTTTATAAAGTTAATACCTTTTAGTTTTACAGATTCGCCTTTAGCGTTAACAGCCCAACTAATGTCTATTTGTCCTCTTACATCAGCATTTGCCCAGTTGTCTGTATAACCCCAATCGTAAGCAGGATTTGCCCAGTTAGTTCCTTTTCCTCCAGATTTATCGTAGATATTCGATTTTAAGAAAGTTCCTTTGAAAGTAACCGTACTTGTTCCTTTCCACATTGGATAGTATGTTTGTTTGTGATAAGTGTTTTTAGAAATATAACCACTTTGTCCTTGATTATCTGTCCAACGAATATAATTTGGTTCATTTGGATTTGTAGGTTCTGCATCTGGTTTGTAATAAGTCAATTCATAGTTTTTGATAGTAGTCGCTTTTCCATGCTCAGAACCGGCAATTTCAAACCATTCGTCATCGGCTTTTCCGTTACCGTTCGCGTCATAAGAAACCATCACGATTCCAGGTTCAGACCAGTCTGTAAATGCATTACCAAGTACAACAAAATCATTACCATCTTTATTAATAATAGTATGATCAAAACCAAATTGAACATATCCACCAAAACCACCAAGACTTACCATGCTTCCTGTTGTTAAAGCTGTTTCTGCTTTTACACGCATAGTTTCGTCTGTATCTGTAACAGTTGCAGCCGGTAATGAGTTTGTAAATTGTCCTGGGGCAGGAAAAAAGTCAAATACCTGAGTAATTCTGTTTAAGTATGTTTTTTCATTTACCGTTACAGTAAAAGTTTTAGAATTTTCGCCAACACCATTTTTAGCTTTAAATTCGACAGTATAAGTTCCTGCAGTTGCAAATACACTAAATAAGTCTGTAGTTGTTGATACTTCTTCATTGTTCACCAACCATTTATAAGTTGCACCAGCAGCATTCACCAGTTGAGGTTGAACTCTAAACCATTGCATCTTATCTATGGCAAAACCTCCGGTTGGAATAGCAATTCCAATTTCAGGAGCACTGGCTACAATACTAATAGTACGGCCATCTGCAAACGTAAAAGTCATTACCCCATTTGCAATAGCTACGGCTGTAATTTCGGCAGCATCTTTTCCTTTTTGTCCAGATGCTGATATTCCGGTGTCTGCATTATTAATAGTCCAGTTTCCATTTGCTCCAATAGCAATTTTTGGAGCTTCGCCTTTTTCGCCGGTTGCTCCTTTTGCAGAACTTCCTGTATCAACACCATCGATCCACCAATTACCGTTTTCGCCTATTTTAATAAAAGATGATGTGTTACGAACAGATAATTTAGTTCCGTCACTCATCGTAATTACGTAGCTGCCATCTTTGGTTTCGTAACTTACTACATAAAGACGTTTATTGAGTACATCAAGTAAGTTTTCGTATTGTGCCATTCGGTTTTTTAAGTCATTAACATCATTTTTCAGATCATTAATATCGTCTTTATAGCAGCCTGATAAAAGTAGTACAACAGACAATGCAAGTAGAATTTTCTTCATGTTTTAATATTTATTGGTTATTAGTTTTTGATTGTTTTCTTTAATTTAAAGGCAAAGTGTGCAGGGATATCTCCTGTAATGACAGTGAATTTGGTGTTCCCGTTTTTATCAATACAATATAATTTTCCAGGTGATACATAATCGCCTGCATCTGTTATGTAAACATTTAGTGAAATTGGATCGACAGCTAAGCCATATGGTGTTTTGATTTCGTCACTGACTGCTTTTGGTAAGAAGCTTCCGGAAAGTAAGGTTTCTGTTTTAACATCAATCATAGAATAATTAATGATCCAATCAAAAGTACTATAGCTAAATTCAGAACCAATTATATACGCTTTATCTCCCACAATTGTGAGATTGGAACAGGCAATATCAAAGGTCTTTTTGATATTATCTGTTTTAGTGTCGATGACAAATAGCTTTGATGGAATATTATAGTAATCACCGCGAGAACTTACATATAAATCACCGTCAGCATCTGCTTCTAGTCTGTGAAGATTTATCGCAACATCGATATCTTTTGTTTTTGTAAAGGTTTTTAAATCAATGACCGAAACAGTTCGCTCGTAATTTGGCGGACTATATCCACCAGAATTGGCAACATATAATTTATTTCCTACGACAGCCATTTCTTCAGGTTGACGCCCCACTTTAACAGTTCTTGTAATTTGAAGAGAAGTTGTGTCAATTTCGGCAACAAATCCGTTAGGAGAATTATCGCCCAATTGTACTTCACCATCATAAGCGCTTGCGTATGCTTTTCCACCGGCAAAAGTCACGTAACGGCAATTTTTTACGTCGATTACTTTTAGTCGTTTTGAAGTCTTGGCATCCATAACTTCAATTTTATTAGAGTTATTGATTACCGCGTATACTTTCGAACCGTAAATACCAATGTCATTACCAACATCTCCCAAGCCTAAAGTAGCGTCAGGATTTGCTTGACCGTATACATTTCGTCTGTAATTTCCGGATTCATAATCATAATAATCTAATGAAGCTTTGTTCATGTTCATATTACCTTCATTAAGCAAATAAAATCCTTCTACAGTAGTTACAATTTCGGGAGGTAATACCTCTACTTCTTCTGGAATAATAGGATCATCTTCTTGACATCCCTGAAATCCAACGGCAGCAAAAGCCAGTAACAGCCAAAATTTAAAATTTGTTTTCATGGTCGAATATTTAATTATTAAGTGTTTTTTAAAGTTTTACAGATAGATTAAGACGGTAATTTCTTCCCGGCATTGGAAAATTCAGCACAACATCATAATATTGATTAAAAAGATTATTGACTTCAGCTCCAATTTTTATGGATTGCTTCAAGACTTTACCATCCCAAATCAGCGCCATATCACTGGTGTACCATGGTTTTACATAGTTTACAGGAATGTTGGCTTTTTGACTGTATCTTTCTCCTGTATAAATAAAACTGTAATTCATCTGCCAGTTTTTCCAGTTTATAGATGAGGTAACCGTGCCGCTATTTTCCGGAGTATAGGGTATTTGGTCGCCATATGTGGTGCCTTTTGGAGTAACATCGATTGCTTTTTGATACGTATAACTCAATCCTAAATCCAGAAATATTTGCTCAGGAAGTTTAAAGACAAAGTTTGTATTGAGTTCTAAACCTCTTATGTCTACAAGACCAAGGTTCATCATCGTCCATCTAAAAAGGTTAGACGATGGCATGGCAACAATTTTGTCTTTAACGCGATTATAATAGACATCAGCCTGAAATGAAGCCGATTGTAAAAACTTTTTGGGTTCAATAATGTAAGTTGCACCAAAGTCATATTGGGTCGTGAATTCTGGGCGTAATGAACTGTTACCGATAAAAGTATAGTAGAGATCATTGAAAGTTGGCATTCTAAAAGATTCTTTATAAAACGCTCTAATTCTGAAATTTTTAGTATCGAATGGCTGAAAAGATGAGGAGATTACAGGGCAAAAAACATGTTGACTATCGCCTTGCTGATAATATTTAACCTGTTCGTCAATATAAGCTCCAAGTAGATTAGCCTGAATATCAAGTCGTTTCCAATGCATCTCTGTAGACAAAGCGCCTAAATAGGAATATCGGGTTGGGTAGGGGAATCGATATAAATTTGCATCGAGCGTATTTATAGAAAAATCAGTTGCGAGTGATACTTTCCACCATTCTTTAATAGTGTACTGATTAACTACAGATGCATAAAATTCGTTTTGATAATATTTGTTGTCTAATGCGCCTTCGGTAGTTTTGTAATCAGGATCGATGTAACGACTGTAATCTCTACTGAATTTTACATTGGCGAGCAATTCATATTTTTTAGAAAAAGAGTTTTGAAGTGAAGCATGAACAAAAAAGTTCCTGTCCCATTGTCGTTGATAATAGTTGTATCGATTGGCTAAGATTGCACCGGGAAGACCGCGTTCAGAATCATAATAATACGCCTTAAGAGAAGCCTGACCGTTTGAACCCATTTTTGCATACAAATTCAATTCACTTCGTAACGCTGTAATATCTCCATTTTGGCGAACAGCCGTGGTGTCGTAACCGTCTTTTTTCTGGTACCTGTATTTGTATTTTCCATCAGCGGTTAACCATTCAGTGCTTGCTGTCAATGATATAGTAGAAGAGAGTTTTTGCTGGTATAAAACTGAGGGATTAAAAAGCCCAAATGATCCGGTTTTAATAGCAGCTTTAATATTTGCTGTTTTCCCTGTTGAGAATTCAGGAATTTTAGTCTTTAAGAAAAGAGTGTTCGACGAGAAAAAACCTCGGGCAGGCTGAAAAATTGTCGATTTTTGACCGTTGTAAAGTTCTATAGCTTCGATGTTGTCAAGAGAGTATTTCCCTAAATCGACCTGACCATTTTGAGCGTTTCCTACGCTCATTCCGTCATAAAAAACGGCTGTGTGTGCACTTCCCAGACTTCGGACATTTATAGTTTTGAGGCCGCCAATTCCGCCATAATCTTTTAGCTGCACGCCCGAAAAATAACGTACTGCATCTGCAACCGATAAGCTATTGAGTTTTTCCAGTTGTTTGCCGGACAAAATCTGTACAGGCATTGGCGATTCGAGCTTGAACTCACGTTTGCTTGTGGTTAAAATAACCTCTTTTAAAGTATGTGGTTTTAAAGAATCTAATTCTTTATTTCTTTTTGATGGATTGTCCTGTGCATAAATTGGATTCAATAATGAAGTCCATAGAAGCAAGCAAAATCCACCATGTAGTAGGCGAAAACGCCTATAATTACATAAATGCATAGCAAAATACTCTATTTAACTAAATAGTTATTAACGGAAAAATTAAAATCAAATGTTAGTTTGATGTGTGTGTTTGTTCAAAGCTCTGGTCCACGAGAGCTTGAAGTTAATTGCAGTGGCAGGTCTCCTGACTTATTCCCATTTTGATCGGCCTTCCCACATTAGAAAATGCAGTGGCAAAAGATTAGATTTCGAAAACTCAAAAGTTTTAAATCTGCCAAAATGTTGCATGGAATTTACAGTAACGGGCTTGTTCAGGATTTGCACCTGATTCCCTCTTCGTTAACTACACCTGAAAAGTTGTAGCTAAACCATTGCGGGTGCAAATGTAAATAATCTCTTTGTTGTTAAGGACTTATTTATGAAAAAAAAGTTTTGATTTTTTTTATGGCCCTATTATCGCTCGTGTATCCCGAAAGTTTTAGATGAGGATTCCTTGAATTTTTTACCTGAAAATAATGAAGCAGATAATTGTAAATAGTTACTTAATATCCGCTAAAACAGCTGTTTTTGAGCAACCGATTGTGTGTCAAAATGCGCTTTTTTGAAAAAGCTATTGATAACATTTGGTAATTAAAAATAAGTAACACGTGTTGGGTTTAAGCCTCGGAATAGGCATTGCAGACATTTTTTCTTATTTGTTTTTCTTCACTTTTTTATTTGATTTTTAAAGGTTTATGATAAAATCTTCTTTTTTGTGTTTTTTTTACTGTTTTGAACAAAAGGCCTTAAAATGTATAATTTGTTAACTTTTAGTTGAGGTTATTTTGTTTAAATGATATTTTTTAAGTTATAAAACTATGTATAGTATATTTTTTTAGTATAATTTTTACGGAATTATCAAATTAATTTAACGCAACCGATTGTGTATTGTTTTAATTTATTTACATTTGTTTCTCAAATGACTTTTTTAATAGATCACAAATTATTAAATGGAGAATTTTTTACCATTTTTTGAAACTAACTAAACCAAACTATTAACTAATTAAATTATTTTTTATGAGTAACTTTTTTATTATTAAAAGCAAACCAAAGCTCTTAAAATGTTTAGGGTTCATGATCCTGATGTTTTTATTTTCTTTGAGTGCCAACGCTCAGTCGACAGTTACTGGAACAGTTTCGGACGCAGGCGGACCGATTCCTGGAGCGAATGTGAATGTTAAAGGCACGAAAACAGGTGTCGTTACAGGTTTTGACGGAAATTATTCTATTGCTAATGTTCCTTCAAATGCAGTGTTGGTTTTTAGTTTTCTGGGTTTAACAACGAAAGAAGTACCTGTTGGAGGAAAGAATAAAATTAACGTTGTATTAGAAGAAAATTCTAATGCTTTGCAAGAAGTTGTAGTTATTGGTTACGGTACGCAGCGAAAAGAAGCAGTAACAGGTTCTGTTTCGTCAATTAAAGGCGATGTAATTCGCGAAGTACCATCGGCTAATATTACGCAAGCCTTACAAGGGCGTTTAGCAGGAGTTCAAATGACACAAACATCATCTAAACCGGGTGCCGAAATGCAAATCCGAATTAGAGGTACGCGTTCCTTAACAGCAGACAACAATCCTTTAGTAGTGTTAGATGGAATTCCTTTTGCCGGATCAATTGGTGATATCAGCCCGGACAACATCAAAAGTATTGACATTCTGAAAGATGCATCAGCCACAGCTATTTATGGATCACGTGGTGCTAATGGAGTTATTCTGATATCAACCAATAAAGGGCAAAAGGGGCAAAAAGCTAAGTTTACTTACAATACTTATACTGGGTTGAAAAATATTTTTGCAGAATTTCCAATGATGAATGGGACAGAATTTGCTGCTTTACGTAAAATAGCCACCCTTCCTGGTTCTACCGCTCCGCTTTATTCAAATGGTGTCGATGAATCTGATAGCGTAAATACCAATTGGCAAAAATTGCTTTTTAGATCAGGTTTAGTAACAAATCATGATATAGGCGTTACAAATGGTACTGAAACCGGGAACTATAATTTTGGCGCAAGTTATTATAAGGAAGAAGCAGTAGTACCTGGACAAGACTACAGTCGTTTGTCTTTACGAGGTGCTGTAGATCAGGCAATAGGGAAGTACTTTAAATTTGGCTTCACTACAAATAACAATTATTCTATTTCAAACGGTGGCAATTTAAGTTTGTATAATACTTTAAGTACTACGCCTCTTGCTAATCCGTATAATGCGGATGGCACTTTGAAAAGAACAGTAAAGATGCCATTAGATGAAAACTGGGTATATACAAGAGAAACGGTTGAAAATTTGGGAGATAAGTGGATAGACCAGACAAAAGCATATAGTTCTTACAATACTTTATACGCAGAGTTAAAAATACCAGGTGTAGAAGGTTTAAAATATCATATTGATTTAGGGGGTAATTTCCGTTCTACCAGCGGAGGTCAATATACAGGAGAGGGAGTGTTTAATATCAATCCAACGACAGTTTCTACGGCTTCAATCACTAATACTCTTAATACCAATTGGGCAATCCAAAATTTACTTACTTACGATCGTACTTTTGGAAAACATCAGGTGAATGCAGTAGCAATGTACTCTTCAGAGCAAACTACTTATAACAAATCGCAAGTTTCTGCTAAGGACATTCCTTCCGATTCCTTCCAATTTTACAATTTAGGAAGAGCGGCGGGCGAAATTTCAATTAACCCGGATAATCAGGATTATTATAAAAGTGGATTGATTTCTTATATGGCGCGTGGAATGTATTCTTATGACAATCGTTATATGCTTACGGCAACTGTTCGTTCAGATGCTTCTTCACGACTTGCAAAAGGGCATCAATGGCATACTTATCCTGCTGTATCAGCTGGATGGAACGTTAAAAGTGAATCATTCATGCAAAATGTTAGCTGGTTAGACCAGTTAAAGTTACGCGCAGGTTATGGAGAAACTTCTAATCAGGCGGTTGCACCTTACTCTACACTTGGTAGTTTGGCTTCAAGACCTTATAATTTTGGAGATGTGAACACTACGGGTTATTATGTATCTACGTTACCTAATCCTGATTTGGGTTGGGAATTTTCTACCACAATGAATTACGGGATTGATTTTGCATTCTTTAAAAACCGTTTAACAGGTACAGCAGAATATTATGTTACAGATACAAAAGATATTCTTTTAGGAGTTAATCTTCCTCCAACATCAGGTGTGGGTAGTTACACAGCAAATATTGGACAAACACAAAATAAAGGGTATGAAATTACGCTTAATGGTGCAATATTAGACAATCCAAATGGTTGGTCTTGGGATGTTGGGGTTAACTATTATTCCAACAGAAATAAGTTGGTGGCATTATCTTCAGGACAAGACAGAGATGAAAACAACTGGTGGTTTGTAGGGCACCCAATTGATGTAATTTTTGATTACCAGAAAATTGGACTTTGGCAAGAAGGAGATGCAAATCTTACCAAATATGAGCCAGGAGGAAATGTAGGTATGATTAAGGTAAAATATACCGGTGATTTTAACGCAGATGGTACACCAACAAGACAAATAGGGCCTGCAGACAGACAAATAATAAATGTGAATCCTGATTTTCAGGGAGGTTTTAATACTCGTGTAGCGTATAAAAATCTGGATCTTAGTATAGTAGGAGCTTTTCAAAGTGGTGGAGTTCTTATTAGTACTCTTTACTCTTCATCGGGTTATCTTAATATGTTAAGTGGACGTAGAGGAAATGTAAAAGTGGATTACTGGACACCTGAAAACACAGATGCAAAATATCCAAGACCGGGCGGAATTACAAGTAATGACAATCCAAAATATGGATCTACTTTAGGTTACTTCGATGCCTCTTATGTTAAAATTCGCACGATCACCCTTGGTTATAATGTAACTGAAAAATTTATTAAAGATCTAGGCGTGGACAGATTTCGTCTTTACTGTACCATACAAAATCCATTTGTAATCTATTCACCTTACCATAAAGAAACAGGTATGGATCCTGAAACGAATTCGTATGGTAATGAAAATGCTGCAACAACAGATTTTTATAAAAAGCGTTTGCTGACATTAGGTACAAACACGCCATCAACGCGAACTGTATTACTGGGCCTTAATTTAACATTTTAAAAAGATAACGATGAAACCGATACAAATAAAAACTTTTATGGTAGCAGCAGTAATAACGCTGTTCCTGGGAGCATGTTCTAATGTTTTAGAAGAAGAGCCTCGCAGTATTTATACTCCCGAATATTTTAAAACCGAAAAAGGAGTTGTTGCAGGATTAACGTCAATGTATGCTCATTTGCGTTATATCTATGGACAAGGTTATTACTACAATACGACCGAAACAGGAACTGATGAAGCAACATACGCACAAAGTGCAGATGCCAACTTCAAGGACATGGATCTTTCGGGCGTGGGATCAATTACTCCTTCTTCAAGCCGTACTGATGCTTTATGGCAACCCGCATTTATTAACATTAATACTGCCAGCGGTATTATTGAAAATGCTAAGGCAATTGGAACAATTTCAAATGCGATGATTTCCGAAGCTAGATTTTTTCGTGCATTTGACTATTTCTTATTGGTTCAAACTTTCGGAGGAGTTCCGTTGGATTTAGGTGCAGGAGAACTTAAATTCAATACAAGCCCATCAAGATTTTCTGTTAGAAATAATGTGCCGCAAGTTTATACAAGAGCTATTTTTCCTGATTTATTGACGGCAGTAAATGAATTGCCTGATGTTGGAAGAGTAAAAGGTGGAGTAACCAAAACTGCTGCCAGACTTTTTCTGGCGAAGGCTTATTTGACTTATGCATGGTGGTTAAAAAATCCAAATAACATTCCTACTTATCCGGAAACTGCTCGTGTTGACCCGGATGGACACGATGCAGCGTGGTATTTTCAGAAAGCCTATGATGTCGCAGCAACAGCAATTGATACTCATGGTTCATTTGCACTACAAGCAACTTATTATGACGTAAATTTAGGAAGTAATGATCGCAATAGCGAAATTGTATTGTATGCTGATCATACTGAAAAAAGCGAATTTTTCAACGCAAGCAGTCTTACATATTCGAATGGTGGCGCACCAGAAAATTTTGCAGTTTGGATGATGACACCTAATTATACTAATATTAGAAGTTCAGGCGTAAGTTCAGTACAACGTGAGGCGGAACAGCATTTAGGTCGTCCATATATTCGTATGTGTCCAACTATCGGTGTAATCACAAATACATTTGCTGACAAAACCAATGATTCTCGTTACGATGGAACATTTACAACAGTGTATCGTGGTAACTGGAATAAAGCCGGCATTACGACGCCAACTTTAAATAATGCAAATGGCTTACCGGTTGCTCCAGGTGGTGCTATACTGTCATTTTTGAATGATGAAAATTCAGCAATTGCCTATAATGCAACAAATGGAGGTGTTGGAGCGGGAGTTCTGGCAGGAAGATCAGATTTTGTAATTGCACCAAGTGGTATTAGTAGAATTATATATCCTGGATTATGGAAACTTGGAGTATACCGTACAGATGGTGCAGGCGGATTAGGTCAGCCTAATGCAGCAAGTACGCGTCCTTATAATATGGCTAAACTGTCTGAATTGTATTTAATAGCAGCAGAAGCAGCAGTAATGGGAGCAGCTCCACAAGGCGGAAAAAGTGCAAGAGAGCTGGTAAATGTTTTACGTGCTCGTGCTGGTAAATGGAGATTTGATAACAATGGGAATGTAGCAAAAACAGCTGACAATAGTGCGGTAATGACTGCGGCAACACCAGCAGCTATAGATGTTAATTATATTTTAGCAGAACGCTCACGTGAATATTATGGTGAAGGTTATCGTTGGTACGACTTACTTCGTACTCAAAAATGGACAGAACTTTCAAGCTCGTATCAAATTTGCGGTCCTGCATACGGAAACCATACGCCATTAACCGTGTCTAGAACCATTCAACCGTATCATTATTTACGTCCTATTCCACAATCTCAGTTTGATGCGATGATTATGACTGCTGATGAAAAAGCAATTTATCAGAATCCGGGTTATTAACATAGAAATTATCCAGCAGCAGCTAATAAAAACATGTTTGGATTGAACGTGAAAGTTAAGATAGTAATTAGTGTTGTTTTAAAGAGTTAGTTTATCACTAATTAAATTTGTTTTGAAGAAAAGCCGAGAGTTGAGTCCTCTCGGCTTTTTGTTGTTATAGGGATGAAATGCTTTTATCTCGAATCAGAGTTGAAGAAGTTCCTAACGAAACAAAACCTCAATAAAAAAGCAAATCAATTGATTTGGAAGTGTCTTAGTTTTTGTTGAAAATAAGGTGAGTGAAGTGTTTTAATGTATCTGCACTTGTTTCTTCTCAATTTGTTATATAATTGATTAACTTGTTTATTTCTCCTGTTCTAAATTGTCAACAGCAGAAATTTGGTCAAGTATATTGGTTTGATTGGGCGAAATGTAGTTTTTTGTTTCGACAGCATTTTCTTTTTTAAAAAGAAGATCTAATGCATGGTACAATTTTAATAAAACATCTTTGTCTTCTTTTTCAATCTCTAGAGCAGTATTAAAATTAAAAACATAATTATTTGAATTTCGTACTTCTACTTTTATCGTTTTTGATGTGATTTTAAATTTGACTATATCCATTTGTCTATATTTAAGAGTGATAGTTTGCTGTTTTGTCTAATACCTCACTTGAATTTTTTACTAAGTTAAGGATTATTTTAAATAAAAAACCCCTAATCAATTGATGATTAGGGGTTTGTTTTTTGTAGCGAGGACGGGAGTTGAACCCGTGACCTCAGGGTTATGAATCCTGCGCTCTAACCAACTGAGCTACCTCGCCAAGACTGCGACTAGGAATGAATTCCTCATTGCGGGTGCAAAGATAAAAATATTATTAGAGCTTGCAAGCATAAAATGAAGAAAAAAAAATATTTTTAAAAATGCATTGTTTTTGGACATATATTCTTATATTTCGAAAAAATTAAAAGTAGCACATGGATCCAAAAATACGTTACGAAATCGAGTTCCCGATCAATTCTTCGCCGCAATTATTGTATCAATATATATCAACGCCGTCAGGTTTGTCAGAATGGTTTGCAGACAATGTAAATTCAAGAGGCGAATTTTTTACTTTCATCTGGAATGACTCGCAGGAAAAAGCGCGTTTGGCATCTAAAAAAACCGGAGAAAAAGTAAAATTCAAATGGGTTGATGAAAGTAGTAAGGATACAGAATATTTTTTTGAATTACATATCTTGGTTGATGAATTAACAAAAGATGTATCATTAATGGTTGTCGATTTTGCTGAAAAAGAAGAAGTAGGAGAAGCTAAACAATTGTGGGAGAATCAGATCTCAGACCTGAAACATCTTATAGGTTCTGTCTAGTAAAATTCTATTTTATACCTTATATTTGCCCTGAACAAAATTCAGGGTTTTTTTATGATCAATTTTAACGGAAATATAGTAGCGCAGGATGATAATGTATTAACTCAAAATCGCGCTTTTTTGTATGGAGATGGCGTTTTTGAAACATTGAAAATAGTCAATAATAAAATTTTATTTCTTGAAGATCATTATTTTAGATTGATGGCCTCTATGCGTGTGGTTCGAATGGAAATTCCGATGAACTTTACAATGGAATATCTTGAGGAACAAGTTTTGAATCTGGTTCAGCAAAAAAATATTTCTGCCTCAGCCAGAGCGCGAATTACCGTTTTTAGAAATGATGGAGGTTTATATTTGCCGCAAACCAATGATGTTTCGTATTTGATTCACGCAACGCCACTTGAGAATACTGCATATGCTTTAAATACTGCTGAATACGAGGTTGATTTATATAAAGACTTCTATGTGACAAAGCAATTATTATCATCGATTAAAACGACTAATAAGATCATTAATGTTACCGGAAGTATTTTTGCTCATGAAAATGGGCTGGCAAATTGCATTTTAGTAAATGATACTAAAAATGTTGTAGAAGCACTACAAGGAAATTTATTTATGGTTGTGGGTAAAAGACTAACTACACCGCCAATTTCTGAGGGATGTTTGAATGGAATAATGCGTAAGCAAATATTAACTTTGGCTAAAAAAATAGAAGGCATAGAAGTAGTTGAAGAAATAATTTCACCCTTTGATCTTCAAAAAGCAGATGAATTATTTCTGACCAATGTAATCATGGGGATACAGCCGATAACTAAATATCGAAAAAAAGAGTTTACAAATAGTCTGGCTCATTTATTAATGCAAAAACTAAATGAATCCATATCTGAGAATTAATTCAGATATGGGTTTTCAGGTGCATTTGACCAAATGAGATAATCTCCACCAAGTTCTATAATTTGCTCTTTCCAAAAATGAGTGGTCGATTTTCCGATAATTTTATTTTTATAACTATTATCGGTGATGATCCAGGAGTTTCCTTGCATTTCGTTCTCAAGCTGATTTTCATCCCAACCGGTATAGCCTAAGAAAAAACGAATATTGTTTTTGCCAATTGATCCGTCGTTTATTAAGTCTTTGGTCGATTCGAAATCACCTCCCCAATAAATTCCATTAGAAATCTCGACACTATTCGGGATTAATTCAGGAATATTGTGAATAAAATACAGGTTGTCTTGTTCAACAGGACCGCCGTTATATATTTTGAAAGTAGCATCAATTTCTGGTATTAAATCATTAATAGTATACTTTAAAGGTTTATTAATGATAAAACCAATAGATCCTTCCTTGTTATGGTCTGCTAATAAAATTACCGATCTATTAAAAGATAAATCTCCAATTATAGAAGGTTCGGCAATAAGCAGGTGTCCTTTTTTTAATTTTTCTGAAATCATACGGCTACAATTTTTATTAAATTTAATCATAAAATTTTTAAAAACCCAAATAAAATCGTTAAAGCGCATAAAAAAACCCTCCATGAGGAGGGTTTTGATTATATTATAAGTTTAGAGAACTTTCTTACTTAGTTCACTGCACCTTCTAATTCAGCTCCAGCTTTGAATTTTACAACATTTTTAGCTGCGATTTGAATAGTTTTTCCTGTTTGAGGGTTTCTACCGTCTCTAGCAGCTCTAGCAGATACTGACCAAGATCCAAAACCTACTAATGAAACTCTACCACCTTTTTTCAAAGTAGCTCCTACGTTTCCTAAAAATGATTCTAAAGCCAATTTTGCCGCAGCTTTTGTGATTCCTGCATCAGCAGCGATAGCATCGATTAATTCTGATTTGTTCATAATAATTAGTTATTAATTGTTGGTTAAAAAAAATTGTTAATACACAAATTTAGTAGGAAATCCGTTCCTTGCAAGTGTTTTCTTTAATTTTAGCAAAAATTGTTAATAACTTGCTTTTTTTGTTCATAAAGCGGGTTATTCGTCGATTAAAAACAGGTAAAAACCCCTGTTTTACTGAGGTTAATAGACTTTTGCTGTATCAGAAAAAGTTATCCCATTAAGCAATTCTGCTACCTGCATTCTCTTTTTGCCTGGTAATTGCAAACTTAAAAGCTGTAAAAAGCCATCTTGAACCGCAACTTTGATTTCTTTTTTGCTACAAATCAAACTTCCTGTCTCATAAGAGTGAGCTTCAGAAATCAGTTTTGCTTCATATATTTTAATGCTTAATTCCTCATTCTTATCTTTCAAAAAACACCAAGAAGCAGGATACGGACTTAGACCTCGAATCAAATTATTGATTTCGGCTCCGGATTTTGTCCAGTCGATCTTGCAATTTTCTTTATTGAGTTTGTAAGCTGTTTTTATTTCAGCATTATCTTCCTGAATTGTAGTGGTTACGTTTCCTTTTTCAATTACTTTCAAAGTATCAATTACAGTTTTACTTCCTAGTGACATGAGTCGGTCGTGCAATTGTCCTGCATTTTCTTCCGGTTCAATAGCGATTTCCGAATTTAAAATCATTGCTCCGGTATCTATTTTATCGTCAATAAAGAAAGTAGTTACTCCTGTTTTAGTTTCTCCGTTAATAATAGCCCAGTTAATTGGTGCTGCACCGCGATAATTTGGTAATAAAGAAGCATGAAGATTAAAGGTGCCTAAACTTGGCATTTCCCAAACCACTTTTGGTAACATTCTAAAAGCAACAACAATTTGCAAATTGGCGTTCAAAGCTTTTAATTCTGCTAGAAAATTTTCGTCTTTTAAATTGGTTGGCTGTAATAAAGTAAGGTTGTTTGCTAATGCGTACTCTTTTACTGCTGAGTATTTTATTTTTTGTCCACGTCCAGCCGGTTTATCTGCAGCTGTAATAACGCCAACAACATCGTAATTATTTTTAATAATGGTATCCAAAATGCCGACAGCAAATTCTGGAGTTCCCATAAATATGATTCTCAATTTTTCCATTATGATTTTAAAGTGTATTTATTATTCGCAAGTATGGTAATGTGATTGTTCTCTAATAATTCCTGAAGGACTGATACAATATCGTTAGCATCCAGTTTTATTTGAGATTGAATTTCTCTCGAGGTCAAAGCGGCTGATTTTAATAAGTGAAGAATTTTATCAGCAATCGAATCGGCTTCAGTAATTTTTCCTTTTTGAGTAATACAATAAGAACAGACGCCACAATTCTTATTTGTTTCTTCTCCAAAATAATCCAGAATCAATCTGTTTTTGCAGGTTTTGTTTTCTTTAATATAATGTAGAACAGATAGTAATTGTTCTTCTTTTAAATTATTTTGCTTTTCCAGATATTTCGAAACTCTATTTATAGTCAAATCATCTTCTCGAACTTCATTAAATAATATAGTGGCATCATTATTTTTTGATTTGTATTCGATGATTTCTTTTTCTTTCAGTTTTTCCAAAACAGCCAAGACTTGTTCGTCTGTATGTTGTGATTTTTTTGCAATTAGCGAAAGATTAAAAGGTGTTTTCATTTCGTAAACACCAGGATAAGTTCTTAAAATTGCCAAAAGTATCTCTTCATCATTCGGATTCAGGCTCATGTACCGAATCACTTCCTTAGATTCAATTAGAAATTGTAAAGTGATCTTTTCTGAAAATTCCTGCGACATTGTAATGATTCCCTGCTGATTTAAAAACTGCAATGCATTATATGTTTTTAAAGTAGGGAAGTCGTATTTGTTGCAAAAATGATTCAGCTTAAATGAAAATGAATCGTCTAAACCTTCACCGTATGCGATCTGAAAATAGGTGCAGAGTTTGACATACATCGTTTTGAGAAACTTTTTGTCGGGTAGAACATTCAAAAATTGCTGCTCCGTTTGAGTTGCATCTGAATTGTTAAAAAGTAAAACCGAAAAGGCCTTTTCGCCATTTCGCCCTGCTCTTCCGGATTCCTGATAATAATTTTCTAAGTTTTCAGGCAGTTGTGTATGAATAACCGTTTTTACATTGTCTTTGTCGATTCCCATTCCAAACGCATTCGTGGCCACGATAACTTGTGCTTGTTCGGACATCCACAATTGCATGTTTTTGTCTTTTTCTTTTGATGAAAGGCCACCGTGATAATATGTTGCACTAAAACCTAATGATTGTAATTGCGTCGACATATTCAAACACGATTTTCTATTTCGTACATATATAATAGAAGGCTGTGGGTTTTTCTTTAAAATTTGTTCGACACGATATAGTTTGTCTTCAATTTCAAAAACCATGTATGCAATATTTTTTCTTTCAAAAGATTGCTGAAAAAGTATGGGATTCTTTAAATGTAATTCAGTTTTAATATCCTCAATAACTCTTGGGGTTGCTGTTGCGGTCAAAGCTAAAAACGGAATCTTAGGAAAGTATTTTTTAAGTTCTGAAATCTTTAAATAGGCTGGGCGAAAGTCGTGTCCCCACTGCGAAACACAGTGCGCTTCATCAATTGCAATTAAATTTATAGGAAGATTTTTAATGCGTTCTAAAATCCAATCAGATTGTAAACGTTCCGGTGAAAGATATAGAAACTTATAATTTCCGTATTGGCAATTGTCCAAAAGATCGATAATTTCTTCCGTATGAATTCCTCCTGTGAGTGCAATCGCTTTAATATCGCGTTTTTGTAAATTGGCTACCTGATCTTTCATCAAAGCAATCAACGGCGAAACAACCAAACAAATGCCTTCTTGCATCATAGCAGGAACCTGAAAACAGATTGATTTTCCTCCTCCGGTTGGAAGCAGAGCAAAAGTATCCTGACCGTCCAAAACCGAGTCAATAATCTCCTTTTGTAACGGTCTAAAACTGTCGTGTTTCCAGTATTTTAAAAGAATTTCTTGCGCTTCAGGCATTAGTTTTATTTTAAAGTTAAAAAATTTAGAAATCAGTTTCTAGTTTTGCAACTTTAAACATAAGCCTAAATTTTATCTAAGATATAAAGAATTCTGTTCTCAACCGTATCTTTGGGTACCTCAATTAAGTTGTAGCCGTATTTTTTATAGGTGTCAACAAGGTGTTTCTGAATGGTTTGCGCCTGTTCAAAATTTTCGTAACGCTCAGTGTCGCTTTCGTAAATTTCTTCCCAAGGTGGTAAAATAAAAGTTTTAGAATATTTAAAATCCTCACAAGCTTTTACAAAATGCGCCGGATAATCATCGCCTATATAATCCATATAGGCTACAACATCGGGAATTCCGCGATCTATAAAAACAACATTATCAGGTTCTTCAAGAGCATTTTCGAATTGCTTGATACGGCCTTCCAATAACATTTCGCTAAACAACAAAGGTTGTTCCAGGAATAATTGATCGATACCGCGCTGTTGCGCTTCGAGTGTAACTTGTCTTGAAATTTCAGGGTAACAGCAGTAGCCACGAGCTACCAATTCGTTAATAAGAGTAGATTTTCCCGTTCCCGGGCCACCAATGAGAACTATGATTTCTTTTTGCACTTTCGTAAAATAAAGCGCAAATTTACCTAAACTTATTGTATTTAAAAAGATTATTTTGCCTTGAGCGAACGATTTCGCATTTTTTTCTAATTATTATGGTGCTGGATTAAAATCCAGCCCTACAAAATAAACTGTTCCTCCGGAACTAAAACAAAAAAGAGCCGTCGGCTCGGCGAATATTGTAGGGCTGGACTTTAGTTTATATTAGAAATGTTTTATAAAGTTTGTGGAAAGTATATAAGAGGTTTTGTGAATCTTGAAGAATTAAAAGTTGAAGCATAATTATGCGCTTCCTGAAATATTCAGATCGGTATAATTGTGCTTCGTTAAATTCACTTTTAAACTTATGTTGCAGTTTCCGCCATCATTCACCATCATTAAATTATATTTATAAGATTCTTTATCATAGGGATCTCTGCAATAACAAAATGTCCAAACTTCTTTTTCTTGTTTCTCGTTTAAAACTACAATACATTGTTTTATATACTGATTAATGTTTTTGAGTTTAGAAGCGTTTTCTTTGAAGCATATTTTTAGGATGCGATTAAGTTCAATTAATTCGTTTTGATCTAGATCGGCAGGTTTTATAGTTCCGGATTTGTAACCATAATTTTTAGGTCTTTGAAATTCGGGGTTAAAAGTAAAGAATGCATAATTGTTGTATTTTTTAAGATCTAGTTTTGCTTTTGTATGAAAGAGATTTTTTTTAATTTCTATTTTTAATGGTGATTCACCATCAATAAACTCTATAAAACCGTTTTTGATTACTGCTTTCTCACTTCCGTTATAACGGAATCTAGTTCGACTGAAATAAATTGTATCATTTTTTGAAAAACAGAAATCCTTAAATTTTTCTTTTTTTTCGTGATTTAGATCGTTTTCTGTAATTGTAAAAACATAAGAGCTATCAGAAAATAATTGAAACTTTAAACTTGCATCTCCAATAAAATTATATGTGTTTATAGCCGAAATCATTTCGACTTTTGCTGCATTTTTTTTTATTTTTTCTTCTTTGCATTGAATAAACAGTAGTAAGAAGGCTAATAGCATTATGATTTTAAAATTCATAGACTTAAAAATTAAAGCAGGTTACTCACAAAACAAATACTTTCCAGAACTCGGAACTTTATTTTTCGAAGGAATAATAATATGTGATTCGAATTTCTTTCCTTTTAAAACATCATTTACAAAATCCAAAACATATTGTTGACCTTGATGAAAAAGATAACCCGAAAATTCATGTCCGCCACCACAGAAAGTGATGAGTTCAATATCTTTATGTAAATCATTCATATGATTGTAAACTGCATAAGACCCGAAAAGAATCAGCCAGCCCGAAGCATTTGTAGGGCAAGAGCGATGCGAGCCTGCGCTGTATGGAACAGTGTCGTCATTACTTCCATGTGCTAATAGCATCGGGATTGTTTTTTCTTTTGTTATTAAATTAATATCCTGAATTGCTCCTGATCCTCCAATAAAACCATTGTATTTGAAATTTTCAGGTAAATTGTTTTTGTATAAATTCATCAGTTTATAGTCCCAAAAAGAAGCGTGAAAACCAATTTCGGCACCAGCGCTGATTCCTGAAATGAAAATTTTTGAAGTATCAATATTGTATTTATTAGCATTTTCTATTAAATATGAAGTCGCCTGCCACATATCGCTTACGCCAATTTGGATTGCTTTTATTTTCTCGGTCAAAGTTCCTTTGCAGCCAAAATCTTTTCCTTTCATATATAAGCTGTATGAAATGCTCGCTACAGCATAACCGTTTTTTGCCATAAATATTCCGAAATCTTTTTCACTTGTACGTTCTCCACCAGAAAATCCTCCGCCAAAAGCAAAGATGATTAACGGCGTTTTTTCATTCGATTTTTTCTGAGGTAAGTACAAATCTAAATCCAGTTTGATGGTATCATTTTGAAAATAAGTCATGGTTTTGGCTTCTTGGGCTTGGATATTAATTAGAGTTAAAAGGGTGAAAAGTAAAAAGATGATTTTTTTCATTGTAATGTATTTTTAATCTTGCGAGGTTTCTGAATCAAATTATAGAAACGTTAGAAGGAAAACTTCGTGCGTTCGCAACTTTTAGAGTAAATTTAGAAGTAATGTTTTCTCAAATATAAGAGGAAAATTTACAAAGAAATAATCTTGTGTCGCTTTTTTCTTAGCACCTTTGTCCCGAAGTTTCGGGATTGTAACTTTGAACCTTTTTTCGAAATAAAAAATCTAAAAAATCTGAAATCAAAAGCGTATATTTGCGTTTATTTTTAATTACGAATGGAAAACGATAAAGAAAAAGAAACCGCCGAATTTTACGATAGATTAAAGGTTGAGTTAGATAATTCAAATACTTGGCCTGCAGAATATTTGTATAAATTTATTATGCCTTCAGTAGGTGATAATGTCGAAAAAGTAGAGAAAGCTTTTGATAGTATGGGTGCGGTTATCAAAACAACAAAATCTAAAACAGGTAAATTTACCAGTGTTTCTGTAGATGTTACCATGCATAGTGCTGATGAAGTAATCATCAAGTACAAAGAAGTTTCTACTATAGAAGGTATAGTTTCATTATAACTTATGAACGAAAAATATAAAAAAGAAGTCGCGAATGACGTTGTTTTTAATTTAGAATATAATTCTGAAAGACAGCGTTTACTTATTCCCGAATATGGTCGTCATTTGCAAAAACTGATCGATCAGGCTACTATTATTGAAGATGATGAAACGCGCAACAAAGCTGCGAAATACATTATTCAGGTTATGGGAAGTTTGAATCCACATTTGCGTGATGTACCCGATTTTCAGCACAAATTATGGGATCAGCTTTTTATTATGTCTGATTTTAAATTGAATGTAGAATCACCATATCCAATTCCGTCCCGCGATGTATTGCAATTAAAACCAGATGTTTTACAATATCCTCAAAACTTCCCAAAATACAGGTTTTACGGTAACAATATCAAATACATGATTGATGTTGCTAACAAATGGGAAGATGGAGAAATGAAAAACGCATTGGTTTTAGTGATCGCCAATCACATGAAAAAGTCTTATTTGAGCTGGAATAAAGACACAGTAAAAGACGATGTGATTTTTGAACACTTGTATGAATTGTCAGGAGGTAAAATCAATTTGTTGCAAAGTACCGAAGAGCTTTTAAATACGACTGATTTATTGCGTACCAATAAACGTATGTCAAATAAAATTACGCCACCGGGACAGCCAAAAATTCAAAGCAACAAAAACAATAAAGGCCCGGGGAAACCAAAGCCTTTCCAGAAAAATAATAATCAGAAATAAAAAGGTACTAAGCTACTAAGATACTAAGCTACTAAGATTTTTAGCTAAGAAACTTAGAACCTCAGAACCTCAGAACCTAAAAGAGAAATATGGGAGTTTTTAAAATCGAGGGAGGAATTCCTTTAAAAGGAGAAATCACTCCACAAGGAGCAAAAAATGAGGCATTACAAATTTTGTGTGCTGTGCTTCTAACGGGAGATAAAGTTAAAATTAATAATATTCCCGATATTATTGACATCAATAAATTAATCACTTTGTTGGGTAATTTAGGAGTTAAAATTCAGCGCAATGAACCAGGTTCGATTACATTTCAGGCTGATGAGGTTAATGTTGGATATTTAGAAACTGAAGCTTTCAAAAAAGAAGGTGGAGCGCTTCGTGGTTCTATTATGATTGTTGGACCGCTTTTGGCTCGTTTCGGAAAAGGATATATTCCAAAACCGGGTGGAGATAAAATTGGCCGTCGTAGATTAGATACACACTTTGAAGGTTTTATCAACCTTGGAGCAAAATTTAGATACAATAGAGAAGATCACTTTTATGGAGTAGAATCTCCGGAAGGTGGATTGAAAGGAACGGATATGTTGCTTGATGAAGCATCAGTTACTGGAACAGCAAATATTGTAATGGCCGCTGTTTTGGCAAAAGGAGTAACGACAGTTTACAATGCAGCTTGCGAGCCTTACTTGCAGCAATTGTGTAAAATGTTGAACTCTATGGGAGCTAAAATTACCGGAGTTGGTTCAAATTTATTGACTATCGAAGGTGTTGAAAGCCTTGGAGGATGCGAACACAGAATTCTTCCTGATATGATCGAAATTGGTTCTTGGATTGGTCTTGCGGCTATGACAAAAAGCGAAATCACGATTAAAAATGTAAGTTGGGAAAACTTAGGTTTGATTCCAAATACATTCAGAAAGCTTGGAATTACGATTGAAAAACGCAACGATGATATTTACATTCCTGCTCATAAAGATGGGTACGAAGTAAAAACAGATATCGATGGTTCTATTTTAACAATCGCTGATGCGCCTTGGCCAGGATTTACACCTGACTTATTGAGTATTGTTTTGGTTGTGGCAACACAAGCAAAAGGAGACGTTTTAATTCATCAAAAAATGTTCGAAAGCCGTTTGTTTTTCGTTGACAAATTAATTGATATGGGAGCGAAGATTATGTTATGTGACCCGCACAGAGCTGTGGTTATGGGACATAATTTTGAATCTCAATTAAAAGCAACAACGATGTCATCTCCGGATATTCGTGCCGGAATTTCATTGTTAATTGCTGCACTTTCTGCAAAAGGAACAAGCACAATTCAAAATATAGAACAAATTGACCGTGGATACGAGCGTATCGACGAGCGTTTAAGAGCAATTGGAGCAAAGATTGTGAGAGCGTAGATACATATTTCTATAATGACAAATGAACAAAAAGCTGTAAAAGCTACTATCTTTAGTATAGTTGGAAACACCTGCTTGGCCCTTATAAAAGGTCTAGCAGGTTTTTTTGGCAATTCTTACGCCTTAATTGCTGATGCAATCGAATCGACAACAGATATCTTTTCGTCATTTTTGGTTTTATTCGGAATTAAATATTCAAATAAACCAGCCGATGAAAATCATCCGTATGGGCACGGTCGCGCAGAACCTTTAATTACTTTTTTGGTTGTTGGATTTTTAATTACTTCTGCAACTATTATTGGATACGAAAGTATTGCCAATATTCAGACTTCGCATGATTTACCAAAATCGTGGACTTTGTATGTTTTAGGATTGATTATTATTTGGAAAGAATATTCTTTTCGATTAGTAATGAAACGCAGTAAACAAACCAATAGTTCTTCATTAGCCGCAGACGCCTGGCATCATCGTAGTGATGCTATTACTTCGGTAGCAGCATTTATCGGGATTTCGATTGCCCTAATTATGGGTAAAGGTTACGAATCTGCAGATGATTGGGCGGCACTTTTTGCTGCTTTTTTTATCTTATATAATAGTTATAAAATCTTCAGACCTGCACTTGGTGAAATCATGGATGAGAATTTGAATGACGATTTAGTTGAAGAAATCAGAGTTAAATCTTTAACCGTTACAGGTATTCTAGGAACCGAAAAATGCTTTATTCGTAAAGCCGGAATGAAATATCATGTTGATCTTCACGCGATTGTGTCTGCTCAAATTTCGGTAAAAGAAGGGCATGAGTTATCGCATAAATTACAAGATACTTTAAAAGAAAAAATACCTCAATTGGGCAATGTTTTGATTCATATTGAGCCAGATGATTATCATTGATTTTGAGATTCAAAGTGACAAAGATGCTGAGGTACTAAGGTCTTTCTTTAGCATTTATAAAAAAACAAAATCCGTTTATTCTTTAAGAGAATAAACGGATTTTTTATAGGATATTTTTTGTCTGACGGAGCGGAGTCGAAGCATTTCAAAGTATCTCAACTTTGTTCCTCTATACCTTAATTCAAAATCTTCAAGCCAAAGACAACACCATTTTGCTGAATTCCGCCTTGATAGGAATGAATATAATCAACTCTAAACAATTTAAATTTCCCGAATCCTAAGTTGTCTAAACCAATTGTAAATTCAGAATATGGTTTTCGATCCGGGATTGCCAGTGAATGAAATCCTATATTCATAGTTGATTTTAATAGATTCAATAGCGGAATTTTATTCATAATAAATCCAGTGTCATTATACTCAGAATGCATTTCTAGATAGCTGTCATTCGTGCTGTTGGTGTAATAAGGCATTAAATTAAAGACATTTAAATAACGATTGCTCGTTCCAATATGAGTTTGGTTTCCGTTAAAATGTCTGTAATCGATAAATGAAATATTTTCGGCATTAAAGAATTTTCCAGCTTTAAAATTCATTCCCAATAAACCTTTGTTTCCTAGCGATAAATCATATTGTACAGCGGCACCAATTCTTTCAAATTCATATTTTTTCTCGCTGGCAGCAAATGCTTTTTCAAAGGTTAAAAATATAGTAGGGTATTTTTCATCTTTAATATTATATCTTCCATTAGGTCGTGAAATATATTTGTTTCCAAAATTAATTCTAGCGTTCAAAGCCGTTTTAAACAAATGATGCTGATTAAAAGCCGGGGTAGTAAAATCATTTGGAGCTAAAGGATTATTTGATGAATAAACATCATCTCTATTAAAGAAAGAATAGTCCGTTGTATTAAATAAAGGTTTTCTTTGCTCGTAGGCTACTTTAGCATTAAGATTTATACCATTTAAAATGTCTTGAGAATAGTTAATCTGAGCAAATTCTAAATTATACAATTTCATATAATTGTCTTTAAAAAGCAAAGAGCTTAAAGAATTGATGAATTTGCTTATAGGTTCTGCACCATTAAATTGAGCCGTTTTTGTTCCTCCGGAAGCCCAAAGTGTTGCATAATTTATATTATTGAATTTGTGACTAATTGTACCAATAACACGAAAACGCTCATCCGAAAAGCCATAATTAAAAGTTGTACTTATTGAAGTGCTTTTTCCTTGCTCTTCATTTGTCTTTCTAAACGAAAAGCCAGAGTCGAGATTAAACCCTTGTACAGTATTAAAACTTAAAGAAGTTATATTTAGTAGTCCTTTATATTCAAAAGATTGTTTTTTAAAGGTGTTTTTATAATTGTAACCCATTACAACATCCCAAATTTTAAACTTGTTGTGTTTGGCATCTGTCGAATCAGTATATTTTCTAGATTTCCTGATTATTTGAAGACTATCTTTTTTATTGTAATCATCACTTTCTTCAATAGTTAACGGAATTGGTCGAATTGAATTCCAGAAAGCATCATCTTTTTTATTGGCGTTGGCTTCAAAAGCTACAATTTCATTTCCAAAAGTTTTCTTTTCGAAAGAATCTGGGAATTCATAATTGGAATAAACATAATTGAATTTTCCGGAGAATTTTATTCCAAAAATACCGGCATTAAAAGATAGTGTTTGAGCATTTTTTGACCATATTTTGTTTTTCGAATTATAACTAAAGCTCTGTTTAAGCGTCATTATTTCAGTAAATTCGTTTTTCATACGGTAACCTTTAATATCCAGATCGATTGCATAAATGGCAAAACTGTCATCAACGATATAAATATAACCTTCAAAAACAGGCTCTTTATCGCGTTTTGGCGTTACTTTGATCTTATAAATTTGCTGCTTATTATCATCATAAAAACTTCCTTCGAGTTTGTATTTGTAATAATTGAATGCATTATCAGCGATCGGAGAAATAAGTTTGACATCGAAGTCTAATGTATTTTCATAAAAATCATAAGTCGATAAAGTTGCGGTGTTGTAGCTGTAACCTTTATTGTTTCCGGAGATTTTTGAAGCAATAATTTTCTCTTTTAATTTGTTGGGTTTTTCAAAAGAGATTTTCGAAATCGTTTCAGACAAATACAAGATTCCTGTTCCGGTCGAATCTAAATTGGACGACATGTCCTCGCCAAGGTCAATTTTTTGTCCTAGAATTTTCTTAGGCAAATCTTTTACCTTAAAAATTCCCTTAGAATAAAAATCGGCAGTAAAGCGTCCCGTTTTGTCGGAGTTGTCTTTTTTGTTTGCGATAGCGCTTTTTATAATTGCATTGGCAGGATTGTTTTTAGGATCAATAATAACTTCGTTTAATGCGAAGCTTTCTTCTAGTAGTTTAACATCTAAAAGAGCTGTTTTTGAGTCTGGAGAAACAGTTATTTTTTGAGTTTTAAAACCCAAATACTGAAAAGTAATTTTGTTTTTACCAACTTCTTTTACATTAAGCTGGTATTTTCCCTGCTCGTTTGAGGTTGTACTGGTATAAGTGTTTTCTTCAAGAACAGAAACAAAAGGCAAGGGATTTCCTTTTTCATCTGTTATGGTTCCTTTGATTTGAGCAAAGTTTGAAATTGAAAAAAATAAAAAGGCAAATAAAGTAATGTTTCTCATGAAAGTTTTTTCTCTCACAAAAATAGAATAAGTTAAAAACGAGCTTATTAATAATTTGTTAAATAATACTTTACAGGAAAGATTGAATCGCCAATTCGTAGCTCTTTAAACCAAAACCTAAAATTACACCTTTTGCATTTCCTGATAAATACGATTGATGTCTAAAACTTTCGCGAGCGTAAGTGTTCGAAATATGAACTTCGATTACCGGAGTTGTCACGGCTTTCATAGCGTCACCAATGCCAATAGAAGTATGTGTGTAAGCTCCTGCATTTAAAATAATACCATCAAATGTAAAACCAACTTCCTGAATTTTCCCAATCAATTCACCTTCAATATTACTTTGGTAATAAGTAAGTTCGACGTTTGGAAATTTTTGCTGCAAGGTTTCAAAATAATCTTCAAAAGTTTGACTTCCATAGACTTCAGGTTCTCTTTTTCCTAAAAGATTCAAATTGGGACCGTTAACAATGCAGATTTTCATAAATGTAATTTTTGTAAAAATAAAAAAACCGTTCTAATTATTAGAACGGTTTTTATAAAAGTATGTGATATTCTTTCTAGAACAACATTATTCCAGCTGAAAGTTGGAATACAGAGTTTTTAAGATCAGCTTTAGAAGAAACTTCAGTTAAACCAAAACCATAACGACCTTGAATAAAGATACCTTCAGTAATTTTTAAACCAAGTCCTGCATTAATTGCAAAATCAAAAGTTTTAGGATCTTGAGCGTCAAATTCTTCTTTATTACTTAATAAAAATGAGGCCTGTGGACCTACTTCTAAGCTTAGAGATTTTGTCACATATATTTTAGCCATTACCGGAATAGATAAATAGCCTAATTCATTTTTAAATTCTCCAAGTGCATTTTTGTAAGTAGCGCCCTGAGTTGAATACAAAAGCTCTGGTTGAATAGAAAATTTTTCTAATAATTTAACTTCTGCAACTAAACCAGCATGGTAGCTTGTGATACCATCTTTGCTGTAATCTATTCCGCTAAAAGAGGCATCTCCTGTTTGATTAGCAAAGTTAACCCCCGCTTTTACACCAATTTTTAAGAATTGTGCTTGTATTGTAGCTGATGTTGCAATGAACATTACAGCTGCTAAAATTATTTTCTTCATAAAAAAGTTTTTAGAATGTGGTATTTTAAAAATGTTATCTATTAGTCAAAACTACATTTTTTTGATTTTATTGCTTTATATAAACCATTATATAATTATTAAAATTTACATTTTTTTTAACCTTAAATGTAAAGTCTTGTTAAGTTTTTGGGTTTAATTGGTTGAAATTCAGGTTTTTATTTGTAATTAATTTCTGTCTTATTTTAATACTTTTCTAACGTATTGAGGAGTTTTATTTGTCAGTATAGTTTTACTTTTCGGTTTTGTAATTAAAATAAATAAAACATGAAAAAAGTAATTTTTGCTGTAATTGCAGTTATGGCATTTGGTTTTGCGAACGCACAGGAACAAACTGCTAAAGGAAAATGGTTAGTAGAAACTAATACTTCTTTTGGAGCAACTCAAGTTGGTAATACAGGTTTTCAATTATCTTCTTCTGATGGTGAAACAAAATGGAGTTTAGGTGCTGAGGGAGGTTATTTTGTTGCTGATAACTTAGCAGTTAAAGCTGGTTTAGGTTACAATGATTTAGGTCACAGTTTAAGTGCTTTTTCTTACAAAGTGGGGGCGAAATATTATTTGCTAAATAAATTTCCTTTGGAAGCTTCTTACACTGGGTCTAGCATAAAAGATGCTGATGAAAATCCTTCATTTTTAGGTTTGCAAGGTGGTTATGCATGGTTTGTTGGAAAAAACATTTCTATTGAACCAGGTCTTCGTTACAATATTTCTTTGAATGAAGATTATTCAAAAAGTGTTTTCCAATTAAACGTTGGGTTTGCATTACATTTTTAAGACCTTTTTTATTTAGTTGTTTTTTAAGACCTTCCTCATTTTTGAGGGAGGTTTTTATGTTTTAATATTAATTTAAAACATCTAACTTATGCTGATTTAATAATTTAGCACCTTATTACTATTTTATTTGTTAAAATAAAAATTAGTTTTTATGAAGTAAATATTTATATTTGAATATTATAACCCAAAAAAAGAAATTGTAATGAAAAGAATTATTTTGGCTGCAATCGCAGTTATGGCATTTGGATTTACGAATGCTCAACAGACAAGATTTGGAGTAAAAGGTGGTCTTAACCTTACTAGTTTTGCAGGAGGAAATTATTATGACTCTAAATCTTTGGTAGGTTTTCAAGTAGGAGGTTTTGCTGAAATTAAAATTATCGAAAGATTGGCAATTCAACCGGAGGTTTTGTTTTCTACTCAAGGAGCTAAACAGGAAGTAGGTATGACTGACTTTGATACTAAATTGAATTATATAAATGTTCCTGTTTTGGCTAAGTTTTATATCACAAAACAGTTTACTGTAGAAGCAGGGCCGCAAATCGGATTTTTAGTATCTGCAAAGAATAATGGTAACGATGCCAAAGATGGTTTTAAATCTGTAGACACAGGATTCAATTTTGGAGCCGGTTACAACTTTACAGAGAATGTTTCTGTTGGTCTTCGCTATACTGTTGGATTATCTAATATTGCTGATTATGATATTGATAGTACAGAAGAGTATTTGGATAGCCCAAAAAAACAGTGTTTTAGCTTTGACTTTAGCTTATAAATTCTAATTTCTTCAAGTAAGATATTTAAAGACCTTCCCTTATAAGGAAGGTTTTTTTATGCCTAAAAATGTTTTACTTTGTAAATATGAATTGGAACAGATATATAAAAGACTATCAATCGTATTTAAGGATCGAAAGAGGTTTGTCTAAAAACACAATCGAAAACTATGGCTTTGATATTGAACGATTGTGTCTTTTTTTAGAAACCAATCAAATCGAAGTTTCACCTTTAAAAATTACTGACGAAACCGTTCAGCAGTTTATTTATGCTGTTTCAAAAGAAGTTAATCCACGTTCGCAAGCGCGAATCATTTCTGGATTAAAAAGTTTTTTTAATTATTTGGTTTTCGAAGATTACAGAAATGACAATCCGTTAGAACTAATCGAAACCCCAAAAACTGGTCGAAAGTTACCTGATACTTTGTCGATTGAGGAAATAGATTCCTTAATTGCAGCCATAGATTTAAGTACAAATGAAGGCGAGCGTAATCGCGCTATGCTGGAAACATTGTATGGATGTGGATTGCGGGTTTCCGAATTGGTTTCGTTAAAAATATCGGATCTTTTTTTTGATGAAGGTTTTATAAAAATTACCGGAAAAGGAAATAAAGAAAGATTTGTTCCGGTTGGAAAGCTTACTCAAAAATACATGCAGATCTATCAGAAAGAAATTCGTGCAAATCTTACTATTAAAAAAGGGTTTGAGGATACGTTATTTTTAAATCGAAGAGGAAATCAGCTTACACGAGCGATGATTTTTACTATTATAAAAGATTTGGCGGTAAAAATAGGTCTGAATAAAAATATTAGTCCACATACCTTGCGTCATTCGTTTGCGACACACTTGTTAGAGAATGGTGCAGACTTAAGATCTATTCAGTTAATGTTAGGTCATGAATCGATAACCACCACAGAAATTTATGTGCATTTAGATCGACGTTTCTTAAAAGAAGTGATGCATTCTTTTCATCCGCGGAAATAATTTTTTTGGTAGAGTTCTGATTTCTAATCAAAAATTAATATATTGTATGATATTTTCTATTAAAGGCAGATAAGATCGACAAACAGTATCTTTTGTTTTAATTATTATTTTTATCATTCAACTTGGAGTAAATAAGTGATATATGGTTTTTGATTTATATGAAAATGAGGATTGCTTAGAAGTGAATAATTTTTATAAAAAATTATTTGCTGAAATGCCTGATTTGTTGTTTCAGTTTGTTATTGATAGCGATAATAATTATTCTTTCCCTTTAGTCAGTAAATCTGCTGATGAAATTTTTGAGCTTACATCTGAAAAATTCTCAAATAATACAAAACTGGATATTTACGAGCGAATTTTTCCGCAGGATCGAGAGTTGTTTTTTGAATCATTGGTTAAAGCAAAAAAAGAAGTACAGCCTTGGGAAATTGAGTTCAGAGCCATTTTACCTAAAAAAGGTTTACGTTGGTTTAGAATTTCATCTAAAACAGAAGCTTCTCAAGATGGAAGTGTTAGTTTTTACGGTCATGTCTCTGATATTACCGAATTAAAAGACAAAGAAGAAAAACTACGAATTTCCGAAGAACGTTTTCAGTTTGCACTGGATGCATCTACGGCTGGAATTTGGGATTGGGATATGGTTACCAATAATGTTTTCTATTCCTCATTATCACTAAAAATACTAGAATTAGAATCAGCAGATATTTTTGATGATCCGGAACGTTGGGACAAAATTGTTCATCCTGACGACCTTCCAAAGTATTACTCAGACATACAAGAACATTTTGATAATAAGATTCCGTATTACGAAAATTATCACCGTGTGATGACTTCAAGCGGAAATTATAAATGGATTTTAGATCGCGGAAAAGTTATTAAAAGAGATGAAAACGGAAAACCACTTCGCGTAATTGGTACTCATACTGATGTGTCCTTGCAAAAAGAAAAAGAGTTAGAGCTTTTAAAAACGATGAAACTTTATAGCGATCAAAATAGCCGATTGGTTAATTTCTCGCATATTGTTTCTCATAATTTAAATACGCAGGCAGGTAATATAAAGTCTATTTTAGATTTTATTGATGCAGATATAGGAAAACAAACAGTTAGTGAAATGTTGGAACATTTAAGAACAGTTTCTAATGACTTAAATGACACTATTTCTAATTTAACGCAAATTGTAAAAACCCAAAGTAATATTAATATAGCGGTTGTTCCTTTGAAACTTTGCGAATACATTGAAAAAACAATTTCGACAATTAAAGGTTTTGATAAACAAACGAATGTTACGATTATAAATAATGTTCCAAAATACTTGACCATTAATTTTAATCCTGCGTATATGGAAAGCGTTTTGTTGAATTTTGCAACAAATGCAATAAAATATGCGCATCCTGATCGTGATCCTGTTATTGTTTTTGATTTTTCGATTGAGCAGGATGGGCATAAGTCGCTAAAGATTACCGACAACGGTTTAGGGATTGATTTAAAGGTTTATGGTGAATTGTTATTCGGAATGTATAAAACGTTTCATAAACATCAAGAAGCGCGCGGAATTGGCTTGTATATCACCAGAAATCAAATTGAAGCAATGAAAGGAAGTATTTCGGTAGAAAGTGAAGTAGGAGTAGGAACTAGCTTTAAAATTATCTTTAATGATATTTAAGAAATAATTTAAAAAACTTATATAAACAACAAAGGCTATCGTTTAAGATAGCCTTTGTTGTTTATAAGGAAAAGAGATTACTTAGCAATATTAACTGCTCTTGTTTCTCTAATTACAGTAACTTTTACCTGACCTGGATAAGTCATTTCAGTTTGTATTTTTTGTGAAATCTCGAAAGATAAGTTTGCTGCATTATCATCAGAAACTTTTTCGCTTTCTACAATAACACGAAGTTCTCTACCGGCTTGAATTGCGTAAGCATTTTTCACACCGCTAAAACCGTAAGCTACTTCTTCAAGATCTTTCAAACGCTGAATGTAAGAATCTAAAACCTGACGTCTTGCGCCTGGTCTTGCACCTGAAATTGCATCACAAACCTGAACGATTGGAGAAAGTAATGATTTCATTTCGATCTCGTCGTGGTGAGCTCCAATTGCGTTACAAACTTCTTCTTTTTCTCCATATTTCTCAGCCCATTGCATACCTAATAATGCGTGAGGCAAATCACTTTCCGTATCTGGAACTTTACCAATATCGTGAAGTAAACCAGCTCTTTTTGCTAATTTTACATTTAAGCCTAATTCAGCTGCCATGATACCGCAAAGTTTAGAAACTTCTCTAGAGTGTTGTAGCAAGTTTTGTCCGTAAGAAGAACGGTATTTCATTCTACCCACAACTTTTATCAATTCAGGGTGTAAACCATGAATTCCTAAGTCAATAACAGTTCGTTTACCAACTTCGATAATTTCGTCATCGATTTGTTTCGCTGTTTTAGCAACAACTTCTTCAATTCTTGCCGGGTGAATACGTCCGTCAGTTACTAATTTGTGCAATGCCAAACGAGCAATTTCTCTACGAACTGGATCAAAACAAGAAAGAATAATCGCTTCCGGTGTGTCATCAACAATGATTTCTACTCCGGTTGCAGCTTCAAGAGCTCTAATGTTACGGCCTTCACGACCAATAATCCTACCTTTTACATCGTCAGATTCGATATTGAATACTGAAACGCAATTCTCAACTGCTTCCTCAGTTCCAACTCTCTGGATAGTGTTGATGATAATTTTCTTAGCTTCTTGCTGTGCTGTAAGTTTAGCCTCTTCAATAGTATCTTGAATATGAGACATAGCTTTACTCTTAGCTTCAGCTTTTAAGCCTTCAACTAATTGCTCTTTTGCTTCTTCTGCTGAAAGTCCTGAAATTACTTCAAGTTGCTGTAATTGACTTTTGTGCAGTTTATCTACTTCAGTTTGTTTTTTGTCTAAAACTTCAATTTTGTTATTGTATTCCTGAGTTTTAGATTCAAAATCGTCATTTACTTTTTTAGCTTTCGAAAGTTCATTTGAAACTTGAGATTCTTTGTCACGTACTCTTTTTTCTACTTCAGCTACTTTTTTATCTCTAGCTAAAATAACTTGCTCGTGTTCTGATTTTAATTCGATAAAACGTTCTTTTGCCTGAAGGATTTTATCTTTTTTAATATTTTCGGCTTCTAAGTTGGCATCTTTTAAAATTGAGGATGCTTCTTTTTTAGCGTTTTTAATTAAGTTAGAAATATTACTTTTTTCGATAATTTTAGCTATTGCAAAACCTGCTGCAATACCTACAATACCTGAAATAATGATCGTTATTATGTCCATGTTTGTTAAAATTTATATATAAAAAAAGCCTACATTAATTGCTTGAATAAACTCGTAAAGACAAGTTTTGAGCTAACTCACTGTTCAAGTTTCCAAGCCGAAGCATGGCATACTATAGTAGCGACGATTTGCTCATTCTAAATTGTTAGTGTTGAGTTTACCAATTGTGAACTAATGTAGGCAGTATCTTAGTTTCTGTAAAGAACGTTTAATTTTCGAGATATTGATCTAATAGCGAATTTAATCTTTTAATTCTTTCGATAGTTTCTTCGCCATCGATTGCGTTATCAATTTGTTTTTGTTCTACTTGTGATGCAAATTGCAATGCACACATAGCCAGAACATCTTGTTTATCACGAACCGCGTAACTTTCTTCGAATTGCTTGATCATAGCATCAATTTTTTTAGAAGCACTTCTAAGTCCTTCCTCCTGAGTTGGTTCTACCGTTAAAGGATAAACTCTGTCTGCAATTGATATTTTAATTCTAAGCTTTCCGTCCATGTCTTTCTAATCTGATAGTTGCGCTATACAGTAATCAATTTCGCGAATTAATGAATTTATTTTAAGCTTTGTCTCTCTCTTGTTATTGTCGCTGCCGAGCAACGAATTGGCTATTTTAAGTGTTTCATATTGCTTCTTCAAAGCCTCCATTTCCTCAGATTGTTTCTGGATAATTTGCGCAGCTTTGGCTAGTTCTAACCGTAAAACCTGATTGTTTTCCTCCAAGTGTTTTGATTTCTCAAAAAGCTTTTCGACTTTATATTCAAGAGTATCAATTATTTCGGCAATTACACTCATTATAAATCCTATTCATTACTTAATCATACAAAGTTAGTATTCCTTTTTATTAATGCAATTTTTTATCGATTTTTTTGCATTAAAAATAGACAATTAAATGAAATTCAATCGATTGTATTTTTGTGGCTTTTTACTCGGTTTTAGCTTGTTAATTTTTTATCTTAGCAAAAATGTTACTTATGAGATTTTCAATATTTACCCTGTTTTTTTGTCATTTGATCTTTGCTCAAACCCAATATCCTAAGAACGATTTTCGTCCGCCGCTTGATATTCCGATGCAACTTTCGGGTAATTTCGGGGAGTTAAGGCCTAATCACTTTCATGCAGGTTTCGATTTGAAAACCAATCAAAGAGAAGGATTGAGTGTACATGCAATCGCAGATGGATACGTTTCAAGAATAAAAATTTCAACTTTTGGAAACGGAAAATGCATTTATATTACTCATTCAAACGGATACACTTCTGTATACGGACATTTACAAACAGCAGTTGGTCCAATTCAGGATTATGTTAAAAAAACACATTATAAAGAAAAGGCGTATGAAATTGAAATGTTTCCAAAGCCTAATGAATTACCTGTTACAAAGGGACAAATAATTGGACTTTCCGGAAATACAGGTTCATCAGAAGGGCCGCATTTGCATTTTGAAATTCGTGATACTAAAACAGAATTTGTTGTTAATCCAATATTTTTTGGATTCGATAAAAATATAAAAGACACAAAAAAGCCAACCATTTCAAGTGTCTATGTTTATCCGTTAGATAATTCAACCGTAAATCAGTCTAAACAGCCTTTGTTGTTAAATGTTGCGCTTCAAAAAGATGGAACATATTTAGCAAGCAAAGTAAAAGCGAATGGAAAGATTGGTTTTGGAATCGCGGCTGTCGATTTTGATGATGTCTCTTTTAATAAAAATGGAGTGTTCAATGTTTCTACTTTTTTAAACGGAAATCAAAATTATAACTATCAGTTTAATACTTATTCATTTGATGAAATGCGTTATGTAAATGCCTTGATCGATTATGGAAGATACAAAAAATCAGGTCTGCGAGTTCAAAAGCTGTTTATGAAAACTCCTTTTGCATTAAGTATTATTAAAACTGACGCGCTTAGAGGTATTGTTCCGGTTGAACCGAATTTAGCTTCGACCTATAGAATTGAAGTTTCGGATTATTTTGGTAATTTAAACACAGTAACTGTTCCGGTTGAATTTGACTCGGCTACACCAATTGTAAAAGCAGAACCAATAACCTCCAAATATTTTATAAACGTCAATAAAGATTCTAACTTCGAAAAAGATAATATGTCAGTATTTTTTCCTGCCGGAACTTTTTATGATGATTTTAATTTGAATTTCGATGTAAAGAATAACCGTATTTATATTCATGATGATACAGTTCCGGTTCATTCTAATTTTACTATTACAATAAAAGATGGTTCGTATCCTGAAGCACTTAAAGATAAAGTTTTTATTGCAAGATTAAGCGGGAATAGTTCTAGTTACAACGGAACAAGTAGAAAAGGAGACGTTTATACCGCAAAATCAAAGATTCTGGGACAATTTGGATTAGTCCTGGATACCATTGCGCCAACAATTAGAATTGCAAAACCAATACAGGATAAATGGATTACAGGAGTTAAAAAAATTGATTTTACGATCAACGATACTTCTTCTGGAATTAAATCGTATAACGGATATTTAAACGGAAATTGGGTTTTGTTCGAATATGAAAATAAAACAAAAAAAATCACGTATACTTTTGATGATGCAATGGTTGCTGAGGGTGCAAATGATTTAAAGATTGAAGTAATTGATAATGTGGGTAATTCTGCTATCTTTGAAACTCATTTTTTTAGAAGTCAACAAAAATAAAACCAAAGCGTTTGAATAATATTAGGTTAATATTCGTTTTTCTTTTTTTATGCATTACTTGTGGTTCATTTGCTCAGAGTGCTCATGTAAAAGGAGTTATTTTAGATAATGAAAATCATCCCGCTGTAGGTGTAAATATTACTTCTTCAGGCAATGCCACACAAACAGATAATAATGGTTTTTTTGAAATTAAAGTTCCTTCTAATAAAAAGGTATCTTTAATTTTTACTCATATTTCATTAAAAATGATGAGTTTAACGGTAAGTTTGAAACCCAATGAGGTTTTTGTTTTCAACCCCGTGATGAGTAATTCTGAAGAACAAATGGGAGAAGTTTTTGTTTCTTCAAGAAATAAAAAACGTGTTCAGGGAATTACAACTGTTGATGCCGCTACAATTAAAAAAATTCCTGGAGCCAATGCCGGAATCGAGAATATTTTAAAAACCTTACCCGGTGTAAATTCAAACAACGAATTGAGCACGCAATATGCGGTTCGCGGCGGAAACTACGATGAGAATTTAGTTTATGTAAATGAAATAGAAGTATATCGTCCGTTTTTAATTCGTTCCGGTCAACAGGAAGGATTGAGTTTTACAAATACAGATCTGGTTCAGAATGTTGATTTCTCGGCAGGAGGATTTCAAGCTAAATTTGGAGATAAATTATCTTCAGTTTTAGATATCACCTATAGAAAACCAACTCAATTTGGCGCTTCTCTTGAAGCTAGTTTACTTGGTGGAAGCGTTGCTGTTGATGCGGTTTCTAAAAACAAAAAATGGTCAGCTGTAACGGGTGTTCGTTATCGAAATAACAGTTTGTTAGTCAATAGTCAGGATACTCAAACTAATTATACGCCAACTTTTGCAGATATTCAGACGAATATTAATTATGATATATCAAAAAAATGGCAAGTGAGTTTTTTGGGAAATATTTCTCAGAACAAATACTTATATCAGCCTTTAACACGTGAGACAAAATTTGGAACTATTGATCAGCCAATGGCGCTTGCTGTTTATTATGAAGGTAAAGAAAGAGATAAATATGATACTTACTTTGGTGCTTTAAAAACAACCTATAAAGTTTCGTCAAGTTTTACTTTAAAATTTATCGGATCGCTTTTTCATACTATAGAACAAGAACATTTTGATATTTTAGCACAGTATCGTTTAGGAAATGTTGGAGAAGACAAAACTACTCAGGTTGATTTTACACGCGGAATTGGTTCACAATTAAGTCATGCCAGAAACGATTTGGATGCTTTGATTGCAAATGCTGAAATAAAAGGTTTTAAAGAATGGAAAAATGACAGCCAATTAGAATTTGGTTTAAAATATACTCGTGAATCTATTCGCGACAGAATTGTAGAGTGGGAGATGATTGATTCGGCTGGGTTTTCTCTAAATCCTCCAATTGTTGCTTTACCTCAAAACAATCAGCCTTACCAGCCATATACTGGTCCGCTTTTGCCCTATCAGGATGTTCGTGCAACAAATTACAACACAATTAACAGATTTTCGGGTTACGCGCAATACAATAAAAAAGCCGACCTTGGGTCAAATCAGGTTTGGTATAATGTTGGTGCCCGTTTTCAGAGTTGGAATGTGTCTGGTGCAGCGGTTGAAGGAAAAAATCAAATTGTTTTTAGCCCACGTGCTCAATTTGCTATAAAGCCAGATTGGGATATGGATATGGTTTTTAGACTTTCAGGCGGATTGTATCATCAGCCACCATTTTATCGAGAACTTCGCGATCTTGATGGAGTAGTGAATCCAAATGTAAAAGCGCAGGAATCTGTACATATTGTTCTGAGTAATGATTATAATTTTAAGATGTGGAATCGTCCTTTCAAATGGGTTACAGAACTTTATTATAAATCACTTTCAGATGTAAATGTGTATTCGATCGATAATGTTCGAATTCGATATGTCGCCAATAATAATGCAACCGCATATGCGCAAGGCCTTGATTTTAGATTGAATGGCGAGTTTGTTCCCGGAACGGAATCCTGGATTAGTTTTGGTTATTTGAAAACCGAAGAAAACTACGAAAACAAAGGATTTATCGCCAGACCAACAGATCAACGCTTGAAATTTGCGATGCTATTTCAGGATTATATGCCAAATATTCCGAGTGTAAAATTATACCTGAATGTTGTCTATAATACTGGTTTGCCTGGCGGAGCTCCGGCATATTCAGATCCGTATTTATACCAAAACAGACTGAATGATTATCGTAGAGCAGATGTTGGTTTTGCTAAAGTTTTTGTAGATAGCAGTACAAAAACTGCAAAGGCAAATTGGTTAAAAAACTTCAAAGAATTATCTGTTGGACTAGAGATTTTTAATCTTTTCAATAATCAAAATGCAATAACCAATACTTGGGTTCGTGATGTGTATTCTAAAAATCAATATGCAATTCCAAATTACATGACTTCGAGAGTTTTTAATGTAAAAATTAATGCGAGATTATGATCGAAAAACGTGAAAAAAGAAAGAAAATTTTTTACGTTCCGGGATTGATTTCGTTGGTTTTTATTCCTGTTTTATGTTATTATCATTTTTATAAGGTAGACGCTTTTAAAGTTTATAGTTCCTTAGATATTTCTTTAGTTCCGAATAAAGAAGAATTTGAAAAGTATAATGTTAAAGACTTAAGAAAGTACAAAGATTTTGTTTTTAACGGTGAAAAAACGCAAGAACCAAAAATGCAAGAATTAAAGTTTTTTGTGCGAGATTTAGTTAGAAAATATGATACAATAAATGGCGCCAAAATTCATTTTGGACTAAAAACAGATTATAATACTTTTGTAAATGTTATTAATATTTTGGCCACTGAAAAAGTTCCAACTTGGGCTCCATTTAAAGATGACATATATGTGTTAGCAAGTGGCAAACCAAAACAGAAACAAGATCATAGGTTTTTTTGTGATACTGGAGTATATTCAGAAAAAAATACGCTTCGAATGGAGGAAGAAAACCGAAAAAAAGAACGCTCCATTTTTCAAGTTTCTTTTTTAAGGCAGCAATGGATTATTTTTCTAGGTTATCTTGTGATTGTATTTCTCAATATCTTTGCCTTAGTAAAATTCAATAAAAATAAATAATACAATCAAAAATACTATATTTGATATTCTAATATAATTCGCATACATGAAAAATTCCTTAAAATATATAGCCTTAGTAATCATCGGAACATTAGTGAGTTGTAGAGATGAAGCTCAAAAACCAAAAGTGATTTATGATGCTGCCAATAAAACGAATGTTGTTGCGAAAACAGATTCAACGCAGATTGAAATAGCTGATTTACCTATTCAGATGGAAGGAACGAATTATTTAATTCATCCTGTAGGAGATTTACGCGTTTTTGAAAAAGGTTCAAAAGCACGTTACGGATCTTCGAGTGTGAACGATGTGAGTTTTACAATTTCTAATTTGGGAGAGTACGAAATCACAGGTTATTTACAAAATTTGAAATTTCAAAAAGTAGATTCTGATTCCATTCGTCCTTTGTCAGATAAGCCAGTTTTGATCTTAACAGCAACTTATTTAAAGACCGTAGCAGATAAAACTCAGAATAAAGTAATGGTTTATACTCTGACTGATTCTGATACAAATAAAGATGGTAAAATCGATACAAGTGATATTAAAACATTGTATTTAAGTGATATCAGCGGAGAGCATTTTACTAAAGTTTCTGAAGATCTTCAGGAATTAGTTGATTGGAGTTTGATAGAATCTAAAAATCGTTTGTATTTTAGAACTATTGAAGATACCAATCAAAATGGGCAATTCGATAAAAACGATGTTTTGCATTATAACTACATTGACTTGGGTGTTAAAAAGTGGGAAGTTAAAAGTTATAAACCTATTTAAGGTTCTAAGGGATTAAGATTCTAAGGTTCTAAGATTTTTGGAATTTTAATAAAGTAAAAAGCCAATTGAAAAATTTTATAAATTCTCAATTGGCTTTTTACTTTATATCATGTTTTGAAGATTCTTTTAACCTTAGAACCTTAGAATCTTAGCAACTTTGAATCTTTAAAGAAACTAAATCAAAATATCGCTTTCCAGATCAGATTTCTCGATTTCAAAACCAAAACCTAAACGTTCTACCAATTGAATTACCAGCTTTTTGTACCAGTTTTCAGATTTTGGATGAATGTAAATCTTCTCAATTAATTGTTTAAGATCTACATTGATTTTTAAACCGTCGTTTAGTTTTATAACGCTTTTTGAGGTATCTGTAATAATACGAACTTCACGCTCGTACTGAAAACTTTTTCGTTTAAACAGAAAAGGGAAAAATAAATCGTCAAACGGAATATATTCTTTTTTGTAGTCGATGTAATTAACCTCGCCAATATATTGGTCAAAATTATTCTCAGGGTTCAGTGCTTTCTGTAGTCTACCAATTGTTGACTGAATAGCTAATCCTTCACTGTTTTGAGTGAAAATCTGCCACATAGCAAACGATTCGTATTCGTTGATATGCCAGCTGCTTATGGCTACTTGTTCGCGATGTGTTTTGTAATATTTTAAAAAGTCAGGATTGTCTATGGCCAGTTTCTTAATCTCTTCAAATGTAGGTTCGCTAAAAGTACCTTCGTATTGATCTTCAAATTTATCAGAACGGGACATGAATAATTTCTTAGACATTAATAAATCTAAAAATTTAGACAAGTCGAGATATTTCCATACAATTGTATCTGGATCATCTGGAAGCTTTATGTTCGGATTGTTGAGATACATTTCTTAAAGTTTGATATTAAATTTAAAAAAAATGCCACAGATTACACGGATTAAAATGATTTATTTCAAAGTTTAAAAAAATCTATGCTAATTCGTGTAATCTGTGGCTGAAAACTTTATCTAAGCTTCAAAAGATTGCATGGTTACTAATTTGTTGTAAGTACCATTAAGAGCTATTAATTCGTCGTGAGTTCCTTGTTCAACGATTTTTCCTTTTTGCATTACTACAATTACGTCTGCTTTCTGGATTGTCGAAAGACGGTGTGCAATTACAATCGAAGTTCTGTTTTGCATCATATTCTCTAAAGCAATTTGAACAAATTTTTCGCTTTCAGTATCTAATGCAGATGTAGCTTCGTCCAAGATCATAATTGGAGGATTCTTCAATACAGCACGAGCAATCGATAAACGTTGTTTTTGACCGCCTGAAATTTTGCTTCCACTGTCTCCAATATTGGTATAAATTCCTTTCGGTAGATCTTTTACAAACTCATAAGCGTTGGCAATTTTTAACGCTTCGATAATTTCGTCGTCTGTAGCGTCTAATTTTCCTAAAGAAATATTTGCTTTAATTGTATCATTAAATAAAATACTATCTTGAGTAACTAATCCCATCAAGCTGCGAAGAGACTGAAGATTCATGTCTTTGATGTTGATTCCGTCAATAGAAATAGTTCCTTCATTCACATCATAAAAGCGAGTCAATAAATTAGCAATGGTACTTTTTCCACTTCCCGATTGTCCAACCAAAGCAACAGTTTGCCCTTTTTTAATTTGAAGAGAAAAATCTTTTAGAATACTTGTTTCTTCATACTTAAAGTTGATATTTTGGATGCTAATATTGTCGTCGAAAGTTGTCTTTTCTATAGCGTTTTCTTTAGAAACAATTGTATTTTCCTGTTCTAGAATTTCAAGAACACGTTCGGCAGCGGCATTTCCTCTTTTCACACCGTATGAAGCTTTAGAGATTGCTTTTGCAGGTGTTAAAATGTTATATGCTAATCCCATATAAGCAATAAATTTAGCCCCGTCTAGCGTTTTTTCAATTAAAACCATTTGACCTCCATACCATAGTAAAATTGCAATTACGGTAATTCCCATAAATTCACTTGCAGGAGATGCTAAATTTTGGCGATTGCCAATGCTGTTTGATAATTTGAAAAAACGTTCAGTTGAATTCTGGAAAACAGTATTGAAGTAATTTTCAGAATTGTAGCCTTTTACAACTTTTAATCCGCCAATAGTTTCTTCTATAGTCGATAAGAAAGTACCTTGTTCTTGCTGTGCTTTTGTAGATTGTTTTTTAAGTTGTTTTCCAATTAAAGAAATTATGTAACCTGAAACAGGAATGAATATAAAAACAAATAAAGTCAATTTTGGACTGATGATTAACATCGTAGCTATTGTGAAAATAATCGTTAAAGGCTCTTTTACAATAAGTTCTAGAATTGCTAAAAATGAGTTTTGTACTTCGTTTACATCGGCTGAAATTCTTGAAATTACATCTCCTTTTCTTTTTTCAGAATAAAAAGCCAAAGGCAGTTCAAGTGTTTTTTTATACAATGCATTTCGCATGTCTCTTAAAACACCGTTTCGTAAAAAATTAATAAAAAACATAGCTAAATAATCGGCTAAGTTTTTAAGTAAAAAGATCGAAATTATGATCGCGACCATTACGGATAGAATGTAGCCAGATTCGTGTGTACCTTTTGTTGTGGTAATGTAATAGCTTAAATAATCTTCGCCGTATTTTGGGAGTTCTAAAATTCCTTGAAATACCGGTTTTATCCTGTTTTCTTTTGTTTTATCAAATAAAACCTGAAGCATTGGTATTAAGGCAACAAACGAAAGTGTACTAAAAAGGGCATATAAAACATTGAAAAAGATGTTTAAATAGGCGTATTTTTTATACGGATATATAAAAGGAACTATTTTTTTAAAATTACTCATTTATTATGGATGTTATTTTACCATTAAAACCCGACAGTTTTTTACAACGTCGGGTTTTTTTTATGGAACTTGTATTTTATTACTTCAATTGCATTCCTGCAATGATATTTTGTATTTTTTCGTCTAAGAAACTTTCTGTGGCGTTAAAATTTTGAACTGAATCTAATTCTGCATTTACACTAATGTAGAATTTGATTTTAGGCTCAGTTCCACTTGGTCTTGCGCAAATTTTAGAACCGTCTTCAGTATAATAAATTAATACATTAGATTTCGGAATGTCCATTGTGGATTCTTCACCAGTCAATAAATTCAAAGCAATTGATGATTGATAATCCTCAACCATAATTACACGTTGTCCGCTGATTTCTTTCAAAGGATTTTCGCGCAAGTCAATCATCATCTGATTGATTTCCTGTAAACCTTCCATTCCTTTTTTAGTTAAAGAAACTAAGTATTCTTTGTAGAAACCATTTTCAACATAAAGTTGTAAAAGTTCTTTATAGACACTGCTTCCGGCAGCTTTTGCCTGAGCAGCAACTTCGCATATTAATAAGGTAGCAGCAACAGCATCTTTGTCTCTAACAGCATCACCAACCATAAAACCAAAACTTTCTTCTCCTCCTCCAATAAATTCAAGTTCAGGGAAATCTTTGATCATTTTGGCGATCCATTTAAAACCGGTCAAGCCAACTTTACATTCTACGCCATAGTTTGTTGCTAATTCCATCATCATTGGAGTAGAAACAATCGTAGATCCAACGAATTGCTTGCCATTGATTTTACCTGCTTTTTTCCATTGTTTCAATAGAAAAGAAGTCATTAAAATCATGGTTTGATTTCCGTTAAGTAAAATCATTTTGCCCTCATTATTTCTAACTGCAACACCAAGACGATCGCAATCAGGATCAGTTCCAACAACAATATCAGAGTTTGTTTTGTCTGCTAATGCCAATGCCATAGTCAAAGCTTCAGGCTCTTCCGGATTTGGAGATTTTACCGTTGGAAAATTTCCGTCAGGAATTGCTTGTTCAGGTACAATATGAACATTTTTGTAACCTGCCTGAGATAAAGTGTCAGGAACAGATTTTATAGAAGTTCCGTGTAATGAAGTAAATACAATTTGTAAGTTGTCTTTAGCTTCAGCCGGAGTATTAAAACTTGCGTTTTCGATAGATGACTTTATGAAAGCTTTGTCAATTTCAGTATCGATATATTGAATCAGGCTTTCGTTAGCATTAAATTTAATCTTATCGTAACCTAAGTTTTCAATAATATTAATGATAGCAGTGTCCTGTGGAGGTACAATTTGTCCTCCGTCTTCCCAATAAACTTTGTATCCGTTATATTCCGGTGGATTATGAGAAGCAGTTAATACGATCCCACATTGACAACCTAAATATTTAAGTGCAAAAGATAATTCTGGAGTTGGTCGTAAATCTGAAAACAAATAAACGTGGATTCCATTTGCCGAAAAAACATCGGCAACTACTTTTGCTAAAGTGTCGCTATTATGGCGACAATCATAAGCGATTACTACTTTTAAAGGTTGATTTGGAAAAACTTCATGTAAATAATCAGATAATCCCTGAGTATTTTTTCCGAGTGTATATTTGTTGATTCTATTGTTTCCAACGCCCATAACACCGCGCATTCCGCCAGTTCCAAATTCCAAATTTCTATAAAAACTTTCTTCTAGTTCTTTTGGTGACGTTGTCATTAATTCCTTAACTGCAGCTTGTGTTTCGTCATCGAACGTAGGTGTTAGCCATTCATTTACAGCATTTAATATATTCGTTGCTATATTCATCATCCTTACATTTTATATTTATATTAAAAAAATAATCATTTTCAAAAGCTTTTTTTTAGGAGCTGATTTCTGCTATCAGCCAGGGTTACATGTTAAAAATTAACCTCTCGGGCAACTTTATAACGCGCTTCGTTGCTTTTAGTTCTCAAAATAATCTCACCAAGAAAACCTGCCAAGAATAATTGAGTTCCTAAAATCATAGTTGTTAAAGCGATAAAGAACCAAGGGTTGCTGGTTACCAGGCTATATTTCATTCCGTTATACATATGGTATAATTTTGAAATACCAATATATCCCGCCGATAAAAAACCGATAATAAACATTAGTGAACCCATTGCACCAAATAAGTGCATTGGTCTTTTTCCGAATCGGGATAAAAACCAAATCGTAATCAAATCCAGAAAACCGTTTATAAAACGTTCCATTCCAAATTTGGTTTCACCGTATTTACGAGCTTGGTGAATTACAACTTTCTCACCAATTTTATTAAAACCGGCATTTTTTGCCAAAACAGGAATGTATCGGTGCATTTCACCTGAAACCTCTATGTTTTTTACAACAGTATTTTTGTATGCTTTTAATCCGCAGTTAAAATCATTCAGTTCAACTCCTGAAGTTTTTCTGGCAGCCCAGTTAAATAATTTAGACGGAAGATTTTTTGCTACAACAGAGTCGTAACGTTTCTTTTTCCATCCGGAAACCAAATCAAATTTTTGAGCCGTAATCATTTCATACAGACCAGGAATCTCATCCGGACTATCCTGCAAATCGGCATCCATAGTAATAATAACGTCTCCTTGTGCTTTTGCAAAACCAGCATGCAAAGCCTGAGATTTTCCGAAATTCTTCATGAAACGAATCCCTTTTACATTAGGATTTTCGTTAGAAAAACTTTCAATAATATTCCAAGAATCATCCGTACTACCATCATCTACAAAAATGATTTCATAAGAGTAATTGTTAGATTGCATCACTTTAATAATCCACGTGTAGAGTTCTTTTAGTGATTCCTCTTCATTTAGAAGCGGTATAAGTATAGATAAATTCATTTATATTTTTATTCTTGTGTAGTAGTTTTGCTTTTGAAAAAGGCAGCCAAAATTAATCCTAAAATTGAATAACCAACAATACTGAAAACTAATGCCTTCAACTGTTCTAGAGTAGAGAAAGGGCTGTTTTCTTTCATTTTGGTTAATGCTTCGTTTATGGCAGAAGATGGAGTTCCAAATTTCTGTAACGTTTCGGCCATATAGCGAATAAGTAAATCGTTTAAAGTTGCTTTTGCTTCAGGATCGATCACGTTAAATAATATGATGCTAAAAGTTGTTGATATACCAACACCTATTATAGTAGCTATAAAAAAAGTGGTGAACGCGTCTTTAAAAGAGAAAATACCTTTTATTTCGTTTCTGGTTTTTATCAATAATAAAATACCAATGACCAAATAGATAGCAAATGTTAGACCGCCAATCCAGCCCGAGACAAATAGTTTTAAGTCAATAGCATACATGGTTGCTGTGATTAAAGCTAAAACAACGCCTAATACAATACCGTAAGTAATTCCATTCTTTTTTATAACTTCATTAATCATATTTCTATATGTTTTAAAATTAATCCACAAATATAGCAATTCCCAATATATGACAGATAAAAAAAGCTTTTTGAATTTTACTAAAAAAAGTGAGCTAAATGTTTGTTTATTAAAAAAGAATTGTAAATTTGCACACTCAAAAATAATTAAATTTTTAAACAAAAAAGAGTATCCTTTGTTTACACCTTTTTCTAACCATGGAAAAGCTTCAAAATAAAAATGCTCTAAACAATAAATAAAAAGAAAGATGAAAAAAGGAATCCACCCAGAGAATTACAGATTAGTTGCATTTAAAGACATGTCAAATGATGACGTTTTTATCACTAAATCTACTGCAGATACAAAAGAAACAATTGAAGTTGACGGAGTTGAGTATCCAGTTGTAAAAATGGAGATTTCTAGAACATCTCACCCTTTTTACACAGGTAAATCTAAACTTATCGATACTGCAGGACGTATTGATAAATTCAAAACTAAATATGCAAAACACGCTAAATAATAAAAGCTGTTTTTATTTATACAAAAGCCTTCCAATCGGAAGGCTTTTTTTTGCCTCTTTATTATCTGATATTAATAGGTCAAAGCAAAAAGCCGTGGAGTGAGAAAAAAAAATACCGCAAAGGGCACTAAGTTTTTTTACTCTTAGCCTTTATAAAAAAGTAAAGTTCACAAAGCTTTTTATTGACTTAGCTTTGTGAACTTTGTGCTTTTAGAAGCATTCTTTGATAAGAATCTTTGTGTTCTCTGCGGTAAAAAATAATTAAGCAATATATTTTTGTATTTCCCCACAACATTTGGTCTTGATCCATATTAATTTGTTGAACAATGCCCTTAATGAAACAAATAAAATATTTGTAACTTTGAACCCGATAACCAAATCAAGATTTTAACAAGTATCAAATTTTTTAATTTATGAATTACATTCTTTTTGACGGTCCCGTCCGGAATGCTTTATTACCTTTTACTTTTACAAGACCTGTTGCTGATATATTAATAGGAATCATGACGATTCGTCAGAAATGGGAAGCACGTTTAGGTTCAACCATAACAACAATTACTGAAGATTACTTGTCTGCCAAATTCCCGATGGTAGAAATGGAAGAAAATGTAATGATAAATGCAGCATATTTACCAAATGATAAGCTTGCAGATATGGTTTCTGATTTGAAAGAAAATCAGGCAATTTTTAAAGGTGATGATGTAATTGCTTTTTTTACAACTGAAAATCAAGAAGAAGTTGATTTTGATTCCTACGAAATAATTCAATACAATGACGACTGTTTGACGGTTGAACATACTTGGGATATTTTCTCTAAAAACGATGCAGCTATTCGTGAAGATTTTAATTTTTTAACAGAAGATAGAAAATCACAACCTGTCCCAAAAAGCGTTAATACAATTGCGCCCGAAAATATTTTTATTGAAGAAGGTGCAAAATTAGAATTTGTGACATTAAATGCTTCAAGCGGACCTATATATATAGGTAGGAATACTGAAATTATGGAAGGAACAGTAATCCGCGGACCTTTTGCTTTATGCGAGAATGCATCTGTAAAACTAAACGCCAAGATTTATGGTGCAACAACAGTTGGACCAGGATCAAGAATTGGTGGAGAGGTTAAAAATTCAGTACTTTTTGCAAATTCAAACAAAGGGCATGATGGATTTTTGGGTGATTCTGTTTTAGGCGAATGGTGTAATATTGGAGCTGATACTAACAATTCAAACCTAAAAAATAACTATGAGGAGGTGAAATTATGGAGCTATGAAACAGAAGGTTTTGCAAAAACGGGACTTCAGTTTTGTGGTTTAATGATGGGAGATCATAGTAAATGCGGAATTAATACTATGTTCAATACTGGAACTGTAGTAGGAGTGAGCGCGAATATTTTTGGAAGTGGTTTTCCGCGCAATTTTGTTCCGAGTTTTTCTTGGGGTGGAGCAGCAGGTTTTACAACTTATGTTACCAAAAAAGCTTTTGAAACAGCAAAGTTGGTTATGGGACGAAGAAATATAGATTTTGACGAAACTGAATCAGCAATATTAGAACACATTTTCGAGGAAACAAAAAAGTGGAGAAAAGATTGATTTAATTAGATAATTAGGCAATTTGAAAATTAGATAATATAGCAAACCCGACAAATTTTTAAAATTTGTCGGGTTTTGTTTTTTTGATTAATGTTATTTATCAATTTTAGTAAAATCTCCTTTTAGATTGAACTTTAATTCTAAACCGTTGGTCAGTTTTGTTTCGTAACCAAAAGTTCCTAGTTCTATTTTGGTTATTTTTTCTTTAGGGAAATTTGTTTTTACGTAAGAAGCAATTTTTTTTGGGATAATAGAGGAGGGGATTTTAGCGCTTTTGCCATCAACCTCTTTCCAGTTTCCTTTTTTATCAAATTCAATTTCTATTTTATTATCAAATTGAACTTTATATTCGGTAGAAAGGATTTCTTTGTCCTGTATGATGTAGCTCGGCTTTTTTGATCCAAAGTGAGTCTTTAAAAAAGTTTGTGCATTTGCCGGTAAAGCTTCTTTTTTTATTACAGTTTTTTGTGCATTTGCAGAAAGACCAAATAGTAATCCTGCAATTAGGCAAACGGTCAAGTTTAATTTCGTTCTCATATTTTACTGATTTTTAAATTCTTATACAAGGTAAGATTAAAATTTAAAAGATGTAGGAATATTGGTGTAAATTGTAAAAACTGATACATCAGTAATCTAAATAATATTGTCTAATACTCTAATTAATCTATCTTTGCGCTTTTAAAAAAATACTTGCTAAGAAATCTAAAAATCTAATCCCGAAGTTTCGGGATAAAAATCTAAAAATCTAAATGATTACAGTTAACGATATTTCAGTTCAGTTTGGTGGAACGACATTATTTAGCGATGTTTCTTTTGCTATAAATGAAAATGATAAAATTGCCCTTATGGGTAAAAATGGTGCGGGAAAATCGACACTTCTAAAAATAATTGCAGGTCAAAGCAAACCTTCTACCGGAAGTATTTCGACTCCAAAAGATGCAGTTGTGGCTTATTTGCCTCAGCATTTATTGACTAAAGACGGTTCGACTGTAATGGAAGAGGCTTCAAAAGCTTTTGGTGAAATTTTTAGTATGAAAGCTGAAATCGATGAAATTAATGAGCAACTTACTGTTCGTACAGATTACGAAAGCGATGCTTATATGAAATTGATTGAAAGAGTTTCTGACTTAAGTGAGAAATTCTATGCTATTGAAGAGATTAATTACGAAGCTGAAGTTGAGAAAATTTTAGTTGGTTTAGGTTTTGAACGTGAAGATTTTGCACGTCAGACTTCTGAGTTTTCAGGAGGTTGGAGAATGCGTATTGAGCTTGCTAAAATCTTATTGCAAAAACCGGATTTAATTTTACTGGATGAGCCAACCAACCACATGGATATCGAAAGTATTCAATGGTTAGAAGATTTTTTGATTAATTCTGCGAAAGCAGTTGTTGTTATTTCGCACGATAGAGCATTCGTAGATAATATTACGAATCGTACTATTGAGGTGACAATGGGAAGAATTTATGATTACAAAGCAAAGTATTCTCACTACTTAGAGTTAAGAAAAGACCGTCGTATTCACCAACAGAAAGCATACGATGAGCAACAAAAAATGATTGCTGACAACAGAACATTTATTGATCGTTTTAAAGGAACGTTTTCTAAAACTGATGCAGTACAATCTCGTGTTAAAATGCTTGAAAAATTAGTTATCGTTCAGGTTGATGAAGTAGATAACTCGGCATTAAAATTGAAGTTTCCGCCAGCGGCACGTTCAGGACAATATCCGGTTGTAGTAAAAGAGCTTTCTAAATCATATGGGGATCATGTGGTTTTTAAAGATGCTAATATTGTGATCGAAAGAGGAGAAAAAGTTGCTTTTGTAGGTAAAAATGGTGAAGGAAAATCGACTATGATCAAAGCGATCATGAAAGAAATTGGTATTGATGAAGGAAGTGTTGAAATTGGGCATAATTCCCAAATTGGATATTTTGCTCAAAACCAAGCTTCTTTATTAGATGAAAATGCTACAATTTTCGAAACGATTGATAATATTGCTGTTGGAGATGTTAGAACTCAAATTAAAAATATTTTGGGAGCCTTTATGTTTCAGGGGGATGATATTACCAAGAAAGTAAAAGTACTGTCTGGAGGGGAAAAAACACGTTTAGCAATGATTAAATTATTGTTGGAGCCAGTGAATTTATTGATTCTGGATGAGCCTTCAAATCACTTAGATATGAAAACTAAGGATATTATCAAAGATGCTTTGCGTGATTTTGACGGAACTTTAATCTTGGTTTCTCACGATCGTGATTTCCTTGACGGATTAGCAACTAAGGTTTTCGAATTTGGAAACAAACGTGTGAAAGAACATTTTGAAGATGTTGCCGGTTTCTTAGCGCATAAAAAAATGGACTCTATGAGAGAAATTGAAAAGTAATTTTTAATTATAAAATAAAAAAGCACAAGTTCATTCTTGTGCTTTTTTTTGGTTTTAAATGAGATAGATTTAAGCTTCTTTTGAAACTTTTTTCTTTTTGAAATATAAGGCAATATAAGCCGCAATCGAACAAACTAAACCTATAATAATCATATTCCAGATTGGTTTAGTGGTTTGCGAAAAAGTTCCATTTTCAATAATCAATATTCTAAAAGCTTTTAGAAAATGAGTTAACGGAATTACGTTTGCAATAGCTTGAACAGCTTGTGGCATCTGACTTAACGGCCAGGTGAAACCACTTAATATAAAACTTGGAGTGGCAATTACCATCAAAATTTCTGTTGCTTTTAATTGATTAGGAACAACTATGCTCACTAATATTCCGATGAAAGAAACTGAGAGCACAAAAATTCCCGCAATAAAGGTAAGCGGAAGCAAATTTTCATAAAAAGGAAGTCTAAACCAAAAAGTGAAGAGCCAATAGATAAGCCAAACTCCAAAACTCATAATCAAATAAGGAACAATTTTTACAGTTAGAAGTTTTAAAACGGAAGGACATCTTTTTACTAAACCTCTAAAAGTGCCGTTTTCAAATTCTGATGCAAAAGAAAGTGCTAAACCTAATAAAAGAACTTGTTGTAAAACTGTTGCCAAAACGCCTGGCCAAAGAAAATACATGTAATTGGTACTTCGGTTGTATTTTTTTATAAAAGTTGTTTTGAAAGGTTCGTACTGTGAGGTCAGAAGATTTTCTGGAACTCCCTGTTTTCTTAAAGTTTCAATTTGTACTCCGGCTTTTAATGTTCCAAGACAAACCTGAATTGCAGTCGACGCATAATTTGCTGTTAATACATTTGAGGTGTTTACAATAGTGGTGATTTCCGGATATTTTTTTGTCAATGTCATTTTTTCAAAATCCTTTGGAATAATAACAACGCAAGTGGCTTCTTTTTGAATGGCAATTTGAGAAAGATTATTCTGGTCATATAGAATTGAAGCAATATGAAGAACTTCGTTATCCTCAAACATCTGAATTGCTTTTGAGCTCAATTCAGATCGATCCTGATCAACAAGAATTATAGGTAAATCGGTCACTTTTCCTTTGCCGTAAACATATCCTAACAAAACGCCATAGAGTATTGGCGCACCAATAAATAGCAATCGGAGGACTTTGTTGCTCCAAAATAATTTGAACTCTCTTTTAAGTAATGAAAAAAAATCTTGCATAGTTAAAGAGATAAAGTAACAGTTGTTTTTGTAATCAGATCTTTTGTTTCGTCGTTGGCAGATGGTGTTATTTTTATTTCAAATAAACTTTCCTGCATTTCGTAATCTGGATATGCAGTTGCTATATTTCCATAAGCGCCAAGTTGTTTTATGGTGGTAATTGTTCCTTTAATATCTTCTTTTTTATAAGGAACATGTACTGTTAGTTCTTGTCCTTTTTTGAATTTTCCTAGTTGGTTTTCAGGTATTGTAAAACGGAAATAGGTGCTGTTGGCAATATAGCCATTAAACAAAGTGTAACCAGGTAATGCCAGCTCGCCAATGTTTAAGGTTATGGTTTCAATACTCATTTCTTGAGGTGCAATAATATAACGCTCCTTGTCTGCGGTTTCAACTTCTTGCAAAGCTCCAAGAGCTCGATCTTGTTGTCCTAACGCCATTGTTTGCTGTTCGATACGTGCTCCTTTTTTTGCATCATCCAGTTCTGCAATAACAGCATTGTATTGGGCTTGTGCTCCTTGATATTTAGCAAAAGTTTCATCGTAGGTTTGTTGAGATATTAAAGAGTCTTTAAGCATATTTGTCAATCGCTTAATCGATTTTTGAGCGAACTCATATTGTTCTTTTAATCCCATTTTTTTGGCTTCGAGCTGTTTAATTTGATTTTCAGTTGCTCCTTTTACTGCCATTTTATATTGAGCTTTTGCTGATGTAACTGCTCCTTCAGCCTGATTTTTTTTCGCGTCAACTTCTGGGATATCAAGAATGGCAAGAGTATCTCCTTTTTTAACGATGTCTCCTTCTTTGACAAATATTTTTAAAATTTTACCAGGTATCTTACTAACAACAGCAATTTGTTCTTTTTCTATTTTTCCCTGAATTAATTTTTCTTTTTTAGCTTCTTGACATCCAATAAAAAAGAAAAGTATAGTGATGATGATTATTGCTTTTTTCATAAATAGAAATTTTTATTTGGATAGTTTTTTAGATAAATCACCAGTGGTAATTATAGTTTCAATAGCGGCCAACCTTTGTTCAATCAAAGTTGTGGTTTTATTAACAGATGCTTTATATGAATCATTTTCGGCTTCAAGACGTTCAGATATATTAATAAGGCCCTCTTTGTATTGTTTTATGGCGAGATTCAAATTATTACTTGCCACTTTTTCCTGTTGCTGAGTAATGTCAATTTTTTGAGTTAACACACTGTAGTCGACAAGATTTTTTTCTAAGAGCAGTTCTAGTTTTTCTTTTGTGTCGTCAATTTGGTTTTGTACCTGTTCAATGTTTATTTTGGCTTCATGTACTTTGTGTTTTCTCTCAAAGCCTGAAAAAACTTCCCATTTCATTGCGGCGCCTACAACCCAATTATTACTTATAGTTGCTTCGTTCAATCCTAAATATAAAGCTTGATTGATGCCGGTAATTATTGGTGTTGTGGCATTGGCATTAAACAAGCTGGAATACGAAACTCCTCCAAAAGCTCCTAAAGTGGGCAGGTATGTGCCTTTTTCTTTTTTTAATAAATATTCGTAAGCGGTTTTGAATGATTCTAAAGCCTTTATCTCTTGCTTGTTTTGAGCGCTTAATTTTTCATCAGTAATTAAATAAGGAGTTAAATCGTAATGAACATTCTCTATTTCAGAAATAGAATAACCGGTTAAGTACTGTATTTTTTTATAAACTAGCTTTCTTTTTCCGTCAAGTTCAATTTTTTTAGAAGATAATTCCAGTGATGCCAATTTAATTTTGTCTCTATCGTACGGAATTGCAAGTCCTTGTTCTATAGCTTTAGTTACACGTTTGGTTTCGGTTTCTAATCTGTTTTCGCTTTCTTTTATTAGTTTATCAATTTCTTTTAATAATTCTAATTGATCAAAAGTATTGATAACATCTTTTGTGATTTGATCTTTCTCTGATTCTTTTAAAAAGACAGTTCCTTTCGTTTTTTCTTCAATTGCCTTCGCTCCATTCGGAATTTGCATTCCGCTAAATAGAACCGTTTTAGCCATAACACTTCCATTAAAGATGTTTCCGTAATTTTTGAAAGCCGTTTTTCCATCAAATAAAGGATAGTTAACAATGGGTATGGTGGCCGTAGGAAGATCAACAGTTAGTTTATTATCGAAATATGAATACAGGGCAGAGGCTTCAACCGTTGGGATGTATTTATTCCAGACGCCTTTTTCCTGAAGATTTAATTTTTCAATTTCTAAATCCTTGTTTTTTAAAGAGGCACTTTTTTCAATAGCCTTATGAATAGCATCTTCCAGAGTTGAAGAAACTTCTATTTGGCCGTATCCATAAGTAAAAGAGAGGAAAAAAAGGAAAATAGGTAAGTGTTTTTTCATTGCAATTCTGTATCTATTATAATTAACAAATTCTAAGATAAATTTTGTAAGATAGGCAAAGAGATTGCTATCTGTAAAAAGCGGGTATTTACAAAGTTAAGAATATAAATCTTACAGTAATGCCTTGGTGGTAAAGAAAAGATAGGATTGTATTAATATTTTTTTAGTATTTTATAGTAGGAAAATAGAATCTTTTGTAAAGTTATTATGTGATGTTGGACATTGTCTGTTTTTTCATACCTTAGTATGCGTATTGTGAAATTAACTAAATATTAGTATGAAAAAGACTGTCTTATTTTTTGCTATTTTAATAACGGGATTGTTTAGTCAACCTGTATTATCTCAAACAGATGATGAACCGGTAGCACTAGGTTTACCGGGAGATAATCTTAATTTATATGCTGTATTGGATATTTTTCAAAAATCTAAAACATTAGAAGATTTTGAAAAAGTACTAAATGAACAGGACAGTAAAGTCAATAATTTAGACTTAAATAATGACGGCGAAATAGATTATATTGAAATTGAGAGTCAGAAAGAAGGAAATACTCATGCAATTATTCTTCAGGTTGCAGTAAGTGCTACAGAGAAACAAGACGTTGCAGTTATTGAAGTCACTAAGGATAAAAAGAACAATGTACATGTTCAGATTATTGGAGATAAAGATTTGTATGGAAAAAATTATATAGTTGAGCCTGCAGATTCTGTTGCAGGAACGCCAAATCCGGGATATAAAGGAGATGCTACGGTAATCGTAAATAACAACACAACCAATAATTATAATACCACAACTAGTCCAAGTTATGTAACTACTAGTGTAAGTGCATGGCCAGTAGTGCTGTTTTTGTTTTCTCCTGTTTATGTAGTGTATCGATCTCCATGGCATTGGGGTTATTATCCTCCTTACTGGCGTCCTTGGCGTCCAGTTTATTATCATGATTACTGGGGATATCACGGACATTATTACCGCAATAATTATTACAGAAGAACTGCTACAATAAGAAATCCAAGATATTATAGAACGTATTCGTCAAGAAGAAATACGTCAGTTGTAGTTAGAAATAACAGAGCCAACGGACGTTATAATACAACATATAATGGAAGGGATTATAAAAGACCGGCTCCTGTAACGTCTACAAGGCCAAGCAGACCATCTACAACAAGACCAGCAACACGTCCGACAAATCCGTCGACCAGACCTGGAGGGACAACGAGACCAGTAACGCGTCCAACAAATCCAACGACGAGGCCTGGAGGGACAACAAGGCCAGTAACACGTCCAACTAATCCGACGACCAGACCAGTAACTCCAACTAATCCAACAACGCGACCGGTTACGCGACCAACGCAGCCAACGACACGTCCTGTGACGCCAACCACGCGTCCGGTAATACCGGCAACTCGCCCGACAACTCGTCCTGCAGCTCCTGTTACAAGGCCAGCGCCAACACGCCCTGCAGCAAGTCCTGCACCAAGTAGGGGAACAGCCTCTCCAAGTGGTGGAAGAAGGTGAGGAAATTAAAGTTTGAATTTTAAATACAGGATTAATAAAGGGTTAATTTTTTATTTAAGAAGTTTATGGGGAAAACTATATTTATTAGAATTGTATATCTGCTTTTGATAATGCCTTCTTTTCTGAATGCACAATCAGCAAAAGACACAGTAAGTGTTGCGCTGAAGGAAAAGACCAAAGAAAAGGAGGTAGCATATCCGCAATTTCAATTTAAAGGACTTTTTCAAGCACGGTTTTTAGAAAGTCTTGTAGATGATGTTGATGTTTCGGGCGTACAGCATTCATCAGGTGAAGTTGTCAGAAGTTCATTTGATGTTAAAAGAATGCGGGTTGGGCTTAATACAAAACTGAGTAAAGAGACTGAAGTTGTTATTTTGGTGAATTTGGCTGATTTTAAATCAGATCCTAAAACTAAAGTTCTTGAAAATGCATACGCTAAATATACTTTTAGTAAATATATTGCGGTAACCGGCGGTCAATTCAGACCTGCTTTTGGTATCGAAGAATTAGTTCCTGTGGATATTATAAAATCATTCGATTTCTCAAATCAATATTACGAATTTGGGAAAAATGGATGGACTAGTTTTCAAATTGGAGCTTCTGCAACTGGAGCTTTTGATGTTGGAAAGATTCCTTTAAATTATGCTTTTTCAATCTTAAATGGAAATGGGAAAAATCAGGAAAAAGATAAAGATAACGGAAAACAATATTCTACAAGATGGGTTTTGGGGTTGTCTCAGAAATATAAAATTAACTTGGGATTAAACGGAGGAATAGGAAAGGTTTTTACGCAGGAGGTTTTTGCTTTAGGGGCTGATATTGCCGGTGATTTTAAAGTTACAGATGATTTGAGTTTTGATGTTCAGATAGAATACAAGCAAGGAACCAATCATAATTTATATTTCTCTCTGCCTACAGATGCAAGAACTGCAAATGTTTCTGATTATCAAATGAGAGGTTATTACATTATGCCTAATTTTAGATATGCAGTCAATTACGGAAAATTGACTTCTTTAGAAATGTCTTGTCGTTACGAATCTTTCGATCCGAGCTATAAAATTGATTCAAATTTGAAGCAGACTTATACGCCAATGGCAAGTCTTGAGTTTGGCAAAGCTTATACGGGACGTATTTCATTAGGATTCGAAATTGATAGATTCGATAAAAATATTCCAGATACATCAAGTTACAATGATAACTTATTTATAATTCAGTTTCAGTGCAGACTTTAATCTAATTTTATTTTATGAAAGAAGTAAAAATTCCTCAAACCTTAATTACTCTAGCAGTTGGAATTGCAATATGGCTAATTCCGGCTCCAGTAGGAGTAAAAGTAGAAGCTTGGCATTTGTTTGCCATTTTTGTAGCGACAATTCTTGGTATTATTTTAAAAGCTGCTCCAATGGGAACTATGTGTATGATTGCAATTGCTGTAACGGCATTTTCGCAGGTTCTGGCTCCTGGAGATGCAGGAAAATCAATAACACTTGCGTTAAGAGGTTTTGGTGATAAGGTAATATGGCTTATAGGAATTTCGTTTTTTATTGCGAGAGGATTTATAAAAACGGGTTTAGGAAATAGAATTGCTTTTTTATTCATTCGAATATTTGGAAAAAGCTCACTAGGACTCGCATATGGTTTAGGACTGGCAGATTTAGTTCTGGCGCCGGCTGTACCAAGTAACACGGCGAGAGGAGGAGGGATTATTTATCCAATTATGAAATCAATGTCAATGAGTTTTGGCTCAATGCCGGATCAACCGGAAACACATCGAAAATTAGGATCTTACCTTACTTTGAGTAGTTATAATGCAAATTTGATTGCATCGTCAATGTTCTTAACAGGAACGGCGAGTAATCCTATGTGTCAAAAATTTGCTCTTAATTTAGGAATTAAAATTACTTGGATGTCCTGGGCAATAGCCGCTATAGTTCCGGGTTTAGTAGCATTTTTTATAATTCCTTTAGTGTTGTATAAAATCTATCCGCCAGAATTGAAAAAAACGGGCGACGCTCCACAAATTGCTGCTCAAAAGTTAAAAGAAATGGGTGCAATAACTCGAAATGAATGGATGATGTTGTTGACTTTCTTTATCTTGTTGTTTCTTTGGATGACTAGTGATTTGTTTTCTATTGATGCAACAACAACGGCATTTATAGGTTTAGTAATTTTACTTTTAACCTCAGTTCTAACTTGGGATGATGTAAAAGGCGAAAAAGGCGCTTGGGATACCATTGTTTGGTTTTCAGTTTTAGTAATGATGGCAAGTTCTCTTAACGAGCTTGGTTTTATAGGTTGGTTTAGTGATTTGGTAAAAGCAGAAATAGGAGGTTTAAGCTGGCAAATGGCTTTTCCTATTATTGTTTTGGTGTACTTTTTTAGTCATTACCTTTTTGCGAGCGCGACAGCACATGTGGCAGCGATGTATGCTGCCTTGCTTGGTGTAGGTGTTTCTCTTGGGATCCCAGGATTACTTCTGGCTTTTATGCTTGGTTTTGTGGGATCACTCTACGGAACTTTAACGCATTATGGACACGGACCTGCTCCAGTTTTCTTCGGCAGCGGATATGTCGATTTAAAAAGCTGGTGGGTCAAAGGATTGATAACCGGATTGGTTATGCTCTTGATCTATATGGTAATTGGAGGCTTATGGCTCCGAATTATTGGTTATTTTTAAATTCTGATTCCAGGAGGAAGTAATTCTTTGTACTCAGGATTTTTTTTGATAAAAAGTACGATTCTTGGAAAAATTGGCATTAGTTTGAATTTCTTTTCAATGATGATTTCCATGATGTTTTTGAGTAATGCATCAATTAAAACTTGATTTTCAAAACCCTCAGGTGTGTTGATTTTTGTTAAGAAGATTTTCTTTTCCTGAAAAGAATATTCAACAGAAAGTAGTCCTTCGGGGACTATGGTTTCAAATTGTCTTGCAAAAGTGTTGTCTTTGATTTCCATAGTTGTTTCAATAGGCTCCATAATAGTCATGTTTTTTTGCGGTAGGTTTAAAAAATAATAGAAAAGAACAAGTGAAAAATACATTGTAGAATTTCTTGTTAAAAGAGTTCTGCATTGTAGTTGATTGGATAACAAAGGTAATCATTTGATTTTCAATATGGAATTATTTTTTGTGAATGGCCTATTTACTTAGGTTATCTGCTTTTTTTTTGATTTTATTTGGTTCAAAAAATAATTGTGGTGTAAGATTTGCTGTGCTTGTTAGTAAAAAAAGTAATTTTAGCTTGAATTAATATCTGTAATCATAATTCCTTTTCTAGCAAATGAGTAAAATCCCTGTATATTTTATGCCTGGTTTGGCTGCAAGTCCGGCTATCTTTGAAAGAATCAAATTAGATGAATCTATTTTTGAAATGTGTTTGTTAGAATGGGAAATTCCGAAGCCAAAAGAAGCATTGTCTGATTATGCACTTCGAATTACTAAGAATATTAAGCATGATAATCCGGTTTTGATTGGAGTTTCTTTTGGAGGAATCTTAGTTCAGGAAATGGCAAAACATATTGAAACCCGAAAAGTGATTATTATTTCGAGTGTTAAGAGTAATACAGAATTCCCCAGAAGAATGAAAATCGGAAAAACTACAAAAGCTTACAAGCTGATTCCGATGAAGTTGATTTTGAATATTGAAAATCTTGCGAAATATTCTTTTGGAGAAAAAATCAATAAGCGTATTAAGTTGTACGAGAAATTCCTTGCTGTCCGTGATCTTAAATATTTGCAATGGGCAGTAGAATCAGTAATTCTTTGGGACAGAACTGAAATTGATAAAAACGTTATTCATGTTCACGGAGATCAGGATGATGTTTTTCCTATAAAGTATATAAACAGTTGCATTGTTGTAAAAGGCGGAACTCATGTTATGATTCTCAATAAATACAAATGGCTGAATGAGAATTTGCCTTCGATTATATTGGAAGATTAAATTTCAAATATTTTACGGTAAGTAACCTTTGTCAAAGTTTTAAACGCAATCTTTGCACAAAGTTATTTCGCACAATCTTGTCATTTCGACCAAAGGGAGAAATCACACAAGATGTTCTGCAACGAATAGAACCAATCTTTGTCGATCTACGAGTGTGATTTCTCCCTTTGGTCGAAATGACAAACGACACGTAAAGTAACTTCTTATGAAAATGAGTGCCTAGCCCTGATAGGAGCGGTATCCTTTTATGGCGGGGTTCGCCATAAAAGATACAAGCGGATAGCAGGAAATAGCTCCTTGCTAAAAATTTAAATTTAAAAAAGAGATTGCTTCATTTCTCGCAACGACAAAAAAAATCCCAAATTCTAATTAATTAGAATTTGGGATTTAGAATATTGTTATTTAAAGAAATTTAGATTTTCTTCATTTGATCTTTCATCATTGTGATTTGCTCTTTCAGCATTCCTTGTTTGTCTAATTTCTTAGCTTCGTTAAGTAAATTAGTTGCTTCAAGTTTTCTACGACGTGACATTGCAACTCCTGCAAGGTTTAATTTTGCTACTGCTAAATCCATATCCATAGATAGTCCAAGTTCGATTGCTTTCTTGAAATGTTTCTCAGCTTGGTTAATATTTGTCTGAGACAACATGATTCCGTGAAGATAATTAAAGTATCCTTGTTGCTTTCTTACTAATGCAGCTTCCGGATTTTTAATGTATGCCAGCCATTTTTTAGCACCTTCAAAGTCTTGTTTTCTTAATTTAAGGAAAGCTAAAAGGATGAATTCGTTTTTAAAGTAAAGAAAAATTGGAATTGCAGTAAGTAAAATAAGGAAAATACCATTCCCGATATTACTTTCTGTAAATTGCCAAACGCCAGCAACTACAAGAAGTCCGGCTAAAATAAGTTTAATATTTTTGTGAAACATAATAGATGTATATTTGTGATTGCAAATATAGTAAAATGAATTAAAAATATTTTTATTAAAGTACTTGCCAGAAAAAAAAGTCTTTGTATATTTGCACTCGGTTTTGGAATAACGATATTCCAAAACAGAAAAAGAGATATTAGATACCATTTTAAAGATACAAAGCAATGAGCAAAAGAACGTTTCAACCATCGAAAAGAAAAAGAAGAAATAAGCACGGATTTATGGACAGAATGGCTTCTGCGAATGGAAGAAAAGTTCTAGCGCGTAGAAGAGCAAAAGGAAGACATAAATTAACTGTTTCTAGCGAGCCTAGACACAAAAAATAATGTTTGTATAAACATACATAAGGCGATTACTTTTTTAGTATCGCCTTTTTTTATACCTTGTCGGTAAAAAATTTGTAACATTCTAGTTTCTAAAGCACTGTGAATGTTTTTGAATACATATAATAACTACACAATACATACAAAATGCCTAAAGACACATCAATAAAATCCGTTTTAATAATAGGTTCAGGACCTATTGTTATTGGTCAAGCTTGCGAATTTGATTATGCAGGTTCTCAATCTGCACGTTCTATCCGTGAAGAAGGAATTGAAGTTATCTTGATAAACTCAAATCCAGCGACTATTATGACCGACCCTACAATGGCCGATCATGTATATTTGAAACCTTTAACTACAAAATCGATTATTGAAATTCTGAAAGAACATCCACAAATTGATGCTGTTTTGCCTACAATGGGAGGTCAAACTGCATTAAATTTATGTTTGGAAGCTGAAGAAAAAGGAATCTGGCAGGATTTTGGAGTAAAATTAATTGGAGTTGATGTAAACGCGATCAATATTACTGAAGACAGAGAGCAGTTTAAACAACTTTTAGAAAGAATTAATGTACCAACTGCACCTGCAAAAACAGCTACTTCTTACTTAGAAGGAAAAGAAATTGCTCAGGAATTTGGTTTTCCACTTGTTATTCGTCCTTCGTTTACACTTGGAGGAACAGGAGCAGCGATTGTTTACAAAAAAGAAGATTTTGATGAGCTTTTAACTCGCGGACTTGAAGCTTCTCCAATTCACGAAGTTTTAATTGATAAAGCTTTAATGGGATGGAAAGAATATGAGTTAGAACTTTTAAGAGATAAAAATGATAATGTTGTAATTATCTGTTCGATTGAAAATATGGATCCAATGGGAATTCATACTGGAGATTCGATTACAGTTGCACCAGCGATGACATTATCTGATACTACTTTCCAGAAATTACGTGACTATGCCATCTTAATGATGCGTAGTATCGGAAATTTTGCTGGAGGTTGTAATGTACAATTCGCAGTTTCACCAGACGACAAAGAAGACATCGTTGCCATCGAGATTAACCCTCGTGTGTCTCGTTCATCTGCTTTAGCATCAAAAGCAACGGGTTATCCAATTGCTAAAATTGCTTCTAAACTTGCTTTAGGATACAATCTTGATGAATTGCAAAATCAAATTACAAAATCAACTTCGGCTCTTTTTGAACCGACTTTGGATTATGTAATTGTAAAAATTCCTCGTTGGAACTTTGATAAATTTGAAGGTGCTGACAGAACTTTAGGACTTCAGATGAAATCTGTTGGTGAAGTTATGGGAATTGGACGTTCATTCCAGGAAGCTTTACACAAAGCAACTCAATCTTTAGAAATTAAGAGAAACGGGTTAGGTGCTGACGGAAAAGGATATAAAAACTACGAAGAGATTATCGAGAAACTAACTTTTGCAAGTTGGGATCGTGTTTTTGTAATTTATGATGCAATCGCAATGGGAATCCCGTTGAGCCGTATTCATGAAATCACAAAAATCGATATGTGGTTCTTGAAACAATACGAAGAGCTTTATACTTTAGAGAAAGAAATTTCGAACTATAAAATCTCAAATCTTCCAAAAGAACTTTTGCTTGAAGCGAAACAAAAAGGTTTTGCCGACAGACAAATTGCTCACATGGTAAACTGTCTTGAAAGCGAAGTACATACTTTGCGTATGGATCAAAATATTAACCGTGTGTTTAAATTGGTTGATACTTGTGCTGCTGAGTTTAAGGCAAAAACACCTTATTACTACTCAACTTTTGAAGCTGAAATTGAAAAAGCAAATGGTGAGCGTTATGTAGATAATGAAAGTATTGTAACAGATAAAAAGAAAATTATAGTTCTAGGTTCAGGACCAAACAGAATTGGACAAGGAATTGAATTTGATTATTCTTGTGTGCACGGAGTTTTAGCAGCTAAAGAATGTGGTTATGAAACCATTATGATTAACTGTAACCCTGAAACAGTTTCGACTGATTTTGATACAGCTGATAAATTATATTTCGAGCCAGTTTTCTGGGAACATATTTATGACATCATTCAGCACGAAAAACCAGAAGGTGTTATTGTTCAGTTAGGTGGACAAACCGCTTTGAAATTGGCTGAAAAATTATCTAAGTACGGAGTGAAAATCATCGGAACTAGTTTTGATGCTCTTGATTTAGCTGAAGATAGAGGTCGTTTCTCTGACTTATTGAGAGAATTACATATTCCTTTCCCTCAATTCGGAATTGCTGAAACTGCTGACGAAGCTTCTGCTCTTGCAGATACTTTAGATTTTCCATTATTGATTCGTCCTTCTTATGTATTAGGAGGTCAGGGAATGAAAATTGTAATCAACAAAAAAGAATTAGAAGAGCACGTTATCAATTTATTGAAAACAATTCCAGGAAATAAATTGCTTTTGGATCACTATTTAGCCGGAGCAATTGAGGCTGAAGCTGATGCAATTTGTGATGCTGACGGAAATGTGTATATCATAGGAATAATGGAGCATATCGAACCTTGCGGAGTTCACTCTGGAGATAGTAATGCTACATTGCCTCCTTTTAACTTAGGAGAATTCGTAATGCAGCAAATAAAAGACCATACTTTTAAAATTGCCAGAGCTTTAAAAACAGTTGGTTTAATCAACATTCAGTTTGCGATTAAAGATGATACAGTTTACATTATTGAGGCAAATCCTAGAGCTTCTAGAACAGTACCGTTTATTGCAAAAGCTTACGGAGAGCCATATGTAAACTACGCTACAAAAGTAATGTTAGGACACAATAAGGTAACAGACTTTGATTTTAATCCGCAATTAAAGGGATACGCGATAAAACAACCGGTTTTCTCTTTCAGTAAATTCCATAATGTAAACAAAGCATTAGGACCGGAAATGAAATCAACAGGAGAAAGTATTTTGTTTATTGATGACTTAAAAGACGATCAATTCTACGAATTGTACTCTAGAAGAAAAATGTATTTGAGTAAATAATCTCAAATCCTGATATAAAAAAAGCTCCAAGTAATTGGAGCTTTTTTTTTGGTTTAAGTATTGCTAATTTTTGTTCAAATGCTTTTCAAGTATGTTCTTGAAATTTGAATACTCTGTTTTATCAATTTTTAGTTTTTCTAGTTTTTGCAAACCTACTTTTAAAGTTTCTTTTGCTTCTTGATTTCTATTTAACTGCTCTAATATCTCAGCTTTGCTGTCGTATAGATTAATCCCGTTTGGATATAATTCTAAAGCCCAATTTATAATATTTAGTCCTTCATCAGGATCTTTAAGGAGTATAGAATAAGCCAGATTGTTCAATTGTCCTTCATATGGTAAATAGCTATAGCCAACCCAATTGGATATATTTTGGTAATAAGATTTTAATTGAAGAGTAAACGTAATCTCTTTGTTTTCTAACATTTTAGAGATTTCTTCAGCATTTGGCTGTCGTAGTGTCTTTGAAAATTCGATTAAGGCTAATGGAATTTCTTTAAAAGGTGATGACATGTGTGTAGCATCTTTTAAATAGTCGAATTTAAATTTAAGTCCGTTTACTTTTTTAGATTGTAAAATGGTATCCAATAATCTGATTCCGGCTGTAAATGATTTTTCTGTTTTATCAGTATCTCCCACAGAAATATTTAAAAAAGAATTAATCTCACTTGTACTGTTTATTAATCTTTTGATCTTTTTTTGAATTTCATTTTCATCATAAGTCAGATTGGGACTTATTGCGATATATGAATTGAAGATGTGTTTGTTTTCTGCAAAAGAATTAAGTAAATATGTTCCTCCTAAAGAATGCCCAATTGCTAATTTGTAATCGTTAGTGTTGTACTTTTCCTTAATTAGAGGGAAAACTTCTTCAGTTAAATGTTGATCTAGAAGGGTTGAGAACCCAAAACTAGGTTTTTCGTCCCAATTCTTTTTTTCTTCTTCACTGGTAGGCATCGGAACGAATTCTTTTGGTCTGTTTTCAGTATATATTCCTACCACAATCATTTTGTTTAATTCGCCAATCGCAGACAAGTAGCTTATGGAGTTTGAAACATAGTTAAACATTGGTTCCCATTGTGCATCAAATACATAAACTACTTGAAGTTTTTCATTTTTTACTTCTTGATAATTTGGAGGAAGATAAATAGCAATTTTTCTTTCTTTGTTATAGATTTTTGATTTTATTGTCAATATTTCTTTTAAGCCGTCTGGTGATTGGCCAAATATTGTTAGAGCTGAAAAAAGAAAAAAAATAGTTAGTTTGAGTTTCATGAATTTAACTTGCAAAATAAGGTTAGTGGTTTGTTTCGATTTTTCAAATATAGCTAAATTCTTAATTTTTTATCTGTGTATTGCTATAGAAACGATTAAAATGCTCCATGAAAAAGAAGCTTTTTTATGACCTTTTTCACGTTGAATTTGCTAATGAAATATTTAACTATATTTGATAAGCAACAAATTCAATTCCAAAATTTTTATTGTAACTAAATCTAAAGGAAAAATATGAAATCATTTTTCATCTATATTCTATTGTTTATCATTGTTTTTAAAGTTGATGTCTTTGCACAGAAAAAAATAAATGAGAAGTTTAAAAAAGAAACTGTCGGTAAAATTGATTTATTGCTACAAGAAAATTACGTTTTTCCTGATCAAGCCAAATTAATAGCGGACCATTTGAATAAAAGTCTAAAGGAAGGGAAGTTTAAAAAATATGAATTACTTGATTCGTTTGCGCATGCCTTAACTAAAGAAGTCAGAGTTGTTAATAAGGATAAGCATCTAGGAATATGGCCTGCCTTTGCTCCTGTAAAAGAACAGGAAAATTCAAATGATGATTATCAAATGTATTTAAAAAACTATACAGATGCCAGAAAACAAGCCAACGGTTTTAAAGAGGTAAAAATAATTAATGGAAATATAGGTTATCTAAATATCAACTTTTTTCTTGCGGAAACCACTAAAACTATTGACGCGTACATGTATCTCCTGGTAAATACAGATGCTGTAATTGTTGATTTACAGGATAATGGTGGTGGTAATCCTAATACGGTAAATTATTTATGCAGTTATTTTTTAGAGAGTAATCTATTGATTAATACGCTTTATTTTAGACAAGGAAATCGAAAGAATGAAGTTATTACTCATGAAGTTAATGGAAAAAAAATGATTGATATTCCTTTATTTATAATTACTGGTTCAAAAACTTTTTCGGGAGCTGAGGAATTTAGTTATAACATGCAAAGTCAAAAAAGAGCTACATTAGTTGGAGAAGTTACTGGAGGTGCCGCAAACCCAGGAGATGTTTTCAAGATAAATTCTGATTTAGAAATCTTTATTCCGACAGGTACGGGTACAAATTCGATAACAAAAACAAATTGGGAAGGAACCGGCGTTATTCCGGAGATCAAAACTTCAGGTGAAAATGCCTATTCTAAAGCTGTTGAATTGGCAAGTCAGGCAGCAGAAATCTACAGAAAGAAAAAAGGATCAGAATCAAAAAACATATATGAAGAATTACAGCGTATTATTGATAAACAGACTCAATATTCAGAAAATGATACTGCAAAAATAGATCAACAAATAATTGATATTTTTAGAAAAGGAGTTGATTTAAATTTATTTGGCGAAAGTGAGATTAATTTTTTTGGTTCTCAAAATATCAAAAAAAATCCTCTTATAGCAGAATCTATTCTTAAAAGTAATACTGTTTTATATCCCAAATCTCCTATGACTTATCTGGCTTATGGTGATATGCTTGAATCCAATGGCAAGAAAAATTTAGCATTAACTAATTTTGAAAAATCGATAGTCCTAGCAGAAGAACAAAAAGCACCTTATTTGGAAGGTTTGAAGATGCGATATGAAAAAGCAAAAAGCAGTAAATAAAAAAAAGCTCCAATTATGGAGCTTTCTTGATTTAAAGTAAGATTGATGATATTATTTAACCAATTCCTGTAAAGGTTTTAGTTGTTCCATGTCGATTTTTGATTCTTTCAAAACAGACATTATAGTCATAATGTTATTCGGATTCATGTTTTCTCCTAATACACGTACAACTGCAAAACCGTTTTCTTTTCTGTTCGCGAAAATGATAAATTCTTTAATGTTATCATCAGCACCAACATAACTTACCGAAGCGCCATCTTTACCTGAACCAAATGACATTAATTGTTGGTATTTTGGATCTTTTAGAATCGCTTTTACTTTCGCTCTTTCTGTTTCAAATTGAGCTTGGTTTTTGTCATTAGCTTTAAAAGCTAAGATGTTCATTTTATCGAATGATTTTAAAGCTTCATTTTGCTGTGCTGACAACTTTGCTTTTTCAAGGTTTAAAATGCTAGACGAAAGATCAAGCGCAATAAAGTCTTTGTTGTCAGTATTCTCTACAAAATACTTTTGCAATGAAGGTTCAGATTTGCAACTAATTAAAGTTACTAAAACTAAAAGGGCTGAGGTAAAAACGTTTATTTTCATCTTATTTTTTGCCTTTAGAGGCTTTTTTTAAATCAGAACCACCAGGAAGTTGCATTTTGTCTGTTAGTACTGAAATTTCGTTTAAGTCAAAATTTCCGGTTAGAGAAAGCAAAACAGTTTCATCATTTTTTGCGCCGTCAACAAACATTAGTAACTCCTTAATTTGTGTGTCGATTGCACCTGATTTTACCATTATTCTAACGTTTTTTCCGCCGTCATTAACTCGCATTAATTCTTCTAAACCGGCAGTTTTTACGTATTTGTCTGCAGAAGCTTTCATGTCAGCTTCAATTTTAGGGTTTTTCGTTGTAAACACTTTTAAGTAATCTAATTTTTTAATCAGATTAATATATTGTTGTGTTTCTTTATCAGAAGCATCAACTTTTACTTTGCTCATTAAATCGAACATTTTTTTGTTTACAATTACTGATGTTACATCGTCCTGACCATCAAATTTGTCAAATGCCCCTTGAGCATAAAAAGTTGTGGTAACGAATGCTAAAACTAGTGTTATGATGAAATTTTTCATTTTGATTGATTTAATTACTGTTTAAAAATTTTGTTTTTTGATTGTTCGTATTCTTGAATGTATTGTACACTTTCAATACCTACATTCACTTTGTTTGATAATAAGGCCAAAGCTTTTTGCGTTGCGGCAAGTGCTTCTTCCGGATCATCGTAGGTTCCTAGTTCTGATTGTGCTACAGCTGGAGCTGCATTTTTTTCGCTCACAAAAAAATAGGTTCCAATTCCTAGTAAAACAACAACTGAGGCTGCAATTGATAACCACGCTACATTTCGTTTTTTAGCTTTTAGTGGTATTTCTTGCGTCGATTTTTGTTGTTTTACCTGAGAGAAATAACCAAACATTGATTTGTATTGTTCTAAATGCTGCGCAACATCTGATGAAGAAAAATATTCTTTTAATTGATTTTCTTCGGCAATACTTGTTTCTCCCTGAAAGTACTTTTCTAATATATTTTCTATTTTATCTAATTCCATAACTGTGTGTGTTAACCATTGATTCTCTTATTTTTTTTCTCGCTCTTGAAAGTGCTACCCGAATAGCCGTTTCATTCATGTTGACAATTTTCGCAATTTCATCAAATTCATATTGTTCAACATCGCGTAACTGAATTAAAATTTGTAGTTGTTCAGGCAACTGACCTATTATTTTTTCGACCCATTCTAAACTATTCGAATCTTCCAGTTTTTTATCCAATTGCGGCTCACGATCTGTAAAATTATTATGAACGATTTTTAGATTACCGGCTCTTTTTGATTTCAGTTGATCGAGGCAATAATTTTTTGTCATTGTCATTGCAACTGCTTCAATATTATTATAAGCGTCTAAATTGTCTTTCTTATTCCATAGTTTAACCATTACTTCCTGAGTAGCATCTTCAGCCTCTTCGGTGCTGGTTAATAATCGTTTTGCCAGACGAAAAACTTTGTCTTTAAAAGGATTTATTAATTCTATAAACACATTCTGATTCATAAAATCTATTGGTTATTCGTTAGCTTATATAGTCAAGACGAGGCACTATTATTTTTGTTACAAGGGTGTATGTTTTTTTTATTAAAAAAAACATAAAAAAATAATTACTGTTAAAACTAAAGATACTATTTTTACGTTAATACTACATAGATACCACTATATGAAAACAATATTTAAGAACGTACTGTTATTATTTTTACTTGCTTTTTCTTTGCAATCCTGCGAAGATCAAGACGATGTGGAGTCTCCGGCAGCTTTACAAGTTGATGATTTTATCTGGAAAGGTTTGAACCAATATTATTTGTGGCAAGCCGATGTTCCTAATTTGGCAGATACTCGTTTTAATAATCAGGAAGCATTAAATTCTTTTTTAAGAGGATATTCTAAACCGGAAGATTTGTTTCAGGATTTATTGAATAAACCAATTAGCAAATTTCCAAAAGGACAAGCGATTGATCGTTTTAGCTGGCTTGTTGATGATTATACGGTTTTAGAGCAGGAACTACAGGGAACTTCAAAAAATAATGGAGTAGATTTTAGATTGAGTTATAAGCCAAACAGTAACACAGAGTTAGTAGGTTATGTTCGATATATAATTCCTAATTCTGATGCTTCTAAAAAAGATATCAAACGTGGAGATCTTTTTACTGCCGTAAATGGAACACAATTAACGGTTTCTAATTATCAATCACTTTTGGCAGCTGATAGTTATACATTAAATATGGTTAACTTTAATGCAACCACTGTGGCTTTTGAGTCGAACGGAAAATCTGTAGCACTTGTAAAAACAATTTTAGACGAAAATCCTATTTTTATTAATAAAGTAATTACCTCGGGAAGTCATAAAATTGGCTACTTAATGTATAACGGCTTTTATGCTAATTATGACGCACAGCTTAATGCTGCTTTTGCAGATTTAAAAGCACAAGGTATTACTGATTTTGTTTTAGATTTAAGATATAACGGAGGAGGTTCGATACAAACGGCAACACGTTTAGCAAGTATGATTACAGGGCAGTTTACCACTAAAATTTTTGCTAAAGAAAAATGGAATGCAAAAATTAATGGCTATTTTGAAATTAATGATCCTGAATCGCTAAATAATAGGTTTGTAGATAAAATGGATGGAGCTGCGATTAACAGTTTAAATTTAACTAAAATATATATTCTAACAACTAGCGGAACCGCTTCGGCAAGTGAATTAGTTATAAATGGTTTAGCGCCTTATATTTCTGTGACTCAAATAGGGGAGACAACGGTTGGTAAAAATGTAGGTTCTATTACAATATATGATTCTCCAACTTTTGGAAAAGCAGGAAGAAATCCAAATCATAAATATGCGATGCAACCTTTAGTTTTAAAAATTGTGAATTCGGCTGATTTTGGTGAATATACTAATGGTTTGCCACCAACTTTTGAGCAATTAGAACGTATAACGAATCTGGGTGTTTTAGGTGATGCATCTGAACCATTGCTGAATGTTGCGATTTCTAAAATTACAGGAGCAACTTCTAAAAAAGTGCAATTGGATAAAGGTGTTGCTTTAAAAGCTTTTACAGATTCTAAAGGAATGAGTGGAATTAAGAATCAAATGTATCTTGAAAAAGCTCCCGAAGGACTTTTAAGATCATTAAAATAAAAACAACAAAAAAGGCTTTCAGAAATGAAAGCCTTTTTTATTAGAAATGTCTCATCCAAAAACTACTTCTAAAAAACAATAATGATATTAATCATTAAAGTAAAAACCGTTTGTTCCTATACCGGTAGTTAATTCTTTTTGTAATGCTCCGGTTAAATTATAAATGTAAGCTTTACCATCAGACGTAAAGTTTCCTTGAGCAACATAAATACGAGCGTCGTTAACTGCGAATCCGTATATATATGTTGCAGGAGTTGTGATAATTGCAGTTGTTGATGCAGCGGTAGCATTTAGGTTCATCGCATAAACAGAACTTCCTACTGTGTAATAAATTTTGTTGTCTTCAATATCCATGAATCCGGCTCCACTTAAGCTTTCAGGAAAAGTAACTTTAGTAGTTGTTTTGTCTGCTATTTTTATTTTTACAAGTTCGCTGGCATTTCCAAAACCTCCTTTTAAAATGTATAAAACGCCATTTTCTTCTTCAATACAATCAGCGTTAAGACCAATTTGTACAGGAGCGTCCAGTTTTTTTGTTGCGATATCAACGATCAATAATTTGTCATTATATGAATCTGTGATGTAAAGTTTTCCGTTTTCTAAAACTACTCTGTTAGCAGTAGAATTCAAATCGATTTTAGATTCAAAAGTGTTAGTTGCCAGGTTAATTACCGCAACATAATCATCTGTATTTCCTGTTGCTGCATTTTCGTATGAATACGTATTTGCGTTGGTAACATATGCTTTACCGTCTTTAACAACTCCGTATCTTGGGTTTTTTAAACCAGTTTCGATTTTTGTAATTAACTTAAAAGTATAACGGTTAACTACTGTAATGTTGTTGGCGCCACCAGAAATAATATAAGCGTTGTCTCCGCTAAAAAAGATATTTTGGGCAAATTTCCCAAGGATATCATTCCCATTTACAGTCGAATAAACGTCTTTAGTAAAAGAAGTTAAATCATTACTTGAAAACGAAACAGAACCTTGTGTAGTTCCTTCATTCAGAACAAAGAAACCATTATCATAAACTCCTTTTGGAGCATCGTCGTTATCATCATTTGAACAAGAAACAAATAACGAGGCGCTAAGTGCTATTAAAAATAATTTGCTAAACTTCATTATATTAAAATTTTAAGGTTAAATACATATTAAAATTGCGACCCGGCATAGGTCTGTACTCCAGACTTTCATACGCTTTGTTAAACAGGTTTAATACCTGGAATCCAAGTTTGAAAGAATCGAGAAATTTAAAATCATAATCGATTCCGATGTTCGAAACGTTATAATCATTTACAATGTCTTTTGGATTATTATCGCCTGTGGTGTAAACAAAACCATTATACATAAATTGATAATAAGCAGAAATGTTATTTCTAGAATAAGAAACAGATGCCGTTGCTTTGTGAAAGGGTACAAAAAAGAGCTGTTTTTCAGTTTCTTCATCTTTAGAAATGGTGTAGGCGTAAGTGGCATTTGCAGCAAAGTAGTTTTTACCAAAATGTTTTTTCCAGCTTAGTAAAGTTTCTGCACCGTAGCTATTAACGTTATCTGTGTTTTTTGGCGACCAAATTCCGTTATTCCCAGGAACCCATTGCAATAGATCTTTTATTTTCATGTAATAAAAGGTCTGTGTAAGCGAAATGTTTTTAAAAGTAAAAACGTTACCAATTTCTGCCTGATAAGAACTTTCGGGTTTTAAGTCCGGATTTCCACCTTCTTCCCAATACAAATCATTAAAAGTTGGAATTCTGAAATTTCGGGACAGATTCAATTTTAAATTGTACAATTTGCTAAATTGATAAGAAGATCCCAGTGAGAATAAAACAGGGGATTCGTAATTATCTGTAAACTCTTTTCGGATACCAAATTCATTTTTCCAATCTGCTGAAAGATCTTGTTTTACTAATAAAGCAGCAGAGCTAATTTCTCTAATATGATCACCAAAACCACTTCCGTAACCTTTAGTTCTGTTGTAGTCCAGAATTGCATTTACTTGTGTCGATTTAGAAAGCTGATAGCCTAAATCTGCTTTTGTAATCATGCTTTCCGTCTTTCCGTAGGTGAAAAAATTAATAGCGTTATTAGGGTAATATTGGTAGTTTTCGAATATATAAGCCGCTTTTAAATTGGTGGTAAATTTGCCAAAATCGCCATCGTATTCTAATAAGTTTCGGTTAAAGCCATTTACATATCGTGTTTTAGTTTCCGATTCTGATAATAAAGACGTATTTCGATCAGTATTTGAAGTTTGACTGTATAATTTCAGGCTATTCTTTGCATTGAATTTGTAACCAACATTCGCGCTCATTGTAATGACGTCATATTGTCCGTTTTGGTTCCAGCGTTGTTCACCTTTCCAATTGTATTGGTTTAAATACTTATAATCATTAGTCGAACTGTTTTTAGAAAAACCAATTTGCGCACTCCATTTCTCGTTCGAAATATTAGTTTTATAATTGATTCCGATAGTATTGAAGCTGCCATAATCTAATTTTAAATTGTTTTCGAATCTTTTATAAAAACCTAAATCATTATTAAGGTGCACAGTTCCGCCAACTGCACCACTTCCGTAAAGTACACTTCCTCCACCGGCTTTTACACTAATCGAATTATAATCAGAACCTGAAATCGTATTAAAATCAGTACTTCCGTTCATTTGCGAATTAATATTGATTCCGTTCCAGATTACAGCTGTTTGCGATGCGGTTGTGCCTCTAAAAGCAACTGTCGAAAGCATTCCGCGTCCATATTCCTTAAAATAAATAGTAGAATTGAAGTTTAATAAATCAGTAAGTAGAGCCTCATTCTTATTAATAACAGAATCATTAAGTTTTAGAACCGATTGAGAGTTGGAGTATTTCTTAAGATTGGCATCTGAAACTACAACTTCTTTAAGTTTATTAATAGAGTCATTCTGCGCCGAAATAATCTGGCACAATAGCAATAAGAAAAAAGCAAAACGTTTATTTAAAGTCATAATTTCTACACTCTTTTTCCCGAGAGCTCGATATTAGTTACAAAGGCAGGTCTCCTGGCTTGCGTCTTGTTGTTTACCTTCCCATTCGCCGGGGCGAGCAGTGGTTTTGTAGATAACAACAAGCATTCTTTTCAGAACAAAGCTTACAGTTGCGGGTACAGCTCAAGATTTTTAATTCTACTTGATTCCCTTTTAATGTGTTTTTTTATAATTATAACACAACCTTAATTTCGTGCAAAGATAAAGTTAAAATTGTCGAATTTTCAAATATGTTTTGCTTTTTAAATCAAATTCTAAACAAAAACGTCTTTAAGCCTCAATTTTGATGACTTGTCCAAAATCTACTTTATTGTTAAAGGCATCTTTTAGTGGTAATGAAGTGTGATGACATAATATACTTCTTATTACTCCGGCGTGAGCAACGACAACAATTGGTTTTGTTGTGTTTTTAGAAATGATATCAGATAAGAAACCTCCAACTCTTTCATGTAATTTTACAAAAGATTCACCGTTTGAAACAGTAATATTGACAAAGTCTTCCATCCACGGATTAAGTTGTTCGGGAGGAATATCATTCCAGTTTTTCATTTCCCAATCACCAAAATCCATTTCCATTAATCGATCGTCTTTTTCGAATGATACGGTGTTGGTTTTATTTTGAATATAATCTGCCAGAATAACACAACGTTTTAACGGACTGGAAAAAAGTACTATTTCTGAGGGTAATTGCGAGATGATGTTTTCAAAAATACTTTCAAAGGGCTGCATTAACCCTACATCAGATTGTCCATAGCAAATGCCTTTTTCGCAAATGGTCTCAGTATGGCGTACTAGATAAATTTCCATATAAAAAGAATGCTTAAATAATAAACTACTTCGCAAACTTGCTGTGTTGCACCCAAACAATCACCTGTGTAACCATCGATCCATTTTTGAAAATATCGAGCTAAAAAATAACGCGTAATAAAAACCGGAACAATTGCAAAAAGAAACTGATAATGAAAATAAGAGAAAACAAATAATGGAATTAATCCGAAAGAAAATGAACCTAAAATCTCTTTCCAGGTGTGATTTTTTGCTATAGGTTTACTTTTGCTTGTAGCATCATCTCTGGAATATTCATGTGTAAAAATTATCGAAATTGCTGCCAATCGGCTCAAAGCATGTGCAGAGATAAATAAAAGGAAAACTTGAAGAATTGAAATAGAAGTATCCATCTTAAAAATCAAAATCGATTCAGATAGTAATTTAAATTTCAGTAAAAATAATAAAACAATACCAATTGCTCCGTAAGCGCCAATGGCACTGTCTTTCATAATGATCAGGATTTTTTCTTTAGTCCATCCACCGCCAAAACCATCACAAACATCTGCAAAACCATCTTCGTGAAAAGCTCCGGTTGTAAGAACAGAAATAACAAGGGCAAAAATTACCGCTATTTCTGTGGATAGAAAAAGAGAAAAAAGATAGAATGCAAAAAAAGAAATGCTTCCAACAATCCACCCAATTAAAGGAAAATAACGTGTTGCCTTATTTAAATAATCAGGATGATGATCAATGTTTTTTGGGCAAGGAATTCTAGTATAAAACATTAAAGAAGTGAAGAAGATATGTAGTTCTTTTTTCATTGATTTTGATATAAAATTTATTTGTTTTGTCATTTCGACGAAGGAGAAATTAGACCCGTAATTCGATAAAGATTGGCGACCATTTGTGCGGAGTTTCTAATGTGATTTCTCCTTCGTCGAAATGATACAGATTGCGAAAAAAACTTGCTTTTTTAATGACAAACAGAGCTTTTACTTCCTGCTAATTCCCGCACTTTCAAAACTAGCCATATCATTCAAAAAAACTTCAGCTGATTTCAAAATTGGAAATGCTATTGCGCAGCCCGTTCCTTCGCCCAGGCGTAAATCTAAATTTAAAATTGGTTTTGCATGTAAATAATCAAGTAGTTTTTGATGTGCTTGTTCAGCAGAACAATGACAAAAAACAGTATTTTTTATAATATCGGGATTTATTTTTGAAGCAATTAAAAATGCGACACTGCAAATAAAACCGTCAATCAAAATAATCATTTTATTTTCAAAAGCAGTTAGCATTCCGCTTGCCATTTGTATAATTTCGAAACCTCCAAAATAGGCAAGTTGTTCTTTTAATTCGGCTGGACCAGAATAGTTTTCGATAGCTTTTTTAAGTAAGTTTTGTTTTTCGAGTAATTTATTGTTTTCAACTCCGGTTCCTTTCCCTACACATTCTTCAATTGGTAAACCAGTAAAAAGACTCATTAAAACAGATGCTGTTGAGGTATTGCCGATTCCCATTTCGCCAAATCCAATACAGTTTGAACCTGTTTTGGCAATTTCTTCAACAATCAATTTTCCTTTTTCAAAACACAATTGCAGTTCAGTTTCGCTCATTGCAGGAATATGCAAAAATGATTGCGTTCCTTTGGCAATTTTTGCATTAATTAATTTAGCATTTGTTGGAAAATCATAATTGACACCTGCGTCAACAATAGATAATTCTATGTTATTTTGTTTGCAAAAAACATTGATTGCCGCGCCACCATCAAGAAAATTACCAACCATTTGTCGCGTAACATCTTGCGGGTAGGCACTTACGCCGTGATTTGCAATTCCGTGGTCAGCTGCAAAAACGACAATATTTGGATTTATTATTTTTGGATTTAAAGTTTCAAAAATCGTTGCGATCTGAAACGCCAATGTTTCTAAAGTTCCTAAAGCGCCAATAGGTTTGGTTTTAGAATCAATTTTTTCTTGTAAAAGAGTATTGAAATCACTTTTCGTTATTTCTCTATTTTGAGATTTTTTAGGAAAGTCTGAAATAGGATTCTCAGATATATTTTTTATCTCTTTGCAATCAGGAGTTTCCGATTTTTGTTTCCAATTCAGCTGTTGCAACATTGGCTGATTGTCATAATTTGTTGCTGGTTTTCCGATGCAAAAATAACCCAAAGGCTCAATGTTTTCAGGTAAATCAAGTATTTTTTTAAATTGATAATAATTCAAGATCGAAACCCAGCCCATTCCGTAACCTTGTTCAGTAAGCGAAAGCCAGATATTTTGTGCAGCACAAACTGAACTAAATTTTACGGCTTCGTTACTTCCTACAGTTCCAATCGTAAATTGGTTGAGAACAGATCGGTCGTAAGCAATAATAAGTCCAATTGGAGCTTCTTCAATCGCTTCCAATTTCAAAGATTTATAACGCTCCTTTTGTTCCGGATTATCAGTTAGTTCCTCCGCTTTTTTATTGTAATCTAAAAATAGATCTTTTACAGCCTTTTTAACCTCTTCAGATTTAATGATATAATATCTCGTGGCATCTGTAAGTCCAACCGAAGGTGCCCAATGTCCCGCTTGCAATGCTTTTTGGATTACTTCATCAGGAACTTTATCAGTTGTAAAATGTCGAGTGTCGCGTCGGGATTTTAAAATATCGTCTAAATGGCTCATAAGTTTCAATGTCAGTTACAAAAATCAATTACAATATTGAAGATTTATGTAAAGATACTTCACGTTATTGGAATTTAGAATTTAAATAGTAGAATTTCCTTCTTATGGTTTTTTGGTCTTGCAATTGATTTTTGCAATTGCTACCCTTTTATTTTAACCGGAATTCCAGAAATCATCAAAACCACTTCATCTGCTTTCGATGCCAAAAACTGATTCATCCAGCCTTGCAATTCAGTAAATTTTCTTCCAATATGAGTTTCGGCATGAACACCCATTCCAATTTCATTGGTAACAATTATCAATGTTGCATTTTCTTGATTGGCAATTGATAGAAATTCTTTTTTTGCCTCTTCTAAACTTAAAGAAACGTCATTTTTTGTATCAACAAAAAAGTTAGTCAGCCAAAGTGTTACACAGTCAATCAAAGCTACTTTTCCCGAAAAATCAATATTACTTAAATGTTTTTCTTCTTCAATATTTGTCCAGCGTTCATCGCGTTCGAGTTGGTGGCGGTCAATTCTATTCTGAAAATCGGAATCCCATTTTCTGGCAGTTGCTACATAAATTGGAGAATCTGAAAGTTCTAAAGCCAGATTTTGAGCATAACTGCTTTTTCCTGAACGCTCGCCTCCGGTAATTAAGTAAATCATGTTAATTGTTAATTATAAATTGTTAGTTGTTAATTTTAAGAAGAGGTTGTTTATTGTTGATTTGATTTTTAGTGGTTTTAATGATGCTGGTTATTAGTTTTAATATTTCAATTGCATCATTGGAAATATTTTCAAACTCTTTTTCATTTAAATAATCAGTAGCTTTTAATAATTCTAACCAATAAACTGTTTCATTGGCTTCTTTTTGAGCAATTGCAAATTTGTGGATGAAGTCATTTTTGCTTTCGGCATGTTCTGCCTCACGCGCCATTGCGCCAATACTTGTTCCAGATCTTAAAAGTTGTTTAGAAAGAGTGAATTCTTTTTTCTCAGTACATAAATATTGATATAGTTTGACAATTCGAATAGCAAAATTGAAAGTCTTATTTTTTACAATGTTATTTTTCATAATTAACAACTAACAATTTATAATTCATAATTATTAATACGGACAATGACGACAATCATTTCCGCAGCAAGTTCCTCGTTTAAGGTGAAACCAGGGTTTAAAAACGTAATTTCCGTTTTCAATATAATAGTCAATTCCTTCTATTAATTTTTCTTGTTTGGGCAAAGATATTGCTTTGTTTTTTAGTGCTCTTTGTGGAGTAAGTGTTTCAACATAAGCGTCAATTTTATCTTCGCAAGCTTCCTTAAAGCAAACTGGACAAAGACAATCTCCTCCTTCTGACATGTTAAAAATAGGAGGGAAGTCATTACACCAACATTTGCTTTCTTCGGAAATATCTCCACAACTAAATGAAGATTCACAACTCGAGCAGTTTTTTGTTTTTAGGGTATTCATGGGGCAAATATGGTATTTGTTGTGTTTTGTAAGAATAAAGGTAGACAAAAAAAATAGAAATTGCGTTACCTTTGCGATTAATGAAAATGTAAATTTGAATTTTAAAAGATTCAAATTATATGCCATAATTAAGATAAACGAAACGAATTTCCTTTAAAAAACTATAGAACCTATATATGAGACATTTACTACCTAAATTGATTTTTATTTTACCTTTTTTTCTTCTTGTCGGATGTAAAAAAAATGAAACTACAGTTGTCGGAAAATCTGAAATTGCCAAAAACAGTATCGAATACGCTTCAGGACTTTCTATTGTAAAACAAGAAGGGTACTCAATTGTAACAGTTACAGAACCGTGGCCAAATGCCAATGCAAAATTCACCTACGTCTTAAAAGAAAAAGATGCCAAAGTTCCGGATAGCCTAAAATCATATACTACAATAAAAGTTCCCTTAGAATCTATTGTTGTGACTTCGACTACAAATATTCCGTTTTTAGAAATGTTGGAAGTTGAAAATAAATTAGTTGGTTTTCCTCATACCGATTATATTTCTTCAGAAAAAACCAGAGCTTTAATAGATAAAGGTTCTGTAAAAAATGTAGGGGAGAATGAAAAATTAAACATTGAACAGCTTATAGAATTATCGCCAGATTTAATTGTGACATTTGGAGTAGATAATAATAACCCTGCGTTAGATAATTTAAAGAAAAGCGGATTAAGTGTTTTGATTCAAGCCGATTGGATGGAACAATCTCCACTAGGAAAAGCAGAATGGATTAAGCTTTATGGAGCTTTATTTGGCAAAGAAGATAAAGCAAAAGAGCTATTTGATAAAATTGTTTTGAGCTACGATCAGGCTAAAAAATTGGTGGCTGATAAACCTGCAACTTCGACAGTTTTATACGGTTCTATGTATGAAGATGTTTGGTATGTTGCTAAAGGAAATAGTTGGGTGGCACAATTTATGAAAGATGCGCACGCCAATTATTTATGGGCAGATTTGAAAGGAACCGGAAGCGAAGGTTTGTCTTTTGAGAAAATATTGGTTAAAGCAAAATCTGCAAATTTCTGGATTGCTTCGGGTTCATTTAAAAGCTTGGCAGAAGTAGAAAAAGCGAATCCGCATTACAGTCAATTTGATGCTTTTAAAAACAAAAATGTGTACACATTCGAAGGTAAATACGGAGCAACCGGTGGAACTGTTTATTATGAATTGGCGCCAAGCCGTCCGGATTTAGTTTTAAAAGATTATATTAAGATTTTTCATCCTGATCTTTTACCGAGCTATGAATTTACTTTTGCGTCTAAATTAAACTAAGTTCATTGATAAATAAAAAGCGAAATATAATCCTGTTTTCAGTACTCGGTTTAGCACTTTTGTTCATGTTTTTTCTAGACATTAGTTTAGGATCGATCACCATTCCGTTCAAAGAAGTTTATACCAGCTTAACAGGCGGTCAGGCAAGCAAAACAACTTGGGAATACATTATTATTAATTATCGTCTGCCAAAAGCAATTACAGCCATCTTGGTTGGTGTTGGATTGGCTATCAGCGGATTGTTGATGCAGACATTATTTCGAAATCCGCTGGCAGGTCCTGATGTTTTAGGATTGAGTTCAGGAGCTATTTTAGCTGTAGCAATTGTAATTTTGGGCGCAGGTTTTTTACCGTCATTTTTAAATTCAGTTTTGTTATCTCCATACGGGATTGTGCTTGCGTCGACATTAGGAAGTATTTCGGTTTTGATGCTCGTTTTATTAGTCGCACAAAAGTTGCGCAATACAATGGCGATTTTAATAGTAGGACTTATGTTTGGCAGTTTTACCAGCGCTATTGTGGGTGTTTTAACCTATTTTAGTTCGGCAGAACAGTTACAGAAATTTACTTTTTGGTCATTAGGAAGTCTTGGAAATCTTTCCTGGACGTCTATTTCTATTTTGGCTGTTTGTGTGGGTTTTGGTTTGCTCTTGAGTGCGAGTAGTATTAAACCTTTAAATGCATTACTTCTTGGCGAAAATTATGCAAAAAGTATGGGTTTAAATTATAAAAAAGCACGACTTGTTATCATATTTGCAACGAGTATTTTGGCCGGAAGTATAACCGCTTTTGCGGGTCCAATTGCTTTTATTGGTTTAGCCGTGCCGCACATTGCAAAGCTAACTTTTCAAACCAGTAATCACGCGATCTTATATTGGAGCACTTTTTTTTATGGCGGAATAATTATGCTGTTTTGTGATATTGCCTCACAATTACCGGGATTAGACACCACATTGCCAATCAATGCAATCACATCTATAATTGGTGCGCCGGTTGTGGTTTATTTGCTAATGAGAAAAAGAAATTTTCAGTAAAATAATTTAGCCACAGATTTAAAAGATTCTCACAGATTTTTAAATCATTTAAATCATCTAAATCTGTGGCAAAAAAAATCAGCAAGTTTAAAGAAATGAAAATTATTTTAAAAACCTCAAACTTAACTATTGGCTATAAGTCCAAGAAATCGATTGTGACCATTGCTGAAAATCTAAATTTGAATTTAGCTTCAGGAAAACTGATTTCATTAATAGGTGCAAACGGAATTGGAAAATCGACTTTGTTAAGAACGATTACTGGAATTCAGCAGCCGCTATCAGGGAATGTTTTTTTGAATGATAAAAATATAAATAGTTTTAAGCCCTTAGATTTAGCTCAAAATTTAAGTTTAGTTTTAACCGAGAAACTTCCGCCGAGTAATTTGTCTGTTTTTGAGTTAGTCGCATTGGGACGTCAGCCTTACACAAATTGGATTGGAACTTTAAACCAAACAGATATTGAGAAAGTTCAGGAAGCTTTAGAATTGACTCAAATCGAACATTTGGCTCAGAAAAAGCATTTTGAAATCAGCGACGGACAATTGCAAAAAGTTCTAATTGCAAGAGCTTTAGCACAAGATACTCCATTAATTATTTTGGATGAGCCTACAACACATCTTGATTTGTTACACAAAGTTTCACTGTTTAAACTGCTTAAGAAATTGACTCAGGAAACTCAAAAATGTATTTTATTTTCGACTCACGATATCGATTTGGCAATTCAGTTAAGTGATGAAATGATTATTATGACATCAGATTTAGTAGTTCAGGACGAGCCTTGTAACTTAATTTCGAAAGGTAGTTTCGCAACATTGTTCAAAGACGAACATATTACTTTTGATGCTGAAAAAGGGAAGTTTGTAATTACTTAAATTTCGATTTGCCAATCCTACAAGGTTAAGAAACCTTGCAGGAAACCGGTTTGACAATTAAACTTTCAACCCAATCTGTCTCTTCGCCTCACCAATCACAAAAGCCACCGAATTGGCAATATTAAAACTTCGAATTAATTTCGACATCGGAATCGTTAAATGATTTTCAAAACGAGCTAAAACTTCTGCGCTTAAACCAACACTTTCTTTTCCAAAAACCAACCAGTCTCCATCTTGAAAATCAGTTTCCAGGTATGATTTTTCAGCATGAGAACTCATCAGAAAAACACGTGATTGATCTGGAATTTGCTGAATCCATTCTTCGATATTTTGATATTCAGTAACATCAAGATGTACCCAATAATCCAAACCTGAACGTTTCAGGTTTTTATCATTAATTACAAAACCAAAAGGATGAATTAAATGCAGACGGCTTTCGGTACCTACACATAATCGTCCTATATTTCCAGTATTATTTGGTATTTCAGGTTCAACAAGAACAACGTTTAGCATTATCGTTTATTTGTTTATTCGTTTATTTGAGAATTATTTAAATTATCTAATTTTCAAATTGACACATTATCTAATTAATTTTCTACTTTAAAATCTAGAACTTCTAGAACTTCTCCGGCTTTTAGGTTCTGCAAATATACATTTCCTATACGAACACGGACTAATCGTAATGTTGGAAAGCCAACTGCAGCAGTCATTTTACGAACCTGACGAAATTTTCCTTCATTCACCGTTATCGAGGCCCAGGAAGTGGGGCCGTGACGTTCATCTCGTATTTTCTTGGCTCTTGGGCCAAAATCAGGTATATCGTTTACTATAAAAGCAGAACATGGTTTGGTGATGTATTTTCCGCCATCAAAGCCAATTTCGACACCTTTTTGCAATTGTTCAATGGCTTCCGGAGTTATGATGCCATCGACTTGAACATAATATTCTTTGTCGACTTTTTTACTTCTTACTTGTTCGCTTACTTTTCCGTCGGTGGTTAATAAAAGTAATCCTTCAGAATCTTCATCGAGCCTTCCAATTGCCATCGTACCTTGCGGAAAATCGTGTAATTCACCTAAAAGTTTTTTCTTCCTTTTTAATTCATATATAAATTGACTCAAATAGCCGTAAGGTTTAAAAAGAATGAAGTGGCGATGCATATTGTATTTTTTAGAATGCAAAGATAGTTTTGTTTCAGAAGTAAAACCAATTTAAACTATTCCTGTTTATCCTTTTTCATTTTTGTCAACCATAGATAAACAAACCAGATTACAGTTACTCCAAAAACGATTAATAGCGGTGTATAATAATCTTTGAAAAAATCATGAAAATAACTTCCAATTAAAATATAGGCAGATGCCATACAGAGTTTTATTATTGAAAATTCGGCATTTGACCAGCTCGTTTTGATTTTGAAAAAATTCATAATACTTGATTTTAGAGTTACGTATAAAAATAAGGTTTTGATTAATGGTGTACAATGTAAAGTGATGACGATTTTGATTCGTATGTTTTTTGGATTTTTAGAAATCCTCATTTAAACCAAAAGCTATGTTAAAGAACTTATTTCTTCGTATTAAAATTCGTAATATTATATAGTAATGAAAAATATAACGTCATGGAAAATAATAATTTAGGTTCTAAGAAGATAAATGGAACGCAAAAAGATAACGATACAGTGAAAGGCAAAAATGTTTCTCATAATACAGAATTAGATGCTGAAAAACTTAAAAAAGAAATAGTAATTGATGCCGCTGGAAATAAAGAAATTGTTGATCGGGCACGAAATGTAAACGAAAAGATTGTAGAAATTTCAAATGAAATAGATCCAAATAATCCGAACGTCAACCGAGGTGTTGCTACAGATGAAGAAGCACAGAAAACGGTTGAAAATAAAGATAGAAATTCTGATGTTGCTCCAAATCGTTATCCAAATTCACATCCGGATAATCATGAAGATAGAGGGAACATGAAACTAGATGAGTGATGTTTTTTACTATTCTGGATTTTGCTAAGTTTCTTATACTTAGATTTAAAATTTAAAAGCTATCTCGATTTGAGATGGCTTTTTTTGTTACATAAATTACATTTAATAAAATTAATTATAAGATTTGTTTTATTAAATTTTTTAATTACGTTAATTCGTACAATAGTATATAATTTTGTAAAGGCGATATATGCCTGATGATTTTTAAATTAATACCGAATTAAATTGAGTTTTGTTAGAGAATGTTTATAAAATGAAATACAATAAGTTTAAGTTTTCGCAATATTCGCTTAACTTTAAACGACATAAATTTGATTTCTAAAAACTTTATTTTTTTTAACGTATGAAAAACAATTACTCTGTTCGCCATCTCATGGCTTTATTAAGTTTTTTTTATTGTTGTTCTGGGAGTCTTTTTGCTCAGATAATAATGCCAGCAAAACAAACATTGCCTTACAAGCAAAAATTTGATACTTGGCCAAATGATGCAACGCCCGAGGCAACCAGCTTTTTGCCAGGTTTTCAAGGATGGGTTGCAGGAGCAAATGTTTCTGGTCCAACTCAATATATTACAGATGCTACTTTAACTGCCAATGCAACAATAATTGCGGGTAAAGATGCGGCAAATAGTGCAGGAAGCTTTTATAATTATGGCGGAAAAATAGGTTTTCTAAATACAGGAACATTTAATTTTGCACTTGGGTTTGCTTTTTCAAGTATTGGACAAACAGATATTAAAGTTCAGTATGACGCAATTACGATTAGAAATCCTTACGACGTGCCTCCAAAAACTGGTAATACACGAATCAATGAAATGATTCTGCAATATAGAATTGGAGATAATGCCCCTTTTATTAATCTACTAGATACGGCGTATAAAAATAATACAGATAATCAACTAAGTGGGGTAGCAGATCAAAATTTGAAAACAATAACAGTTGTTTTACCTGTTGAATGTGAAAACAAAGACTTAGTTCAAATTAGATGGATTTCAAAACAAGAGTCTGGAGGAGGTTCAAGACCTTCTTTTGCAATCGATAATATTGTAATTGGAAGCGATGTTACTGTACCAATTGCAGCTTCGGGTTATCCAAAAGCAGAAAATATTTATGGCGAAAGTTTTGATTTTTCTAACAAACTAAACGAAGTAGCAAAAACGTATTACGTTTTAGTACCGTCAGGAAGTGCACAACCAACAGTTCCACAATTAAAAGCCGGTCAAAATGCAACCGGAACAGCTGCTTTACAGTCTGGTTTTTTAGATATTACAAATCCAGCTGAGGCTGTTGTTAAAAATTTCGCAGGATTAAGTTTAGGAACTTCATATTCTGTTTTTTCTGTTTCTGAAGATCCTTACGGAAACATTCAGTCTGTAATTAACAAAGTTGATGCTACTACTGCAAGTGTTCCAACTCCTTTAGTATCTCCTTCAGTGGCTTCTTTAGATTTAGGTTTTTCACAGTCTAATTTTGCGTCAGATGTTTTAAGTTATAAAATTCAGGCTGTAAACCTTACGAATGATGTAGTTTTAACTTCAACGGCAAATTTTTCAATATCCAAAGACAATACTACTTTTGGTTCTTCTGTAACTTTTACTGTTGTTGATTTAGCTTCAAATGCAACACCAACGGTTTATGTAAAGTTTACACCAAATGCTCTTACTGGTTTTTCAGGACAAATAGCGCATGCAACAACTGGCGGACCTACTAGAATTGTAACACTTAGCGGAGTTGGAATTAATGCTTATCAGCAAGGTTTTAACGATCTAAATGTTTTAACAAATAGTGGATGGACACAATTTGATTTAGCAGGGCCTGTAAACAAATGGGCAGCAACAACAGTTACAAGAAATGTAAATTCTGGAACTGGAGCTGTTTTGATAAATGGATATTCTGATACGGTAGCGAGTAAAGATTGGTTGATTTCTCCAAAATTACATTTAGAGAATTTTGACAAATTTGCTTTGCTTTCGTTTTATTCCCGAAAGTTTTACGCAGGTGCTAATTTAAAATTAATGGTTTCTACTGATTATGATGGTAAAAGCAATCCTGAAAATGCTACTTGGGTAGAGATTAATGGTAATTTTCCAACTACAACGGGAACATACACAAAATCTCAATTTATTAAGTTAGACGCTTACAAAACAAGTCATACATATTTGGCGTGGGTTTATGCCACAACAGCTGGTGGATTAAACAATGCTGCCGAATGGTCACTAGATGATATATCTATTACTAATGAGCCTGGTTACATTGACACAAAACCAGTTTTAGATTTTGGAGATGTAAATGTTAATGCAGTTTCTGCAAGTCAAACATTTACTCTTAAGGCCGAAGGACAGGGAAATATTACACTTACAGCTCCTGCAGATTATCAATTATCTTTAGACAATAGTGTATTTCAGTCAAGTGTTGTGGTTACAGCGGCTGATGCATTAGCAACCAAAACAATTTATGCAAGATTTGCACCTTCTGTAAAAGCATTAACCATTTCTGGAGTTTTAACAGTAGCAGGAAGTTCTATTAATCAACAAATCGGGTCTTTCACAGGTTCTTCTATACCAAAAGCAGATACGTTTGATGTTGTAACTTACAATTTAGAGTTCTTTGGTACTGCAGTAAAAGATGCTAAAGATGTAGAATTTGGCCCAACAAATAATGGGCTACAAGTTGAAAATGTTGCCAAAGTAATGAATAAACTAGATGCTGACGTTTATGTAGTTCAGGAAGTTTCAGACGAACAGTCTCTAAAAGATTTGATAGACAAGATAAGCATTAACGGAAAAACATTTGATAAAACAATCTCAACATCATGGTCTTATTCTTTTGAGACAGTACCAGATCCCTATTTTCCGCCTCAAAAATTAGTTGTTCTTTATAATACTAAAACTACAACTGTAAAAAAGACTCGTGTAATGTTTAAGGATTTATACGATCAGGTGCAAGCAGGAACAACAACTTTACCAAATTATCCAGGTGGTAATAGTAAAAGTTTCTTCTCATCAGGACGTTTGCCTTATATGGTGAAAATTGAAACGAATATTGCCGGAGTTACAAAAGAAATCAATCTGATTGATATTCATGCACGTGCCAATAGCGGAACTGATATAAGTAAATACAACATGCGTAAATACGATTCTCAAGTATTAAAAGACAGTTTAGATCAATATTATCCAAATTCTAATTTAATCATTTTAGGCGATTATAATGATGATGTTAAAGCATCAGTAATTACGCCAAATCCTTCTTCTTATAAAATGTTTGTTGATGATACGGCTAATTATACTGCACTTACTTTAGAAATTAGTAAGGCTGGTGCTTTTAGTTACTTAAGTTCTAGCGGATTTTTAGATCATATTATGATTTCTAATGAATTGAACGATCAGTATATCTCAAATTCGATTGCCGTATATGATCCACGAGCAGATATCGCTGACTATGTCAATACAACTTCTGACCACGGACCAGTAATTGCACGTTTTAACTTAAAGGCAGATAATCTATCTACAATTGATTTTGAAACTAAAAACGGGTATTTTGTGCAAGCATTCCCTAATCCTTCAACAGATGTTGTCAATGTTCTTGTTAAAACCAGCAATGACAAAGAACTAAAGTTTAAACTTTATGATATTACAGGGCATTTAGTTGGAAATCCTATTGAAGTAAATTCATCGCAAGATTTTAGCACAACGGCAATTCCGGTAAATTATTTACCATCCGGAATATATGTTTATACGTTGACAGAAAATAATAAAGTGGTTTATAAAGGAAAGATCATCAAAAAATAAGTAGAAAATAAAAAACAGAAAAGGCAGTTCAATTTTGAACTGCCTTTTTTTATGTTTAAAAATGATATGCTTTTAAAATAAAACTTTGAATTTATCTAAATCCAAATCAGGTGTTATTTGATGAAAATAGTGCAGCTGCCATTGTTGCGTTTTCTGCGCTTGCTTGCTCGTTGTTTCGTCCCAAGGCGGATAAACTCTTGTGGCTCTTTTGCCTTCTTTTGCTGCCGTAGAAAAGATTCCTTTTTCTAATAAAACAGCTTTCGGAAAAACGAATTGCCCCAATAAATCCTCTTTTTGAACACTTACAATAACGAAATCAATCGCATCTGAAAAATCAAAAGGTTCAATTGTTCCGGATTTGTTTCGTTTCCATAAAGTTACAAACTGACCCGTTTTTGTTGGTGTAATTTTAGCCAATCTATAACAAATATGCTTTTGGTTTAACTGAAAAACATAGGCATCGTAATCGCTGCTTTCTGTTTCTTGTTGAGGTTGTGTACACTCAAAACCACAAGAATCGTAGATAGATTCTTTAGCAATAATAAGTTCTTTGGGTAATGAATCTGGATTAATCCAATTGTTGTTGAATGTCATTTATGCGAATGTTTCCGAAGTTGTTTGTTGCAAAACTACTATAAAAAGAACGCTAAAAAGAAACATTCAGCCCGAAATTTAATCCCCATTGAAATTGATTAAAAGACTGATTGTTTAATGGATTCATATAGTAATTCATTGCAGGTTCAACAAAAACATTTGTTTTTTTGTATACGCGATATTGTATTGTACTGCTTAAAGTTGAACCATATACAAAATCATTTGCATTCACATTTTCACCAATCGAATTTCCGTCAAGAGCCATATTATTAGAAATCAATTTACCTACAAAACCTCCTGTATTCAAATTGATACTTGCTTTGTTTTTGGTAAAAATAGCATACGAAACCTCCAAAGGCATTTCGACATATCGTAAACTTTGATCTAAGTTTCCAGTCTGAATATTATTACTTTGAATGTTGTTTTGTTTTAACGCATTTGTCGTAACTGTTGAAACGAAAACATAGCCCGAGTTGGTACTAATCTGCGGAGTGGCAGTTGTAATGTTTTGATTAAAATAGTCACTGGAACTTAATAACGCAGTATTTTTTGTGCCCATATAAGATATATTGGCAATACTCTGACCCAATTCATTGATTTTAAAACCAGAACCAACAGCCCATTTTTTGTTGATTTTATATTTTGTTTTAACTCCGTAAGTGCTTCCTTGTTTAGATTCATTTACGTTGCCTAAAGTTTTGTCATTTTTATAATTTTCAGAATTTGCAACTCCGGCAAAAACTTCAACAGCCCATTTTTCAGCTTTCGAAGTAGCTTTGTTTTTCTTCTCTGAAGGATTTTCAGCTATTACAATACCTTTTTCTAAATTTTGAAGTTCTGCCAATTGTACAGAATCTTGTTTGCTTAAAACATCTTTAAATTTTGAATTACTGGTTTGATTACTTGCAATTTCTTTACTTGGGAATACATTCTCGTTCTTTTGTTTTACAGCATTTTTGTCTGTCGCTTTCTGATTCTCGTTCAAAAATGAGTTCGAAGAATTGAATGCAATATTGTTACCGTTTTTAGATGTCAATTTATCTTCAAAAATAGAATTGGACAATTTATTTCTTGAATTCGAATTGAATGAATTTGTTTTGCCTGAATTAAAAGTTTTTTCGGCTAAAGCTTTATTGGCCGCTTTGATATCATTACTTAAAACTGGATTTTTTGAAGACGAATTAAAAGTATTAGCAGGCTTTGATTTAAAGCTATTCTCTTTAACAGAAGAAGCAACTGCCGTTTTTTGATTTTCTTTAGAATTATCAGATTGATTTGTATTGTTTACAGAAGAGTTGTTGTCATCAACAACAATTGATTTTTGTTCAGGCGTAATTTTTTCTGAATTATTTTCAGGATCTGCAATTGCTTTGTTTGTATTTAAATTGTCTTTTTTCTCATCAAGAACAACGCTATTATTTTCTACAGCGCTATTTTGTATGGTTTTGATTCCTGATGTAGAATTAAAATGTAAAACAGAAGGGAGTAACAAGCCTAGTAATAAGCATGCAGCAGCCGACCACCAAAGAATAGCTCTTTTTTTCTTTTTTGGTTTGTCTAATTTTTCTTCAATCTGACCCCATAATTCAGGAGGCGGAACACTTGAAAAGTCTTCCATTGATGAAAAAATATCTTCTATATTTTGCTTTTTCATGCTATTTTAAAATTTTTTATGCTCAGTATTCTTTTTTGCAAAATGTGCTTGGCCCTATTTAAGTTTGATTTTGATGTTCCCTCAGAGATCTTTAATAATTCAGCGATTTCCTTATGTTTCATTTTTTCAAAAACATATAAATTAAAAACCGTTCGGTATTGATCAGGTAAGTCTCGAATGTATTCTAATAATTTTTCTTGTTCTATCGGAATAGCGTCTAATTCTTCTTCTTCAATAAAATCTGTATCGGGATCAAAAACATCCAAAAAGAAACTTTCTTTTTTCTTCTTATTTAAGGTTTCAATAAGTTTATTAATGAAAATACGTTTTAGCCAGCCTTCAAAGCTTCCTTCAAATTTATATTGCCTGATTTTTTGAAAAACAATGACAAATGCTTCTTGAAAAACATCTTTCGCATCGTCTTCATTTTTCATATACTTTAGGCAAATACCATATAAAACAGGAGAGAACAACTGATAAATTTTCAGTTGTCCCTCTCTGTCATTTTTTATGCACAGGCGAATGTATTTTTCTAAATCGTCTTTCAAAAAGTGGTATTGTTTGGTTTGGCAAAAATAGGTCTTATAAGCTTATAAAACTATCTTTTGTAAATAGTACGAGACGCATCTGGGTTATTGCTTACAATTGTTAGGTTTTGATTGTCAATGTTTTCTATAACATAGGTCTTCCCTTCAAAAGTAATTAAGTCGTGTTCTAATTGGTCAAAAAAGCCGACTCCTTTTTCTATTGTATATGTGCTATTTCTAATTTCAACATTGTTTTTATAGGTGATTACTCTTCCATTATTTGTAAAAACAACTTTTTTATTGAATCCGATCGTTTTGGGAGTTGCCGTGTAAGGATTACTGTTTCCTCCAATTGATTTTTCCCAAATCCATGTGTTTATTATCAAACCAGAATTCGTAGTATTTGACTCTAACGAATATGCACTTGAAAAAAGACAACACACAACAATAAGTAAGAATAGCTTTTTCATAATTTAGATTATTTTAGATTTGTAATTTTATCCTGAATCGCTTTTTTGAAAGCCTTTATTTCAGTACTTTGATCAGCAGTATCTACATTGTCAATTGTGACTTTAGTAATAGTTGCACCTTGACGTAATTCAAAATAAACACCACCATGATTCGCTTCATTTGGCGTTCCGTAAGTTTTAGCTTCTCCGTCTAAGTTTAAAATTTCAGCCGGTACATTTTGCAAGAATAAAGTGTAATCTCCTTTTTTAGTTGCAGCAGTATATCTGTATTGTTTAAAATCATATCCTCCAGCCACAACATTTTGGAATTTCAAAATATTAAAATCATTGATTTGAAAGAATTTTTGACAATCAGCACCTGTACATTGATTATTAAAACTACCAATTACAATATTGTTCGTTGTTTCTGGTGTGATGCGTTTAAAAAATACTGCTTTTGAAGTTCTTGGAATCAAAATAAAATCTGAAGGGTAACTTGTTCCTCCCGTTACAACTTCACCAGGTTGAGGTGCTTTTTCATAATAGTTGACCAAAATATCACACTTGTTTTGTACAATACTAGCTATTTTTATAGAATATCCACTTGTAGGTTTAACACCTGCAAAAAGAGCAAGCAAAGCATCTTTTGTAAAATCTATAGGTGTATTTGTGCTGTTTGGGCAAGTGTTGTCATTCTGTGTAAAAGTAGTAAGCAATCGCTCTTCAGAACCAATTAAAAGAACAGTTGGTTCAGTATATAATGTTTTAGCACTGTAAGAACATAAAAGTGGAATTCCTGTAAAAGCCATATCTTCACTTGCACCGCAATCAGTATTTACATCTTCATTATTAAGAGAGCAAGCACTAAATCCAAAAGCTATAAACAAGCTTAACATTAATTTTTTCATGATAAAATTTTAAATTAGGTTATATTATACTAGATGCATTCTTTTTGAAATGGTTGCGTGAAAAATATTTTTATTTGATTTTTTTTTAATGTTTTATTTAGTTCCAAATCAGAACTAATTCGTGATATTTCAATTTTTAAGATTTTCTTCTACGTATTATTGCGTACTTTTACTTAATAAAAAAACTAGTTATGTTCGATTTCCTTCCCTATTTGTTTGCTTTTGCTATCGCACTATTTGTTGGTATATACTTAGGAAAGTTGTTGTTTTCTGCCAGATTTCAATCAGAGAAAGTAAGTCTTGAAGAAAGATTAAATGCGAATGTAAATCAGCTTCAGCTGCAAAAGGAGCAATTTGAAAATGAAAGAAGAAATTTCGAAAAACAAGTGCATTCGATCAATTCAGAAAAAGAATATATTCGAACAGAAAAAGACAGTTTAGCAATTCAGCTTTCTAAGAAAGAAGTCGATTTTGAGAATTTGTGGGAACGCCATAAAGAGCAAAAGAATGAAATAACAGAGTTGCAGGAAAAATTCACTAAAGAATTTGAAAATCTGGCGAATAAAATTCTCGAAGAAAAATCGGCTAAATTCACAGAACAGAATAGTGAAAACATGAAAAATATCTTGTTACCATTACAAGATAAAATTCAAGGCTTTGAGAAAAAAGTAGAACAGACACACAAAGAAAGCATCGATTATCACGCCGCTTTACGTCAGCAGATTGTTGGTTTAAGTGAAATGAATGCGCAAATGAGTAAGGAAACCTTAAACCTGACTAAAGCTTTAAAAGGTGATAGTAAAATGCAGGGAAATTGGGGAGAGTTGGTTTTGGAACGCGTTTTAGAAAAATCAGGTTTAGAGAAAGGACGCGAATACGAAGTGCAGCAAAGTTTTACCAATAATGAAGGTAATAGAGTTTTTCCAGACGTTGTGATCAATTTGCCAGATGGTAAAAAAATGATTGTCGATTCGAAAGTTTCTTTAGTAGCATACGAAAAATGGATCAACGAAGAATCTGAGATTCTTAAAATAGATTTCCTTAAAGAGCACGTAAACTCAATTAAGAGACACGTAGAACAACTTGGAAGCAAAAATTATCATGATTTGTACCAAATAGAAAGTCCTGATTTCGTTTTACTTTTTATTCCAATTGAACCCGCTTTCGCAATCGCATTAAATGATGACCCAGCTTTATACAACAAAGCATTTGATAAGAATATTGTCATTGTAACGCCAACAACATTATTAGCGACTTTACGAACAATCGATAGCATGTGGACCAATCAGAAACAGCAAGAAAATGCTTTTGAAATTGCCAGACAAGCCGGAGCTTTATACGATAAGTTTGAAGGTTTTGTATCTGATTTAGTTAGAATTGGAAATAAAATTAAAGATACCAAAACCGAGTACGAAAGTGCCATGAGTAAATTGGTAGACGGGAGAGGAAACCTGATTTCGAGTGTCGAAAAATTAAAGAAAATGGGAGCCAAAGCAAAAAAAGCACTTCCGGAAAATATAGTGGCCAGAGCTTCAAATTCTGATGAAAATCAATCTTTAAATTAAGATTTTATGAAAAGAGTTTTATTAATAATTGCCGCCCTTTGTGTTCTTGTTTTTACAATCTATTTTGCCTTTATTTATTATGTTCCCTATAGTGAAGGATATCGCTCTGGAGAATTGATCAGATTGAGCCATAAAGGTGTTCTGATGAAAACCTGGGAAGGAGAACTAAGTCAGGGCGTTTCAGGATCGCAAATCTTTAGATTTTCAGTTTTGGATAGTGATAAAAAAGTAATTGACGATTTGAATCAACTTCAGGGGCAGTATGTGAAATTGACATACGTTGAGCGATATAAAACATTCAGCTGGTGGGGTGATTCCCGTTTTTTTATTACCGCTGTCCAAAAAGAGAATTCCCCATTTAAATATAAATAATATGACTACAGATTTTAAACCCGTTTCTTCATCAAAAATAAGTATTTCAGAATTAATGTTACCGTCACATACCAATTTTAGCGGCAAAATTCACGGAGGTTATATTTTGCAATTACTCGATCAAATTGCTTTTGCGAGTGCCTCAAAATTTTCAGGAAACTATTGCGTAACGGCTTCGGTTGATACAGTAAATTTTTTGAAACCAATTGAAGTTGGAGAATTAGTTACCATGAAAGCTTCAGTAAACTATGTGGGAAGAAGTTCTATGATTGTTGGTATTCGTGTTGAGGCCGAAAATATTCAGACTGGTGTAGTAAAGCATTGTAATTCCTCTTATTTTACAATGGTTGCCAAAGACAGTGAAGGTAAAAGTGTTCAGGTTCCGGGACTTATTTTATCAAGTCTTGAAGAAGTTCGCCGTTTTAGAAAAGCCATTATACATATTGAGCTGAAAAAAGAGGTCGACAAACACGAAAAATTAGCCAATATCAATTCGATTGAAGATTTAGCAAGTCTCGATCAGTACAATGTTCTTTTGGAGATTAGTTAAAGATTTCATCAAATTAAAATAAAGTAAAATGGTAAAGTTTGGATATACAATTTTATATGTGCAAGATGTAGAAAAGTCAATTGTGTTTTATGAAAATACATTTGGTTTTTCGCGAAAATTTATAAGTCCGGATAATGATTATGGAGAATTAATCACTGGTGAAACAACACTTTCATTTGCATCAAAAAATCTGGCAAATCAAAATTTAAAAGAAGGTTTTATTGAAAGCAAATTAGAAAATAAACCTTTTGCAATCGAAATTGGGTTTATAACTGATAATGTCGAAGAATTAGTGCAGAATGCAATGGCACAAGGCGCAACATTAATTACCGAGCCAAAGCAAAAACCGTGGGGACAAATTGTAGCGTATGTGCGCGATATCGATGGTTTTTTAATAGAGATTTGTACTGAAGTAAAAGGATAATTATAAGTTTCCAAGATCAATCATTTTACAGACAACATTTTATCTCTTACACCAAAAAACTTTTCACAAATATTTAGCATAAAAGCAGCAACTAAAAGCAGTAAATTTTCGTAACTTTAAGTACAAGCATTTGGTTATCACCTTTTCACGGAGTACTGCCATTCGATTTTTACGCTATTACATTAAGTCCAGTTTTTTTTCTCTTCTTAAAACAAGAAAATCGATTGACATAATTGTTTAATTATTGACGATTATGAAAAAATCTACTTTATTTATTTTGCTCTTTACAGCGTATTCTTTGCTTGCTCAGGATAAATTTTTCACCAATACAGGAACAATAAATTTTGAAGCTTCTGTACCATTTTTTGAGGAAGTAAAAGCTGTAAACAGACAAGTTGCAATTGTTTTAGAGCCTAGAACAAGTACATTTATTTGTACTGTTATTGTTAAAGATTTTCGTTTTAAGTTAGATATGATGCAAGATCACTTTAACGAAAATTACATGGAAAGTCATCGTTATCCTAAAGCCGTTTTTAAAGGCAAAATTGAAAAATTTGATTTAAAGGATATAAACGAACAGGAGAAAGAATATCAAATAAAAGGCAAACTTATATTAAAAGGAAAATCGAAGGAAATCGTTGTCAGCGCTTTGATTAAAAAAATCGGAGACGGAATTCAAATAACGTCTGATTTTCCAATTTCTTATTCTGATTTTAATATCCGAATTCCCAGCAGAATTGCAGGTAAAATTTCAAAAACGGCAAACACCGAGCTTATAGGAGTTGTAAGAAGCACAGATTTAGTGTATGTAACTTTAAAATGAAAATTAATTCAGACAGCTGACAAGTACTTTTTCTAAATCAGTAAATTGAAATTCAAAGCCTGTTTTTTGTATTTTTTCAGATGAAACCCTTTGTCCTTTTAAAACGGCTTCACTCATTTCGCCTAAAACAATTTTTAAAACAAACGATGGTACTTTAGGAAGCCAAATGGCATATCCGAACAAATTCGACAGCGTTCTGGAGAATCTTGAGTTTGTTGTATTATCCGTAACACAAGCATTATACGGACCTTCTAATCGTTCGTCTACAATTGCTTTGACATAAATTTGACATAAATCTTCAACATGAATCCAAGGTAAATATTGTTTCCCGGTTCCTAAAACTGCACCAAAACCAGCTTTAAAACTGGGAACAATTTTTTTAAGAAAACCTTGGTCTTTTCCAAAAACAATTCCAGTTCTAATTTTTGCAGTTCGAATACCCAAAGTATTTAATTTATCGACACTATTTTCCCATTCCTGACAAGTAGTGCCTAAAAAATCATTTGCGGGAGGCGTATTTTCAGTGCATATTTTATGGCTTGTAATAGCGCCATAAATTCCAATTGCCGAAGCAGATACAAAAGCATCTAAAGTTTTTTCGTTTTTCTCTAACACAGAAAAAATAAGATCAATAGGTTTTGTACGGCTTTCCAGAAGAATCCTTTTGCGTCTTTTGGACCATCTTTTTTCGACAATTCCTTCGCCCGCCAAATGAATGATGTAATCAGCTTTTAGAATTGCATTTTCATTGATATAATTACTTTTTAAATTCCACTTATAATAAGTAATCAAAGGAGTGTTTTCTCTGGCAGAACGGCTTAAAACAGATACCGTAAAACCATTATCAATAAGTACATTGGTTAAATGCTTGCCTATGAATCCAGTGCCTCCGGTTAATAAAACATTTTTTGCCATGATAGTTTATAATATATTTAACAGTGCATTTTGTTTAAGGCAAAGTAAAGGTACTTAAACATTGCTTACCTTTAAGGCAAATTCTAAATTTTAATGAAATGGCAACTAAAAAAAAGACTATTACAAGAGATGAAATCGTTTCAAAATATATGGATGAAGTTTTAGAAAAAGGACAAAAACCAAAGTCGGTTTATCATTTTGCCAAAGAAAATGATTTTACAGAAGCTGAGTTTTATACTTTTTTTGGAACATTAGAAGGTTTAGAAAAAGAGATTTTTAGACTGTTTTTTGTCAATACAATTGATTTATTGCATAAGAATAATGATTATGCCGAATATGATATGAAGAACAAAATGTTGAGTTTTTACTTTACATTTTTTGAAATTTTAACCGCCAACAGAAGTTACGTTTTGCAAGCATTAAAACTTGACAAAAATCCAATAAAAAATTTAGTACAATTGACTTCGCTGCGTGAAGGATTTAAAGAATACGTTGCTGAAATCCTGACCGATGATTATAGACTTGAACAAGAAAAATTTCAAAAATTTCAGGAAAAAGCCCTTAAGGAATCTGCTTGGCTGCAATTAATGATGACCATAAAATTCTGGTTGGATGATTCTTCAGCCGCTTTTGAGAAAACAGATATTTTTATCGAAAAATCAGTCAACGCTTCTTTTGAATTAATGAATGTTGCGCCAATGAATCATTTGATAGATTTTGGAAAATTTCTGTTTAAAGAAAAAATATACAGCAAACAATGAAAACGATCGATTATATACCAACGTCAAAAATTGAAAGAGCCAGTAAATTAGTCCAGACCGGTGCAAAAATAGGAGTGAATTATGTGAAGCATTATGCTGAAAAAATAGTGAATCCGGATTTGACCCGCGATAAACTGAATGAAAATAATGCAGAAGATATTTATGACGGATTAAAAAGTCTAAAAGGAAGTGCACTAAAAGTAGCTCAAATGTTGAGTATGGACAAGAATTTTTTGCCACAGGCTTATGTGGAAAAATTTTCGTTGTCACAGTTTTCAGTTCCACCACTTTCTGCGCCTTTGGTTTTAAAAACTTTCAAAACCAATTTTGGTAAAACACCTTATGAAATCTTTGATGAATTCAATGCAAATTCAGTAAATGCGGCAAGTATTGGTCAGGTTCATTTGGCTAAGAAAGACGGTAAAAAACTAGCTGTTAAAATTCAATATCCTGGCGTTGCCAACAGTATTTCGTCAGATTTAGCTTTGGTGAAACCCATCGCGATCAGAATGTTTAATCTGCAAGGAAAAGATTCTGATAAATATTTTAAAGAAGTAGAAGACAAGCTCATTGAAGAAACCAATTATTTATTAGAATTAAAACAAAGTCAGGAAGTTGTTGCTGCCTGTGGTAAAATCGAAAATATATTATTCCCGAGTTATTATCCTGAATTTTCATCAGAGAAAATTATTACAATGGATTGGATGACAGGAATTCACCTTTCTGAATTTACAGCTTTAAATACGAATCAAGAAGTTGGTGATAAAATTGGTCAGGCTCTTTGGGATTTTTACATGTATCAGATTCATGTTTTGAAAAAAGTTCACGCTGATCCGCATCCGGGAAATTTTCTAGTTGATGATCAAAACCAATTAATTGCGTTGGATTTTGGCTGTATGAAACAAATTCCAGATGATTTTTATATTCCGTATTTCGAATTAATTAATAAAAATGTAATCACAGATCCGACACTTTTTAATCAGAAGTTGTTCGAATTAGAAATTCTTCGTCCTGATGATTCACCTTCTGAAGTTGAATATTTTACTGAAATGTTTCATGATTTATTATCACTTTTCACGAAACCATTTCAAGATGAAACTTTTGATTTTGCCGATGAAACTTTTTTCGAAAACATTGCCAAATTAGGAGAGCGTTTCTCTAATGATACGAATCTTAAAAAAATGAACGGGAATCGTGGTTCAAAACATTTTATTTATATGAATAGGACCTTCTTTGGCTTGTACAACTTAATGTTCGATTTAAAAGCGAAGATTGTAGTAGAGAATTTTAAGAAGTATTAAATATTTAGTTTCAGGTTTCAAGTTACGTAACCTGAACCTGAAACAAAGTAAACCTGAAACGAAGAGAACTACTTCAAAATTCCTGCTTTATAAGTTGCAATAGCACGATCTCTTGCAAAAGCGTGATCGACCATTGGTTCATTATAACCTAAATCAAACTCAGGAATCCATTTACGAATGTAGATTCCTTTTTCGTCAAATTTTTTCTGCTGAATTTCGGGATTAAAAACTCTAAAATAGGGCGCGGCGTCACAACCTGTTCCAGCTGCCCATTGCCAGTTTCCTACGTTTGAGGCCAATTCAAAATCCAATAATTTTTCGGCAAAATAAGCTTCGCCCCATTGCCAGTTTATCAATAAATGTTTGCATAAAAAGCTCGCCACAACCATACGAACTCGATTGTGCATATAACCGGTTTCATTGAGTTGTCGCATTCCGGCGTCGACCATTGGGTAACCTGTTGTTCCGGAACACCAGCGTTTAAAATCGTCTTCGTTATTTCTCCATTGAATTCCGTCGTAAGCTGATTTGAAATTGTGATTAACACAATTAGGGAAATTAAATAGAATCTGAATAAAGAATTCCCTCCAGATTAATTCACTTAAAAAAGTTTGATTTTTATGGTTTGCCCAATTTACTAATTTCCGAATACTAACAGTTCCAAAACGCAAATGTGGAGAAAGATATGAAGTGCTGTCTAGAGCCGGGAAATCTCGTGTTTCTTTGTAATTCGAAATTTGAGTTAAGTTATGAGGCAGAACTTTTATAGAACTTTTCTCAAAACCAATTTCATTTAATTCTGGAAACTTGAACTCGTTTTTAGCAAAATTAGAAAAGTACGGTTTAGTGTCGTATTCCGCAGCTTGTCCTGATAAGTGGTATTTCTCAATCCACTTGTTCTTATAAGGAGTATAAACGGTATAAGGAAGTCCGTCGGCTTTTGTGATTTCTTTTTCTTCAAAAACAACATGATCTTTAAATGAAAGCACTTCGATATTGTTTTGTTTTAATAAAGAAGAAATTGATAAATCACGCTGAATCGCAAACGGTTCATAATCTTTATTAAAGAAGATTTGTTGAATGTCGTATTCTTCTAAAAGAGATTTCCAAACGTCAATTGTTTTTCCTTTTTTAATTAAAACAGTAGAATCAATTACAGATAATTCAGTGTTTATTTTTTGAAGTGAATCGTAAATAAAACTAACTCTCGCATCATTTTTTGGGAGATTTTCTAAGATGTCTTCATCAAAAATAAATAATGGAATAACGGGAAAATCAGATTGCAAGGCATTGAATAATCCAATATTATCATCGAGACGTAAATCACGTCGAAACCAGAAAAAGGTTGCTTTTTGTTTTGTCATTGTATTAAAATCCGTTTTGTGGAAGTTATTTTATTACTATAATTGGAAAGATTTTAAACACATAGAAACATAGATCTTGTAAATTTAAATAGGCGTTTCACTTATTAAAAAGCACATAGTTAGGTTATGTGTAGAAAACGTGTTTTCTTTCATAATTCTTTTTTATTTATATAAAAACTATGTTTCTATGTGTTTAATTATTCTGGACTAATTGGAGAAATCTTTGTTGCTTTTTGAAGAATTAAATGTTTCTTCAATTTTTTTATAGCGATATTCAAAAATGGATTTTAGTTTATTTTTCACCATTATCTTATTCGCGAGTTGACCTAAATACCCAAACGGTAAAGCATAATGTACAACATCGGTCATTTTTGTACCACTTTCTGTTGACTCAAAATAGTGTTTGTGATGCCATAATGTGTAAGGACCGAAACGTTGCTCGTCTACAAAATATTCGTTCTCTTGTACAACAGTAATAATAGTCATCCAGTTGATTTTGATTCCCAAGAGAGGTTTTAAAGTATACGTAATTACTTGTCCGGGATACATACGTTTGCCATCGAAATCCTGAATTTCAAAATTCATATTGTCAGGCGTTATGATTTGAAGGTTTTTTGGACTCGAAAAAAAGTTCCAACATTCTTCGATATTGGAATTTATATGCTGTACTGTTTCTAATTTATATACTTTCATAAAAATCAATTATTACGAATGTTCTCGAAATACGTTTGCGTTAGGGGTTGTAGTGGAGCTCTTTTTGTGGCAGATTTTTTTCTGCTGCAAAAAAGCGGGAACGGAAGACCCGACCGAAGGGAACGCCCAAATTCTTTTACATTTTGTAATATTTAAAAGGAACGAATAACATTCCGAAACATTCTCCGTGTTCTTTGCCTAAATGTTTGTGGTGTATTTTATGTGCTTTTCGTAGGCCAATTAAGTATTTGTTTTTTGTGTTTTTAAACCATTTAAAACGCTGATGAATTAATACATCGTGAATTAAAAAGTAACATGCGCCATACGTGGTAACTCCGCAAGCAATAAAAAACAGATAGTTGAATCCGCCTTCGACACCATAATAGAAAAGAATAATACTTGGAATGGCAAAAATGACAAAGAAAATATCGTTGCGTTCAAAAGTGTCCTCGTATTTAGGTTGATGGTGATCTTCGTGAAAATACCACATAAGGCCGTGCATTATGTACTTGTGTGTAAGCCAAGTGACACATTCCATGAACAGAAAAACGCTTAAAAAGATTAAAAAAGAAATCATTTTGTATGTTTTGAATTGTTATAATTATTATATGTTCTTGTCATTTCGACGAAGGAGAAATCGCAATAGAAACTCCGTAAAGAAAAGCATCAATTTTTGTCGATCAACGAGTGTGATTTCTCCTTCGTCGAAATGACATAAAAATTACACAAGCTTCAGTTTATAAGTTACAAATGATTGTGCTAAAAGCCCGGCTTTAGTATAATTAGAAACTCTGATTCTGGAATTACCAATTTCGTAATACGGTGTGTTTTTTAGTTTTTGCAGCAGTTTTTTGTAATATATGTAAGCCGTGTAAACGCCAAATTGGGCTTCTATAGGCAGTTTTATAATTCCTTGATAGGCAACTCTAAAATCGTCCTCGATTTCTTTTATAATTGCCGATTTTGCATTTTCATCAAAAGAGTTTAAATCGACACCTGGAAAATAGTTACGGTTTAAAACCAAATTATCATCTTTTAGATCTCTTAAGAAATTGACTTTTTGAAAAGCCGATCCTAATCGCATGGCTTCATTTTTAAGCTGCTCGTATTTTTGATTGTTTCCTTTAACAAAAACTTTCAAACACATTAAACCCACAACATCGGCAGAACCGTAAATATAATCTTCATATTCGGTTTGAGTGTTGTAGTTTGATTTGATGAGATCAAGTTTCATACTTTTTAAAAAAGCCTGAACAAGATCATCAGTTATATTATATTGTTTAACCGTATGCTGAAATGAGTTAAGAATAGGGTTGAGGCTGATTCCCATTTCTATGGCTTTGTAATATTCTTTCTCGAAATCATTGATGAGGTTTTCCTTATTGTAATCATGAAACGAATCGACAATTTCGTCTGCAAAACGTACAAAACCGTAAACACTGTAAATAGCGTCACGAATGCTTGGTGACAACATTTTGACGGCTAAGGCAAAAGAAGTACTGTAGTTTTGTGTTATCAACTTACTACATTTGAAAGAAACGGAGTCGAATAGTGATTTCATTTTTTAAGATCTAAAAGATTTCTGAATTAACTCAGCTACTAATTTTCCTGAAATTAAAGCAGGTGGAACACCTGGACCGGGAACGGTTAATTGTCCCGTAAAATATAAGTTACGAACTTTTTTACTCTTTAGTTTTGGTCTTAAAAAAGCGGTTTGCAACAAGGTATTTGCCATTCCGTAGGCGTTTCCTTTGTACGCATTATAATCGGTTACAAAGTCTTGTTTGCAAAATGATCTTTTAAAGATAATATTATTTTTAATTTTTTGATTCGTAAGCTTTTCGAAACGGGAAATGATTTTTTCGAAATATTCCTCTCGAAGTTCTTCGCTGTCATTTATTCCGGGAGCTAACGGAATGAGGAAAAATCCGCTTTCCATTCCGGCCGGCGCGGCAGTTTCATCTGTTTTTGATGGAAAATTGGCATAAAATAAAGGTGCGTCAGGCCATTTTGGATTGTCGTATATATCAGCTGCATGCTGATTGAAATCGACATCAAAAAATAATGCGTGATGTGTAATGTTCTCTATCTTTTTGTTAAAGCCAACGAAAAACAAGAGCGATGAAGGGGCGAAAACGCGGCTTTCCCAATAGTTGGAAGAATATACTCGGTTTTCTTTTTCTAATAAAGTTTCGGTATGATGATAATCAGCACCACTTAAAACGATATCAGCTTTTATTGGTTTTCCGTCAATTATAATTCCGGTTGCAATTTTATCTTCTACAATTATTTTTGTTACCGGAGCATTAGTTTCAATTGAAACTCCAAGTTCTAAAGCGAGATTTTGGATACCGCGAACCACATCAAACATTCCGGTTTTAGGATGCCAGGTGCCTAATCCAAAATCGGCATAATTCATAAAATTATAAAAAGACGGTGTTTTAGTAGGTTTTGCTCCTAGAAACAAAACAGGAAATTCGAGAATCTGAATCAGTTTTTCGTTTTTAAATTTTTTGCGAATATCATTGCTGACAGTACCGCAAAACTGATCTAGTTTTAAGATTGTTTCGCGTGTGATTAATTCGAGCGGAGAAACTCCGGGACGATACACCAAGTCTTTAATCGCAATATCATAATTGCTTTTGGCTTGTTTAATGAAAGCTTCCAGTTGGTTGCCGCTTCCTTTCTCAATGTTTTCAAAAGTGCTTTTTATTTCTTCTAAATTATCATAAATATTGATGAAATCATCGACTCCAAAATAAACACGATACGCCGGATTTAGCTTTACAAGCTCATAATAATCAGCAGTTCTTTTGTCGAAATCCTGAAAAAAACGTTCAAAAACATCGGGCATCCAGTACCAACTTGGTCCCATATCAAAGGTAAATCCGTCTTTTTTGAACTGTCTGGCGCGACCGCCTATAGTTTCATTTTTTTCGTAAACGGTCACCTTGTTTCCTTGTTGTGCCAAGTAACATGCAGCGGCTAAAGCAGAAAAGCCTGATCCTATTATTGCTATCGTTTTTTTCATTTGTTTAACAAATATACAAAAACTTTAAACAAAAATTATAACATGCTAATTGTTTCTTCCATTGAGTCAAAAATCTTTATTCGTTCAGGTAAATTTATGTCGTCAATATACTCTGTCATATTACCCATTAACCAAATCTCATTGTTTTTTTGAAGCAATTTTTGTCCCATTGATTTTACGTATTGGTTGATTACACTACGATCAGGTTGAATGGTCATAAAAGAAACAAAAGTAATGTTCTCAAAATGCTTGGTTAAATCCTGCAAGTTTTCAATAGGCATACTTTCTCCTAAATAAATAGTTTTGTATCCTTTTAATAAAATCTCATATTGCAAATACAGCAATCCAATATTATGAATTTCATTTAAGGGCAATGAGAGTACAAAAACCCTATTGGTTTTGGTAGGTTTTTGAATTTGAAGATTCTCTGTATAAATTAATATTTTTTGTTTGATTAAATGACTCATGAAATGTTCATTTGCAGGAGTAATGGTCTCGGATTGCCATAGTAGACCTAATTCTTTCAATAAAGGAAGAAAATGGTCTTTGAAAACTTCTTTAAACGATTTTTCTGAAATCAGCCAATCAAAAGTGTTGAAAAATATTTCCTGATCAAAATTCATCATTGCCATCTTGAACGAAGTAATGGCATAATTCTGAGAGTTTTTCTTTGAAATAATTTCGCGTACTAATTGTGGAATTTTTTCTTCAGAATAGGTAGCAATTTTAGAAATTTTATACCCGTATTCATGAAGTAATGTTATGTTTAAAAGCTTTTGTAGATTTTGTAAATTATAAAGTCTAATGTTAGTATCCGTTCGCATTGGTTCTAAGATGTTGTATCTTTTTTCCCAGATCCGTATTGTGTGCGCTTTTATCCCTGATAAGTTTTCAAGATCTTTTATGCTGAAAACAGTTTTAATGTTGTTGATCATTATTGGCTATTTGGTAAACAAAAATAGAACAAAATATGAAAAAACGTTTAAAACTTGATTAAAATGATAGATTACTAGAGACTTACCGATTCGTAACTGTTTAATTTGTCTAAATGCAAGATCGTTTTTGAGTTGTCTTTACTTCTGTTGTACATGGTTTCGAATTTTGCGCCGTAAATTACTTCATCAAAAGTGTACGATGTTCTTGCGGCCACTGTATTGCTGAACATATCATCAAAAGTGGTAATGAAAACCAGTATTTCTCCATGTATTTTTCTGAAGTCTTCTTCGGTAAAATTATATAAAGGACTATTTTCTGTTATAGGATGTACTAATGTCCAGCTTAAAGAAAGTGCATTTATTCGATCTAATTCCAAATCTAAGCTGTAGAATTTATTGGTTTTGAATCCATTTTCTTCCACGCTCATTCCTAATGTGACTTTGGCTTTAGCATCGGTAAAATTGGTGTTTTTAAAAGGAGCAAGGCGAATCATCAGTGCTTTGTTTTCTCCATAAGGCGAAATCAATGCGTGATGAGAAAACTTTAAAAAGGCTGTTGGTTTACTGAATCTTCCAAAAAATAAACCCGTTGCAATGGCAAAACTCAATAAACCAATTAAAGCTTCGGCAGATGAAAGTGCACTAGTCAAAAAACCAGTTGGACTAATGTGTCCGTAACCAACAGTTGTAAAGGTCTGTGCGCTAAAAAAGTAGGCTTGTCCAAATTGCGTTAGGACACTTTGTGATTGTTCGATTCCGTCAAGATGTTCAATTCCGATTGCGTAATAGGCAATTGCAAAAACAAAATTGATTACAATATAAAAAGTAAACAAGATCGTCATGAACTTCCAGTTTGGCATATCAATCATAGTATGATACCAACTGATGCGGCGTAGCAAATGCATTCCTCTTTTCTCGATATTAGGAGTTCCGTTTTTATTTACAAATCGACCTCCGTAACTATTTGCATTGGTTCCAAAACCTGAGTTTTTATCGGTTTGCGCGTTATGGTTTATTTTTCTTAAAAGTGCCATTAAATTTGGTTTATAAAACAAATGTAAGGATATCTTTTAAATGAAGTTATGATACTATTGGAACGAAAAAAGCAATCTGTAAAATATCACTTTTACAGATTGCTTTTGTATTTATTGCTTGTCGTTTTTTACTATTTACAAAAAGTAGCTTTGTTTTTAATGGCGCTCTGGCTACCTAATTCAATTGCTTTAGAGAAATCTTTGCAGGCATTTTTCTTATCGCCTATTTTGTTATACGCTAATGCTCTTAGATTGTAAGCAATATAATCTTTTGGATTTAGACCAAGAGAAGCTGTACAGTCATCTATTGCTCCCTGATAGTTTTGTAATTTGTAGTTTACATTAGCTCTTCCTGTAAAAGCGTCTGCGTTCATAGTATCTAAATCGATTGTTTTGCTAAAATCGGCAAGAGCACCTTTTAGATCGTTTAGTTTTAGTTTGGCAACTCCGCGATTTTGATAAGCTTCCACAAATTTAGAATTCATGCTTATGGCTTTTGTATAATCGGCTATTGCACCTTTCGTGTTTCCGGCTTCGGCCTTTTTCATGGCTTTGTCAAAATAGCCAGTTGCAGATTGTGCCCAAGTAGAGCAAGTGATGATAAGAAATGATAGTAATAATAATTTTTTCATAAACCAATTTGGGATTAGGTTAGTAGGTTGTTTAAATCTGAAACGAATTTAGTAAAGTTTTGTTTTGTAGGGAAACTTCTTTTGTGAAATAACGATTATTTTCTAAAAATTATATTTGTAATAAAAAGGTTACTTTCGAAATTAAGTCATTAACTTAGCGTAGTTCTAATATTCTCTTCAAGACTATTTGTTTTAGTATGAAAATATATTCAACCCCAAATTGAATTTTTATTCGGCATTAATGTAAATTAATTTAATATGAAACAGGTCTATTTTTATTCGCAAGTGTTATTTTTTGGATTGGTTTTACTATCTGATAATACTACGATTGCTCAGGAAAAAACAAAGTATTTAGATGCAGAACAAAGTGATCCGATAAAAATGGGCTGGATGAAAGGTTCACCGCCGCCAGAAGATCGAATTCTTCGTTTTGAGGATGGAAGTTTTTTTCAGTTTCCCGGTCTTCGTTGGAGTGTTGCTCATATGCGTCAATTTGCACCTAGTTTAAATGTGTCCCGCGGACTTGAAGCTTCTAAACCATTATCATCAAGTATTAATAATGGTATTGATAAAGTCAAATTTGTACCTCTGGGGGAAACAAAAGCAATTACATGGGCTGAATCTCTGCAAAAAGTATATGCCGATGGTGTGATTGTTATGCATCGCGGAAAAATTGTATATGAAAAATACTTTGGCGCGTTGACTGTTGATGGGCAGCACGCCGCAATGTCTGTTACAAAATCATTTACGGGAACGCTTGGTATTATGCTGGTTAAGGAAGGGCTAATCGATCCTGAAAAACTGGTATCTCACTATGTTCCGGAGCTTAAAAACTCGGCATTTGGTGATGCTACAGTAAGGCAGGTGTTGGATATGACGACTTCTTTACAATTTAGCGAAGACTATGCAGATCCTAATGCTGATATATGGAAGTTCTCTGCGGCTGGTAACCCGTTGCCAAAACCAAAAGATTTTGATGGCCCCAAAACGTATTATGAATATCTTCCAACGGTTAAGAAAAAAGGAGTTCATGGTGAAGCTTTTGGATATAAAACGGTTAACTCAGATGTTATGGGATGGATTATTGCCAAAGTTACTGGAAAAACGGTAGCAGAGGTTTTATCTGAAAAAATATGGAGAAAACTAGGAACAGAACAAGATGGTTATTATTTGGTTGATGGAATCGGAACGCCTTTTGCCGGTGGTGGTCTAAGCCTTGGTTTGAGAGATTTGGCACGTTTTGGTCAATTAATTCTAAATGATGGTAAAGCTGGTGCTGAGCAAATTATTCCTAAATCGGCGATCGATGATATAAGAAAAGGGGGAAGTAAAGAAGCATTTGCTAAAGGAGGTTATCCTCTTTTAAAAGGCTGGAGTTATAGAGATATGTGGTGGATAACAAATAATGATCATGGAGCATTTTGCGCGCGTGGTGTTCACGGACAGGTTATTTACATAGATCCGAAAGCAGATATGGTTATTGTACGCTTTGCATCCAATCCGGTTGCGAGTAACGGTGCAAATGATCCTTATTCTTTGCCGGCTTATGAAGCTGTCGCGAAATTTCTTATTACTACTAAATAAAAGAGGTTTTCGAATCTCTGAAAATTAAAAATTTCTTTAAAAGCGATATGAAAAAAATAATTTTATTACTAAGCTTCTTTATTCAGGGTTTGGTTTTTTCTCAAGGTCACTACACGGGTTCAGCATTTAATCCAAACGATTACTTTGCTCCGCATCCGGGCTGGATTATACCTGTTTGGTACGGATATGCCGATATGAATTATTATAATGGTTCAGGTCATAAATCAGATCAATTGATCAATCCTGCACCCGGAAACCCAACTTCGCTTAGTATTTCGCAAAATGTGAAAACAGATTCTTTTATCTTGATGGCAATTTATGGAGGAAAAGGTAAAATACTTGGTGCTGACTGGGGAATGATGATGATTCCGATGATAAATAGCCCAACGGCAAATATAGCATTGGATTATTATTCTAGTCAAACCGGTTCCGGAACTTATGTTTTTACTAATAAAACAATTGGCTTTGGAGACTTATATATTCAGCCAGTTTGGCTTTCGTGGAAAAAAGATAAATGGACTTATGCCTTGAATTATGGTGTTTGGGCTCCAACGGGTAAGTATGAACCTCACGGACTGGATAATGGAGGTTTGGGTTATTGGTCTCATGACATACGATTGGCAGCCAGAGTAAAGCCAATTGCTAAATTAAGTATTAGTTTGGCGGCTACAATGGAAATCAATCAATGGCAGAAAGATATTGATTTTAAAGAAGGAAGCCATTTGACAATTGATTTTGGAGGATCGTATGGTTTGAATAATAGAGGAGATGAGGTTGGTTTTTTTAGTCATTATACAAAACAAGTTGGAGATGATAAAGGAACTAATGGCGGTTTCTTAACGGATCAAATTGCAGGTATTGGCGGATATGGTTCGTACTGGATTGTACCAAAGAAAATAGGTTTAATGGGCAGGATTACACAAAACTTTGCTGTCGAAAATAGATTTGGTGGAACTGCAGTTCAGGTTGGAGTCAATTTTTTGTTTTCGAGCGAAGAACATTGAGTTAAGAGTGTTTGAAAAAAAAAAGGGTACAAAGAAGATTTTTTCTACCTTTTTTTGCTGATCACGGTGGGATTTGAACTCACAGACCATCACGAAATGCTTCTTAAGATTGTGAAACTACGGTTTCTTTACGTCGCCTAAAAATAAAAAAAGGTCAAGTAAATTAATACTTGACCTTTTTTGTGACCCGACTGGGGCTCGAACCCAGGACCCCATCATTAAAAGTGATGTGCTCTACCAACTGAGCTATCGAGTCATTGCTATCAAGGAAAGTGTTTTGTTAAATCACAAATTTTGTGACCCGACTGGGGCTCGAACCCAGGACCCCATCATTAAAAGTGATGTGCTCTACCAACTGAGCTATCGAGTCATATTCTTTCCTTGAACGCGGGTGCAAATATAAGAAGTTATTTTTAAAATACCTTCTCTTCTGTAAAGTTTAATTTAAGGTTAAATTAATGCGTTGAAATAGATGTGAATACACAAAAAAAAGATAAACGACATTTTGTGTATTCTACCTTTTTTTATTGAATAAAGCTTACTTGACGGTTAAAAAAGACACGAAAAAAACTATTTTATCTCGAAATAGTTTTTTGTTTTTACGCCCCTGATGTTGCAGAATTCGAACTTTTTGTTGGAGTTGTTTGCAGGAATCATTGAGGCAAAGCCAATTAAATTATGAATGTCTTTTCGTTTATAAGTTATGAAAACGAGTATTTCGGCTAAACCGAAATATAATTAAAGCCAAAAATTTCGCCAAATTAATAAATTGCTTAAAATATGTGTTAATGGTATTCCTTATTCTATTGATGATATTTTTTCGGCTTTATTATTCCAAATTATTATATTTTGCTCCATACTTGATGTAATAATTCGGTCTCCTTGCTTGTTCCAGGAAACGCCCCATAAATAATCTTTAGAGTTTCCTTCTGAAATAAGTTTTCCTTTGGTGTCGAAAATTCTTAATGCATCACTTGCTGTTGCCAATCTGTTTCCTTTTGGATTCCAAGTTATATTTCTGTATTCACCTTTGCTAATATCAATTGACCTTAAAAGTTCAGCTTGTTCATTCCAATATTGAAGTAATGATTTATCTTGTCTGTCACCGTAGTCGTCTGTAATAAAAAAAGAGCCCGATTTGTGCCAGGCAACGCTCAATAACATCACTTCTTCTGTTCTGTGTTTAATTGATTTTAACAAATTTCCTTCAATATCATATAACCGTATTTTGTCTGAAACAGTTACTAATATATTCTTTTTGGGATGCCAGTCAACCGCAGTAATGCCTTTACTGTTTTCATTTTTAAAACGCCTTATTAAATTACCTTTTATATCATAAATCAATATTTGTCCGTCATTGTCAGCAACTGCTAAATATTCGCCTGTGTAATTCCAATCAATTCCTCGTGCTCCATCGGGTGAAATTCCGTTCAGTTTAATTCTTTCATTGGTATCCAAATTTATAATGCTTGATTTGTCTTCTGATAGTTGTGTTGCAACCGCAATAATGTTTTTTGATGGATGCCATTTTATGCGAGTTATTGTATTTTTTATTGGAAATGATTTGTATGATTTTAAATTCTTTTCGCTATAAATTTTCAAAGTGTCTAAGTTTCCACCAACAGCTATGAATTTCCCATCAGAACTCCAATCTGTGGTCCAGAGGATTTTTTTGTTAATGGTATGTTGTGCAAAAAGTTGATTATTGAATGCAGTTAGTAGGATTATACATTTCAGGAGTTTGTTTTTTATTTTCATAAATACCTTATTTATTTTCAATTCGTCTTTAAAAAATAGTATGATTTTTTGTTGTTTTATTTGTCAAATAGTAAATAATCTAAACTCCATTTTCCTGGTCCAATAAAAAAGAATAAAGCGAAATGTAGTGCAAATAAAAAAGGCAGTTCTCCATTAAAAATATCACCCCCACTCATAGTATAAATAACACCAACCATGACGGTAATTAATAGTGGTGTAATAAATTTAGTAAATAGACCGACGGCTAGTAATATTGCGCCTACAAACTCAATGATTTTGGCAGTATATGCAGAAAAAACCGGAAAAGGAAAATTTATTTCCGTTAGAAATTTAATGAGTATTTGTATATCAAATAATTCTAGAGAATGTTTGAATATATAAAAAGCTACAGCTATGCGGATAATGAAAACACCATTATTCCAAGTTCCATTTGACGTAAATACTTTTGCCATATTTGTTGATTTTATCCTGGCAAACCTACAGTCATTTTATGAATACAGTGCACCGTAGAGTGTAAAAGAAGTGTAAAAAAAGTAAAATTTTATTAAATCTATTTTTAGTAAGCTTAAAAAAAAATACTTTTGAATCATGAAACAAAAATACTTATTCGCCTTATTTATACCTGTGTTGGTTTTATTAACGATTTTTATTTATTTGGCTTTTCAGCAAGAATCAGATATTGAGAATCCGAAAAACGAAATAGTATTAAGAGAAATAGGTCATGAATTACTAAATAGCTCCAGGGATACTATTTCTAAAGTAATGCCGATAAAAATGTTGTCAGCAAATGAATTTCAAATTAGTTTTGAAAATGAATTTTCTTTTGAACCTGATTCGCTGGTTGCTATTGTTCAGAGAAATCTTAAGAAAAGCACCTTTCCAAAAGAATATTCTGTGAATGTGTTTAAGTGTTCAAATAAGGAAATTATCTACAGCTTTTTAATTTCATTGGATGATAAAGAAAGTATAATTCCGTGTATTGGTAGAAGCATGCCTGGTAATTGTTATGATATTACTATTAAGTTTGTTTCAAAAAGTAATGTTTTTTTAAATAATGAATCTGCCTTTTTTGTTGTTATAGTTTTAATCCTATTTATTCTGTTTTGGTATATATTTAATAGAAAAAAAGAAAAGACAATTCTAAAAAAAGAGTCTATAAAAAACATCCAAATTGGAAAATATTTTTTTTACTATGAACAACATTATTTTGAGTATGAAGGAGTGAAAGTTTTATTAACATCAAAGGAATCAAAATTGTTATACATTTTTTTCTCATCCCCTAATAAAATTATCGAGAGAAATGTATTGCAGAAGGAAGTGTGGGTAAATGACGGTGTAATAGTTACAAGGAGTTTGGATATGTTTGTTTCAAAGCTTCGTAAGAAATTGGATAAAGATCCTTTAGTAAATATTATTAATATTCATGGCATTGGGTATAAATTAGAAGTTGTTAATTGTTGAAATTAATTTGCAATAGCTGATTTGGCTGTTGCGGATTATTCGACAGAATGCAAATTAAATCCAACGAATTCGGCTCCAACATCGTTTACTTTATAATTTCTCATTTCTATTCCAAGTCCGTGATCTCCTTCAAATGTGCATTTGAAACAAATTCCAAAATAACCTTCATTTATTTTTGTTGCCATATGAATTGCTTTTGGTCTTATCATTGAATCAACAATTTGAACGCTATTGTTATTTGGATTAGGGTATTTAATGTCATCTTCAAATTCATTCAAATAATCGTTCCATAAAAAAGTATAGTAGTCAAAAACACCTTTTCGGATGTCTTCTATAAATGATTCTTGATTTCTAAGAATATAATCAATTGTTGATTTATGGATTTCTGAAATCTCTTCATTATCAATTATTAATTGACAATCATCACAATTAAAAATTCTAACTGGCAATCTACACACTAATTGATTATCACTAATTCTGAAGTTTGGATACGTGTAATTCTCCCATATATATTGATTTGGATATTCTCTTCTATGCCATTCATCAAATGTTTCTTGTGTGCTCATTTATTGTTTTTAAATTTTGGATTGCAACTCAATATGTATTTTTAAATCTATCACAATATTACGCATACCACTGAATTTACAAACTAAAAAATGAAAAAATTAGTTTTTCCCTATCTAACAGAAAATCAAATTACAAATTAAATAACTTTGGCGGAGTTCGAACCGAAATTTCCGGTAAACACTGATGTTCTAAAAAATTAAAAAGGCTGAAAAGAATTTTCGAATCATAAAAAAAGCCTGAGAATCTAGATTCTCAGGCTTTTATTTTTTTTTAAGTGACCACGGTGGGATTTGAACCCACACGCCCTTACGAGCACCACCCCCTCAAGATGGCAAGTCTACCGTTTCTCCACGTGGCCAAAAATGAAAAAAGGTCAAGTAAATTAATACTCGACCTTTTGTGACCCGACTGGGGCTCGAACCCAGGACCCCATCATTAAAAGTGATGTGCTCTACCAACTGAGCTATCGAGTCATTGCTATCAAGGAAAGTATTTTGTAAATCACAAAATTTTGTGACCCGACTGGGGCTCGAACCCAGGACCCCATCATTAAAAGTGATGTGCTCTACCAACTGAGCTATCGAGTCATATTCTTTCCTTGAATGCGGGTGCAAATATAAGGAGTTATTTTTGATATTTGCAAGCTATTTTATTATAAATTTGTCTTTTTTTAAACAAAATTTACAACGCCTTAGTTTATAGGTTATTATTAAAATGAAAAAGATTATATTATTAGGATATATGGGTTGCGGAAAGTCAACAATTGCGCAAAACTTATCAAAAATTACAGATATTCCGTTTTTAGATTTAGATAAATGCATCGAAAAAAGAGCAAATTTGTCGATAAATGAGATTTTCGAGCAGCATGGAGAAATTTATTTTAGAAAATTAGAGCACGAAATCTTCTTAGAATTGCTTCAATCTTCAGAAAATAGTATAATAGGTTTAGGAGGAGGAACTCCTTGTTACGCTAATAATCATGAATTATTAAAAAGCGAGAATGTTGTATCAATTTATTTAAAAGCATCAATAGATACTTTGTATAATAGATTGATCCATAATAAAAGTAAACGTCCTTTAATTGCGAATATGGAAGAAGAGGAAATGAGAGAATTCATCGCAAAGCATTTGTTCGACAGAAGCTTTTATTACAATCATGCGCAACATAAAGTTTCCGTTGATGATAAAGCGGTCGAAGAAACGGTTCAGGATATTTTAGAAATCTTAGCTTAAAAAAGCGTAGTTATCACCGTTTTCGTCAAAAACAACTTGTACGTGCTCCAGTAAAGATGTAGATAATGAAATCCCTTTGAAATCTGCCTTTACAGGATATTTTTTGTGATTTCTGTCTACAAGTACTGCCGTTTTGAACTTCTTAAGAGGAACGTCCAAGAAATGACGAACGGCATAGATTAAAGTTGTGCCTGAATTTAAGACGTCGTCAACCAATACTAATCCTTTGTTTTTATATTCTTCTTTAGATAATGAAGTGTGTATTGGTAACTGTGGATTTTGTTTGTCAACTTTAACTTCGCAAAGAGAAACTTTGAGTGTTGAAATGTTACTTAAAGCTAAAGCGATTTTTTGAGCAAAAATAGAACCGTTTGAAGCGATTCCTGCAATCACAATTTCTTCTTCGTCAACAAAAGTCTCGTAAATTTGATATGCGATACGTTTTATTTTATGTTCGATTTCCTGATTGGTTAAAATGATATTTTTGCTCATGATTTATTTTTTTGCTAAAGTACAAATTGAATTTTAGATTGTAGATTTTGGATTTCAGATTTTTAAAATTTATTCAACTTCGTCTTCGTCAAAAATTTCATTTCCGTATTCGTCAATATCTCTTCTGTCTTTTTTGGTTGGTCTGCCGGTTCCGCTTTTGCGATAATGTTCTTTCGATAGTTTTAATAACTCCAAGTGAGCATAAGCTTCTGCCGGGGTTTCGTTTTTTCTATAAATGTCAACAAGTTTTGCTCCCACACGATTTTCGGGAATATCAAGTACAGTGATGATTTGTGTAATTTGATCTTTTCGAAATGTTATTTTATCAGTAGGAAAAACCTCTTTTGACGGTTTGGCAACTTGCCCATTTACAGTAATATGGTTTTTTTTGCACGCTTCAGTTACCATGTTTCTGGTCTTGTAATAGCGTACGCACCATAGGTATTTATCTATTCTCATAATTTTTCTAAAATCAAAGTTAAATTCTTTACAAAAATAAATCAATATTGTATCTTGCGCACTTAAAAAATTAACAATAATGAATAAATTTAAATATTATTTTATTTTATTGCTCGCAGGTATTTCTTTGGTTTCTTGTAATAAAAGTGATGATGATGAAACTGTAACCGTTCCTGTAAGAGATTATAAAGAGCAATATAAAGCTGATAATGATTCGATTATCAAATATTTAAAGACTAATTATATCACTGTTATTAATAGTCCCGGAACGCTGCAAGATCAAGATGTGGTGATTAAAAAAATAGTTGCTGGTGATGGAAATGTTTCTATTTGGGATCAAACTACTTATCCTTTACAGTCGCGTGATGTATATAGTAATGATGTAACATATAAGGTATATTTTCTAACTTTAAGGAAAGGTGTTGGTAGTTCTCCTACGAATACAGATAAAGTTGTAACGGCTTATACAGGTACTATATTGGATAATACGGTTTTTGATACTTCTTACGGTTATCCTGTGGCTTTTAATTTGTTTCCTTATGCAACCGAACTTACGGTTATAGAGGGTTGGTCAGAGATTTTTCCGCAATTTAAAACCGGTACATCTACAACGGCTAGTAATGGTGTTATTTCGTATAAGGATTTTGGTGCAGGTGTGATGTTTTTGCCTTCTGGTTTAGGGTATTATTCTCAACCTCAGACAGGTATTCCAGCTTATAGTCCAATAGTTTTTAGTGTTAAGTTGTTTGATCTTCAGAGAATGGACAATGAGTTCAGTAATACTACTTCAGGAAGAGTTTTTATTGGTGATGGTATTCCTGATTATTTAGAAGATTTGAATAATGATGGTTATCTTTATGATTATAATTTAAATAAAACGAAGTATCCTAATCCTCCAGCTGACTGGGTAAAAGAAAATGATACAGATGGTGATGGTATTTCTGATTTTCTTGATTTTGATGATGATGGTGATGGTTTTACAACAAGATTTGAAATTACAAAGCCAACAGGAGAAATTGGTATTGTTAATGGGGTGAATTACGGAACCAGGTTGTTTTATCCGTGGGAACCAACTGTAGATAATCCTTTAACGCCAAACGTTGATGAAACAGAGCCAAGAGGAATTCCTAGAAGACCAACTGGTGCATTGGCAGATCCTTCAAAACCTGAATCTGCGACTAATGTTAAAGCTTTTTTACCAGAAGACTACACAGCTAATCCTAGATTAAGAATGCATTTGGATAAAACATATCCTATTAAGAAGAATTAAATTCTGATTTTATATAATAGCCTCGAAAGTGATTTCGAGGCTTTTTTTATACCTGAATTTTGAGACTTACTGCCTTTGGTTTATAAGATGCTTTCGGTTATTTAGTTATCTGAAGATATAGGGTCGGAAATATTTCTTTTAGACAGAAGTTGATAAAAAACAAAAAACCTCGAAAGTGATTTCGAGGTTTTTTTATAAGTAAGAAAACTGAAAATTATTTTCTTTTGATAACTCTTTCTACAGCTTCAACAATTGCTTGATTGTTTAATTTGTATTTTTCCATTAATTGCTCTGGAGTTCCAGATTCTCCAAAGCTATCTTGTACTGCTACAAATTCTTGTGGAGTTGGATTGTTTAAAGCTAATACTCCTGAAACGCTTTCTCCAAGACCTCCAAGGTAGTTATGCTCTTCTGCAGTAACGATGCATCTTGTTTTAGCAACTGATTTAAGAATTGCTTCTTCGTCAAGAGGTTTAATTGTATGGATGTTGATTACTTCAGCAGAAATTCCTTTTGCTTCAAGAGCTTCGGCAGCAATAAGTGCTTCCCAAACCAAGTGTCCTGTTGCTACGATTGTAACGTCAGAACCTTCGTTTAGTAAAATAGCTTTTCCAATTACGAAAGGTTCATCAGCTGGAGTAAAGTTAGCTACAACCGGACGTCCAAAACGTAAATAAGCTGGACCGTGATGATCTGCTAATGCTAGCGTTGCAGCTTTAGTTTGGTTGTAATCACAAGTGTTGATTACAGTCATTCCTGGTAACATTTTCATTAAACCAATATCTTCCAGTATTTGGTGAGTTGCACCATCTTCACCTAGTGTTAAACCAGCGTGAGAAGCACAAATTTTTACATTTTTATCAGAGTAAGCAACTGATTGACGAATTTGATCGTAAACTCTTCCTGTTGAGAAGTTAGCGAAAGTTCCTGTAAATGGAATTTTTCCTCCAATAGTTAAACCGGCAGCAATACCAATCATGTTTGCTTCTGCAATACCGATTTGGAAAAAACGCTCTGGGTGATTTTTCTTGAATTCATCAAATTTTAATGATCCAATTAAATCTGCACAAAGTGCTACAACATTTTCGTTTTTTTGACCTAATTCAGTCATTCCCGCTCCAAAACCCGAACGAGTATCTTTGCTTCCTGTATTTGTATATTTTTTCATTTTGTTTTTTTGCTATACGCAATAGGCTGTAGGCAATAGGCGTGAGGCTTACTACTTAAAGCTTAAAGCTAATTTTTAATAATCGGCTAAAGTTGAGGTATTTTGAGCTAAAGCGTTTGCCAGCTGATCGTTGTTTGGCGCTTTACCATGCCAAGCATGAGTGTGCATCATAAAATCTACACCGTTACCCATTTCAGTATGTAATAAAATACAAACTGGTTTTCCTTTTCCGGTTCTTGATTTAGCATCATTCAAACCTCCAAGTATAGCATCAATATTGTTTCCTTCTTTAATATCGATAACATCCCAATCAAAAGCTTCGAATTTAGCACGAATGCTTCCCATTGCTAAAACTTCATCAGTTGTACCATCAATTTGTTTACCGTTAAGGTCGATAGTTGCAATAAGATTGTCTACTTTTTTTGCAGAAGCATACATGATCGCTTCCCAGTTTTGACCTTCTTGTAATTCACCATCACCGTGTAAAGTATAAATGATATGATTGTCACCATTTAGCTTTTTTGCTTGTGCAGCACCAAGAGCTACAGATAAACCTTGTCCTAATGAACCAGAAGCAATACGAACTCCAGGTAATCCTTCATGAGTTGTTGGATGTCCTTGTAAACGTGAGTTTAATAATCTAAAAGTTGCAAGTTCTGAAACAGGGAAATAACCACTACGTGCTAAAACGCTATAAAATACAGGAGAAATATGACCGTTTGAAAGGAAAAAAAGATCTTCTCCAATTCCGTCCATATCAAAACCTTCTTTACGCTCCATAATATTTTGGTACAGAGTAACCAAAAATTCAGTACAACCTAAAGAACCACCTGGGTGACCTGAGTTGACAGCATGTACCATTCGAAGAATATCTCTTCTTACTTGGATAGTTAAATCGCTTAATTGTTGTGTGTTAGGCTTCATTTTATGTGTAAAAGTTAAACTGTTGCAAAAGTAAATTTTATTTTGCGGGCTGACAAGTGATTTTTTGCTTTAGTTTACTGGAATTGTTAAATTTTCCTTCTTTTTTTATTGATCTTAAATAAAACTAAAGCCTTTGTTATAGTGTATAAAGTTTTGCCACAGATTAAAGAATTAAATCGATGTGTAAAAAATCGCAGTTAATTATTTAATCTGTGGCAAAAAAAAATGTTGTTAAGTAATTGTAGTTCTTTTGTTTAGTTTGTGTCGCTTTCGCTGTAGTAATTGTTTTCTTCATCTTCAGAGCCTATTTCTTCTTGTTGATCGTCAAGTTCAGATCCGGGAACGTCCAAGTCATCTCCAAGTTTGTTTTCTTTTTCAATATTGAACGTGTTTTCATTCCATTCGCCTTCTTTTTGGACGATTGCTTTTCCGTTGCTAATATTTTCCGGGTCAATGTCTTTTGCTTTTTCTTCCTTATTATAAATATCTTCTGATGAAGGGTAATCTAATTGCTCCAGATTTTTTTCGATTTCATTTTCGTCTATTTGGTCTTTTTCTTCTGAATTTATCATGATTTCTATCTTTAAATTGTTTTATAAAGTTACGAAATCAAAGGTTTTGAATTGTTATATTTTTTGAATCAGGATATTGTAGTATTCACATTAAAAAAGAAAAAAGATCTCACTGTTTAAATATTTAATTGCCAAATCTCTTTCCATGTAATCAGCTGAATATTGTTCTCTTTAAGTTTTGATTTGCATTCATTACTTGTAAAAAAATCAAAATCAATTTGGCGCCAAGCCGAGCCAAAGTTGGGGTGATTTATAGTAATACCTTGCATTTCTCGATCATCAAAAGCAGGATGAAGTAAAAATACATTGAAACCTGGTTGGATATTATCCAGTGCTTTTGCATAAGAAGATCTCAGTTCTCCTTTTTCGAAATCTGAAAAGTGACCAATTAAAAGATTGTCGGTCAAAAGAGTATCTTTAAAGTTGTATTTTTCAGTTGATAAACTAATAGATTTTACAAATTCTTTATTGATAAAAACGGGTAAATTATAGGTTCTGCCAAGTTCTTTGTAGATTTCTAAAATTTCTGGAGTCACGCCAATGCTGCACATATGCGAATCGAGATGCGTAGGATTAATACCAAATTGCAAAGCTTTATCGATTTGAGCTATGAGTTCTTTTTTTATTTCTGCCGGTTTTGCATTGTCTTTAAAATCTTTTCGGGTTTTGTAAAAATAGCCGTGTTGATCAACTAAACTTGAAACTTCTGTAATAGGAAGAACTGGCCCGAATTTATAATTTTCCCATTCGCAAGTCAGTGTTAAATGTATTCCGCAATCATAGCTTGGATTGTTTTTGGCAAATGTTGCCATTTCAAAAAACCACGGACAAGCAACCATAATACTGTATGAATTTACAGATCCGGTTTCAAGTGCTTTTATGGTAGCTTGATTTTCTGAATGAGATAATCCTGCGTCATCTGCATGAATAATTAATAGTTTGGCATCTTCGGGATATCCAAGTTTTTGAGCTAAGTTCATTTTACTTTGTTTTTTGCACGCAGATTTTGCAGATTAATCTGATTTTATATCTTGTGATTTTATCAAATTTAAAAATTTCAGGGTAATGAGCATTCTTTTTTTTTTGCGTTAGGGATAAAAGCGATATCCTTTTGTGATCAATCTCCGGTCTTGTTTACTAAAGATGTTTTCTGGAACAAAAGATTTAGCGGATAGCCCGGCCCTTGGGAAACGCCCAAAAAAGGTTGGAAATTAAAAGTTAACTGTTAGAAGTTTTTTGTTTTAGGTTTCAAGTTTGATGTTCCTTTTTTGAGATGTTTTGGTATTATCTCATTTTCTAATTGACAAATTGTCGAATTGATTAAAATTTCCTCAAATTAGCCTATCTTTGCCGACTGAAAAAAGACACAGATGAAGTTTGATTTATTACAAAAAGATCCGCAATCTAAAGCAAGAGCGGGAAGTATAACAACAGATCACGGCGTAATTGAAACGCCTATTTTTATGCCGGTTGGAACCGTTGCGTCTGTAAAAGGAGTACACCAACGTGAGCTTAAAGAAGATATTAATCCGGATATTATTCTGGGAAATACATACCATTTATATTTACGTCCGCAGACAGAAATTCTTGAAAAAGCAGGAGGATTGCATAAATTCATGAATTGGGATCGTAATATTTTGACAGATTCTGGTGGATATCAGGTTTATTCTCTTTCGAATAATAGAAAAATTAAAGAAGAAGGGGTAAAGTTTAAATCGCATATTGATGGTTCATACCACTTTTTTTCTCCTGAAAGTGTAATGGAAATTCAGCGTACTATTGGAGCTGATATTATCATGGCTTTTGATGAGTGTACACCTTATCCTTGCGACTACAGATACGCACAACGTTCAATGCATATGACGCACCGTTGGCTGGATCGTTGTATCAATCATTTAGATAAAGTTCCTTATAAATATGGTTATGAACAAACGTTTTTTCCGATTGTTCAGGGAAGTACTTATAAAGATTTACGTCGTCAATCTGCAGAATATATTGCAAATTCAGGACAACAAGGAAACGCTATTGGTGGTTTATCAGTAGGAGAGCCTGCAGAGGAAATGTATGCAATGACAGAAGTAGTTTGTGAAATTCTTCCTGAAGACAAACCGCGTTATTTAATGGGAGTAGGAACTCCTATAAATATATTAGAAAATATTGCGTTAGGTATTGATATGTTCGATTGTGTTATGCCAACTCGTAATGCCAGAAATGGTATGTTGTTTACAGCAAACGGAACAATTAATATCAAGAATAAGAAATGGGAAGCTGATTTTTCTCCGATCGACGAAATGGGACATACTTTTGTGGATACTGAATATACAAAAGCATATTTACGTCACTTATTTGCTGCCAATGAATACCTTGGAAAACAAATTGCAACGATTCACAATCTTGGTTTTTATATGTGGTTGGTTCGTGAAGCCAGAAAACATATCTTAGCAGGAGATTTTAGACCATGGAAAGAAATGATGGTTAAAAATATGAGTCAAAGACTATAAGAAGTTTCATGTTTTTTTAGTTTCAAGTTTCAAGTTACTCTGAGTGGCCTGAAACTTGGAACCTGAAAATTGAAACAACAAAAAACAAAAAAAATCTATGTTAACGATAATAGATAAATATATTTTAAAAAGATATTTAGCCACTTTCTCGGTGATGATCTTATTATTTATTCCGATTGGAATTGTAATTGACGTCTCTGAAAAGGTGAATAAAATGCTGGAAAACAAAATTCCGTTTACTGCAATTGCCATCTATTACTATAATTTTACGGTTTATTTTGCAAACTCTCTGTTTCCGATATTTTTGTTTTTATCGGTAATCTGGTTTACTTCAAAATTGGCTAATAATACTGAAATTATTGCGATTTTAAGTTCTGGAATTTCGTTTACGCGTTTTCTGCGACCTTATATTATTGGTGCTTCGATCGTTTCTGTTTTTGTGCTTTTAATGGGATTTTTTATTGTTCCTGCCGCCAGCGAAGGTTTCAATAATTTTAGATATACCTATTTAAAAGGAAATGGAAAGCAATTAATGCGTGGTGAAAACACAAATGTATACAGGCAAATTAATGACAACGATTTTATTTTTGTAAATAGTTTTAATGAAGAGTCTAAAACGGCTTTTAATTTTACTTTAGAGCATTTTGAAAAAGACCAATTAACGTATAAAATTACTGCTAGTCGTATAAAATGGGATCCTAAAAAGAAGATCTATATTTTGTATGATTATACTAAAAGAACACTTGGAGAACTGAATGATAAGATAGAAAAAGTGCCGGAAAAAAATGTTGCGTTCAAGTTTGAACTGGCAGATTTAACTCCGGTTGTTTACATTGCAGAAACACTTCCGCTTGGTAAATTAATCGATTTTATTGAGAAAGAACGTAAAAGAGGTTCAGGAAATATTAATACATATTTAGTAGTACTTTATAAAAAATACAGTGTACCGGTTTCGGCTTTCATTTTAACAATTATCGCCGTGGCTGTTTCGTCAATGAAGCGTCGTGGCGGAATGGGAACGAATCTTGCCATTGGTATTGCAATTGCCTTTTCATTTGTGTTTTTTGATAAAATATTTGGTACTCTTGCCGAAAAATCTACTTTTTCACCTTTATTAGCTGTTTGGTTCCCAAATATTGTTTTCGGAATTTTAGCGGTGTACTTATTACGTAATGCGAAACGATAATTTAAAAAGTTATTTAAATCTTCATTTAATTGTTTTTATCTGGGGTTTTACAGCTATTTTGGGCGCTTTAATCACGATTGACGCTGAAAACTTAGTTTGGTTCAGAATGCTTCTTGCCGGAGTTTTTCTTGGAGCTTTTATTGTATATAAAAAGCAGTCCTTTGTGATTTCGGCAACATCTTTTGCTAAACTGATTTTTGTTGGATTGCTTATTGCACTGCATTGGATCTTCTTTTTTAGAGCCATTCATGTTTCTAATGTTTCAATAACACTTTCTATATTTTCTCTCGGTGCATTTTTCGCTTCTTTACTCGAACCATTATTTTATGGCAGAAAGATATTATGGTATGAAGTTTTCTTTGGGTTAATAATTATCGCTGGTTTAGCTTTAATCATGCAGGTCGAAGTGAAATATCTTCACGGAATGTATTATGCTTTAGCGTCAATTATATTAGGAGTTTTATTTACTTTAATGAATGGTAAATTGATTTCAGATCATGAACCGTCTGTTATTACATTCTATGAGTTTGGAGCAGGGGTTTTCTTTATTTCTATTTATTTTTTAATACAAGGAAAATTCAACGCTGATTTCTTTACAATGTCATTAAATAATTGGATTTTATTATTGGTTTTGGCTTCAGTTTGCACCGCTTATGCGTTTACAGCTTCTGTAAAAGTCATGCAAAAATTAACTCCTTATACAGTAATGTTAACGACTAATTTAGAGCCGGTTTACGGAATTATGCTGGCTTATTTTATTCTGGGAGGAAAAGAAAAAATGAGTACAGAATTTTATATTGGCGCTCTTATAATTGTTATTACAGTTATTTTAAATGGCGTTTTTAAACATTATAAAAATAAGAAAGAAGTGTAATAGTTTCCTTATTTTTAAATTACAATTTAATAGTTTACTAACAATTAACTGTGCCAATGATATAATATTTTTATATTTGCGGTTCGATTTACAAACAAAATTCAAAAATCCATGGAATATTTAGATTTTGAGCTTCCAATCAAAGAACTAGAAGAACAGTTAGAAAAGTGTGTTATTATTGGAAAAGAATCTGATGTTGATGTAACACCAACCTGCAAGGAAATCAACAAGAAATTAGAACAAACTAAAAAAGAAATATACAAAAATCTTACAGCTTGGCAACGTGTTCAACTGTCTAGACATCCAAATAGACCTTACACTTTAGATTATATCAGAGCAATTTGCGGAGATACATTTTTAGAGCTTCATGGAGACAGAAATTTTAAAGATGATAAAGCTATGGTTGGCGGACTTGGAAAAATAAACGGACAGTCGTTTATGATCGTAGGTCAACAAAAAGGTTTTAATACAAAAACACGTCAGTACCGTAATTTTGGTATGGCAAATCCTGAAGGATACCGTAAAGCTTTGCGTTTAATGAAAATGGCAGAGAAATTTGGAATCCCGGTTTTAACTTTGGTAGATACTCCGGGTGCATATCCAGGACTTGAAGCTGAAGAAAGAGGACAAGGAGAAGCGATTGCCAGAAATATTTTTGAAATGGTTCGTTTGCAAGTGCCAATTATTACCATTATTGTTGGTGAAGGTGCTTCAGGAGGAGCTTTAGGAATTGGTGTTGGAGATAAAGTTTATATGCTAGAGAATACTTGGTATTCTGTAATTTCGCCAGAATCATGTTCTTCAATTTTATGGAAAAGCTGGGAGTATAAAGAACGTGCTGCTGATGCTTTAAAATTGACTTCATCAGACATGAAAAAACAAAAATTAGTTGATGATGTAATTCCTGAGCCGTTAGGTGGAGCGCACTATGATCGCGAAACTACTTTTAAAACGGTTGCTGAATACATTACTAAAGGATACAACGAATTGAAAGACTTATCAACAGCCGACTTAATTGCCCAAAGAATGGACAAATATAGTAAAATGGGTGAGTATAAAGAGTAAATTCTTACAAATTAATACAAGATCCGAAGCCTTATCGTTTCGGATTTTTTTTTGGTTATCAACAAAAAAAACTTATTTATAAACAATTAATAGTTATAACTCGATAGCGATCTTTTTTTAAATTTCGCTACTTTCGCCATATGGAAAATTTCAAAAATGTAAGCCCTGCAAAGGGAAATAAACCCTCAATTATTAATTTAGAAAAAGGAAAACTTCCTCCGCAAGTGCTTGATTTAGAAGAAGCTGTGCTTGGAGCGATGATGATTGATAAAAAAGGAGTTGATGATGTAATTGATATTTTGCAAGGGGATGCCTTTTATAAAGAGGCGCATAAATATATTTTTGAGGCAATCGTTCAGCTTTTTACAGAAACGCAGCCAATTGACTTGCTGACAGTTTCAACTCAGCTGAAAAAGAATGGAAAATTAGAATTAGCCGGAGGAGATTTTTATTTAATTCAGCTTACGCAAAAAATTGCATCTTCGGCGCATATTGAATTTCACTCGCGTATCATTCTTCAAAAGTTTATTCAAAGAAGTTTGATTCGTATTTCTACCGAAATTATCGAAGCATCTTATGATGAAACTGCTGATGTATTTGATTTGCTTGATCAGGCCGAATCAAAATTATACGAAGTAACACAAGGAAATATAAAACGTAGTTCTGAAACTGCTCAGAGTTTAGTTCTTCAGGCTAAAAAGAAAATTGAAGAAATTGCCAAACAAGAAGGTTTAAGTGGTGTTGAAACCGGTTTTCATAATCTGGATAAACTGACTTCAGGATGGCAGCCCAGCGATTTAATTATTATCGCAGCGAGACCTGCGATGGGAAAAACTGCCTTTGTACTTTCAATGGCTAGAAATATTGCTATACAGTACGGGCACGGAGTAGCTTTATTCTCTCTGGAGATGGCCTCGGTTCAGTTAATTACAAGGTTAATTTCGTCAGAGACAGGTTTGTCATCAGAGAAATTACGTACAGGTAAATTAGAACCTCATGAATGGGAAATGTTGAGTACCAAAGTGAAAAACTTAGAAAAGGCCCCTTTGTTTATTGATGATACACCATCACTTTCTATTTTCGATTTAAGAGCAAAATGTCGTCGTTTAGTTTCGCAACATGGTATCAAGATTATTATCATTGATTATTTGCAATTAATGACAGCCGGAGGAAATAATAAAGGAGGAGGAAATCGTGAGCAGGAGATTTCTACAATTTCCCGAAATTTAAAGGCCTTGGCAAAAGAGCTAAACGTTCCGGTAATCGCACTTTCGCAGTTATCGCGTGCCGTTGAAACGCGTGGATCTAGTAAGCGTCCGTTGCTATCGGATCTTCGTGAATCTGGAGCTATTGAGCAGGATGCTGATATTGTTTCGTTTTTATATCGACCAGAATATTACAAAATTGAAGAATGGGATGATGATGAAGCATCGCCAACAGCAGGTCAGGCAGAGATTATGATCGCGAAACACCGTAATGGTGGTATCGAAAACATTCGTTTGAAATTTATTGGTCACCTTGGTAAGTTCGATAACCTTGATGATTTTTCTGGTAGTTATGACGATTTACCATCAAAAATGAATCATGATGAGAATCCGTTTATTACAAAAAACCTTCCGTCACCAAATGAAGCTTTTGGTAGTAATCTGAATGATGATGATGATGATAGCGATGTTCCTTTCTAAATATAATAAAAAAGCCTTTTAAAAAGGCTTTTTTTTATGCTTAATGTTAATTTTTTTGATAAAATTAATTAGCTTAGCCAAACCATTTAACATTTCTAATACTATTAACTAATTTAATTTGTAAATTATGGAAGAAGAAAAATTTCCAGGACCTATTAAAGTCACATTACCAGTTGCTAAAGAGTGGGAAAAAAGGTACGATGACGATACCACCATCGAAGACAGTAAGAAAAAAGTAAAATCTTTTTTAATACCACGTGAGAGTTTAGAGTTAGTATTGAAGCTTGATACCACAGCAGTTCGTGCTTATATTGGTATTAATGATGATAAAGAGAAAACATTGCTTTTTGTTGGAGCTCAATATGACCCAGAAACGAAAAAGTACTTAGATGTTTATGGACCGCCTCCAGGAATAGATGAATGCGATGGAGATCCTATACCACTTGTTTATGATGGTACACGTCCAAGTCCTCCATTTTAATTCTATAAAAAATAAAAGGTGATAGATTTTTTAATTTACTCAGGTTATTTGGTTTTATTATTAAATCTTATACTATTTTCATATAGCTTTTTCCGAAAGGAAAAAGCTAATGTTTTTCTTGTTTCTTATTTAGCGTTTGCATTTGTAATGCAGTGTTCACTGGAATTATTGTACCGTATCGAGATCAATAATTTATTTGCAGTCAATATATTTTTTATTGGTCAAATGATATTATTGGGATTGTTTTACAATTCATTATTGCCAATAAAGAGTCAAAAGATTTTTGTAAAAAGCGCTCTTGTTATTGCATTATTTTTATTAGCAGGACAATTTGTTATGGATTCAAGCCAATTTTTAAAGTTTAATTTGTTTGAAATTACCTTGACCTCTTTACTTATAGTTTCTTTTGCTTTGTTGCATTTTTATAATATGCTTACGGAAAACAAGAAATTTTATTATGTTAGTTTTGGTACTGTGTTTTATCTATTAGGATGTACAGTATTATTTTTAATTGGAAATTTTTCTACAGGACTTAGTGACAACATAAAATATCTAACTTGGATGCTAAATGCTTTTTTATTTTTAGTATATCATTTATTTATTTTATACGAATGGAAAGTCAGTTTCTACAAAAAAGTAAATTAAGAATACTTCACTTAGAAAAAAGTTTTAAGTGAATTCTGAAAAATTAAAGATTTTTTTACTCTAATTATTTGAATGTTTTTTATTGTATCGATTGCATAAAATAATTTATATGATTTTGATAGAGATAATTCTAAATAGTAAGCGTTAATATGAGTAGTAATTCAATTCATGATAAAGAAATTGTCGCAATAATTTTATACATATCATGTTTTTTCATGATGCTTGCCGTTTTTCTAATTGTATTTTTCTACTTCTCCAGAAAGAAAATTATTCAAAAAGAATTAGAGAAAAGAGATTTAACCTTACAATATCAAAAAGAACAACTGCACGCTATAATTGTCACGCAAGAAGAAGAGCGAAAAAGAATTGCTCAGGATTTGCATGATGATATCAGTTCAAAACTAAATATTGTTTCTTTAAACAGTCATTTGTTAACTTCTCCTAATTTAACAGAAGCAGAAATAAGTGAAATAACTGAAAATATTATTAGCCTTACTACAAAAGCACTCGAAAATTCCAGAAAAATTGCACATAACTTATTGCCTCCTGTTTTTGAGAAATTTGGATTAAATGCAGGTGTCGAAGAATTATGTGAAGAATTTGAAAGTAGTAAATCAGTAAAAACATATTACAAGAACGAAATTGATTTTAATGATCAAGATATTGACCGGCATTTGCATGTTTTTAGAATTCTGCAAGAATTGATGAACAACTCTTTGCGTCATGGAAAGGCAACTGAAATATCGATAGCTTTTAAAAATATAGATGGAGTTCATACCTGTACTTATGAAGATAATGGAGTTGGTTTTGATAGTAAAAATGCCGAGAATCATAAAGGATTAGGTATGAAAAATATCGATAGCCGTGTTTCGTTTTTAAATGGCTCAATCGAAATAAAATCGGAAATTGGTAATGGTATTGATGCGATTTTTACCTTTTAATTTAAAATGTAACAATAAAATCACTTTTTGTCCAATATAATGGGGTGCTTCGGTGGTTTTTTGCATCATATTTTGTAATTTCGGCAAACCAAACGACCAAAATCAAACCAAAATGAATGCCGCTATTAAGATTGCTTTAGTCGATGATGAAGTTTTATTCCGAAAAGGAATTTCTTTTTTATTGCAAAGAGAAGATAATATCGATATTGTTTTCGAAGCTTCCAATGGAGAGGAATTACTTTCTTATTTGAATGACAATGAGATTAAACCTGATATTATTGTCATGGATCTGAAAATGCCAATCTTAAACGGTGTTGAGGCAACAAAAATTATTCGAAAATCATTTCCTGAAATTAAAATAATTGCTCTAACAAGTTACGACACAAAATCGTTTGTAGCAAATATGATACAGGTTGGAGCTGTAGGTTATCTGATAAAAAATACAACGCCAAAAGATTTGATTTACACTATTAATGAGGTGGCGAGAAAAGGATTTCATTATAATGAAAATGTATTGCGAACAATTAAGGAAACTATTGTTTCGACAAAAAATTCAAAAGGAAATTTGGAGACAGGTTTTCTTTCTCCACGCGAAATAGAAATTCTACAACTTATCTGCCAGCAAAAAACTACTTCAGAAATTGCTGAGCATCTTTACTTAAGTCCGAGAACAGTAGAAGGACACCGCAATAATTTACTTCTTAAAACCGAATCCAGAAATATAGCCGGATTAGTAGTATACGCGATTCAGAACGAAATTGCAGTTATTACAATTTAAATTTCAGCTGGTTAAAAACTGAATAGACAATACGTAGTACAAAATAATAGTGAGAACAAGAACACACAAACCTATTTTTTGCACTACATTTAATCCCTTTGGTTGATTATTACTATCATTAAACTTCATGGTTTTGGTTTTTTATTGATTAGTTTGATGATCTGGGATAGCAAATGTATGAATTATGTCTTCATTTAAAATAGGTGTTTTTACGTGATTTTGGCGAAAAGAAACTCAATTTTAATGTCAGGTTTTTATTTAACATTTAGAAACTTATAAAACAGAATTATCTATCGTGTTTTTTAAAGCTTCCTTTATATCTTTACTAAAACAATTTTCTAATGAATAAGTGCTTAGTTTATATTTTCATATTTCTACTATCATTCTCAGCAAAAGCCTCGTTTATCTTACTTCCGATGGACGAAACCACACAGCAAAATCACTTAAAAGCTTACGGAATAACTTATTGGTGTTTAAGTAAAGATTATAAAGCAAGTTGGTTGCTCAATTATCGCGGAGGTTCTTTTTTACTGCCTGATGCAGATGAAATTAGAAAAGAATGTAAAATTCGAGGAGTAAGTTTTGAAATTATTTCAGATAGTGAAGAAGCCTCGATTTTAAATGAGATTTCGAGCCCTTCTCAAAATATGGAATCTGTCATTCTAGAAAAAGCACCAAAAATTGCTGTTTATACTCCAAAAGGAAAACAACCTTGGGATGATGCTGTAACATTAGTTTTGACTTACGCTGAAATTCCTTTCACACCAATTTACGATGAAGAGGTTTTAAATGATCAATTATTACTTTATGATTGGTTACACTTACATCATGAAGATTTTACCGGACAATACGGGAAGTTTTATTCCGCATATAAAAACACTCCTTGGTACATAGAACAGAAAAAAGATGCCGAAGCTTTAGCTGTGAAATTAGGTTACGCGAAAGTTTCGCAGGAAAAAGGAGCTGTAGCAAAAAAAATAAGAGATTTTGTTATTGGCGGCGGATTTATGTTTGCAATGTGTTCTGCAACTGATAGTTTTGATATTGCATTAGCTGCAGATGGTGTTGATATTTGTGAAGCAATGTTTGATGGAGACGCAAGTGATCCTAATTATCAATCGAAGTTAAATTACGGAAATTCATTTGCGTTTAAAGATTTTACGCTTGAAAGAAGACCAGAAGTATACGAGTTTTCAGATATAGATATGACATCCAAGCGTAGAATTCCAATGGAAAAAGATTATTTTAGTTTAATGGAATTCTCTGCAAAATGGGATCCAATTCCTAGTATGTTATGTCAAAATCACACGCAATTAGTAAAAGGATTTATGGGACAAACAACCTCATTTGATACTAATTTCATAAAATCAAATGTTTTAGTAATGGGTACGTGTGAACTTAATGGAGAGTCACGATATATTCACGGTGAAAAAGGAAAAGGAATGTTTACTTTTTTTGGAGGCCATGACCCGGAAGATTTTCAACATCAAGTAGGAGATCCTCCAACAGTTTTAGATTTGCATCCCAATTCGCCAGGTTATCGTTTAATACTGAACAATGTTTTATTCCCTGCTGCAAAAAAGAAAAAGCTTAAGACTTAGATTAATTCAGTGAAAATTCAAACCAAATCGGAATATGATCGGATATTTTTCTGGCTTCTTCTAAAGATTTGAATTTTGTGTGAAGCGAAATTATTCCCGAATTGATGTATTTTAAAGATTTTGATTGATAGAAAATATTGTCAAATTCAGAAGCGAGACAGTTTAGACCTTTACATTGTCTTTTTAATGTCGTTTTTTGATTTTGTAAAATCGAAGTGTATCCCATTTTCTTTAAAGGGTTGAAGACCGAATGTGATTGAGGGCAGTTAAAATCTCCCATAAAAACCAAATTCAGAGTTGGATATTCTGTGGGTAGAAATTTAAAGTATTTTATTTCTGTTTCAGGTTGCTTTTTTTTGGTAATAGCATGAAAGTTAACCAGGGTTATTGTTTTGTTATTGATTTCGAATGTTGCAAAATAAGGTTCTCGGTCAATTTCCAGGCTGTATTTTTTTTCAAGCCACGGACTTCCTTTAAGTTTAGCTTTGCTAGTTTTCCAAATAAAAGCATATCGTTCGGTTTTATAACTGCTGCTACTCGTTGGATCACTAATCGTATAATCCCATTTTGATCCTTTTTCATTTAATAACGTTGCAAGTTTTGCGACAGCCTGAGCGCCGCCATAGCCCGCAACAACTTCCTGGATTGCTATAATATCATAATCAAGAATGGTGGAAGCAATGTAATTTAACTCAAAGTCAGATTTTGATTTTCCAAAATTTTCTAAATTCCAAGACAGAATTTTAGTTTGAGAAAAGGCTACTAATGTAAAAAAGAAGAGAACAAAACTTAGAAAATTTTTCATGCTGTATTAAAAATGTCAAATATAGGAATTTCTAAATACGAACATTATGGTTTATTTGTATTGACAATTTTTAGAATAAAGATTGCTATTTTACAGTTTGAGTTTTTTACTGGAATTAATTATCAAATCATTTTGTCTGTATTTGTGATATACCAATGGAGTATAATGATGATACAAATAAATATGATCAAAATTATTTTTTTCTTATTCATGGAAGTCTGATAAGTTCTAAAAATAAATGACTTTAATGTTTTTTGTATCTGTTTTTCAAGGCGGTTCCTATAATGATTATTTGTAAAACAAGGAGGGCGGGGATGAAAATGATTTTCCAATCTACCTCTAACCATCCTGTTTTTTCAGAAACGAAAGCAAAACTTAGAGATAGAAAAACACAGAGTAGCATGGTTTTCATAATGATTTTATTTTTGGTTGTATTAATTTTTGAAACAAATCTGTGTTTAAGATTTCTTTCAAAACTAACGTTGTTTTTGGGTTTCATTTGTAGGTTAATAGATTCTACACAAATTTATATGGATTAAAATCTAATTCCTTACGGAAACCCGTAAACAGTACAAATTTAAACTAAGCCAAAGTCTTTTGCGATTGCAATTAAGTGCACATTATTGTTTGCCTTAAAGTAAATTTTTAGTTTGTTAATACGTTTTTCGATACTACTAGTTCCATTTGGAGTGATGGATGAAGCTTTAAATTCGTTCGAAATGTTTTCTAAAATATATCCTTGAGCTAAAAGTTTTAAAATCGAAATATCATAAGACTCAATTTCAATTAATGCCTTATCGTTAAAACTAAAAGATAAATCTGAAGAAAGTATTTTTTCTTCATTTCTAAAAGTTCCTTCGATTGCTTTTCTCAATTCATTAATGCTATTTCTTCCTTTAGAAACGTACGCATTAATTCCTAAATCATTAAAAAGTGATTTTATACGGAAGGATTTATCCTCAATCGAAAATACTATTTTCTTTAATTTGGGTTGAAATTCATTTATAGCTTCTATAAGATCTTCTCCGGAGTTTAGGTTTACTTTACGATGATCTGTTTTAAACGACAAATCGGTAATTAATAAATCGTATGGTTCATTGTCGAGTAAAGCTTTTTTAATTTTTAGTAAACCATCATCACAATATTTTACATGGTGAATTATAGGAACTTTCAGGTCTTCAAGTACTTGAATAACGGCTATACTTATACTATCTAAATCTTCGGCAACTAAAATTTTTTTAAACATATTGTAGTGTTTATAAAGGGAATGTGAAACTTAATTTAAAACTACTATGAGATTCATTGTCAAAAATAATAGTTCCATTTATAGTTTTAATACGGCTTTCCACATTTTGCAATCCATTTTTGAAAATTATTGGATTATTTTTTTCTCTAGTACCATTATCTGTATAATTTACAGCTATGTTTTTATTTATTATTTTAAAAGTGATACTTACTAAAGTCGCATTACTATGCTTTTTCATATTAAAGAATAATTCTTGTAAAACTCTGTACAATATTATTTTTTTGTTTTTGTCTATTTGGTCCCATGAAATTACGTTTAAACCATTCAATAAAATGTTTATGTCTGGAGTTTTAAATCCTGAAATCATTTCTTTTAGGCCAATATGATATAGCTCATTGGTTGTTATAAGACTATTTTCTTTCGAAATGTTTCTTGTTTTGGAGTACAAAGCATCTAAATTATTTAGTAAGTATTCTTTGTTTTCGTTTTCTTCTAAATCTTTAGTTTGTGCAAATGCTCTGGTTTGGTAAAGATCGTTTGCCAATTCATCATGCAGTTTTTTCGAAATTCGCATTTCACTTTTAAGAATTTCTTCATTTTTTTCTTTTCGACTTTTCAACTTTAAATGTAAATAAAGAAAAAGACTTAATAAAGTCGTAAAAACTATAATGATATATGAAATGATATTGCGTTTTTTTTGACGTTCCAAATGCAATTCATTAGCAGTCTTCTCATCTTTTAGCTGTAAGTTTTCAGACCTGTCTTGTTTTGAATAGTATTTAATTCTCGCAAATTGTTTCTTTGATTTTTTCTTTAAAGTTGTGATACTGTCGGCAAGCTGAATAAATTTTAGGGAATACTTTTTCACATCATTCCCTTTGCTGGTTTTGGTTAATAATTTTAAGCTTTGTAATTTATTAGAAGCATCATTTAATTTATTTGAAAAGACATATGCTTTTTTTGCATAAGTATTGGCTAATGGCTGGTTGGTATTTTGAAAATATTCAGCCAAATGCAGGTAGTTATATAAGAGCCCATTATATTCCTTTAGACGAAGTTTGATAGCGAGACTTCTTTTGTAATAATCTAGCGCCTCAGGTTTTCCTTGTTCTCTGTAACATATCCCTATATTATCTAAAATTCTAGAGTATTCATTGTCATTTAAGGTAATGTCATTTTTACAAATTGTTTTAATTTTTGAGATAGGAATAAGTATACTCTCGGCCAGTTTGTACTTTTTTTGTTTGATATATATTAAACAAATACTATTTAAGACAGCTATTTTTCTATAATTGCTTGTTTTTAGATGTAGCGCTTTTGTATAATAAAATAGAGAATTGTTGTAGTCATATGTATAATAATAATTGGCACCAAATTGTCCGTATACATTTGCGGCAAAACGTGGTTTTTTTATCTTTTTTAGATGCGGAAGGGTTTTGGTTAATAATATTTCGCTAGCTGTAAAATCACCTAAAGATTGTTCGACAGAGGCCATGCAAGTAAGAGCATATACATAATCGACGTAATCAGTTCTAGTATCGCAAAGTAATTGAGCTTCATTAAAGTAGTAATAAGAGTTCTCAAATCTGTAAGTATCAAATAAGATATCTGCTTTATCAAGTAGTTTTTTTATTTGAGCTGTATTGTCTTTTTTGTTTATCTGTATTTCGTTTTTGGTACATTTTATTAAATACAAAGAAATGCCCAAAATTAAAAATAGTAGGATTGCTAAAAAGTATTTCAAAACAGTTTTGTTTTGAAAGAATGAAATAAGCTTCTGAATCATTATAAAGGAAATTTTAAATAGACTTTAAAACCTTTTTCAGGTGCCGAATCAATATCAATTTCTCCGTTTATATTTAGAATCCTGCTCTCTACATTATGCAAACCATTTTTAAAAGTAATATTGAAAATGTTCACGCCTTTACCATTATCAATATAATTAATAAGAATGTTTTTTTCAGTTGTTTTAAAAGTTATGCCAACTAAAGTAGCGTTACTATGTTTTTTCATATTTACAAGTAATTCCTGTATAACCCTATAAATTGTTATTTTTTTATTTCTGTCAATTTTACACCAGGAAATAGAATCTAAACCATTTAAAATAATATTAATATTGGGAGTGTTAAAGCCGGAAATCATTTCTTTTAAATATAGAAGGTAATTTTCGTTCGTGATAATGGGATTGTTTTCTTTTGATATATCTCTTGTTCTGGAATAAATTGCATCAAGATTATTTAGTAATTGTTCTCTGTTTTCGGTTAAAGCCAAATTTTTATTTTCTGCAAAAGCCATTGTGTGATAGATATCATTGGCAAGCTCATCGTGTAGCTTTTTTGCAATTCGGGTTTCGCTTTTATATGTTGCTTCAATTTTTTCTTTTTTACCTCTGGAAGTTAAGTAGAAATAAAGAACCAATACTAAACTTAGACTTAAAGCAATGATGATGTATGAAACAATGTTTCTGTTTTTTTGTCTTTCAAGTTGCAGTTCATTTTCTGCTTTGTGAGTTTTAAGTTTTAGATTTTCGTCTTTTTCTATTTTAGAATCGTACTTAATTCTTGCAAATTGGTTTTTAGCTTTCTGTCTCACTTCAAAAATACTATCAACTAAATTAACATACATTGTAGAGTATTTTTTTAGTTCATTGTCCGAGGTAGATTTGATTAATAATTCTAATGCGGACATTCTATCTTGTGGATGATTTACGAGACTGGCCTTTTGGTAACTTAACTTTGCAAATTTTTTAGTCAAACTAGAATTTTTATTCTGATAGAACTTTGCCAAATGAAGATAGCTTATTCCTATTTCTGTATCGTTGTTTATCTCAGATCTGATTTTTAACGCCTTCTCTAAATATGTGATGGCTTCTGGATTGTCAATTTTATAGTAGCAAAATCCAATATTGTCAAGTGCTTTAGCATGATTTTCGGGAACATCGATTACGCTTTTTTTTGTAATCAAAGAAAGAAAAATTTGCAATGCTTCGACATATCTCTTCTCTTGCATTAAAACAGCAGCGATGTTGTTTTTAGCAGCTAGTTTTCGCCATTCGCTGGTATTTAGATTTAGTGCTTTATTATAATAGAGTAGCGCATTTTTTAAATCTGAAGTGTTTAAGTAGTTAGTTCCTAATATTACATAGGTATTCCAAGCGTGCTTAGGTTTTTTTACATATTTTAAATAGGGAAGAGCTTCAGTAACGGTTGTTTCACTGCCAATAAAATCTTCTTGATTCTGTTGGATATCCGCCATGTCGTTTAAAGTACTGACATAATTTTCAGAATCAGTTATCGGATTACAAATTAATTTTACCTTGTTGTAGTAAAAGAAAGCACTATCAAATTCTTTAGTGTCGTAAAATTGATCTGCAATGACAATTAGTTTTTTAACTTCAGTTTTTGTATCAGTTGGTTCTACTATAAATTTGGTCTTTTTTTGGCAGGAAAGAAGAAATATGAAGGTGAAAATTATGTATAGAGATATGAGTATTCTTTTTGGTATCATGCGCCAAAAATAAAGAATTTAAGTTCTTAAAAAAGAGTAGAAATACGGTATTTTATTTAATCTTTAATTTTTATCTTTTTCGTTGATTTATAAACAGATACAGGCAAAACCTTATGTGTTAAAGGTTTTGCCTGTATGGTTTTGTAAAATTAATCTTTATAATATTACACAGCTCTCAATCCTGTTGTAATAGCGAGTCTGTTCCAAGAGTTAATAGTAATGATTAACAAGATTATTTCAGCAAGATATTTTTCGCTAAAGAAGCTTGCGGCTTTCTGATAAACTTCGTCAGAGACATGATTGCTAATCATGGTAACCTGTTCTGTTAAAGCTAAAATTGCTTTTTCTTCCTCGGTAAAAACATCCGCTTCGCGCCATACGCTTGTTAAGTAAATACGTTGTTCGGTTTCGCCTTGTTTTCTTGCATCAGCGGTGTGCATATTAACACAAAAGGCACAGCCATTTACTTGTGAAGCTCTAATTTTAATTAATTCTTTGTGTGTCGGAGTTAGTGAAGTTGTAGAAATGTATTTTTCTAAATTCATTAATGCTTGGTATGCTTCTGGAGCAACTGTTGGAATAACGATTCTTGGTTTCATTTTATATGTTCTTTAAAAGTTTGATACAAAGATCATGGATATCTAATTTAAAAAACTTGAACTACTTCAAGAAATTTTCCCTGCCCTAATTTTACTCATAAACTCAGCAGAAAAATCCAGATAGGAGGCAAGCATGTATTGTGGGATGCGTTGAACAAATTCAGGATTGAGATTATTAAAGTGATGATACCTTTCCTCTGCTGACATTGTAAACAAAAATTTGATACGCATTTGTGCAGCGCCAAATGATTTTTGCGCAACGATTCGAAAGTAACGTTCCAGTTTTGGAATCTGAATTAATAAAGCTTCAAGAGTTTGTTTCTCTATCGCAATAACCTCTGAGTTTTCGATAGCCTGAATATAGAAATGGGATGGGATATGGTTGTGATAACTTAGATAATCGGTAATCCACCAGTTTTCAATTCCAAATTGAAGCGTTTGCTCAGTACCCTTAGAATTGATAATATATTGTCTCATGCAGCCTTTTGTAATAAAGTACATTGTGTTGCAAAATTGACCTTCTTTTAAAACATGTTCTTTTTTCTTAATGACTGAAATGTTCAAGCAAGATTCTAAAGTATCAATGTCTGAAGGTTCTAGTGTTATGAATTTTTCAATATGTTGAAAAAGTGCTTCGTACATTTTGATTGATTTGATGAAATACAAATATAGGTTTAAAAATCATTTTCTATAAGGTAGAATTTTGCAAACTCCTGTAAAAGCAAAAAACCACTCGCAAAGCGAATGGTTTTTCTATGATAAGTAAGTAATCTAAATTGAGTTTATAAAACGTTTATTTTACTTTGTTAAGTATTGCTTTGAAAGCTTCTGGGTGATTCATCGCTAAATCTGCAAGAACTTTACGGTTCAATTCGATTCCGTTAGCTTTTACTTTCCCCATGAATTGAGAATAAGACATTCCTTCCAATCTAGCTCCAGCGTTGATACGTTGAATCCATAATGCACGGAAATTTCTTTTGTTTTGTTTTCTATCGCGGTAAGCGTAGCACATTGCTTTCTCTACTGCATTCTTAGCAACTGTCCAAACGTTTTTACGTCTACCAAAGAAACCTTTGGCTTGCTTCATTATTTTTTTTCTTCTTGCTCTTTTAGCAACTGAATTTACTGCTCTTGGCATAATTTTAATGTGTTTTTGTAGCAGGCGTCCTGAATTAAATCAAAGGAACTTAAAAGCCATACTCCAAGGTTATATTTAAATGATTTTTAACCTAAAGAATTATTAGATAATTCTTAATTGTTGTTTGATGCTTTTCATATCTGTAGAGTGAACTAGCGCTGAGTGAGTCAAAGCTAATTTACGTTTTTTAGATTTTTTAGTCAAGATGTGACTTTTAAAAGCATGCTTTCTTTTAATCTTTCCAGAACCAGTAACTTTGAAACGTTTCTTGGCGCTAGATTTTGTTTTCATTTTAGGCATTTTTCCTAGTGTTTTAATTTATTCTTACTTACTTATATTTTTGTTTCAAGTTTAAGGTTTCAAGTTCAAAACTGAACACTGAGACTTAAAACTGAACACTATTTCTTCTTCTTCGGAGCAATGAACATAATCATTCTCTTTCCTTCCAAAACTGGCATAGCCTCAACTTTACCATGTTCTTCTAAATCTGTAGCCAAACGTAATAATAAAATTTGTCCTTGATCTTTATAGATAATAGAACGACCTTTAAAGAAAACGAATGCTTTTAATTTAGCGCCTTCTTTTAAGAACTTCTCAGCATTTTTTCTTTTAAATTCGTAATCATGCTCATCAGTCTGAGGACCAAATCTAATTTCCTTTACTACAACTTGCGTAGACTTAGCTTTTAAAACCTTATCACGTTTCTTTTGTTCGTAAACAAATTTCTTGTAATCCATGATTTTACAAACCGGCGGCTCAGCGTTTGGCGAAATCTCAACTAAATCCAATTCGAATTGATCTGCTAAACGTAAAGCTTCTGCAAGCTTAAATACACCTGGTTCGATGTTCTCGCCTACTAGTCTTACTTCTTGTACACCACGAATATTGTTATTTATTCTGTGTGCATCTTTTTTTTCTACTCGAGGTTGATAACCTCTGTTGCTTCTTATTGCTATGACTTTATAATTTAAGTTAAACTGTAAAAACTTTTAATGTCTTTTTTATTTCTTCGTTTACAATAGCGACAAATTCATCAATTGTAACTGTAATATTCCCTTTTCCTTCTTGACCATGACGACGAATAGAAATAGTTCCATTTTTCTCTTCTTCTTCACCTACAATCAGCATAAATGGTATTTTTTGCATTTCAGCATCTCTAATTTTCTTACCAATAGTCTCGCTTCGGTTGTCAATTAGGGCGCGAATTTCGTGATTTTCTAGCAAATCTAAAACTTTTTTAGCATATATTTCGTATTTCTCGCTCAAAGACAAGATTATAGCCTGTTCCGGCATTAACCAAAGTGGGAAATTTCCTGCTGTATGTTCTAATAGAATTGCTATAAAGCGTTCCATAGATCCAAAAGGAGCTCTGTGAATCATAACAGGGCGATGTAATTCATTATCAGCGCCTTTGTAAGTCAATTCAAAACGTTCTGGTAGGTTGTAATCCACCTGAATAGTTCCTAATTGCCATTGTCTTCCCAAAGCATCTTTTACCATAAAGTCAAGCTTTGGACCGTAAAAAGCAGCCTCGCCATATTCTACTACAGTATTCAGTCCTTTGTCAGCTGCAGCATTGATAATTGCATTTTCAGCTTTCTCCCAGTTTTCATCTGTACCTATATACTTATCTCTATTTTCTTTGTCTCTTAAAGAAATCTGAGCAGTAAAGTTTTCAAAGCCTAATGAGCCAAATACATAAAGCACTAAGTCAATTACTTTTTTAAATTCTTCGTCTAATTGTTCTGGAGTACAAAAAATATGCGCATCATCCTGAGTAAATCCTCTAACGCGAGTTAAACCGTGTAATTCTCCAGATTGCTCATATCTATATACAGTACCAAATTCAGCATAACGCTTAGGTAAATCTTTGTACGACCAAGGTCTTACATTGTAAATCTCACAGTGATGAGGACAGTTCATAGGTTTCAATAAAAACTCTTCGCCTTCAGCTGGAGTATTTATCGGCTGAAAACTATCAGCACCATATTTTGCATAGTGACCAGAAGTTACATAAAGTTCTTTCTGTCCAATATGTGGAGTAACTACTTGCTCGTATCCGGCTTTCTTTTGAGCTTTCTTCAAGAATTGCTCTAAACGATCTCTTAATGCTGCTCCTTTAGGTAGCCATAATGGTAAACCTGCACCAACTTTCTGAGAGAAAGCAAACAGTTCAAGTTCTTTACCTAATTTACGGTGATCGCGACGTTTTGCTTCTTCAAGAAGTTCAAGATATTCAGTTAAATCTTTTTGTTTAGGAAAAGAAGTTCCGTAAACACGTGTTAACTGTTTGTTTTTCTCATCACCTCTCCAATAAGCACCGGCAACGCTCATGATTTTCATGGCTTTGATAATTCCGGTATTCGGGATATGACCTCCACGACATAAGTCAGTGAAAGTTGAGTGATCACAAAACGTAATAGTTCCGTCTTCAAGATTTGAAATTAATTCAGTCTTGTAGACATTGTCTTTGTACATCTCCAAAGCTTCAGCTTTGCTAACAGGACGCATTTTAAATTCATGCTTTCCTCTTGAAATCTCCAAAACGCGATCTTCAATCTTTTTAAAGTCAGCATCAGTTATCTTTTGATCTCCAAAATCAACATCGTAATAAAATCCATTTGAAATTGCAGGTCCGAGAGTTAATTGAATTCCAGGAAACAATTCCTCAAGAGCCTGAGCCATTACGTGCGAAGTCGAGTGCCAAAAAGCTTTTTTACCTTCAGCATCATTCCATGTATATAATATAAGACTACCGTCGGTCGTCAGTGGAGTTTCGGTTTCTATAGTTGTACCATTAAAAGATGCAGAAATCACGTTTCTAGCAAATCCTTCACTAATGCTCTTAGCAACCTCCATCGGAGTTACGCCTGAAGCAAACTCTCTAATCGACCCGTCGGGTAAAGTAATCTTAATCATTGTTTATAATTTTGTGAATGCAAATATAACGCATTACAAAAATACATACAATACATATGTACATGTTTATGTTATAATATGTAGGAGAAAAATGTGTTATTGCGTTTGAGGGCGGTTGTGTGCTTTGTAATAGGTAGAATATTAGAGTTGTTATATATAAGTTTAGTTTTTCAGGAGCTTCTTCCCGCTATTGGCTCCAATCTTTTACTTTTTAAAGAAAAAAGCAAAAGGATTTGTGCTACTATCGGGGCTAGGGAGGAGGTTTTCAGAAGAAACAGTCCTTATATATAGGAGCAAAATCAAAATTCAGTACGTTTATCGTATAAACAAAGCTGGTAAAATTTGGCTTAGTGCTGTTTTCAAAGACAACTACAGGTAAAAAATGTAAAGTTTTTGTGGTAAAACCTTCTCGAATGGGTAGTTTTTTGAAAAAGTACAAAAAACTTCCTGATGTAAAAAACTTCAAACCAGTTACTTATGAAAAAGATGAGAAATAAGTGGGTTTTAGGTATTGTT